>JAFABB010000046.1 GCA_023426245.1 Bacillota bacterium
TTTTTAAGTGAAATATTCGATGGGAGATGCAGGAAAGAAGCGTTCCAGTAAAGTAATTATATTTTGTTTGAGTCGAAGATAAGCTGCTTCCGGATAAATGTATTTAACCAGACCGAAACGTCCAAACTTCCGGCGTCGTAGTGATTCATTCAAATCCAAGGAAGTATTGGGGAAACGCTCCAAAATTATTTTTTTAGCACTGTTTGTAAAACGGTGAGTGATTAATTCGAAAGTTAAATCTGACGGTACATCTTTTAGAGAATGAGCGAGTTCGCGGAAAAGATCGGCGTATCCTTCTTCATAACCAGGGTAAATGAATAAAGGGGCAATAATAAATCCAAGGGGATAACCAGCTTCCGCAATTTTATTGGCAGCCGTAATCCGTTCTCGAAGGGAAGCGGTATGATGTTCGAATTTTCGAATCATTTCAGCACTGTTGAGACTGAAACGGAATCGGGTATGTCCCCTGTGATTGAGCTGTAATAAAGAGTCTACATTGGTGAATTTGGTGACTGTGCGCAGTCTGGCATATTTTAAATTCCCGAAAAGTTCGATGGATTTAGCCAAAGAGCCAGTAAGATGTTCAACTGACAAAGGATCAGAAGTGCTTGCCGCTTCAAAGACGGTTATATTCGGGGCATTTTGTTCTGAGATTTCTTTAATTTTGGCAAAGATTTCTTTGATGTTAACGTATATCTTAATGTATGGTTTTTTGCCCATATGGGTCTGTAAATAACAATACTGACATCTCCCGGGGCATCCGCTAACCATTGAAAATTCGTAGTCTGCTGAGGGCCTACAGGAATCAAAACGGATATCTTTTTTAACCCCCACGACTAATGTTTGTTTTCCTTCCATAAAACTCTGTTGAGAATTATTTCCGGGTATACCGGTTATACGGTTATTGGAACCGAGCATGTGGATTTCAGCACCTGTCCCGGCTAGACGATTTAAAATGTCATTTCCCATCGGATAATTTAATGCGGCTGCCTCAAAGTAAACTCGTTTGGGTTGGAATAATTTCATGTTTTTTCGCCTTTAAAAAAGATTTTAACCATTATTGTTTATGATGGTATTGTTTGAAAAAACTCTAGAAAATATCATTGATTTTTCCGTAGAATTTATTACGAGTGTAAAATGCTTATATCGTGAGTAAAGAAAGCTGGGGAAAAATGGATTTTATAAGTGATAAAATTGCAGAACGTTTAGGGGGACTGGATTTCGGTAAAAAAACCAAGATTTATAAATTTGTTAAGATCAAACAAGCAAAAGAAGATGCAAAAATTAATCATCCAGAAAGACCTTTGATTGATATGGGGGTTGGAGAACCGGATAAACCCGCAGATTCTTCTATTGTAGAGGTATTATGCAAAGAAGCGGGAAAACCCGAAAATCGATGGTATTCGGATAATGGAATTTATGAATTTCAAGAGGCTGCCGTTGAATATTTGAATAAGGTTTATCATTTAAAAGGTCTTGGCGTAGATAATGTTATTCACGGTATAGGTTCCAAACCGATATTAGCATTGCTACCGCTTTGTTTTATCAATCCGGGGGATATCATTTTAACGACCAGTCCGGGCTATCCGGTCCCTGCCACATATACGCAGTATCTCCAAGGTCAGGTTTATAATCTTCCTTTGCAAAAAGAAAAATTTTTTTATCCCGATTTTTCTGAAATTCCCCAACAAATTAAAAATAGGGCCAAATTACTTTATTTGAATTATCCCAATAATCCAACGGGTCAAGTGGGTACTGCAGAATTTTTTGAAAGTGTTATCGAATTCGCCATTAAGAATAATGTTTTTGTGATTATGGATGCTGCATATGCCGCACTTACCTTTGACGGCAAATCGCCATTAAGTTTTTTATCGATAAAAGGAGCTATGGAAATAGGAGTAGAAGTCCATTCGCTTTCCAAGGCTTTTAATATGACCGGCTGGCGTCTGGCATTTGTCGTCGGTAACCCCAAAATCATAAAAGCCTATGCTACTGTGAAAGATAATACGGATTCCGGCCAGTTCCGGGCGATACAAAAAGCCGGTATTTATGCATTACAGCATCCGGAACTTACTGAAATCAACTCTGAACGATATTCAAGAAGATTCGATTTATTAGTACCGGTTTTGCGGGAGCTTGGATTTGATGCACAAAAGCCAAAGGGATCGTTTTATTGTTATGTACCGGCCCCGCAGGGAACGAAGTCCGGTTTAAAATTTAAGAATGCAGAGGAAGTGTCGGAATTTTTAATCAGGGAAGCATCGATTTCAACGGTTCCGTGGGATGATGCCGGCCCATATTTGCGATTTTCGGTGACGTTTGAAGCAAATGATTTTGAAGCCGAAAAAAGAATTGTGGCTGAAATTAAAGAGAGGTTAACCGGGCTTGAATTAATATTTTAATCTAAAAAATTTTTTGGGGGAAAAAGATGGTATCATGGCAGGAACAGGCAAATATCGCCTTGGAAGGCATCAAAAAACGTTTTCAAATCCCTATGACAGAATTAACAACTTTTAAGATTGGTGGCCCGCTTGATTTATTGGTTGAACCCGAAAAAGAAGAGGATTTACAAAAAATACTAAGTTTTTGCCATATTGAGAAATTACCATGGATGATGATTGGACTTGGTTCTAACCTGCTCGTTAGAGATAAAGGAATCAGAGGCATTGGCATTAAACTTTCGGGGGAATTTAATTCTTTTGAAATTCATGGTGAAACAGTTACTGCCGGCGCAGGAATGATCTTGGGAGATTTAGCGAAAGAGACAGCATGTCAAGGCCTTTCCGGGCTCGAATTTGCATGTGGAATCCCTGGAACGGTTGGTGGGGGAGTGTATATGAATGCTGGTGCTTATGATGGAGAAATGGCGGGGATTTTAAAGAGGGTCCAAGCTATTGATGAAATAAACGGTCCTGTTTGGTATGAACAAGCTGAACTGAAAATGGGATATCGGCATAGCCGGTTTCAGAGTAGTGGCCAAATTATTACAAGGGTTCAATTGGAACTAAAGAAGGGCGATAAAGAAAGCGCTGAAGGCAAAATAGCTCAATTGACTTGCAGGCGGGAAGATAAACAACCGTTGGATATGCCGAGCGCAGGTAGTGTGTTTCGTCGCCCGGCAGGGTATTATGTAGGCCCTTTGATTGAACAATCGGGACTTAAGGGTTTTTCCATCGGTGGAGCCCAAATTTCAATGAAACATGCTGGATTTATCGTTAATACGGGCGATGCAACGGCTTGCGACGTAATTCGTTTAATTAAACATGTCCAAACAATAGTCAAGGAAAAATTTAATGTAGAATTAACCCCGGAAATTAGGATTGTGGGTGAAGAGTAAAGCTTGCGGGTACATAAGACTTTAATACTAATTTCCTGTTTATTCATAGTTATCGTTCGCAGGAACTGCTTGCTTTGCGTCGAAGTATCAATAAATAATAAATGGATGGGAAGGTTCGCAAATGCTACGTTTTAACCGTTTAGCATTGGGATTTATCATAATTTTTTTAATAGGGAGTGGAATGATCCTGGCCGATGGAGACAGCGAATCGACAACACAACCGGTATATTCAGTTCCGCCCTTGGTTTCCAATTTGCCGGGGACGGAAACTCAATTGCTCCCGAAAAATTATGATATATGGTCTTGTGATTGGTCTCCGGATAGTAAGGCCTTGGTTTTTGCCGGGAAGATGCAAGGTGAAGATAGTACAAAAATGCGAATCTGGTATTGGGCTTTAGATCCGGTTGCTGATCCGGCACCTTTGACAAATACTGACCAGATGATTGACTTTTCGCCCCGATGGTCACCGGACGGAACCAAAATAGCCATGTCAAGACGAATCTTTCCGAGCAAGTCGGGTAGTACCAATATTAGTTCTTCCATTTGGCTTAAGGAGCTGCCCAGCGGTGCCGGCAAACAATTAAGCATAGGTACAGAAGACAGGGATCCATTTTGGTCTCCCGATGGAACCCAAATCGTTTTTAGCCGGGGAAAAGGGCCCTATAACGGACAATTATATATTTTGAATGTAAAAGATAACTCCATTAAGTTTCTTGCTGGGGACGAAGGCGAACTTCTAATGTCGCCCTGCTGGGGGAAAGATGGTAATATTTACTACACTCGGCTTACTCCTAGTCCCAAAACAGTGACAGTCTCGGGACAGAACTATCAGGTAATGGATTTTGGGAAAGGCGGCATTTGGTCAATAAATCCCATTACGAATACAGCCCGGGCAATTATTAACGATGAATATGATAACCGATTACCTTCGCTTTCTCCAGACGGTTCAAAATTGGCATTTGTTTCGAACCGGATTCCTACTAAAGATGGAAATGGAAAGTTTGATCGGGGCAGTTTGTTTATTAAAAAATTGCATACCAATGAAATTTGTTATATCACGAATAAAGTTGGTCTTAACGGCGGGTCTCTTAGTTGGAGTCCTGACGGCAAGAAATTGGCATTTTTTACATTCCGAAGCATTCGCCCGGCAATTTGGGTCATTGCCATCCCATAACCTATTTGGAGATTCTTCAAAATAAAAAATTTGAATAAACCGGCGTATCCGAGGAGCCGGTTTTTGCTTTTTATACGAAGTTTTGATTCGAGTATTTTGTTCTTTATAGAATACTCGAATCATAGAAGGTAAAACTAATTTTAGGATTTTGGAATCGCCTAGAAGAAGGAACTGCATGTAGAAGGAAAAATTTCTTTTTTTGGCGAATTAAGAGTCTATAATTGGATTGAAAATCGTGAGTCATTATTCGTTTGGTTAAAACGCTATAGCAATGAATCATTAAGATAACATTCCAGTTTTAACACAGTTATTTACATTTTTTGAGTTGGAATCTATTTGAGGTGAAGGCCTTGTTTCAACCGATACAATCCAGTACTGTCGTGCAGCAGATCATCGATAAAATAACCCAATCTTTAATTAATGGGGAATTGAAACCAGGCGATCGCTTGCCTCCCGAGCCGGAATTAGCTATACAACTGGGAGTAAGCAGGACATCGCTTCGGGAAGCATTAAAAACCTTAGGCGGTTTAGGAGTTCTGGTGGCCCGAAAACGGGGGGGCACTTTTATAGCTACTTCCAGTTCGCAATCGATGATAGAGCCTTTGATTTTTAATTTGATTATTGAAAAAGGTTCAAAGGAAGATCTCTTTGAATTGAGAGTTCTTCTTGAAGTTGATGCGATTGAATTGGTGATCTTAAAAGCTACGGATGACGATTTGGAGCAACTGGCCGGAGAACTTACCAAATTTGAAAAAACTATTCCCACCAACAATTGGGACTTATTATCGGAATTAGATTTGCAATTTCATTTAAAGTTGTTACAGATAACAAAGAATTCTTCATTTGTTAGGATTAGTCAGGTAGTCATGCAGCTTTTTGCGACTCCAATTAAAAAGACATTACATGTGATTGGGCCTGAGCAGGTTTTAGCCAATCATCGGGCGCTTTTTCAGGCTATTGTTGAACGGGATTTATTAAAAGCAAAAGAGCACGTCATTAAGGCATTTGAGAATTCGAAGCAATTTTTATAGAACTTAGTTGATATATTTTGATTTATCATACCGGCAACTGGGGTTCCAAAAAATCCATTCCTGTACTCCCGCATCTTTCACTGCCTGGATTTGCTTTTGTATTTCATTGCGGCCGTAATGGTATCCTAGGCTAAAATCTTGCAACCAGGGCCTAAGTTGAGGCGTTTGGCTACCAAGGCCAAGCTTATCTAGCCTTCTTTTCGCATCGCTCACCCCATGAAATACAGTCAGATACGGGTTGGAATTGGGATTTTTCAGACCAAAGGTTCCTAATGCATAATGAGATGGATAAACCATAGGACATATGACATCCACACTGGAGGCAATTTTCTCGAATTTTTGACCGATGCCAAGATCGTCAGTAGCTGAAGTTGTAAGTCCAAAAATATCCGCCGAAATTGGAATCTGATAACTTTTTAATTGAGTTCTCGAATATTTCAGAAACTCCTCAATTACATCCTGGCGTAACTGCTGGGTGCTGTATGGATATATGCAACGTTTCAAATCTCCGTCGCTGGTAAAACGGACATAATCGAATTGGATTTCTTGAAAACCCAAGTTGATGGCTTCTTTTGCAATATCAATAATATAATTCCAGTATAAGCGGTTATTGGGGTCAATCCAATTGAGTCCTTTATGGTCATGCCAGAGTCCACCGCTAATATCTTTTACGGCCCATTCCGGCTTTTTTTGGGCTAAAAAAGGATCCTTAAAAACAACGATGCGGGCTATGGGATATATATTGTGTTCCCGGAGAGTTTGTATCATTTTTTGCGGGTCGGTAATTTTATTTTGGGATGCTTCATTTTCGATGGCTAAAGTAACTTTTGATTTATAACTGATGGTTCCGGTATCATCCTTAACGTCAATAACGAGGGCATTCAGTTCCGTATTATCGATGAAATTAACTAATCTAGGTAACCATTTGGAAGAGCCGGCCATCCAACCCGTGGCATAAATACCTTTTACAACCTGAGGTTTTTCCCAGCGAACGGGTTTAACTTCTTTTGGACGGGGCTCTTCAGCAACTTTTACAAATGATAAATGAACCATGGGAATGGTATTGGAAGAAGGTTTTACTTTTTCAGGGAAAGCAGATGCATTCATGCCTAAGAGAATAACAGGGGTTATTAGGAGTAAACAAAAGAATTTCCGTAGGGAAGTCCGCATGGTATTGACCTCTCAGTTTAGATTAGTAGAGTGTTGTGCAAAAAATCAAGAACGTTTAAATAAAGGAAGACATTTACTTTAATAAAACTTCACTGCCGTTTCATGGTCATCGATGAGGTATTTTACTAGATTTCGCTTGGAAGAAGCTTATACCTTTGTAAACCTAAAGGTAAATGCAGGTTTGATAGGGGATGTTTGAATGAAAGCGGTTATGGTGAGTGATAGCCATGGATGTTTTGGAGTCCTGCAAAAAATTGTGGCAAGGGAAACCCCGTTTGATTTATTAATACATTTAGGTGATGGAATAGAAGAAATGCTTCGTCTTAAGTTGATGAAGGACTTTAATCTCGACGCGGTTGCCGGGAATAATGATCCAAGAGATTATTTTCCTGACCATTTAACGATGAAACTGGGGCCTTATCGGTGTTTTATGACACATGGCCAATTGTATTCGGTCAATGACAATTTTGATCAATTGGTTGCAGCTGCTAAAAGGGAGAAAGCAACGATAGCCTTCTATGGGCATACTCATGAATATCACGATCAATTTTATAATGGAGTGAGGCTTATTAATCCCGGAACGATATGTTCTTATTTAAACCATTGTCCAACCTATTTGACGATTGAAATAAAAAACCGGGAACTCGCAATTACGAAGATAGATTTAAAGAATATTGACTAAGCTAAAACGTTCCCTTTCTGGGATATGTTGAATATAGTGTTTCAGACTACCTATTTCCATTTGGGCTTCAGAGGCGTTTTTACTTTGGACAGCTTTTTTGGTTCGAATCAGGGCTTCATCGATTGAATCCATTTCCCGGTGAATAATTAACATAGCCCAAAAAGGTTTGGTTTTTTTCCATTGATTTTGAAAGACAATGAGTTTTTTCGAGGCCGGTTTCCATTGTTGTTGTTCAATAAGGGCGTCTATTTTTTTGATTTCCTTGGTAAAATGTAGTGAAGTTTTTACGAGTTGATTTTGGGTATATATCCCGAGACTGATAAAGAGGATTAATCCAATCATTGTAATGACCCAAACTTTCATGAAATTTTTCTTCCCCCGGGTTCTTTGGCCTGGATAAATAATTTACCGGTGGAATCTAAACTGGCAAAAAAAATCTGACTCCAATGGGAGAAACCAAATTGAGTTATTTGCTTTTGCAGCCATTCTTCAGATATTTTTGATTCCCGAAGCTGCTTATGTTGTAAAACACCATCTATGATCAACGTCAAAGGGAGTCCTTCATATTGGGTTTCAATTTTCAAATCTTCAGGATTCACCGGCCTTTTTTGAGATTTAGGGATTACCGACAGTTTTCCACTAGTTTCCAAAATTGCATATTCGACATCGGAAATATTTGGGATATTTTTCAGACGAAGTTGTTCCAACAGGTCGCTGATACTGTAACGGAGCTTTGTTAACTCCGTTTGCTGAATTTTTCCATTTTCGATGAGAATAGTCGGACCTCCGCAAATAATACGCCGGGCCGTTGTGCTCTTTAGTGAGATTAACGACAAGGTAATCTGAATGATTAAAAGGGTCAAAATAGGAATGATTCCGTTGATAAGCGGTATGTCTGTATCTTGCATTGGAACTGCAGCCAATTCCGAAATGAGGATAGTTATTACAAGTTCATAAGGTTGTAATTGCCCTATTTGGTGTTTCCCCATTATTCGTATGATTAAAACCACCAGTATATATAGAATTGCAGCTCGAATCGGAAGAGTCAACATTAAAAACACCTCAGAATCATTTTGTACGTTATCGGAAAGTTTATGCCATGGAAAGCAGACAAAATGGTAGAAGAAAGTGGAATTCCTGGCAGGATTTCGTAATCGAAAAAAGAATTTCTCAAGTTGCAATCCATCTATGAATAGGGATTTCGCGGCATTTTGTATTGGCCTGGTTGATGTTGTGAAGAATAAATGACAGTTTATATTGAAAACCCTAGGAAAATGAATAAAAATTTGATTAATATTGGAGGGTTGCCGATGAAAAAGATTGAAAAGACTGCTGCAACAATTTTAGCGCCTGTGCCGGCGGTGATGGTTAGTTGTGATGGGGTTGGATTCCATAAAAACATCATTACCCTGGCTTGGGTTGGTACGGTTTGTTCCAATCCACCGATGGTCAGTATTAGTATTAGGCCGGAACGCTACTCATATGCAATTATTCGGGAAAGCAAAGAATTTGTAATCAATATGCCCGGTACTGAGTTGGTACGGGCAACAGACTTTTGCGGAGTGGTATCCGGAAGGGACGTGGACAAATTTAGCGAGGCTGGATTAACAGCTGTCCCAGGTAAGTTCGTAAAAGCTCCACTCATTGAAGAAGCGCCGGTTAACATTGAGTGCCGTGTGAAACAAATCATTTCTCTGGGGTCCCATGATCTTTTTCTAGCTGAAGTTTTGTTGATTCATGTTGGAGAAGAATTTTTAGGCGAAAAGGGACAACTGGATTTGGAGAAGATGAAGGGTGTAGCCTATGGAAACGGCCATTATCATGGAATTGGTTCCAGTGTAGGAACTTACGGATTTATGAGTCAAAAGGGTCATTAGGAATCTTTTTGGGAAATTTTCGTTGATTATGTTAATGCTGGGGTTATAACTCCCGTCAAATAAATTCCTTGTTGACGAGGAGTTCTATTTATCTGAAGCAAATACTTAAGTGGTGAATGGTTAGTTGGAATGAAATTGACTATCCGTTTTGAAGGCTTCGAATCGATATATGATAGGAAGTGATGATTTGAGAACACGAAACTTTTTTTATCTTTTTGGATGGATTTGTTTGATATTTTTATTTTCAGGTCTTGTGTGGGCGGCAAATCATAATTTGGGAGAGATCGAAGCAGGAACCTATTCTTTAATCGCAGTTAGTAATCACATGCCAACATTGTATAAAAAGGCCGATCAGTATTGGAAATCTTTGCAAAGAGTGGAACTGGAAATTGGACATGTCGATCAATTTAAAGATGTACCGAAGCTGGGCTTAAAAAATCCGTACACCGGGAAAATTAAATTGGGCGATAAACCCGATCAAAGTTTCGGAGTGATTGTAGATATTGTAGGCGAAGAAAAAAGGTTGTATATTGATACGGATGGAGACGGTAGTTTTGCCGGCGAGAAATGGGTTCCGCTGCTAAATGAATGGTACGGTAATCAAAATTACTGGATTATAGCTCCGGAGCCTATCCAATTGATGGTAGGTTATCGTGCCAAACCGGAACGGAAATTCCCAATTGAAGTATCTGTCAGTGGCGCGTTAATTGATTCCGGTTCCGCTCAGAAAATGAAACCATTTTTATTAATAGAGAATCGGACTTGGTTTTTGGCTAAAGTCAACGAGGATGGCACTGAAAAATTGGTTGCAGTCATCGATCAAAATCATAATGGCTGTTTTAATGATCCCGGTGATTGGTTTTTAATTGATTATAACGATGATAGTTTTTTTACAATCGATGAAGCTAAAAACCGTAAAAAGGGTCTTTTCATCAAAAGTAAAAATAAATCGCTGAAGATTGATTGGGATGCCTATCCTGATAGGTTAACGCTCAGGAGGAAAAGCAAATAATGGGAAAACGAAATATATTATGGCTGATTATAGTTTTTTTGATAGCCTTCACTTCCTGCGGGGCAGCGGGAAAACCGGCGGAAACATTCAAAAAAGTGGTTCTTAGTAATGGTTTGACTTTAATGTATCGAGTAATGAAAGATGAGCCGATGGTCTCCATGTACGCTGTTTTTCCCATTGGCATGAATACCGAGCGTCAAAAAGGAATTGCCCATCTCCTTGAACATTTGGTTTTCCGGGGAGGATCGGGGTTCACCTTTAAAGATATACTGGAGGCAACCAATCGCCAAGGAGGACAATTTAACGGCTTTACCTCCTTTTATAGCACGGTATTTAATTTTGTAGTGCCCAAAGATAAATTTGAGAATGCATTTCAAATTTTTGACGGTTCGATTTGGCAAACGGATTTATCCGAAACCAATGTCAATCTCGAAAGAAAAATAGTAGTCCATGAATTGGATATGGACTATGGGATGCGTATACCGTACTATCCAATTTTCCATTATTTTTATGCGGAGAATTTTTATAGCAAAGAAACCGTTGATGCGATGACGGTACAAAATATTAAAGATTTTTACCAAACATATTATCAACCCGACAATGCCACGTATATCATAGCCGGTAATATTGATCCCAAAGTCATTATCGCCAAATTGGAACAAGTTCAAAATGGTTTTGGCAAAAAGAATGTTCCCAAGGAAATTCTCAATGAATACAATCTGCCTCATCAGGATGTCGTTGAGGAAAGGAATCTCTACCCTTATCAATACCAAGTCCTCATGGCTTATCAAATTTTCGGCCTATCTCCGGAGGAACGCATGGTACTGAAGATGTTATCTTATCTGTATGGCCGTGAATACAAAATCGATTACCCCAAAAATGAATCGCAGGTTTATAATGTGGTGAACCGTACCCTAGGCAAGGAAGATTATTTTGGAATCTACTATCTGGAGTCCAGACATGCCTTTACCGAGGAAGAATACCAAAATGTGAAAAATAATATGCTCAAATTTATCCGGCAATTTAAAAAAGTAGATATCAGTGCGGTTCGTAAAGAATTTATCCATGCTGTCGAAAAAGAAAGGGCGAGCAGTAATCAATCCGCAGTCGATGCCGTAGAATATGAAGTAAGCCGTCTTACTGATCCGGACAATATAACTGTAGATTCTTTGGAAATCCTTCATAAAATCGATAATCAGGATTTACGGCGAGTCGTTGATAAATATCTATCCAGTCAGCCAACTGCATGGATACTTGTAAAAAACAACAATGCAGGAGGTGAATAGGATGGGTAAAAAATTATCTGCCTCATTGCTTATGGTTTTGCTGATATTCATATTTTGCAATTACCCGGTCCTTGCCGAAAATCCTTCTTCGATCCAACGGTCGACTGTTAATGGAATGAGTGTTATTCTCCAGCGAAATCGCTCGGAAATTGTTCAAATAACATTGTTATTAAAATCGGGCAGTGGGATTGAACCTGCGGGTAAAAAAGGCATAGCTAACATTATGAATAATATCGTTTACTTTGTTTTAAACGATGACTCGAGAGCGATTGCCGATCCGGTCGATGTCACCACGGAACCGGATTATACCCTCATTACGATGACGACTTTGGCACGAGATGTTAAACCTACTCTGGAACGAATCAAGTATTTGTTAACAGAGCCGATTTATAGCTATGATGTTGTAGTTGATTTGAAAGAGGCTTTCTCTACCAGTCTGAAAGCTATGCTTGCCCAAACCAAAACCTATTCTGATTTTACAAAGGTTTATTATGGCGAAGGGCATCCGTATAATGATTGGCCAAATTTGGAAAGCATTCGTTCCATAAGTGGCTCAGATGTTTATAAGTGGTATCGCCAAACCTATCAACCCGGTAATGCAATTTTGTCCATTTCCGGCGGAGTCCGTCAAAGTATGACGGATATTGAAAAAATATTTTCCAAAATGGAAAGTGAAACCGTAGACCGTCATTTAGTGATTCAACCCCTGTCCATTACCCAGGATAAACATTTTCAACAAATTGATCCCAATGGACGGGCAACTTCCCTATGTATGGGTTTCTCAGCTCCTAGAATCCAGGATCCTGAATTCCCAGCTTTTAAAGTTTTAGCTTATTACTTGGAAGATTATCAACATTATTTTGAAGAATTACGGGTTAAAGAGGGTTTATTTTATAGTGCCAGCGTGTATTATAATTATATTGACAAACCCAAATCACCGAATATCGTTTTCATCACCATGACAGATCCGGATTCGTTGAAAACTGTGGAAACGAGGACCCTGGATGTTGTCAAAAGACTATTAAATACCGGTATTTCTCAAGAAGAAATTGATAAAGTGGTTACAGCGATGAAAATTGAAAATGAGGCCCGGAAGTCAAGCGGGAAGGGTTTGGCGACTCGGAACGCACTGAGCCAGTATTTACAAACCCAATATGTTTATGATGAAATCCTGATGCCTAAATTAGAGCAGGTGAAAACCGAAGATATTCAAAAGGCAGCTCAAAAATATTTACAGCATTATATTGAAGTGTCCTATGTACCGAAAAAAGTGGAACAGCCATTTTAATGGCTCCTGTATGTTTTGCCGGTCTGGGTTGATGAGATTTCAAAGGATAAAAAATGTCCGAGTGCCAGTATACTATGGATAATTTCGAAACAGAGGTTGCGAATGATGCGGGGATTAGCAAATTATCCTTGCCTTTCGTGACCTTTGCATATTTATCGGCAAATAGGCTCAGAATACGGTGAAAGTTTCAGACCAGGAAAAAGTGAATTCTAAATCGACATAATAGTCAACAGGGAGCGTGAAAATTATCTTGACAAAATTAGTTAACGATATTAAAATTTATATAGGTTTATATTTAAAAAGAGAAGGGATTTGCGAATGGAATTCGACCTGTTTCAGCGTTCTGCAAAATTATTTTGCCAAGCGATTATTTATAGAGTCTTGAAGCCGTCGTTGGAAGGCATGGCAAAAGAGCAGTTAACGGAAGTTCAGTTATCATGTATAAAATATGTTGCAGTTCACCGTGAGCCTTCTATTGGTGAAATCGCTAACGGTTTATCCATAAGCAATGCGGCTTCCGCAAAGCTGGTGGATCGTTTGGTCCGGAAAAAGCTGCTGACTCGGGAAGAAGACCCCAAAGATCGCCGGGTTTTGAAGATTAAGCTCACGGCAAGAGGGCAAGAGTTGTTAGTGGATATCGAAAGAATTGAAGAAGTCCAATTTAAGGATATCTTGGAGAGAATGCCCATTAAAGAGAGAGAAGCCCTGGAAATAGGTTTGGTCAGTTTCCTCAAAGCCGCCCTGCAATCTCCGGAACAAGTGGAACAAATCTGCCTTCATTGCGGTTGGAACCATGTTATTCAATGCCCTGGAAATATCCGGTACCGGGAATTGACAGGCAGGGATAAATCACCCAACTAAATTTTGATTAGAGGAGGAGTAAAAATGACAAAGAAATTGGAAATTTATAAATGCGAAGAGTGTGGGAATGTTGTTGAAGTGGTGCATGAAGCCGGGGGACAGTTGGTGTGCTGCGGAGCACCTATGAAATTAGTCACCGAAAATACAGTTGACGCTTCGAAAGAAAAACATGTACCGGTGATTGAAAAAACCGATGATGGTTATAAAGTAACGATTGGTAGTGTCATTCATCCGATGGAGGAAAAACACTATATTGAATGGATTGAATTGTTGGCGGACGGTAAAGCATATCGGGTTTTCTTGAACCCCGGTGACGCGCCGGTGGCTACATTTTGTGTGGAAGCCAAACAAGTTTCGGCGCGTGAGTACTGTAATATCCATGGTTTATGGAAAGCGTAATCCCAAAAGAAGCGGTCTTGTTTATCTTTCCAGAGACAGCTTCTTTTTTTATGTCCTTTTTTAAACTCCAATCTTTTGTCCCTGAAGCCTATTTCCGTTACAGAGACTATAGAGTTCACAGAGACCTACCAGGTGCAATCTATGGCTTCTGCGGTATGATTGTCTCAACTCAAATTACAGTTAAAGGTTTGTTTTCGAAGATAGTTGCTGTATAATAATCTTGAATTGAAAGAATGGAATATGGGTTGGAAAAGGGATAATTTTCACGGTGTAACATTATCTTAACTAGGATTCCGACCATTGATGGAGTGGGATAGGTCGGGGGTATCAGCCTTCTGTGGAAAAATATCTCAAAATACCGGCTCTGTACCAAAGCGTTGCTTGGGTCGTAAGGTTTTTAAACCATTTCGGCTCATTCAAGGGATGATCAATACAGATCAAGGATGGTAAATTATGGGAACGATTATTAATGTCGTTGCGATTTTGGTAGGGGGAACAGTAGGGCTGCTATTCAGCAAGCGTTTTCCAAAGCGGCTTTCAGAGACGGCGCTGGAGGTTATGGGATTATTTACCCTCTTGGTCGGTATCGGAATGGCCTTACAAGGTAAAGAGACCATTTTCATTTTAATTAGCCTTGCTTTAGGGGCTATGATCGGCGAAGGGATTAATATTGAAAAAAGGTTGGACGAGTTTGGCGCGTGGATCGAGGAACGGCTCCAGGTTAAAGAGGGAAGCCCGGCAAAAGGATTCATTTATGCCAGTTTAGTATTTTGCGTTGGTTCCATGGCGATCGTAGGGAGTATAACCGATGGTGTCAGCGGCGACTATTCGATTTTATTCACCAAGGCAATGATGGATGGAATTATTGCCATTCCATTTGCCGCCGGAATGGGATTTGGCGTTTTGGGGTCGGCGCTTTCGATTTTAGTTTATCAGGGAAGCTTAACTTTACTTGCCAAATTGTTACAGCCAATTTTTAATCCCGGTGTGGTCCGGGAGTTAACCGCAGTTGGGGGTGTTATCGTCATGGGGATCGGTATTAATATTATGGGGCTGAAAAAGATTCGGGTCGGTAATTTCTTACCGGCATTAATACTGATTGTGTTAATTTTATCTTTAAAGAGCAGGATTTAAAGGAAACGTAACAAATAGTTAAAGATATATTTACAATAAATATTAAAATGATCATAAAATGCCGAATTACTACAGGTAAGGGCATTTTATTTTTTTTTATGAAATTGCTCAATTAACGTTCATTAAGCACACCGATGGCTAAGTGAGTGATAGAAACTTGATGTTTCGGGCTTTGTTCTGGAATAAAATTTAAGGAGCGCTGTTGCATTTACTTATGCTTTTTGATAATATATAATCGGCGTAAAATTGTAATATAAATCAGGGGACGGGGTTAATTGTTTTAATGATCGTTGGATTCGACCTAATTTTTTGGTTTGTAGGTTTTGGGGTAGTCGTTGAGTCACTTTATCCTGCATAATTTGGATTTTCGTTTCCCCGCCCGTTTAAACCGTAGGAGGTGAAAAGCCCACAAAAAACTTGCAACAGATTCCGTAAAGGTAGGGAGTATTAAAATTTCTCTTTTTTTGCAGAATCTGCTTTTTATCCAGCTTTATCATTAAATTATAGAAAGGAATACTAACATGTCAATGTCACATCTCCAGCTTTTACCTTTTGAATTTTGGTCATTGTGGGTGGTTTTTGCAATTTCCATTATAGGGTTAGGATATGCATTGTTTCTTCGGGGTCAAGTTATGGCCAAAGATAAGGGCGATTCCAAAATGCAAGAGGTTTGGAATGCCATTCGAGAGGGAGCCGATGCTTATCTTGGCAGACAATTAAAGACCATTCTTCCTTTAATTGTGGTTCTTGCCGCATTGCTCTTCCTTTCCGTATATGTTGCTCCTCCCAGCGCTGAGGCTGCAGAACGTTTTCCCGGCGCCACTCCCGAACAATTAAAATTATATATCGGTTTTGGCCGTATGATAGCATTTATTATGGGCGCTTTCTTCTCTTTAACAGTCGGCCAATTCGGGATGCGGATGGCTGTTCAGGGTAATGTGCGTGTATCGGCCGCTGCCCGTCACAGCTTTTCGGAGGCTTTAAAAATTGCCTATCGTTCCGGGACCATCACCGGCATGCTCACCGATGGTCTTGGTTTATTTGGTGGTACTGTTATTTTTATGTATTTTGGTATGGCGGCTCCTGATGCCTTGCTCGGTTTCGGTTTTGGCGGTACTTTACTGGCATTGTTCATGAGGGTCGGCGGTGGCATCTATACCAAAGCCGCCGATGTTGGCGCTGATTTGGTTGGTAAGGTTGAAGCCGGTATTCCGGAAGACGATCCTCGAAATGCCGCGGTTATTGCAGACTTGGTCGGAGATAACGTCGGCGATTGCGCCGGTATGGCTGCTGATATTTTTGAATCCTATGAGGTAACCATTGTCTCCGGTTTAATCCTGGGTGTGGCCTTGGTTTCCATCACTCACGAAATTAAGTGGATTATTTTCCCATTACTGGTTCGTGGTATTGGCGTACTCTCCTCGATTATAGGTACTTACCTGGTAAAAGGGAAAGATGATGGTACCGGCGATGCGATGGCTTCGATTAATAAAGGGTTTTATTCTTCAGCAGTGATTTCATTAATCGCCTTTGCGGTGCTGGCTCATTTCTATATGCATGAATGGCGCGCGTTTTGGTCTGTAGGTGTTGGTATTGCATTAGCCTTGGCATTGGATGAATTGACCAAATTTTTTACCGATACTCACTATTCACCGGTTAAGGAAATTGCCGGAGCCACCAAGACTGGTTCCGCAACCTTGATTTTACGGGGTTTGGTTGTTGGTTTTGAAGCGGCAGTTTGGCAGACCATCGTTATTGCAGTTACTATTTTAGCTGCTGTTGTGATTTATTGGGGTATGGATACCATTTATGTTCTTTATGGTGTAGCGATGACTGGTATCGGTATGTTGACCCTGACCGGTAACAACGTGGCAATGGACTCCTTCGGCCCGATTGCCGATAATGCCAACGGAATTGGTGAAATGGCCGGTTTGGATGATAAAGCCCGTCAAATCATGGCTGACCTTGATGCTGTTGGTAATACCACCAAAGCAATCACTAAAGGTGTGGCTATCGGTTCTGCGGTTATCGCGGCCGTCTCCTTGTTTGGTTCCTTCCTTACCGATGTTGGTAAGGTTCAAGCTTCGCAGGGTGTTGCTGAAAATCTATTGCTCTCCGCTACAGGCATTCGGATTTCTACGCCGAGTATTTTTATCGGTATGTTAATCGGTGGAGCGATTCCTTGGCTCTTTTCATCTTTGACTATCAACTCGGTGGCCAGGGCTGCTGCTCTGATTGTTGAGGAAGTCCGCCGTCAATTCCGGATCCCCGGTTTGATGGAAGGTAAAGTACAGCCTGATTATAAACAAGCGGTTGGTATTTGTACTGCGGCCGCTCAGCGCGAATTGATTCCGTTAGCTTTGATTGGAGTAATCACCCCGATTATTATCGGAATGCTGCTTGGTGTGGAAGCTCTTGGCGGTTTCTTGGCCGGAGTTATTCTCTCAGGGCAGTTATTGGCCGTATTTATGTCCACTTCGGGTGGAGCTTGGGACAATGCCAAAAAGACCATTGAAGACGGTCTATTCGGTGGAAAAGGTTCCGAAGCTCATAAAGCGGCAGTCGTTGGCGATACCATCGGCGATCCTTTAAAGGATACTGCTGGTCCTGCATTGAACCCGATGATTAAAGTTATCAATATGGTTTCCTTATTGGCGGCTCCGGTTTTGATTGTCAACGAGATTCACAATAAAGGATCATTATCCGGTGGTACAATTATTACCAGCATTGTGCTGGCCGCGATTGTGGTAGGCGCCATTGTTTATTCCAAACTAGGCGGTTTCGGCAAAAAACAAGATAGTGCGGCTAAGTTCTAAGACCGGGCCTTTCTTGTAAAGTGAAAGAACCGGGCTGTTGCAAAAGATTTTTAATGGATCGAGATATACAATATATTGGCAAGCAATCCCAAACTGGATTCAATATATTGTATATCTCACCGTTTTTAATTATTTTGCAACAGCCCCTTTTATCGCAATCTCATTAATAAATGGATTCAAAATAATCATAAAAAAGTTTATCTCGGCTTTTTGGAGGCAAGCATGATTAAAACCAAGGAGTTTCCTTTCCCTAAATCGATATATATCAAAATTTTAGTTTTCAATTCCTTGAAGCGCAGTCTATGGGCTTTTGTTTTCATGATCGTGCTCGCCATGTACCAAGCCACAAAAGGGCCCTCATTAACGCTTTTATTAATAGCCGTTTTGCCGGTTTTACTGCTTTCTTATATCATTTTCCGATGCTGGATGCATTCGAATACCAAAACCCATCGTTTGTTTTTTAAAGAGAGAACCTTCGAAATTAATAGCAAAGATATTGATATTGTTTTGAAAGACGGTTCTACTTCAAAGATTCAAATCAATGATATTGCAAGAGTCGTCAAAAATTCCAGGTATTATTTGTTGTTTTTAACGAAAAAGCAATTCGTTTATGTTCCGCTTTCTGCTTTTAAAACACCGGGTGATGTCAATAGTTTTGATTCCATATTAAAGGCGAGAAAACGTGGGAAAAAACTCTAATATCAATCGGGGAAGCATTTATTATATATCACACAATTTACAACAAGGTGGAATTTCTTATGAGTCAAGCGCTAAACATTCCGTTGATTTTTTGTGCCCCATTCGCGGTGATTTTGTTATTGATTGCCATTATGCCTTTGGCCTTGCCGCGTTTTTGGGAGAAAAACAGTAATAAAGCCATCGTGGCTACTGTTGTCAGCATCCCGGTATTGATATTCATGATCATGAAATCTCCCCACTCCCTTGGGAACACGATTGAAGATTATATCTCATTTATCGTACTTCTGGCTTCATTGTTTGTTATTTCCGGTGGAATTTTAGTTAAAGGGGATTTAAAAGCAACACCGGCTGTGAATACTGTCTTTTTACTGGTTGGAGCTATTATTGCTAACCTGATTGGCACAACCGGCGCCAGTATGTTATTAATTCGGCCATTACTTTCGACAATTCGCGAAAGAAAACATATTATGCATATCCCGGTTTTCTTTATTTTTGTGGTTTCCAATATTGGCGGGAGTTTGACCCCACTTGGCGATCCGCCGCTTTTCATGGGTTATTTACGGGGTGTGCCGTTTACTTGGACTTTTCGGTTGTTTCCGATTTGGCTGTTTGCTGTCGCCGTTCTGTTGATCGTTTTCTATATTTGGGATACTATCGCCTATAAGAAAGAAAATTTGACCGTTCTTAAGCAGGATGTTCAAAATAAAACACCGCTGATGATATCGGGAAAAATCAATTTGCTATTTCTGCTGGGTGTCATTGTAGCTGTCTTTTGTCAAGTGCCGGCTCCTTACAGGGAACTGATTATGATTTTGATGCTCGTACTATCACTGGTATTTACGAAAAAAGAATTGCGGACTGAGAATAGTTTTACTTATGGACCCATTGTCGAAGTTGCCATTTTATTTGCAGGTATTTTTATTACCATGGTTCCTCTATTGATGCTTTTGGAAACTAAAGGAGCCTCCCTGGGAATCATTAAACCCTGGCAATTCTTTTGGTTTTCCGGGGGGTTGAGTTCCTTTTTAGACAATACGCCGACCTATGTTACATTTGCTTCTTTGGCCTCAAGCGTAACCCAAAGTCTGGGCCATGGAGGCTTCCCGATTGTTCACGGAATCGGCGTCCGGGAAGATTTGTTAATGGCTATCAGCGCTGGATCCGTGTTTATGGGCGCCAACACTTATATTGGAAACGGGCCAAACTTCATGGTCAAATCCATTGCCGAGGAGCAAGGAATTGAGGTACCGCACTTTTTCGGCTATATGGTGTATTCGATATGTATTCTGATTCCGCTTTTTGGAGTCATTACGCTATTGTTTTTTAGATAATCAAGCCAAAGATATGAGGCATTAAAAAGAACCTGGAACTCACCAGGTTCTTTTTAGTTCCCGTATATAATGGGCTCAATAAGGTCTCTGTTTCTTCCGTGCATGATTAATGTTTGGGTTTCATGGTGTCGCAGCAGGTTTGCGGAGTGGTCCTGGCTGTTTCCGATTGTAAGCTAACTTTGGGAGTCTTTTGATGGTCTTCTACAAAATCTTTGCCGAATTCGACCTGGGTGGCATTAATAAAATGATCCTGAATTTGATCGGCATCCCCACAGATATCATTGCGCACCCAAATCTGCTCGGCGGTACAAAATTGATCCTTCCCCCAAAACTGACAACTGTCAACAGTACATCTGACTTTAGTCATGATTATCTCCTTTTCCAGAAAGAAATGTATTGAAGTTTACCTCGGAGTTCCTAAGAATTCAGGTGAAATTAATTTTCTCCTCCAATGCTTAACTTATACCTGCTTTAAGTATTTCTACTATGGGTGTTTTATATTTTCTTCGGGTTGAGTTGCCAAAGGGAGTCCATTTATTTCTTGATAAAGAGTAAGGATTTTCTGAATATGATAAAGAAAAATAATAATGTTTGTAGATTCGGGACGTGGCTCCAGCCAAAAAGGAATCTGATTCGAGATATCGAGGGCGGCGGACCGGACGTTTGAATAATTTTTTATCAAATTGAAATCCATTTTGTCAAGGATCCGCATATGTAGAAGGATTTCGTTAAAATTGGCTATTTTAGTTTCGATATCATAGTGCTTGGGAGTGTGATTGGTTTTCTTTTTGATGAAACGAACTCGGCTGTCTTCGGATGCCAGTTTAATGAGTTCGTTTACTTTGGCTAGATCCTGTTCCAGCGGGAAGATGTCATTTTTCTTTATTTCCAATAAATCATTGATGACAGGTTCAATTTTGAAAGATAAATCGTTAATGGAGCGGTAAATTTGTGGGATATAGTTCGGAGGGAAAACTAAATAATTTATTATCACGGCAATAATGATACCGATAAATGTGTCGAAAATACGGTTAATACTGTAAATATAAGGATTTTTTCCTTTTACCGTAAGCATCACGGCCATGAAGACAACACCGGCAAAAGCAACCGGTTTGTGCCATTTTAATAAATTACAGCAATAGATAACCATAATCAGAGCGATGCCGCATAAAAAGGGATTTCCCGGATCGATTAAGGCGCAAATAAGGCCGAATCCGGCGCCGATGATTGTGCCGGCCATTCTGTTTCGCCCGGCCCTGAGTGAGTTGGCTAAAGAATTCTCCATTGAAATAATTGCGGCGATTGCAACAAAAAAAGGATAGTCCAACGTTAAAAGTTTAGAAATTCCAAGGCAGATTATCACGGCTAAGGCAGTTTTCAGATTTCGGGGGCCGATTCTTACCATCGCATAAACTCCAAACAAAACTTGTATCGCTAAGCAATAATTGCTTTTCAGGCAGCCTCATTCTTTATCCAATAACTGAATGAATGGAGATTGGATTGGGCGCAATGAATTATTCCTTTAAAATATGTCCCCGCTTTAACTTTATATACTTATTGCATGATTTTATAACTCCGGGTTGATTTCAATACTTGTTACCGGTAATATACAAAAAAGAAGATGAATTCAAATAATGGGTGTTTAAAATGCGGGTAATAATCATGGAAATAAGTCTAAAACAATGGGGTTGGAGAGGATGGGAATGGTCAAAGGGTTGGGCTTTATGGGGTTGGCCCGGAATTTGGAACTGGAATGCCGGAGGACTTGGGGTTTCGGAGTGGCCCAAGCGGGTTTTGGTAAAACGGGAAAGCAAAGAAGAAAAAACCCGATGAAAATACCTTGGTGTTAATTGTCAAATTATCCGGAACATGATGTTTTTATAAAAATGCTTTAAAGTTTCTCCGGAGAGGCTGGGGATTATTTATCCAAAAGTATAAAGAAGATATATATACGGTAAACAAATCAGAAATTGAATCATTTCAGAGATATTGGATATTACTTTTTAAAATTCCCCAAAAGGAAGCGGTAACCTATTTCTAGGTCCCGTGAACAAATGCCGGCTTAAAATCTTGATCATTGATAATCGTATCGACTAAATCCGGATCATAATTCAGGCTTGCATTGCAAATGGAGAGATTTTTTTCTCCATAGGTATCTCCTGTGGCGGTATTGGCCTTTTCGTGGGATTCCATTCCGGTAATCGTTGTATGGCCTGAAAATACGCCGGCATTTTGGATCATGGCATTTACATTGATTGCCTGAATGTCAATGTCGGTTTCTTGAATATCATGCCCAGGGGTATCGAAAATGATATGTTGATCCCGATCATCAATCGGAGTGTCAATTAAATCAGGATCGATCACTAAACAAAGATTTTGAACGAGCCAATTTGAATCTCCGATTGAATTAAAGACACTATTTGATTTCCCGTGGGCACTCCACCCGACGGCGCTGTTTTTTTCGCCGATAAAAATTCCGCAATTCCGTTGAATTGAATTAACAGAAATATTCCCTTCGATTTTGATAACCATCGTATTTTCTTTCATGTGTTAACCCCGCAGTAAGGTTTGACATCTTGGTCGTTTATGTTCCCGTCGGCGGCTTCAAATCCGTCGAAATTGGAATTCGCCGAAGCGATCGAATAATTAAAGAACCCGAAGAAACCACCGTTTCCGGCATTAAATTTCATATTGGCATCCCAGCCTGTAATAACGCTGTTGCCCAAAAAGATCCCCGCATTTTGCTGGGGATTATTCACATTTACGACTCCGACATTAACAATGGATGGCATAAGGTTCTCCTTCATCAGACCGTCTTTCGGTATGGAGCATCTGAAGCAAATCCTCTGATAATTATGATATGAGGAGAGAATATCGAAAGCAGTCTGTCTCCTGATTCAAGTTGTTATAATGATTCAGTTTTGGGCCGTTTTCGTTTTAAAGTTCGGGTTTTGAGATTGTTGGAATTTATAAAAAAAATTTTGAAAATCCCAAGATCAAACCCGGAAGGATCCCAAATAGCAAATTCACAGGTGAGCTTAAGGACTTGGGAAGGGATTTGTTAATTTTCGGAGCGCCCGGTCGGATGAAAGGAATTGACAAAATATTAAGCCAATTTGCCATATCTCCAAACCCCGGATGACTGAAGTTGTTTGGAGCCGCCGATTCCTTTAGGGTAGGTCCAAATAAGTTATTCGAAAGATTGAACAATCGTTGAAAGGAGTTGCTGTTATTAAAAAAATCATACCATTCTTTTTGGAGGGCGGTGACCTTTTGAAACCAGTCCTGATTGAAAATATTGAGCCAGTTTATCATGGGATATAAGCTCCTTCTATTTTTAATGCCGCAAAGATTGAAATCCATTTTATATAGTTAATTTATGAATTTAGAAGGGAAAATAAAGCGGGATTTTATAACAATATTTTTGAAAAATCTGAGGAAGGGAGACATGCTCATTTCAAATGAAAGATCGTAAAATTATCTACGATGAAAACAGGATAAAAGAATAATTCATGCGGCAAATTTGTTTTGTAAAATCTCGTGTTATCGGTATGTAATATATTCTCGTGTATACATTATTATTGAATTTATTTATTGATTTCATGTTAAGTTGATGATAATATATAACACAACAAGGCTTTGGAAATTACATTAATATTACTTTTCAAACAGAAGCTTTATTATGCTTGAGCAAACATTAAACAAAATGGAGGAATGCAAATGGAAACAAAAGTCATCTTAGACACTCTGTGGACGCTTATTGCGGGAATGTTGGTATTTTTCATGAACTTGGGCTTTGCCATGGTGGAATCTGGCTTTAATCGCGCTAAAAACTGCGTCAATATTTTGTCAAAAAACTTTATCGTTTTTGCGGTCTCATCATTCGGATTTTTAGTATTGGGTTGGGGGTTAATGTTTGGAGACGGTACTCCCTTTGTCGGTCTCAAAGGTTTATGGTTTATCAATGGCGCCGACAATTCGCCGGCTGTTGGTGATGCTTATAAGGGAGTTTATTCAGCGATTTCGTGGACAGGAATTCCTTTGTTGGGAAAATTTTTCTTTCAGTTGGTTTTCTGCGGTACAGCTGCTACTATCGTATCCGGGGCTGTTGCGGAACGGATTAAGTACAAATCTTTTATTGTCTTTTCTTTCGTAATGGCGATCTTTATTTATCCCATTACCGGACATTGGATTTGGGGTGGCGGTTGGTTATCCCAATTGGGAATGTGGGACTTTGCCGGTTCGACGGTCGTTCACTCGGTAGGTGGCTGGGCGGCGCTGGCTGGAATTTTAGTTCTCGGCCCTCGGTTTGGGAAATATACGAAAGATGGGAAAATCAATCCCATTCCCGGTCATAATATGAGTACTGCCACGATTGGAGTTTTCGTCCTCTGGCTTGGCTGGTTCGGATTTAACCCGGGCTCCACGATGGCTGCCGATCCCAAAGCAATCGCCCATGTTTTAATGACCACCAATACTGCGGCCATTGCGGCGACTTTGAGTTCCACTGTCATCGCCTGGTGGATTTTGGGCAAACCCGATTTGGGAATGACCTTAAATGGATGTCTGGCCGGACTCGTTGCGATCACTGCACCTTGTGCATTCGTTAGTGTGGGAAGCTCTTTGATCATCGGTCTGATTGCCGGCGTTTTGGTTGTCTTGAGTGTAATTGGCTTTGATCGTATCAAAATTGATGACCCGGTTGGTGCCTTATCGGTTCACTTGGTAAATGGAGTATTCGGGACTTTATGTGTTGGCTTGTTTGCGCAGGATGGGATTGCGGGAGCTGCAACAGGCAACGGCCTTTTCTTTGGAGGTGGATTGAAGTTGCTGGGAACGCAATTTGTCGGTGTTTTAGCAGTGGCTGTTTTTGTTACGGCACTTTCGCTGATTGCCTGGTTGGTTATTAAAGCGGTTATGGGTATCCGGGTTAGCTTACAAGAAGAGATTGAGGGTTTGGATATCGGAGAACACGGCAACAGTGCTTATCCTGAGTTTTTAACCCGCAAACCGGTTTACTCTTATGTCGGAGACGGCGCGATTGGAATTGAAACTGGGAAGACCGTAGCACAGGGGGTAAAATAAGATGAAACATATTATTGCAGTTATCCGTCCTGAAAAACTTGATGATGTGCGTCATGCTTTGGAAAAAGTCGGTTATTCCGGTTTGATGATTTCTGAAATTCAGGGACACGGCAAACAAAAAGGGATTGTCCAACAATGGCGCGGTGAAAAATATAAAGTGGATTTAATCTCGAAAATCAAATTGGAGGTCGTCGTGAAAGACGGGGAAGCCGAAGCGATCAAAAAAACCATTATTGAAAACGCGCGGACCGGAGAGATCGGCGATGGTAAGATTTTTATCGCTCATGTTGATGAAGTCATTCGTATTCGCACCGGTGAAGAAGGAGAAATTGCTCTATAATTATATTGGATTTGAAAAGCCTCGCATAAAGCGGGGCTTTTTTGTGCGCTCACTGGGGGTGTAATCTAACGGGTGAAATCCCCGGGTTGTGGATTGATAGTAGCAAACACAATCTTCTGCTCTGTTGAAGAACAGCGAGGTAAGAAAAAATGCATTCATTGGACGACGGAAAGAATGATTTTATTCGGAAACTGATCGCGAATGCAGAAAAAGAGAAAGAATTGATAGATAGTGGCAGCACGCTTTTACAAAAATCCAGTTGACAACCGGATTGGGCAGAGATATAGTGAAATGGAAAGAAAAACTTTGATTAGCACAGGCAGGTGAAAGGTAATGGACGGAGACCCTAGTAATCGGATATTTATTGGTATTTATGGCTCTATGCGGTTTTCTGATATTCTATTGCCAGAGACGGCCTCCGGATTTGACCTTCTAAAATAATTCGCTTTTTGGCTGGCGCCTCTCCCGATGGAATCTCAAATAAAATTTCCGCCTTAGAAACATTCTAATTGGGAAGGGGGAGTTTGCTGTGCTCCGTACATATCTTACTGTCGAAGACAGATTGACGATTCTTGAAAATCTCTCCGAAAAAGGTATTTGGATTAACTTAATCAACCCGCCTGAAACTGAGCTTACGAAAGTCGCAGTTGCAGGAGGAATCAATCTTGATTTATTACGGGTGGCCCTTGACGCTGAAGAGCGTTCCCGGATTGAGGTTGATGAAGGACAACTGCTCATTTTGATCAATGTGCCGATCGCCGAGGGTGATAACGGTAGTTTGCTATATGATACCATTCCGCTGGGAATTGTTGTCGCTGAACACTGCATTGTTACGGTATGCCTAAAAGAGAATCCTATTGTTACCGAGTTCGAATATGGTAAAAACCGGGCTTTTTATACTTTTAAAAAAACTAGGTTTGTACTGCAGATACTCTTTAAGACAGCCACTTACTATCTGCGGTATCTACAACAGATCGACAAAAAGTCTAACGAGATTGAAAACCAATTGCACGGTTCAATGAAAAACGAACAACTGATTAAACTCCTCAACCTGGAAAAAAGTTTGACCTATTTTACAACTTCGTTGCGGGCCAATGAAATTGTAATGGAGAAGCTTTTAAGACTGCAGCTTAAATCGCCGACAGCCAATGTGGACCCGGATACTGCGATGACCACCCAAATTTTAAAAATGTATCCAGAAGATGAAGAATTACTCGAAGATGTCATTACTGAAAACAAACAGGCGATTGAAATGAGTCAAACTTACAGCACCATTTTAAGCGGGCTCATGGATGCGTTTGCCTCGATTGTTTCGAATAATCTGAACATCATCATGAAGTTTTTGACTTCGGTTACCATTGTAATGGCCCTGCCTACCATGGTAGCCAGTTTTTATGGGATGAACGTAGCCGTGCCGTTTCAAAATGTACCCCATGCTTTTGCCATTGCGATCATTATTTCCATTGTTTTATCAGTTGTAGGAGTGATCCTGCTTCGGTGGAAAAATATGTTTTGAAGGAAATTGAAGACGGAACGATTTGAATGAACCATAAAATATTATTTCGAAGAAGGTTGTCATGTCTTAAAGTGTGTGGGTCATGGCAACCTTTATTTGCGATGGAAAGAAAATCCAAAATGCATGATTGGACTTGGGGGCGCTTCCTTTTCTTGCTTTAATTGGAACTTCTGCGTTTCTAACTTGATCCGGTTGGTTCCTCTGTTGAGATTGATATTGTTGATTTGGCTTGTTTGGGGACTGTTACAACGAAAAAATGAGGTGGTGATGACGGGAGGAATTGAATCTTAAATTGGGATATATTTATCTTTATATTCGGTGGAATGATATTTTGGCGGAGTATTGTTTGATATCTCGCAAAATGAAGAACCAATGAGGCGGGTAAAGAGTGAACGATATAATGAAAGCGATTATTTTGGGTATTGTGGAAGGACTGACCGAATTTCTGCCTGTTTCTTCAACGGGTCATTTGATCATTGCCAATGAATTTGTTAATTTTAGAGGCGACTTTGTCAAAATGTTCGATGTCGTCATTCAGTTAGGAGCAATACTTTCGGTTGTGGTTTATTTTCGGGATAAGCTTTTCCCCGGTGGACGGAATAAGACGGTCTCGGAGAAACTTGAAACCTGGAATATCTGGAAGAAAACGATGGTAGGTGTGCTTCCGGCCTTGGTAATGGGTGCAGTGGTTGGCAAGCATATTGAAGAAAATCTCTTTAATCCGGTAACCGTTGCGATGGTATTATTGGTGGGTGGTATCGTTTTGATCGCTATCGAACACAGGAAACCACGCAATAAAATGAATTCTATCGTTCAAATGTCCTATCCGACGGTAATTTTAATTGGTTTCATTCAATGCCTGGCGATGATACCCGGGACTTCCAGGTCCGCTGCAACGATAATCGGAGCAATGCTTTTAGGTGCGTCAAGGGTTGTAGCCGCAGAATTTTCTTTTTTCCTGGCGATTCCCACATTGTTTGCCGCATCTGCTTATTATTTGATCAAGACCGGGGTCTTGCTCACCGTGGCGCAAGTGCAGACGCTGGTGGTGGGCTTTAGCGTTTCGTTTTTGGTGGCATGGATCGTTATTGCCGGATTTATGAAATTCATTACTAAAAAGGATTTTAAGTTTTTTGGCTATTACCGGATTGTTTTGGGTATGGTCATTTTGTTTTATTTTCTTGGATGATGCTAATTGTCCCTAATAAAAGATTTGATTTGGCGGTTATGAGTTGGATTGGTATAGAAATTAAAACCGCCAAATCTTTTTCGAACAGTTTCAAATCCGCAATCAATCTTTTTTAGATTTCTTGCCCGGTTTCAGGAGCGCTTCCCGTTTAGCTGCGGCTTTGGCGGCAACTATCTTGTCGGCGTGATATGCACCATAAAAAAATAATCCAAAAATGACAGCGACGGAAATAACAGTACCCCAAGTCAACGCTGCGCTCATCTTGCCAACCCCCTTTTTAAGATAATTGTTTATAAAAATAAAAAGGTGGGAAGCTCTATATAAGAGCTTCCCACCCCGGAAGCCGGTTTCTCTTGAAAGCGAAGGTACTTCAATAATTCGAAGATATTCGCCCAACCGGTGAAACAACTATTTATCTATATCAAAATCATATCACATTATTGGGAAGATTACAATTCTAGTTGTTGGTATTTTTGGATTGGTTAGGATTAGTAACGGGTCGTTAATCTAGTCCCGGGGTAATAGTGACTTAATATTTCTGGGCATTGATAGCCGTCAGCCCCCATACCGGCAGCGCCGCATTGGTCCATTCCGACGCCATGCCCCCACCCGCCTCCATAGAAGATGAAATATTCGGGTAATCCGTCTGCTCCTATTTTGGGTTCAACGATAAAGAGATTACTACGGAGGCCGCCTAATTTTGAACGAATGGAATCTCCCCGAATTGTATAATCTCCTGTTGTGCCGATGATTGAAACCTGGGATACCGTTCCTCCGACTCCTCTTTTCGAAACCAGGAGCGATTTTATCTGGCCAATTTTATCATTCATTTTGATACGGTTTTCCATATCTTGTCTTGAAACCCATAAAATCCAACGGTACTGGCTGCGGCCGGAATATTTAGGATTTGCGCTATAAGTTTGGGGGCGACTGGTTAGCCAGTTAGCCATCTCAGCGGGTCCTCTGGGAGTGGTTTCAGATGCTGAGAATTGATCGGGAACCGCTTGAAGATAAGGCACATCAAAACCCCATATATCTTTGCTGCTTGAAGAGTATCCTCCGTTGTTTGCGGTATAAAAGGCACTGATAGGCTTGGCGTTATAGGTTAAAATCTGGCCCCGCGTAGCATCGACTGCTGCGTTGGTGGAGGTTCTTTCAAGCAAAACTCCCCGATATACTTGAGATGATACGGTAGCTAACAAATCAAAGCCCCTGGCCTCAAAGGTTTTTAAATTGGCGATGGCATAAGTTCTGGCTGCTACTGCCTGAGCCTCAAGAGCGGAGGAAGGCCAACCGGCTTCCATTTCGGCAGGGACAACTCCATATAAGTATTCTTCCATATTGATGCGATTGACAATGGTGATGCCTTTTTCGCGGGGCAGTAAATCAAAATTGCCTCGATAGACTCGATCTTCCCGACCAGACCAAAAAGTTCCCTGACCGTATTCGACATCAAATAAAACTGTGGTAGCAGCGGGACTGTCATATTTCAAGCAAATGGTTTTGTCGCTTGCGAATAATAGTTTATTTTGGTCATTCATGATTTGAATCCTATCCGTGTTTTGTTGAATGAATAAGACGGATTGGGATAATCCTTGATACCGGTTATCCCCGGCTAGGATTGTAAAGTTACCGCCGGTTTTGAGGTAAAATTTGCTGACTTTTTCCGCCAAGCCGATTCGAATATCAGGTATTTTTTCACGCTCTTTAAGAATCGGAATAACTTGAGGCACTGTTGCGACTAATCGACGTTTCTGGGCTTCTTTTTCCGGCTTTGTGATTAATTCCGGATGATCGGCCAGAAGTTGTTTGAGCGTGAATGTTATATTTTGATCCCAGGGATAGATGGTTTTGGCGTTTATCAATAAGTTATAAGCTGACGAATAGTTTTGTAATGCAATGTAAACCTGGGCTAAAGGAAAGTAAAGACTTGTTAAATTCGGTTCTTGGGAAGCTGCTTTTTTAAAGGATATGGCCGATTTTTGATAGTCGCCGGATTTTTGATATAGTTCGCCGAGTTTATAATAAGCCATGGGATTGAACGGTTCCTTAGCTAAGGAATCGGTGAGCGTTTGAAGGGCCTGACCTTTTTCTCCTGATTCTGCAAGGGCCAGACCGCGCCAAAAGAGTTCGTCGGCGGTTAGGTCTGGATATTGGGATATTCTAAGGGCTTCACCGTATTTTCCGGCTAAATAGTTCATTTGAATTAAATTACGACGGTAATTTAAATGATAGGGTTCTTGATTGGCCAAAAATTGAAGTTGGGATATTGCAGCGTTGTACTGGCCCGTCTCTCGTAATAATTGGATTAGATCAAGTGCTAGCTTTTGATCGTTTGGATAGTTCTGAAGCAATTGGCGGAATTTATCTAAACTTAAATTGAGGTTTTTGGAGTAATAGGTGGAAAAAGCACTATCAAAATCCATATCGGGGGTTGTGGCATGGAGGGTATTGGATACGGACGCACTCGAGATAGTCAGTGCAAGCAGAAATACGACTAAAATTAAAAGGGATGACGGTTTACGCATGTTTTTACCCCCGGTATTTTTGCCTGTTGTTTTTTAAAAATATATCACAACGCAAGAGATTACAATAGAGGATTTACCTTCCAGCGACATTGGTTATTATAGAAATCAAAGGATTGCCATATTTTATAATGGGACACATTTTGCCAATTGATGTACTTTGATGTATTCCGATACAATATAGTATAAACCCTAATAACTATTGAGAGCCAGGTATTTTTTTAGGAAAGAGGTAAATATGAATGCAATTTGATTTTAAAAAAACTAAAACTTATATCGTTATTGCTATGATTATTTTTTATTGTTTGAACTCCTTTATCTCATGTATATATTAGAACTTTCAGTAAACCTAGCAGAATGCTTTGCCGCAAAAGGCCGCGGTGACTATCATATCTCCGTAAAATGTTAAGGACTAGGTGTCAAGAGTGACGGAAAAACCGATGATTGTCAATATGCCAAGAGATCTGAAGGTTATTAGGTGGCGCTTTTTTTCCTCAAAGGGAAATATATTATGAAGCAGACGATAATTATTCCATCTTGCATGGGTGGATGCAAATGGTCGTAAAAAGAAATAAAGTATGGATTTAAAGGCCATATTACTGAACCCATCGATCTGTTGCTATTTTCAATTGATTGTAAAAGAGTAAAATATTTTTACCTTCTCGAGATGCCAATCCCCTTATTATTAGGGTGCCGGGTTGATGGAAATCTTTGAAAGGCTGAGGTTTTAGCATTAATAAATTAAATCTAATACTCGATGTAAAGGATGGGATTTAAAAGCAGACCGGAAATTTTCGGTCTGCTTTCATTTTTTGATTTTTGGGAATCAGCAACAAGGAGTATATGTAAATTTGCTGTCAGAAATTTAATTGTATAATGTATTTTAATAAAAATGGAATTGACTGGGTGTAATGTATGTGTTAGACTTGGAAGAGTTAATTCATTATGATTAGAAGTATATCACAATAATATAACATAACGATGGCGAGGTGATGGTAGTCGATAGCTTAAGAGGTTATTCAAATAAAAAATTAAAAAAGGAGTTGATTGTTCATGCTTTCGGCTTTACCAACCAAGAGAGTTTCCAGAGTTTTGATCTTTGTAGCACTCAGTATATTGTTATTAGTTTTATCATCATTCGTTTTTGCAAATGATCCCAACGGAGCGACGACTGTGAAAACGGATCCCAATGCCCCGGTAAATTTCACCTGGACATTAATTTGTGGATTCCTGGTCGTGTTTATGATGACTGGTTTTGCAATGGTTGAGACCGGATTTACCCGGGCAATCCATGCAAATAATACCATGTTAATGAACATCATGATTTGGGCATTTGCAACCATGGGGTATTTTTTCGTCGGTTTTGGTTTGATGTTTGGCGGTGTTGGCGGGGCTTATGCTGATTTATCAAAAGCTTTGACAATTACAATGGGTGGAAAAGCTTGGAACTTAATTGGGCTTACCGGATGGGGCTTGGCAGGTAAGGCCTATGATGTTAGCATTTTTATGCTTTTCCTCTTCCAGGCCGCATTTATGGATACTACGGCAACCATTCCCACGGGTGCTATGGCTGAACGTTTCAAATGGAGTGCTTTCATTGTATATGGCTTTTTAGTTGGAGGTATTATCTATCCGGTATTCGGAAACTGGGCTTGGGGCGGCGGCTGGCTGTCACAATTGGGACAAATTGGTCTTGGTGCTGGATATAAAGATTTTGCCGGTTCCGGAGTTGTTCACTCTGTTGGTGGTGTTATTGCTTTTGCAGGTGCGATTCTGATTGGACCCCGTATTGGGAAATTTGTAAAAGGGAAGCCAGTGGCAATGCCTGGGCATGATATGACCCTTGGAGTTATTGGTACCTGTATTCTGATTTTCGGTTGGTTTGGATTTAATGCTGGTAGTACGATGGCTGCTACGGATTTGAGAATGGCTGTTGTTGCAACGAATACAATGATTGCCGGTGCTGCCGGAGGTATTACGGCAATGTTCTATATGATGATTACTATGGGTAAACCGGATACCAGTATGACTTGTAACGGTATTTTAGCCGGATTGGTTGCTATTACTGCTCCTTGTGCGTATGTTTCCGGTATCTCCGCAGTCATTATTGGTGGTATTGCAGGTATCTTGGTCTGCTTATCGGTTTGGTTTATTGAGAATGTGCTTAAAGTGGACGATCCGGTAGGAGCTTGCTCGGTACATGGCTGTAATGGTATGTGGGGTGTAATATCCGTAGGCTTGTTTGCTGATGGAACTTATGGTGGAATCAAAGGATTGTTCTTCGGTGGCGGCTTTGGGCAACTTGGAGCGCAGTTAGTTGCCATTTTAGCGTTATGGATATTTATTTTCCCGCTTGCATTCGGTATCTTCAAATTGATCGATATTATTTGGGGATTAAGGGTTTCCGCAAAGGACGAGTTAGTGGGCCTGGATATGCCGGTTCATGGTGCTTTTTGCTATCCGGAATTTGCGCTTAGTTCGTTAGGTGTTCCGCAAACTTTCCCGGATGATGATATCGACAGTAAATCCGCAACAGTTTCCAAATCGATTTCGAAAGGGGTTTGACCAATGATCAAAATAGAAGCGATTTTTCGTCCACAACGGTTTGAAGCGGTAAAAGATGCCCTGGCTAGAGTCGATATTAAGGGAATGACCGTTTCCGAGGTCAGAGGCTGCGGCAAACAAAAAGGGGCTGTTGAACATTATCGTGGTTCAGAATATGAAATTATATTACACCCAAAAGTTAAAGTTGAAATTGTTACAGCAAAAGAAAATTTAGATAAAGTAGTTGATGCTATTTGTCACGCTGCAAGAACAGGCGAAACCGGTGATGGTAAAATTTTCATCTATGAAATTGCCGAAGCGGTTCAGGTAAGAACGGGTCACCGCGGCGAAGGCGTCATTTAAGGGTTTGTATTTCAGGCGCCTTTTTTCAGACTTCGAAAAAAGGCGTTTGCTCTGTGTATCAGTGCGGAAGTTGTCTGAAAAGTAATCGATACTCAATAAAATATGTCATATAAGTATTTCTTTGTATAATGTGCCGTACGCTCATTGCTTTTCAGAGAGCCATTTTGGGCGGACAAATTGAAAGGAGGAAATAGCGGGTGGAAGATTCGGGAAAAAAACTGGACTATTTCAAGTTGAATGTTGCGGAATTGTCCAAGATTTTAAAAAACGTCAGTAAAATATATCAACAGCCGGGCTCGGAAAACCGACTGAAAGAATATAAAGAATATATCCGGGTACACGGCTTAGAAAACATCGAAAATATCCGGCCGGTATTTCCAAGAATCAATCGAGAGGCGGCTCGTATTGTAGTTTTTGAAGTGGTTTGTCATTTGAGTTTGGAACACCCCACTTGGGGTTGTGAACATCTCAGTGAGGCTCTTAAAGAAAAGAACATCAATATGAGCGCATCAGCAATTTATAATATTTTAGTCAAACATCAAATGGGGACTAAAAAAGAGCGCTTGACTAAAATTATTGAAATGTATTCTGAGCATTTGGAGGATCTTTCATCCGAACAAAAGGAGGCGCTGAAAAAATATGATCCCTGGTTTCAGGAACGTCAAATCCGGGGAAAACAACCGGGCGACTTATTGGCGCAAGATACAATTTTTATTGGATTTTATCAAAATATAGAAGAAATATACTTACAGGTTGTTGTAGATTCCTATAGTAGCTATGCTTTTGGATTTCTCCATATTGATAAAAATGCCGATTATGCGGTAGCCATTATCCATAATGAGGTATTGCCTTTTTTTCAAGAAAGGGGATTAAAGATTAATGGAATACTAACAGATAATGGACGTGAATATTGCGGCAAGGAAGGCCATCATTATGAGCTGTATTTACGGTTGAATGATCTTAAGCATGTTAGAACGACGACCAAACAATGCAGCAATATTTTTATCAAGCAATTTAAAAAAATTGTCATGGATGAATTTGTCAAACCTGTTGCGGGTGCCAAGAGGGTGGAGGATATTGAAATTCTTCAAAAGAAATTTGAAAAATGGCTTCTTTTCTATAATTCGGAGCGTCCTTATCATGATTTTCCCAACAATGGAGAGCCACCAGCAAAATTAATACGGAAATAAAATATAACTCAACTACCGCCGGCTGAACCCGTCGAGCATGTTGAGAGGATTATTCTTTATAAAATTGGATGAAACGTGAAAAAAGATATACAACCTATATCTTTTTTTAAGTATTGGCATAGAGATTCCATAAACATCAAGGGAATAATCAGTCTGAATTCAAGAAACACCGCATATCAATATTCGGTGGGTTATTGATTCGGAAAGGGATCTCAAGTGGATGGAAAATAAGGATTCAATTTTGAAAGGGACGGCGTTGCTCACTGGGGCAGGTATTATTGTGAAATTGTTAGGGGCTGCTTACAGGATCCCGTTGTCCCGTTTAATTGGTTCTGAAGGGATAGGCTTATATCAAATGGCTTATCCGATTTATTTGATTTTCCTTTCTCTTTCGACTGCCGGATTGCCCATAGCGATTTCGAAAATTATTGCTGAACAATCGGCAAAAGGGAAACAGGAAGGAATTGGTAGGACTTTCACAGCGGCTTTAATTTTATTAATTATAATGGGTTTATGTGGAAGTATGATTATGTTTTCGGTCGCACCTTGGTTTGCTGAAAGGGTGGTGGCTGATTCTCGGGCGGTTTATGCAATGCGGGCATTAGCACCGGCAATTTTTTTGATGAGTTTGATTGCGGCTTACCGCGGTTTTTTTCAAGGCCAGCAGATCATGGCACCCAGTGCCATTTCACAAATTATCGAACAATTTGTAAGGGTAGCCGTGGCGTTGATTTTAGTTTGTCTTTTATTAAAGAGCGGAATTGAATATGCAGCCGCTGGGGCTGCGTTTGGCGCTTCAGCAGGGGGCGGGGCGGGTTTGTTTTTTCTAATGTTCAAGCAATGGCGATTAAGAAGAGCGGTGTTTTTTCATCTCCGGGAAAAGAATCGGGAAAGTCTATTTGGAATCATGAAAAGGTTGATACGATTTGCTTTACCCATATCGGTGGCAGTCATTTTGATGCCTCTTTTACAGACTATCGATTCGTTGATTGTTCCAGCTAAACTACAAAGTATTGGTTATACGGTGGGCCAGGCCACATCGATGCTGGGAATATTGGGTAATGCTTGGGCTGTTATGTATCTTCCGATGGTTGTAACATCGGCAATCGCGGCGAATTTAGTACCGGCAGTAGCTGCGAGTAATATAAAAGCAGCGGGAGGGGACCAGGCTTTAAAGATCGAGGCCGGTCTGCGGTTGGCTTACCTGTATTTAATTCCGGTTGCGATATTCTTGTTTTTATTTGGGAAAGCAGTTTACCAGATTATATATAATACATCGGGAATCGAAATTTTATCATGGCTGGCTCCAGCGGTTTTCTTTTTGGGGCTTGAGCAGGTTTCGGCAGGAATATTGCAAGGTTTAGGCAAACCTAAAATTCCCTTGTTCAATTTTGGTGCAGGAGCTTTTTTGAAAATCATAGTGACTTTAGTGACAACGAGTCTGCCAGGTCTTAATTTAGCCGGAGCTGCTTTAGGAACGGTATGTGGTTCGGGGTTTACGGCATTTTTAAATTTAATGATTGTGCGAAAATTGACCTGCGTTCGATTTATTGGTCTGCCGGCAGCGGTCTTCGGTGGAATATGCTTGTTATTTGGCGGTTTTTTGGCACAGCATTATTTACAACTCCATTATATTTTAGAGTTTATGGAAATAGGTTTTGGGGGCATTTTATTATACATTGGCGTCTTGCGGATTACGGGAGGAATTAATTCCCAGGATCTCGAAATGATAAAAAAATATTTTGCAAAAAGGAGTAGCAAGCATGGTTATCGAGGCATTACCTAAAGCAGGTAAAGATTTGAAGCAATTGGTTGCAATCATGGCAGTTTTGCGGCAAAAATGTCCCTGGGACAAGGAACAAAGTTATCAATCTTTAAAATCATACGTGATTGAAGAAACATATGAAGTATTGGAAGCGATTGATTCCGGTAAAATGGACAAGCTGCAGGAGGAATTGGGTGACCTTTTACTTCAGGTTGTTTTCCTGGCGCAGTTGGCGACGGAGCAAAAGCAGTTTTCTATGGATGAAGTTGTTGAAGGTATATGTGAAAAACTAATTCGCCGACATCCCCATGTCTTTGGAACAGCTAAGGTGAATGGGTCAGATGACGTACTTAATAATTGGGAGAAGATCAAACAAACCGAAAAACCGGGTGAACGCCCATCGGCCATTGATGGGGTTCCCCATGATCTTCCTGCGTTAATGTATGCGGAAAAATTACAACATAAAGCGGCTAAAGTCGGTTTTGACTGGGGTGATTTGGAAGGCCCATTAAGTAAGACAAAAGAGGAATTTGCGGAGTTTGAGGAAGTTTTGCGTAGTCAAGCTATCGTTCAGAGCCGGGATTCGATGAAGGACGAACTTTCTGATGAATTTGGCGATATTATATTTTCATTGGTGAATGTGGGGCGTTTTTTGCATATCAACCCGGAGATAGCACTACGGGGTACAATAGGGAAGTTTACCAAACGGTTTCATTATATGGAGAAAGAGGCTGCAAAAGTCGGCAAGGATTTAAAAGAAATGACTTTGGATGAAATGGAACTTCTTTGGCAACAGGCAAAATCTTTATAGGCAGATTGAGGGAATAAAAAAGACTAAAATTGAGATGCTAGCTCTATTGTGAAAAGAATCGAATGGAAGGTGAAGGTATGATTCGGAGGATTCCGGGGCTAGTATTCATTTTTTTATTAAGCCTTCTTTTCATTGCGGGTTGTCCGGGGAAAGAAGGGACTTTATTTAAAAATGTGGTGACCCATTTTGGGGAGCCCCCCAAAATAACGGTTTTTATGAAAGAGACCGGGGCAAAAAAGCAAATGGATATTGAGGAGTATTTAATCGGAGTGGTTGCAGGTGAAATGAAACCGGGGTGGCCCTTAAATGCATATGCAGCACAAGCGATTATTGCCCGTACTTTTACAATGGAGTTTTTAGCGCGGGGCGGAACCCGTTCGATTCATGGCACGGATATATCCACGGATGAGAAAGAGGCCCAAGCTTATAATGGAGCTAATATTACACCGGCAATCCGGAAAGCGATTAACATGACCCGGGGATTAGTTTTGGTTTATAAAGATCATTATATAAAAGGATGGTATTCGGCAAGTTGTGGGGGGAAAACGGATTATGCCAGGGAGGGATTGGCCTATAAAGGTCCCGAACCGCCGTATATAGTATCCGTGAGTTGCCCCGAAGAAAAGTATATTCCCAAAACGGAATTGTTCTGGGAAGCATCTTTTACCGGAACAGAAATTAATAATGCTTTAAAAAAAATGAATTTGAAGGATATTGGCAAATTTAAGTCCCTGGAAGTTGTGAAACGAAGTAAAACAAACAGGGCTACAGTATTGAAGTTTATAGGCGATAAGGGAAGTGCTGAGATGGCCGGCGGTGATTTCCGGATTAATATCGGTCCTGAAAAAATGCGCTCTATTTGGATATTGGATAAAATTAAGAACCAGGGAGATTTATTAAAGTTAAAAGGTAGGGGCTTTGGTCATGGGGTTGGGTTATGCCAATGGGGTTCCTATGCGATGGCTAAGGAAAATAAATCCCCAAAGCAAATTGTTAAACATTATTATCCGAAAACCAATATTGTAAAAATATGGTGACGCAAACCGGTTAAACTAACCGGTTTTATTATTACTTGACTTATTGTATGAAAGATTGAATTGGTCTATCTTCCTTGCAGTTAGAATATTTTATTTTGAAAACCTTAGGCAGAGCATGTTTCGAAGGAGTGAAGAAAATGGAAGATAAAAAAAAGACCAACGATTTAATTCATCAATTGACATTGAGCAATCGCAGTCAATTAATTGTAGAGGGAGTAAGCAATCTGGGTTGTTACGATCAAGAGCAGATAATTTTAGAGACGGGTTTGGGAGTTTTGGAAATAAAAGGAGAGGGCCTACATATTCAACAATTAAGTTTAGATTTAGGTAAGGTTATGGTTGATGGTAATGTTTACTCCCTTATGTATACGGATGAAAATTCCTTGAAAAAGGGGAAGGGCTTTTTAAGTCGTTTAATTAAATAATAAAGAATGTTATATTTAGCAGGGAGGCGTTGTTTTTAGCAGGATAAATCAAATTTGGCACCGAAATAAATCATTAATGGTTTGATTTCAACTACCTGGTGGCCAAAGCGGTAGTTGAGAGAACGACTAAACTGAAATAAAATGGATTCGGTACTTGAAAAGGTAATGTTTAGTTGAAAGAACCAATTTGATTCGAGGTGTCCAATGCCTTTAACCAATGCATCGGCGGCAAGAAGAAGACGGGCCCATTCCCGTTCATTTCCTGAACTCTTCCAAAGAATTATTATTACAGCATTTAAATTTATACTTAGTCCAATTATTATTTTCGCAGACTCCTTTCGCCGTAAAGGGACACTCGATGGAACCTGGATTTTTTCATTTTTTTTATTTATTACGGTAGTCCTGGGGCTTACTGGGGTCGGCATTTTAGTCACCGAAGGCCCACTCCTGAAAACCATGAAAATGATGACTGCGGCTACGGAAAATCAAGAAAATTTGTCTGGAGATCTACAGCCTGTTATTCGGATAATTAATCGTAGCGCGTTGGCAAATAATGTAGATCCTAATTTAGTCTATGCCATTATCAAATCAGAGAGTAATTTTTCTCCACGGGCCGTTTCACCTCGTGGCGCAAAAGGGCTTATGCAGCTTATGCCGGAAGTTTGGCGGCAATACCATAATAAGCAGGGAGATCATGATACGGAGAATGATATTTTTGCCCCGGAAGCCAATATTGATGTGGGTGTGAGATATCTGAAAGATTTGTTGGACCATTACCAAGGACGGGTTGATTTGGCTTTAGAAGCCTATAATGCCGGTATATCCAATGTTAGACCAGGGAATGAACCTAAATATAAAGAGACAAGAGGTTATGTTCAAAATACACTTGGATTATGGCAAACGTTGCGTCGGGAAGCCATTAAACATGAACTCCAAATGTCGCTCTATTTGCAAAAGGGATTGAAGTGTTTATTCGGAGTTTCCTTTTTATGTTGGCTGATCTTATTTTGGTGGGCGCGGTTTCGCTTATTTGGGAAATAAATTGGTATTATGATATCGTTCTAAAAAGTATAAAAGTTCCTCTCTTCACATATGTTCTTTCGGGAGGAATTAAGAAATGGAATTTATTTATCTACAGCTAAATACTTTTCTCGTACTCCTTTTTACGGGTATTCTGTGGGGAATCTTTTTTGATTTATATCGGGTTTTTCGAAGTCAGATTCGAGTCAACCGGGCTATCGACTTTATTGGGGATGTTATATTTTGGATATTGGCTGCAATTCTGATTATTCCGTTTATTTATTGGGCAACTTGGCTTGAGTTAAGATTGTTTGTCTGGATCATTATTTTATTAGGGCTAATTCTATATTTCACCTGTTTAAGCAGTATTTTGATACCGGTTTTCAAAATTTTTTGGCAGGCCGTTAACTGGCTTCCTGGAATTATAATAAATATCTTTAGTCGGTTGAAATATAATCTGCGAAGACTGTTGCACTTTCTAAATCATTAAAATCTATAAGAACTTGCCGCGTACAACGAATTCGCTGTTTAGATTGATTCCGGGTACTTTAGAACCGGAACTGATTACTTCAATAATCATTTTACCTGCTTGATTACCTTGCTCATACGCTGGATTATTTATACTGCTAATGGAAGGGTAAGCTTTCTGAGTGAGGGGTAAATTATCTCCTGCGATGATTTCAATGTCAAGATTGATTCTGAGTCCAGCTTCTGATACACCTTTAATAACTCCATAAGTGGTGGGGTCGCTTGAACAAATGACTGCCGTCATATCTGGATTGGACTCTTTTAGTTTTTGAAATGAACGATAACCGCCCTCAAAAGAAAAATCTCCTTCAGTGACTAATTCCGATCGATATTCGATGTTACTTTCTTGTAAGGCCATTTGATAACCACGAAGTAAATCTTCCTTACCTAAAATAAAAAAGTCGTGAGGCTTATTAATTAAACCGATATGGCGATGGCCAAGAGAAATTAAGTATTTGGTTGCGGCATAAGCCCCTGGAGTGAGATTAATATCTACAAAATTCGTTTTCTGTTCTTCAAAACAAAGCCCAAGAGTTACATAAGAAAAATTTTTTTCATTAAATTCATAAATGATTTCCTCAGTACCTGCCGAAGGATAAAGGATGACTCCATCGACGCTCCGGTGTTTTACAAGACGAACCGCTTCGTTTAAGGCGTCTTTTTTATAGACAGGAGCTGAAATAATAACCTCATAACCCCTGGTCGTTAATAAATCGTGCGCACCGCGCAGTTGTTCCATCATATTGGGATCCTGGAATACAAAATCCGACCCATAAGGAATTATAAATCCCACAATATTGGAACATTTTCTTTTTAAGCTGGCAGCAATTGCATTAGGGTGATAATCTAGCTTTTTAATGACTGCATTAACACGTTCCCGGGTTTCTTCCGTAACCAAGTGCGGTTCGTTAATAACCCGGGAAACTGTTTTTGGAGACACGGCAGCTAAGCGTGCAACATCATATAGAGTCGCCATTCTTGGTTCACTCACTTTATGTCAGTTGTGGTATTTAATCTGGAGCCATAAATCTGGAACCAAGATTTTGAGATATCGCTGTGAATGATACCATAGAATTCTTGGTTTACTGATTTATAGATCAAGTTTCACAATATACTTCAACAACCCCTGTCATTTTACCTGCCGGTACAATTTTTCCGGACAAACTCTCTCCGTCCACTTTAAGTATATAATGACCGGAATGCTTGTTTTTAATATGGATTTTGTAGAGCACCCCTCTAAATTTCCGATTGATTTTTATTTCTTGAAATCTTGCGGGGATGCACGGATCAACCCGTAGTCCATCAAATTCAGGACGAATTCCTAATATGTACTGTGTAATGGCAACATAATTCCAAGCCGCGGTCCCGGTTAGCCAGGAATTTTTGGCTTGACCGTGGTGCTTGGCATCGCTGCCTGCAATCATTTGGGAGTAAACGTAGGGCTCCATCCGATGTAAATCACTAATTTCTTCGCGATATGCGGGAGCAATTTTCTGATAGTATTCGAATGCTTGGTCGGGCCGGCCAAGCATGGTTTCCGCTATCATGATCCAAGAATTGTTATGACAGAAAACTCCGGCATTTTCTTTATATCCCGGTGGATATGAACTGATTTCACCCAATTCAAGATGATATTCCGTGTAGGGAGGGTTTAGTAAACGAACACCATGGGCAGTATCCAATCGTTTTTTTACCGAGTTTAAAGCCTTGAGGGCGAACCCGTTTTCCACGCCAATGCCGGCCATGACACATATGCCTTGGGGCTCAATATAAATCTGGCCCTCTTTGTTTTCATGGCTGCCTACTTTGTGTCCGGCATCGTCATAGGCCCGTAAAAACCATTCGCCATCATATCCGTCATTGATAATATTTTGACGCATATTTTCAACGATATTAAATACGGAGATTGCCTCGGAATCAAGGCCTTGACGGCGACATAGTTCTGCGTATTCCGGTCCTATATGGACAAACATACCGGCTATGAAGATAGATTCCGCAATTTTGCCGTCTTTGCTGGTACATACTTGGAATGATTCGTCCGGTGTTTCAGAATAACAATTCAAATTTAAACAATCATTCCAGTCGGCATGACCAATGAGTGGTAATCCATGGGGTCCAACGTTGGTAGCGGTATATCGTATGGAACGGCGTAAATGCTCCATTAAGCTTTCGGCAAGATCTGGGTCATTATTAAATGGCACTTGCTCATTTAAAATTGAATAATCTCCGGTTTCTTTAATATAGCCGATAACTGAGTAGACGAGCCATAGAGGATCGTCATTAAACCCACTGCCAACATCGGAGTTGCCTTTTTTGGTCAAAGGTTGATATTGATGGTAAGCACTACCATCAGGCAATTGGGTAGCTGCCAAATCTAAAATTCTTACTCGGGCTCTTTCGGGTACCATACCGACAAAACCCAACAAATCCTGGTTGGAATCCCTAAAGCCCATACCGCGGCCAATTCCAGACTCAAAATAGGAAGCACTGCGGGAAAGGTTAAAGGTAACCATTGTTTGATAGGGATTCCAGGTATTAACCATCCGGTTGAGCTGAGATTCATTACTTTCCAATTGATAAACCGAAAGTAAGTTCATCCAGTAGTCTTTTAACTCTTCCAGCGCTTTGTCAACTTGTTTGGATGTCGCAAATTCCTCGATCATTTTTTCGGCAGGCTCTTTGTTAATTATGCCTGGCTGTTGCCATTTTTGATTGACGGGTACTTCAATATAGCCCAAAACAAAGATATATTCTTTACTTGCTCCCGGTTCAAGGGTTATTTCCAAACAATGGGAAGCAATCGGAGACCAGCCGTCAGCCACTGAATTGTTGGATTTTCCGGCTGTAATGGTTTGGGGGTTATGAAGACCGTTATATAAACCCACAAATGATTCTCGATCGGTATCAAAACCGGCAATCGGTTGATTAACGCTATAAAACGAATAATGGTTGCGGCGTTCCCTGTACTCGGTTTTATGGTAAATGACATTTTTTTCAACTTCAACCTCGCCGGTATTAAAGTTGCGTTGAAAATTGGTCATATCATCATGGGCGTTCCATAAGCAAAACTCAACAAAAGAAAAAAGTTTAAAGCTTTTGGTTTGATTACTTTGGTTGGAAACGGTTACCCGATGGATTTCACAATTTTGACTAACGGGAATAAAATATGTAATTTCCGTTTTGATTTGATTTTTTGAACCGTTGATTTTGGTATAGCCCACGCCATGTCTACATTGGTAGGAATCTAAATCTGTTTGAACAGGCTGCCAGGATGGAGACCAAATGCTTTCGTTATCTTTAATATAAAAATAACGGCCGTTGACATCGAATGGAACATTATTGTATCGGTAACGGGTGATTCTGCGGAGGCGGGCATCTTTGTAAAAACAATATCCGCCGCCAGTATTGGAGATCATGCCAAAAAAGTCCTGAGTCCCCAGGTAATTTATCCATGGTGATGGTGTTTTAGGAGTGGTGATTACATATTCTTGCAGAGCATCATCAAAATATCCGAATTTCATTTCAAATCATCCTTTGCAATAGTATAAAAGCAACAATATTGAAAAAGACATCGAAGTCATTATAGCTGGTAAAAAGAAATTTGTCAATGATGGGGCCTGGGTGAAAAAGTTTGAAATCAAGAAAGATTAGTGGCTTTTGGATGTGGAGAGGCTTTGAATATTCAGGATTCCTTGGAATCCTGAATGATAATGGCAAAAACTATGATGGTTATAAATAAGCTTCGATGTTAACGGGATGAAAACAATATGATACGAAATTGTAAAAAATATTTGACACCGATGACATCAGTGTGATAAGATAAAAACAAACGCATGGATATAATTTACATTAAAGGTAAAAATAGTAGCGTGAGCTGCTGATTGATAAACGTGAATTAAATTGTAATAACATAAAATTTATATCATCGGTATCCTAGTATGGCTTGTCGATTGGCGATGGGATAAAACGTTTATTTGGTAATGTATTGTGAAATAGCCGAATTGGTTCTTGTAGAAAGCTGGATCATAATCAAAGTTAAAGATTGAAAGCGACTAGATGATTAAGGTTAAGTACGATAAGGAATAACGCTGATAAACCCCGAAATGATATCGATGACATGAAATGCCTCTGCTGTTTAGCCCGAGAGGGTTTATAGCCATAGAACCTTTAAGCGGATCCGACAGGGAAAGGAGGTGAAAAATTACTTTTATTTCCTTGGATAATTGGGAGCGCACTTAAACGAAACTGGAAAAGTTTATTGCAATCTCAAAATGGCTCGATCTTGAAAATAAAAGGAGGATTTAAATTTGAAAAAATTACTTTTTCTCATTTTGACTGTGAGTTTAACATTATCGATGGTTGTTGCAGTATCGGCAGCAACGTTTACAACCACTCTCGGCGGACGTATTGCATGGGATTACTTTACCGGCGATGATGCTGTTAAAAATGACCATATATTCCTTGACAATTCCGGTTTAAAAATGCAACTCAAAGAGACGGTCAGTGACGAAGCAACCGGCACTTGGGGGGCAATCGGAGCAAAATTAGACGGTTGGGCAAATGGAAATGTTGATACCCAGACTACCAGTGTCCACAATATTTATGATTTTGGTATCAATAAGTTTTTAGGATCTAATTTCAATATTTGGTATACCAACTGGGAAAATGAAAATGCCAAACGTGGTCAGGACCGTATTCGTGATATCGCACTTGGCAAATATAATGAGGATCATGTCTTCGATAATACAATCTATAACTCAATCAATATTGATTATAATTCCGAGTATTTCGTTGTGAACTTGGGCTATGTCCCTGACAAAGGTAGTATGACCAATTCTGAACAGGATGGATTAACTGATCTTGCACAGGCTGTGATAAGTCAGTTAGATGCTGTTGCTGACGCTGACATAATAGCGAAGATTAAAGCCGATGATTCTAACTATAAACATAAAGATGTTACCACCTATGACAAATACAATATCTCAACGGGTTCATTCACCTATAAGTTTGAGGGCGGTAGCGATATCTATGCCGGTTATTTCAGCAAAGGAAACGGCGATCTTGAAAGTACAGTTGGCGGAGATTTTAAGGTTGGTTCTATAACCTTTAAAGCCGATTATTTGAATTTGAATCCGAAGGCGGATGGCAAAGATTCAGTTAGCCAGACTCAAGTTGCTGCCTACTTTGATGCAATTAAGCTTGATATTGCCGTATTATTGGACGATAAATATACCTTTGGGGTTGATGGCGGTACCGGCTGGCAAATCCGCTATAACGGTCTACTCGACGGCAAATTTACCATTGCTTATAGAGGCTTAAACGCTGAAGATGATGCCGATCAACTCACTAAAAATTTAACTGATTTTTATATCGGCTATAAATATGGTATTTTTGAGACCAGACTTGGCGCCGGTACTATTGGTAAAGGTAACAGTAAACAAGATATAGTTTACGCATCTGTCTATGCCAGTTTCTGGTGAGATTAGTTAGTTGTCAGACCTGGGAGACTGTCTCGCTGAAGATAGTCTCCCTGTAATCCAAAATATAATTTTGGTGAATTCTGTGAAGTTCCGCTGATATTCGCTAAACGTGAGTTGATACAATATAAGCGTATCGCTTTGAATTTATGGCGAAATTGACTAAGGTCTGCCTACTTAAGTGGAGGGGTTATATAGGGTATGGCTTAAAGAATTAGTAAGGATTTTTATTTGAAATGTATAATTGTAAATTATTTGCAATATGATATGATAAATGTTGCAGTTTTTAATATTGTGCTTATTCTATGGATTTTGGGAGGGCAAGATGAAGAATAAATTTTCATTCATATTAATACCGATAGTGCTATTTATTTTGACACCGGCCATAATAGCGGATTCCAATAACCAGGAGAATGATACAGCAGCGGCCAATATTATTCAAAAAATTGCTTTTATATCGAAGCGGGACGGTAATTTTGAAATTTATACCATGAACGAGGATGGTACGGAATTAAAACGGCTTACCAATAATAAAAACGATGATTTAATGCCTCAATGGTCTGCCGACGGCACAAAACTCCTCTATCTATCCAAGAAGGGCAGTAAATATGAGTTATGGATTATGCATAACGATAGCAGCGGTCAACTGAAGCTGGCCAATGAATGCATTATGGATTACCCGCCTTTATGGTCGCCGGACAGCTCCAAAATTCTTTTTACCTCGAAAGTTCACGGGAGAAATGCAATTTTTGTGGTAAATACCGATGGTAGTGATTTGGTGCGCTTATCTGAGAATGAATTAGAAGGCTTGGCACCTTCGTGGTCGCCCAATGGTACTAAGATTCTCTTTCTTCAAAAAATAAAAGGCGATACGGTTATGTTTCAGATTAATCCGGATGGTACCGGCAGAGAAAAAATGATTAGAAAGGCAGGTGTATGTTCGGCTTCGACGTGGTCCCCGGATGGTAGGAAAATCGCTTATATTTTTAGAGAACAAAGATTTATCGGCACTACCAACAAGCTTTATGTCATGAACTCCGATGGTAACGATAATGTCAATATTGCCGATGTTAGTAAACAAGTAGAGAAAATTAGTTTTAACGATGATTTGTGCTGGTCCCCGGATGGGAACAATATTGCTTTTACCAAAGTTGCCCGGGTAGACGGGAAAATATCGGATACTGGCGGTGTTACCTATATTTTTAACTATGGAACCTATATTGTTGCTGCGGATGGGAACTCAAATGAGAATCAATTGGAGGTCACCGGCAAAGAACGGGCTAATCCCATATGGTCCCCTGATTCATCAAAGGTTGCTTATTTCTCGGGTTCGAAAATAAATATTTACACGCTTAAAAGTGGGATATTTAATAATATTCAAGTTAGGGCAGCGATTCTCTTAAGTCCTATCCAATGGTCTCCAGATGGTCATAAGATTTTATTTGCAGCGAAAAACAGTTCATTTCAAAAATCAGGAGTATATCTCGTCGATATAGATGGTAAAGTTACAAAACTAACTGAAGCCGGCGATTACGATCCGGTTTGGGCTCCAACTAATACTAAATAAAAGAGCTTATTAGAAAATTAATTAAGATAAGAAATTGGGTATAAAAAGGAATAAAAATTAAAAACAAAGCAGATAATTCATTCTAAATTTTAGTATATTGATACTGAGACTAAAATTGTTTTTATCAATTTAGACATCGTTGTCAGAAAAACAAAGGCAGCTTGTGGTAGGAACTTTCCTCCGACCATTTGCTAAATTAGGACCCCTTCTGGAGGGGGTCTTAATTTATTGATAAAATTAAAGTCTCATTTTGGTGTATGCAAAGGATTTAATATTTTTGTAAAGAATTACTGAACAGTAAGTAAAAAGAATGGTTAAATATCCGGTATTAAAGGGCTAACAAGTTTTGGATATGAACGCATAGGCGCGAAAGGAGGAATCGGGTTGCTGTTCATAGCGATGGTCTTCCTGATATTTGCCTTATTTGTTATGGTTCACGTTTTTCGAGGATATCCAGCCATTTGGTTGGGTTTCATTCTTTTGACTTTTGGGTGTTGCATTATTGGGTTAGCGGGTTTAATTCCCCGCTTCGGAAATTATGAATTGAATACAGCTCTTGCGTTGCCATTAGACCAACCCAGCTGGGCCTGGCGAATTGTAGGCAATTTATCTTTATATGATTTTATGCGTTTTAGATTGTGGTCTGCTATAGGTTTTGTGACAGCATTCGCAGGCTTTGCTTATTCATACTCATTTCAGTATTGGAAGATTTCCGATATACTGTTGATTGGGATAGTAGTGGTCATTGATACCTATTTAATAAAAAGTTATGATCCTCAGTATTTGTTTAGGCTTTATATTAAAGGCACTGCTTTTTTGGGTAATTCATTGGAACATGCCCGTTATGAACAGCAACTTTATATCAGGGATGCGGTTGCATTAGGTCTAATCATTATTATGCTTTTTTGGGCGGTCCGAAGAATTTTTATGGTTTTTACTAATTCAAATATTCTTCAAAAAAGAGTGCAAGCGTTATGTGTTGGAGTGGGAAGCTTACTTTTGGCGGTTTTTTTTGTTTTATTATTTTGTTTCGGACGAAGTAATGTCTTGAATGCGTATACAATGGCCACTTCTCTGTTACCATTGGGTGCCAAATATCCGGTTTTTAATTCTTTCTATGTCATTGCTGTTCCTCTGGTGACCATTGTAGCAGGTAGTATGGTTTTATTGGCTATTTTGCGGTACGGTTTTTTGGGTACTTCGCGAATCGGAACCAAAAAATTGGAGCAACAAATTAATCTTGCGAATCAGGCGGTCCGTTTAGCCCTTCATTCTTTTAAGAACCGTTTTCTAGCCGCCCAAATGGCAATGAATATGGCGACATTTCAGTTGGAAGACTTGAAGGAAGAAAAGGCGGAAAAGGCAATGATCCAAATCAAATCGGCTCTTGATGTTTGTGGAGAAGCTTTAGCGAGTTTAGATAAATTACATGCCCAGGCAAAACAATTTAACGTCAATCCGCGCTGGATTAATCTACAGGAACTGGTTGAGGATGCCTTGCGCAACTGTAGTTTGGATTTATCTGAAGTCATCATAACAAAAAGATATCTAAACAATAAAATTGCAGTACTAGGCGATCGCGAACATTTAACGACTGTGGTAGAGAACATATTCAATAATGCTAAGGATGCGATGAGCGAACATGGCGAGAATGAAGAGCCGGCTAAGTTGATGATAGTAATTGGACTTGAATATGAATGGGGTTATATTCGGATTATCGATAATGGGATTGGGATTTCCCGAAGAAATTTGCATAAGGTTTTTAGGCCTTTTTTTACCACCAAACCTTCAAAAAGCAATTGGGGTTTAGGATTGACCTATTGTCACCGTGTAATTAAAAGTCATCGTGGTTTTATTAATTTAAGCAGCAAGTCTGGAGTTGGAACCACGGTGGAGATTGTTTTGCGGTGTCGAGAAAATATCAACGCGGGGGTATTTTTTTGGAAGAAATTGTTATTTCTGCTTAGGAAAACTCAGTCTAGTCGATCCTGTGATAACCTGGGATAATAAAAATGTAATCAAAAAATTTGATTGTTTAATATAAATTTTAAGCTGTGTCTATTGTAATTTTCAAATTGTAATTACAGCTGCATGAAAGGAAGAGTAGGAGATGCGTAAGGATTTGACAGGTGCATTACAAGTTAATGACATCGATATCAAACCAACTCATGGATTTTGGCATGAGCTGGTAAAGAACAAGGCATTATTTTTAATGCTTTTACCGGGTTTTTTAGTACTTCTATTTAATAACTATTTACCGATGTTTGGTATGATTGTGGCTTTTAAGGATTTTCGCTTTTATGACGGCAGTTTTTCTTCCAGTTTATTCAAAAGTGAATGGAGTGGATTTGCAAATTTTCAGTATATGTTTAGCTCTCCAGATGCTTTCATTTTTATTCGAAATACCATCCTTTATAATTTAGCGTTCATTATCTCCTGTACGATTATTGCAATTGCTTTTGCAATAATGCTCAACGAGATATACAGCCGTAAATTATCAAAGTTATATCAAAGCGCTATGTTTCTGCCTTATTTCCTTTCATGGATCGTATTTAGTTATTTGGTTTATGCATTTATCAGTCCGGACAAAGGTTATTTAAACATGTCAGTTTTTAAATTATTGGGAATCAAACCAATATTTTGGTATTCAGAGCCCAATTATTGGCCTTGGATCATATTGATTGTGAACGCCTGGCACTGGGTGGGCAATAACTGTATTATCTATCTGGCATCTATTATTGGTATTGATCAGGAAATGTATGAGGCGGCCCGAATCGATGGTGCCAGCAGATGGCAGCAGATAAGGAAAATTACAATTCCACAAATTATGCCGGTCATTATTGTCATGGTGTTAATATTTGTTGGTAGAATCTTTAATACCGATTTGGGTTTATTCATGTTGATACCGCGCAATGCAGGAGCTCTGTCTCATGCAACATGGACCTTGGATGTTTATGTTTATAATACCTTATTACGAAATGGAGATATTGGAATGTCTTCAGCGGCAGCTCTTTTCCAATCTGTGATAGGATTTATCACCATCTTAGCTGCTAATTACGCTGTGAAGAAAATTGATAAGGATGCAGGAATGTGGTAAGAGTCCGTAGATTTAGAAAATGTTAAATAAAACATTTTGATGAGTTTTATTGGTAAGTTATGTTGTTGAATTGAGCGGAAAAATATGTTGGTTTTCAGGAGGTAAACCATGGGAAAGAAAGATGTTGTCGATTTTAACAAGTTAAATAGTATTACGGCAAAATCCAATGTAATTTTAAATATTATTCTGGGTGTTTATGGTTTCCTTTGTGTAGTGCCGTTACTATTAATGATTTCGGCGTCACTCACAGATGAGAAATTGTTGGCAATTCAAGGTTACAAATTTATTCCGTCAGCAGTCACCACATTTGCATATAACTATATTTTTACAAATACTCCACAGGTTGTTACAGCCTATGGGATTACCATCTTGGTTACCTTGGTCGGAACTATTTTAAGTGTACTGATTATGGCTTTATATGCATTTCCAATCTCGCGCCAAGATTTTAAATATAAGGGATTCTTCACATTCATCTTGGTTTTCACGATGTTGTTTAACGGCGGTATGGTTTCGACCTATTTAATCGGGGTCAATGTGTTGCATTTTAAAGATAACCTATGGGGACTCATTTTCCCATACTTAATGAATGCTTTTTGGGTTATTATATTGCGTACATTCTATAGAACCAATATTCCGGATTCATTGATTGAATCGGCGAAAATTGATGGTGCCAGTGAGTTTACCACGTTCTTCAGGATCGTTTTTCCGCTTGCATTACCCGGTATTGCCACCATCGCTTTGTTTGCAATGGTCCAATATTGGAATGATTGGTTCTTAGCTTCTTTATATATTAATGATCCGAATTTGGCCCCGCTACAATATCTGTTATACCAACTCCAGACTTCGATGCAATATTTACTCCAAAATTCAGGGAATATCGGAGGTAGAGCTGGGGATGTGCTTGCCAAAATGCCGTCGGAGTCGGCACGTATGGCTATGGTTGTTATTGGAGTGGGTCCGATTATATTAACTTTTCCATTCTTCCAAAAGTACTTTGTCAAGGGATTGACAGTCGGTGCAATCAAAGGCTGATTCCAGTGTAAACTGGTTAAGCAATAAATTTAATTAAATAAGGAGGAGTATGAATGAAGAACATCAAGAGAACTACAGTTTTACTGTTGTTAGTTGGAGTATTTCTGCTTGGAATGAGTACTTATGCAGCCGCTCCCTATGAAATTAAGTGGTATTTCATTGGTAACGGCCAGCAACCTGAGGTAAAATTGATTGAGGATGCTGCTAGCAAGTATATTCAGAAAAAGGGCCTCAATGCTACATTGAAGATGCAGTGCTATACATGGGGTGATGAATATGACAACCGGATGCGGATGATCATTGCTTCCGGCGATCCCTTCGATATTTGCTTCACTGCTTCCTGGGCAAACCTTTACAAAGTGAATGTAGCCAAAGGTGCATTTTTGGATATCACCAAACTTGCCCCCAAATATATGCCGAAGGCTTGGAAACAACTCCATCCTGCATTTATTGGCGGTTCCGCAATCGATGGCCACAATTATGCGATTCCTGCCAATAAGGAATTGGCACATCAATGGACTGTGACATTTAATAAGAACTTTGTCGATAAATATAAATTCGACATCTCCAAAGTTAAAACTTTAGAAGATCTCGAACCGATGTTAAAGGTGATTAAAGAAAAAGAACCCGGAGTGATTGGCTTCCAAAATCTCCAGGGGGAAAGCGCATTCCGGGTCCTTGATTACGATCGGATTTGTGATGATTATATTCCTGCTGCTCTCTATAATGACAGTAAAGATATGAAAGTCTTTAATCTGTTAGAGACAAAAGAGTTCAAAGATTATCTTGAATTGGCTCGGAAATATTATCAAGCCGGATATGTTCCAGCGGATGCTGCAACCATGTCTGATTTCACCACCGACTTCAAAGCAGGAAAAGTATTCTGCAAAGTTGAGTCCGGTAAACCGTTCCATGATGAAGAAAGAACTGCTGCTTGGGGTGTTCCTTGCGTAGATGTCAATATAACTGAACCTGTTGTTCAAACTCGAGACTGCACAGGTTCCATGCAAGCCATTTCCAAAACCAGCAAAAACCCTGTCATGGCTCTTAGATTTCTTGAATTATTCAACACGGATAAATATCTTAATAACCTCATTAACTTCGGTATCGAAGGCAAACATTGGGTAAAAGTTAGCAATGATGTTATCGATTATCCGAAAGGCGTAACTGCTCAAAGCTCCGGTTACAAGCCCGGAACTGCCTGGATGTTTGGAAATCAATACATTAACTACTTCTGGAAAGGCGAAAACATCAAGAAGTGGGATGCTTTCAAAAAATTCAACGGATCTTCAATTTCTGCCAAGAGCTTGGGCTTTAATTTCGATCCGAACCCTGTTAAAAACGAAATGGCTGCTTGCCAGAACGTTTGGTCAACAAACGTTGGTCCGTTGATTTGCGGAGCTGTTGATCCAAAAACCTTGCCAGAGATCAACGCCAAGTTCAAAGCTGCCGGACTTGATAAAATCATTGCCGAAACTCAAAAACAGGTGAATGAATGGAAAGCTAACAAGAAGTAATGGAGATTTTCGTTCGTAACCAATAAATAAATTACATAGGACTTTTAAAATTAGGCTAACGCTTGTTTTACAGCGTTAGCCTAATTTCTAGGGATGAAACTCAAGGAAATCGGACTTTGCTTAAAAAATTGACAGGATAATAATAAAAAACAAAGAATTTATTAGGGCTAAGAGGGTTTTACAATTAAACAATAAATGCTCGGTTTTAAGAATGCAAGTAGAATTGTATGTGGGAAGTGTTGAAGATGGGGGATCAAATGCATATCACTCGTCAGAATGCCCGCAAGTTTATTAAGTTAATGATTTGGGTATTTTTAATTTGTTTCTTATGTACAGCTCCAGTTCTCGGTATAAAATCCACCGTCAAACTTACGGTTTGGACCCATCAACGCCATATGGTCGATTTGATCAAAGAATTAATTAATAATTTTAACCATACAGTGGGACGCCAAAAAGGAATTGAGCTTTCCATGAGAGTATTGGGGGATGACTCTTGGCCGATGTTTCATCAAGCTCAAAAATCCGGAACGGGCCCGGATTTGTATAGCAGCGGTTATGTGACGAATTATCCGGATAATTTTAAAGCCGGCGCTCAGATGTGGTTTGATGATTTTCCTGATTTTAAAAGCTGGAAAGCGCAGTGGCCGAGTTGGTATTGGGTTGAAGGAATGACAACATATCAAGGCCATGTATATTCAATACCAGCTCAAGTGTTCAATTCCCGGTTGATATATAACCGTGACTTATTCAGGGCCGCAGGTCTGAATCCCGACCAACCCCCCCGCTCCTATCAGGAAATAAGGGAAGCAGCTAAAAGAATCAGCAAAATAGGCCGGGGAGAAGCTTATGGTTTTGCCTATTGCGGAGCCGAATCATGGCCGATGGAATGGTTGCCCAGCCAATGGGCAGAAGCAAACGGAGAACCCGCCTATTGGGACTGGAAGCAGGGGCGTTGGGCTATGGAAGGTTATAACAAAGTTTTTCAATTGTTACTTGATTTAAAAAAAGATGGTTCGATGTTTCCCGGTATTGAAATTTTAAGTAATGACGCTTTGCGGGCCCAATTCGCCGAAGGAAGAATCGGAATGTATATGGGAGAATTTTGGGATGTGGGTGTGTTTAACGCGCAATTTCCTGCTAAATGCGATTGGGGCGTAGGTCCGATACCCACTTTTGACGGCAAATTTCATGGCAAACCAAGAGCAATGATCCTCAGTGGCATGTGGAATATCAATGGCCAGACTCAGCATAGATTTGAAGCCTGGGAAGTTGTTAAATGGTTTAACCGTTACGAAGTACGGGCATTAATGTATGAAAGGGGCAAATGCATCGACCCCGATCCGATAGTAGCTCAAAAGTATGTAAAGCACCGGCCAAAAGTACGAGGATTTGAAGACTTTGCCGATACTTTGAATCAGGATTATTTAGCAACATATCCGATTCTTCCGGGCTGGAAAGCGCCAAAGGAAAATCCCTGTACAGTCTTTAGGAATGTTTTGATTCATGGTGGTAACCTTTATAATAAATTAAACAAACTGGATTTTGAATGGAATCAACAATTAGGGGAGTACTACCGGAAGAATCCCGCTGTGAAGAGAGGCTGGAATATTTATTCTAATTTTGACCGGATGACGGGGAAAATGGGGGCGCCGCTTATTAATCCCAATTTAAGCAGCTCAATCAAGTAATAGTCCGTTTATTCATGGAAAGAATCCTTTCAATGTAAAATTTAAAGAGGAAACCACTACTGGACGCGGGAGGAGGAGTACAAAGTGCAGCATAGTATGGGCCTGTCCGGGTCATCACGGATTCGTTTAATGATTGCTGACGATATGTTGCCGATCCGAGAGTACTTAAGCATGGTACTTTCGCATGAACCGGATATGGAAGTGCTAGAAGCGGTTGGAAGTGGAAGTGAGGCAGTAGAACGGGCACTGGCAACGGGACCCGATGTTATATTAATGGATTTGGAAATGGAGACACCTCGTGCCGGAGTTGAGGCTATTTCACATTTAATGAGTCAAAATGAAAGCAGTCGCTGTGTGGTGCTTACCCATTTTGGTGATGATGAAACGGTATTCGCTGCTTTTGAAGCAGGGGCAACCGATTATGTATTGAAGGATTCGTCAGCTGCTGAAATCATTGAAGCAGTCCGGGCAGCTGCTAATGATATGTCGCCTATCCGTCCCCGGATTGCCCGTATGATCCGCTCCGAGTTCAGGGCAATGCGTTCCGAAAGAGCAAGTTTGATAGCGACATTGAATATTGTTTATCGATTAACACCAACTGAGCTTGGAATCCTAAGGATGTTGGCGGAAGGGAAGGACCGGACTGAAATTGCTAAAATTCATTGTGTAGAGCCTTCAACGATTCGGACTCATGTAGGGAATATCTTAAAAAAGTTCGATGAGTCTTCGGTAAAGGATGTAGTGGCGCGTCTACGCAATTTGGGGATTTTTGAAATTTTCACCAGCCAGAAAAAATAAAATTCGAAGAAATGGGAAAAATGATAAAAAGAATTCCGGTTACCCGGAATTCCTTGTTTGTTTTTGGAGCTGGTGAAAGGAGTCGAACCTTCAACCTGCGGTTTACGATACCGCTTAAATACTTTTCATAATTTTTATATCTTTATTTACATGGTTTTTGGGTATGTATCACTTTCGAAAAACCTAATTTTTAACTTGATTTTTGTATCTTTTTGGGGAACTCTTGGGGAACCTCTTGCTTGTCCCCAAAATTTTCTCTTAATAGCCGGTTGATGTTTTCAAGCGGTTCTTTCTGTATTTCAACAGTGGGATGAGTATAAACTAACCTCGAAAGATTCGGGTCGGAATGCCGTAAAATTTCGGCTATAATATACCGGGGTATTCCAAATTTTTCATACAATAATGTTGCCATAGCGTGCCGCAAATCGTGGAACACCATCATAGGAAGTGGCTCTTTCCCGGCCATTTCCCTATCTATATTACAATCAACTATGTCGTTATGAAATTTTTCGCTTATGGTATCCGGGTGCATGATTAAATCGCCCAAAGGCTTGGCATGTACCCAATTTTCTTTCGAATAGGCTCTTTTATATTCGGACAGGTCTTGTTCTTGAAGTTGTTTATATTCTTGCAGCTTTTCGGCTAGAAAATCAATCATATGGATATCGTCAACAGATTTTTCTGTTTTGACATAATCTTCGTATATGCCATCGGTGATAGAGGCCGCAATCTTTATTCTCCTATCGTCAAAAAGAATATTATCCCATTTCAGAGCTAAATTTTCCCCGCGGCGGATTCCGGTGGTAAATGCTATTAAATAAAGATAAAAGCGCCGACCTGATTTTTTCCAGGACCATACTAAGAAATCCATAGCCTGATCGGCATTCCAGACAATTTTTTCTTTTTTCGCAGCCTTTAATCGAATTCTATCTTTGCGTGTAACTGGCTCCAGTTTATCTAATTTGAATTTTTCGGGGATAAATCCCCAAATATAAGCGCGTTCAAGAGAACTTCCCCAAACGGTATGAACATCACGCATAATATTTGGACTGGCCCCTTTATCGCGAAGCTTATTATAAAGTTGTTCGATATGTAAAGGAGTTAAGTCTTTTAACTTTGTGGTTCCACTCATATTAGTTAAAATGTGATTCTTGATTGTTTCCTTATATCCGCGCCGGGTTGTGTGTTTAAGTTGAGGAAGAACATAATTTTTGTCCCAATACTCAAAGTAATGTTCAATATCAACATTACTTTGAGCCGGGTTTAACCCGTGTTTGAATTCATGGAGCTTGTCATCCAAATACGACATTGCTTCTTCTTCCGTTCCGTGAAAAGTTTCCCGCCACGGGAACCCGTTAACCGTTGCCCGGAGTTCATAAGAATCTTCGCCTTGTTTTCTGCAACTTCCCTTCATGATTGCCGCCTTTTTTTATCGCCATATCTTTGCAAATGAGTGCCTTATTTATTGTTATGATCTTCTTCTAGGGCTTTATTTATTAATCGTTTTATTGCTTCTTTACGGTCTTTTTCTGGTAACCGCTCGTAATCCTCAATGAATTTATTTAGCGGAGAATAATCTATGATTTTTTCATCCCTACCTAATAAATAATCAGTAGTCACTTTGAAAAAATCAGCAATCTTTTTAAGCATTTCATTATCCGGGGTAGAATTATCGATTTCCCAATTAGACAGCGCTCCACGAGTTGCGCCCAATTTCTTAGCAAACTGTTCTTGCGTTAAGCCGCTATTTTTTCTTAACTGCTTCAATCTTTCGCCTAATGTCATAATATCACCCTTTATATCATGATATATTAGATTGCCAACATCTTCAACAATTGCTCAAAAACATTGCAAAAAACTATTGACTGCTAAAATTATTAGCAGTATAATTTGCTTAGAAAGTCAGCAAAGGAGGGAAAAAACTTGAACTTTGAACTTTTAAAAGCCAGAAAAGAATCAAAATTAACCCAAGAAGAACTGGCTAATTTAGCAAGCATAGAACGCAATCGCTATAGCAGGATAGAATTAGGGAAAACCAAAGCAAATATTGAAGAGGCCTTAAAATTGGCGATTGTTCTTAATAAAAAGGCAGATGAAATTTTTTTAGTTATGAATGCTGATAATATCAGCAAAAACAAACAATCCGCCTAAGGAGGATTAAAAATGCCAAGGACCAAGCTCGATGACTTAGTTAAGGCCAAAGAAAAAAAGGTTTTCAGCCTAGCAGATATACCAACTTTATCGACTACATTGACCATTGAAAAAGCTTCCGAAGTTTCCGGAGTTGGATATCAATCTATTAAGAATTTGATTAAGGAAGGAAAGCTTACTGCAATCAAATGCGGAGAAACCAAGCATGTATTGCCAACATGGGATTTTATCATCCAGATGCATATCTTGCCAGAGGAGACACTTGAAAAGGTATATATGAATTGGTTACAGATCGGGTCAAAATCGGATAAATCGGCGTAACAACCAACGAAGGCATTTAAGGAGGTTGCCAATATGAAATCAATCAACCTTTTCCATAATGGTAAACAGTATAGGGCATTGCTTGATGATAAGGGTAATGTTATCAAGCGGACTCCAACAATTGATGCTAATGATATGCACGAAACGATACCTCCGGAATTGATACAAGATATTGGTTTGTATATCAAGAGACCTCATAACACTAACGGATCGGGAATAAAGCCAATTCAGTGATACAGCTTTTGATCCTCCTTTAATATAGCATGTTGGAAGCCGCGGGAGGTCGACCCGCATCCTTCCAACCAGAGACTTTTAGGCGGATGAAAGTTTGGAGATTAGAAGAGGTGCCCCGTTGATGGTATAGATTCACCCTTCGAAGTATCTAATAAGTTAACGCGCTAACTATAGCAAATGGTTATACCTAAAAGTCTCTGATTGGAGGGATGCACAAGATCCCTACTACAAAAGAAAGGTCAAACCGTTACTTTAAGGTTCTCACTAAGGGGGGATGAATGAACAGCAGATTTGTAATTCTCACATAACCAATAATCGAGGGAATCCATAAACTCCAAAAAGTGCTATGTATTGTATACCTGGGAGGCCGGAGTTCCTCCCCTTTGAGAAGGATTTCTGATAGCGGTCGAAATTATGACCCTAACATTCGACGTGATAAGTGGGTAGACAAAAGCGACGCGTGAAACACTGCTATTAATGAATATGTAGCTATGTAACGGATGCGGAAGGTTAATGGATTGGTATAAGGCTTGGCAAGTGTGCCGTCCGGTCAACGAATGAGTCTATGTTATCAGAAATTCTTCTCTAAGGGGATGAAAATTCTCTTAAGATTGATGATTTAGTTCTTGTGAAGGAGTTTTCCTGATGTTAGCCGGCAGCGCCTGTGAGTCTAAAAATCGGGTGAGAATCCCGGCGCTATAGTTACATCCCTATCCGGAAGAGGATGTTGCAAAATCTAATGCTCACTTTTCGGTAAAGTACGGTGAAAGCCCGAAATCTGCTTGAGCAAAGCTCCCGAAAATTAAAGCCGTTACGATAGAGAGTTAATCCGAGATTAACGAAGGGACAAACGGCATAAGCAAACCGAAACCATCAGGAAAACTCTTTCACAGGGATTAAATCCCTAGATTGGCAGATTTGCGTATTCGGATACGTTGAGGGGAAGAGAGCTGCGGCGAGTGTCCCAATATCTGTTCAAAAGATCTCGCGATAGACGGAATGCCAATCTCAATAATCAAGGCTAAAAGCTCAAAACGGTGACAGAGCTCAGATATAAGAGAACCGACCTGCAATATGTATTCCTGCGAAGGAAGCGGTTACCCAAAGCGGGTTATGAAGGATTATCGAAAGAAAATGACACCGTGACTTTACAGTTCGGTTTTAGAGTAAACCGGGGTAGTGGAATGACACCACGATAAAAACAAGGAAGGGATGGTAGAACCTTCTAAAAAACCTGCGGCCTTGAACTGCCGAGAAAAACTTACCACGTTTGCAATCGGACATGCTGGCGGGTTTTCTGTGATTTCCTAGAAGAACAGATGACAGTAGGAAACGACTACTGGCGGCCGGGAAAGACCGGCGATCAATCTCAAAATAGGGAGGTCGCAATAATGCTAATCATTGACAAGAATTTCGAGGCTATGAAACGGCGCGAAGAGAAGGAAAATCTACCTTATTTGGTTTGGTCGTTTATTATCGGGGCCTCCTTCATGTTAGCAATTTTGATTCTGAGGTGATGGATATGACTTTTGCAGAGAAAAGAAAAGCAGTCATGAGGTTCCGGAAATTAGGAGTTTTGATCTTGGCTGGTTCCGGTGTTTTAACCGGTGCTTTTATAGGATTTATTATTACTCGCATATTTGAACCTTAAGAAAGGAGTTGATATCTATGGCCGGTAAATCATTTAGCCCATGGAAACCGCTTAAAGACGGCCACATTGTTAAATTGATTCCCTGGGGCATAGCCATTGGACGTCCCGCAGATCATCCCAAAACGGCTGCTTGATATAAAGAAGAAGGGGATTCCTGGATCGGATGGCCGTCCGGTCCAGGCGGGGATTTTTAAAACGGGGGATTTAGTAAGGGGATGCTCTCACTTGGGGGAGTGAGGATTTCGAACAAGACTAACTATAAGGCATTATCACTTAATTTGAAATACGAACTTTTTTTACGAATGTTTTTTAAAAAGTATTTTGAAAGCGAGGTGAGATAAAAATGGACAATGGTTCAAACATCAAGAAGTTGAGGCAAGAGCTGAGCGAAGTTTTAGGTGAACCGGTTTCCCAGGGTGAACTTGGTAACATGGTCGGGGGTGTATCTTTTCAAACCATCTACAACTATGAGAATAACCGTACAACTCCGCCAAGTTATTTTATACCATACCTTGAAATGATGGTTAAGATGGCCAAAAATGAAAAAACCGTCTTCTGCAAAAAGACGGCTGCTTGAAACGAGCACTTTTCCAAAGTTTTATCCCGTTACTTATATTTTATCACGGAAAGAAGGCTTATTCAATGCCTGAAAATCAAGAAACTTATGTTTTAGGATACATATTAGACTATCCGGATCAGACCTCTCACTTTGTGCCTATTTTTGAGGGAACCTTCGTGAAAGTTGCAAAAATCAACTTAGAGAAGATAAGCGGAGAAACTGAATTCCATGGCAATCGACCAATTCATGGAGCTAAGTGGGAAATCCGGAAGGCAGAAGATGTTTCCCCAGATGTGAAAGCGAGTTAGTCCCGGATTCATCCCGGCTAATTTCCGGGCTTCTGGTATCCGGCAATTCCGCCTAACCCGGACCTATAATTTTAGGTTCTGGGTGGCGGATATGAAAGTCGAAAACGAAGAAAGGCAAGGGCTAATAATGAGAAAACTTTGGTGTTTTTTATTTGGGCATGATTGGGTTGAATGCGCTCGTGCAAATAACGGGCAATCACAGTTTGGCAATTACGAATGTACGCGGTGTGGTAAAACCCATAATTGGCAATACGATTTATAGAAAGTGAGGTGCTATCAATGTCCAATTTAAAAGTTCCCTGCGGCTCGATAGCCGGCGTAAAACAAAACATCTTTGGATATACCGGCGGACTTATCGTTGAACTCGAAAACGTTGATGATTATGCGGTTTTAGACCAGATTGACCAGGATAAAATCGAAGCCCACCTTGCCGGATTATACCAAGCGACTCACGACGACGAAGCTGCAATGGTCGTTGAACAACTACAAAAAGCCAGGGAATCCGAATCTTGTCCGGTGGACGAGCTGCCGATGGCGGGGTGATTCAATGACGGCAGAATCAATTTTATGGAGTCAAATTATCGAGGAGGTCAAGAAAGATGAAGTTAATAACGCTCAAGTTAAAAAACTTCAAGGGGATACGGTCATTCGAACTACAAGCGAACGGCGAAAACGTAAGCGTGTTCGGTGATAATGCAACAGGAAAAACAAGTATCTTTGATGCATTTTTGTGGCTTCTATACGGCAAAGACAGTCAGAACAAGGCGGACTTTGAAATCAAAACTTTGGATAAGGATAACAAACCAATCCACGGCCTTGAGCATGAAGTTGAGGCCGTCTTTGAACACAACGGAAAACCGCTTAATCTAAAAAAGGTTTTTTCGGAGAAATGGACCAAAAAGCGGGGATCACCTACATCAGAATTTTCAGGGCATACAACAGATTATTTCGTCAACGGCGTACCGGTTAAGGAGTCAGAATACAAAGTCAAGATTTCAGAGATTGCCAACGAGACAATATTCAAACTCCTAACAAGCCCAATTTATTTCAATACCATGCTTTCATGGCAAGAACGCCGGAAAACGCTCCTCCAAGTTTGTGGAGATATCAGCGATGAAGATGTAATCGCCACAAAAGAATCACTTAATAAATTGCCTTCGATCCTCCAAGGAAGAACAATTGAGGATCACCGGAAGGTTATCGCTAACCGTCGGGCCATGATTAATAATGATCTTGATAAAATCCCGATTCGAATCAGTGAAGTTCAGCAATCACTGCCGGATATAAGTAATTTGGTTCCCGAGGCATTGCCAACAGATATTCAAAAGTATGCCGGCATGATTCAGGAAAAGCAGCAGGAATTACTTGCCATTAAGAATGGCGGCGAAGCCTCCGAGAAAACCAAACAATTACGGATTGCTGAATCGGAGTTACTTAAAATAAAAAATGACTTTCAATCTGCTATCAACGCCCAGGTTCAGACCAAGAGAAATGAAATTAATCAACTTGAAGATAAGGCGGCGTCCCTGAAACGGGAATGTGTCCCGGCAGATTACTCAATAACCATTAACCAACTAAATGGGCAAATCAAAACACTCAACAATGAATTAGAAGGTCTCCGGGGAGAATGGAGGACTTTAAAGGCATCAGAGTTTCAATTCGAACAATCTGAAACGTGCCCGCTGTGCGGACAAGCTTTACCGGAGGATCAATTACAAGCGACCCGCGAAAAAGCCTTGGCCGATTTTAATCAACAAAAATCCGATAGGTTGGAGAAAAACGTCGGAACCGGTACAACTAAAAAAGATGAAATTCAAAAACTCGAAGCAAAGGTCAATGAACTCAAGCAAAAAGAATCCGATGAAAATGCATTGATCGATGCTAAGAAAGTGGAACTTGCAGAAATCGAGAACCGAATTGCATCAATCCGAGATAATATGACCGCATTGCAACAAAGTAAGGTTGAACAGACCCCAGCATATCAGAGTAAGTTCCGGGAAAAAGAGACTTTGGAGGCGGCTATCAAAGAAGCCGAGAGCGGTAAACAAGCAGATGTTCAACCTCTTCAAAATCAGATTGAAGAACTTATTCGCGATAAAGCGGCCCTTGAAAAATCTCTTAATGATATTGAATATCGCAAAAAAGGACTGGACCGGATTGAGGAACTCAAAAAACAAGAACGGGATTTGGCTGCCGAGTATGAGCGGTTGGAACAAGAACTTTATCTGACTGAAGAGTTTATTCGGACAAAGGTCAATCTTCTTGAGTTGCAGATCAATAGTAAATTCAAGCTGGCAAAGTTCAAACTCTTCGCAGAGCAAGTAAACGGAGGGCTCCAAGAGGTTTGTGAGACGCTTTATGATGGAGTCCCTTATTCAAGTGGACTTAATACAGGGCACCGGATTATGGTTGGCCTTGATATAATCCGGACGCTATCAGAACATTATGGATTTACCGCCCCAATATTCATCGATGAACGGCAAAGCGTTACGGCGATCCCGGAAATGAATGCTCAAATTATCAATCTGATTGTTTCAAAACCGGATATCAAACTTCGCGTAGAGTATCCGGAAAGAATCTTACAGGAGGCAAGCTGATATGAGTAATCAAACCAACGAGCAAGAGAAGCTGGCTAAGCAAGAACCAACAGCATCCGAGCGATTTACCTTTATGGTTGTGAAAGAGTTTGGTAATGGCGTCGGAGAAATAGCCTTAACCGATTTCCAAAAACGTTTAGTCCAGAATTATTTTATTGCCTTGGATGCAGCATTGAAAGCCGCAGATGAAAAGCGGAAGAAGAAAACAGCTCACCAAGAATCGTTGCCTATCGTATGGCAGAACGTTAATATGGCCCAGCTCGCTTGTGACGTTGTATCAGCAGCAAGAGTAGGGCTCGATCCGGCACAAAGCAACCATATTGCCATGATTCCCTACAAAAACAATGCTCTTAATAAATACGATATCGGATTCATTGACGGATACCGGGGGATCGAATTGAAGGCCAAAAAGTATGGATTGGATATCCCGGATGCGGTAACAGTGGAACTCGTTTATCAAAACGATAAATTCAAAGCAATCAAAAAGGACCGCAGCAATCAACTTGAGAGTTATGAGTTCGAGATCGTCAACAGCTTCGACCGGGGAGAAATCATGGGAGGTTTTTACTATCATTCGTATTCGCAATGCCCACAAAAGAACCGGCTCGTTGTCTTTACCTTGAAAGATATATTGAAACGCAAACCCAAGTATGCAAGTGTCGAGTTTTGGGGTGGGGAAAAAGACAAATGGGAAGGCGGGCAGAAAGTCGGCAAGGAACAGGTTGATGGCTGGTATGAAGAGATGTGCTATAAAACAGTTTACCGGGCCGCATATAACAGTATAACCATCGATAGCCAAAAGATTGACGATGATTACCTGCATTTAAAACAGGTAGAACACCGAATGGCCGAAGCGGAAATTGATGCAGAAATCGGTGAAAATGCCAACAAAGAGCCTATTAATATTACGGGAACTGTTCATCCAGATGGCGGTTCTGAGACCGAAAAGCATCCCGAATCAAAGGAGGATAAAAAGCCGGAACAACCTTCACAACAAAAGACTGTTTCCTCTGATGGAGGCCCGTGCTATTGATTACTGTCAAATCTTTAGCCTCTAGCAGCCGGGGAAACTGCTATTGGATTTCAGATGGGGTATCGCCTCTTTTGATAGAGTGCGGTATCCCGTTCAAGGAGATTCAGAAAGGAACAAATTTCGAAATTTCAAGTATTACCGGATGTTTGATAAGCCATTGTCACAAGGATCACTGTAAGGGCGTTAAAGAGGTTTTGAAAGCCGGGATGAACGTTTACATGTTGAGCGATACAAAAGAAGCTCTAACGGCTTCCAGAGACATCATAGACGGTTTTCATAGGGTTAATGTGATTGAGTCAAAAAAGGAATTTAAACTTGGTTCTTGGGCCGTTCTCCCTTTTGATTTAGTCCATGATGTGGAGAATCTGGGATTCTTATTACAGAACCAATCCGGTGAAAGGCTTGTTTACATCACAGATACCGCGTATTGCAAATATACATTTACCGGTTTGAATTACATCATGATTGAGGCGAACCACTCTCGGGATATTCTGAATGCTAATGTCAAAGCTGGGACCGTCCCGGAAGCAATGAGGCGGAGAATTATAAAGACTCATTTCGGGTTGGAGCAAGTCAAAGAATTCTTGAGAAGCAATGATTTAGCTGCGGTTAACGAAATCCATTTAATACATTTGTCAGACGGTAATAGTGACGAAGCCAGATTCAAAAGAGAAATACAGGCTCTTACCGGAAAAATGGTAAAAGTGGCTCAAGCCTAAAAGGAGGTATCAATAATGCCAAATCATGTTGTTAACGAAATAGTTTTTGAAAATGTGAACTGGTTTCAAAAACGGAAAATATTGAAGAAAGTAGTTAAAAATGGCCATATCGATTTTGAAATACTTGTACCGTCACCACTGAATATCTGGCGCGGCAATGTTGGTAAAGAACATGAAGAAACCTTCCCGGATAATCATCTTGATTGGGCAAGAAAAAACTGGGGTACAAAGTGGAATGCTTACGAAAGTGAAACAATCAAGTTTTGTAATACCTTAACAATACGTTTTCGGACCGCTTGGAGTCCTCCATATGGTTGGATCATTGCATTGTTTAATTATTTTAACCTTCCGTTTTCACTGCTTTGGATGTCGGAGGGAGACGATAAAGCTTTTTATGAGACTTACACACCAGTTAAGGATGATTGGGAAGAACCATGGGTAAGAAAAGAAGCCTCTATAGTTCAAACAAAATATGCTCATAAGTTACTTTGGGGAGTTGAAGAATTTGAGGATGATGAAATTTCAAATACTTAAAACCCCTAAATATGGGTTATATATGCCAGAGTAGCATAGACCGAGAAATGGTCAAAATGTAGCACTAAACTGGTAGCGCAGGAATCCAGATGTGCTCCTGCAAACGGGTGGAAGCCCCGACAACTGGCGAGGAGATTAAAGGCGGATTCGGTACCAAGAGGGTATAGCTAAGACAATCGGCACCGCCGAGCGGCACTCCTAAAGAAAGGCCGTTAGACACTTGCAACTGAAATTTCGATAGAAGGAGGACAAACCCATGAAGGAATAACCTGATTGCAACACCTTAAATAGTCCATGGTGAAATCCATTTTAAGAAGGTGAATGAGCATTGCACAGCCGGGATTCTCCTGGAGTGAGCTTCTAATAAGCATAAAAAAATAAATGCAAGGCTAATAAAATATTACTTATCTGTCAATAGCCGAGGACGGGTTCCTAAGGCCCGTCCTCTTCAAGAAGAAAATAACCCCCATTTTTGGGGGTTGATATAGATAAACTAATCGAGGAGGGCCAAACGTGAATATCACAGTTAAAAATCAATTGAATAACGGAATGAGTATTGAATTCTGTTGCGGCGAAAAAGAGTATGCCCTTGGTCCGGGAGAAGAAACAACCGTTGAAGTCAACGAAGATGATTGCATGTATTTAGATGTAGCGTATGAATGAATGATTGCAGGGCCAGGTCATCATCGTGAAAGCCGGTGACGGGGAAGAGATTCCCCGACGCTCATACCTGCAGGGGATAGGAGTTGATATCTATGAAAATCGGTGATCGTGTCATAACCAAAGAAGGCCCGGGAGTAATTAAATCAATTACTCATCCTTGTGAAAAATTCGCATGTTATGGGGTCCTTCATGACAAATTTCCCGAGGGTTTTTCGCATCAGTTTAAAGACGACATTTTGGGATATACACGGGATGAATTAGTTTTGGAATAAGGAGTCACGTTATGGACTATCAAGAGTTTCTAAAGTCAAAGCAAATCATTAATCAAGAATCTGGTTTTGAAATTGATCCGGGGTTAATTAATCCAGCACTATTCCAATTCCAAAAAGACATTGATATTTGGTCCCTTAAAAAAGGGCGGTCGGCAATATTTGCCGGATGCGGGCTTGGGAAAACCGCAATGCAACTTGAATGGTCCAAACATGTTTGCAATCATACTCAAGGAAATGTTTTAATTGCAGCTCCGCTTTCGGTATCTCAACAAACGGTCCGCGAGGGTGAAAAGTTTGGAATTATGGTTAATCTATGCCGGCATCGGTCAGAGGTTAGACTGGGTATAAATATCACCAACTATGAAATGCTTCAACATTTTAATCCGGATGATTTCATAGGTGTGGTCCTTGACGAAAGCTCAATTTTAAAATCATATGACGGTAAGACCCGGACAGAAATAATCGAGGCTTTCCGGAATACTCCATATAAATTGGCATGTACGGCAACCCCGGCGCCCAACGACCATATGGAACTCGGAAATCACGCAGAGTTTCTAGGGGTTATGAGCCAAAACGAAATGCTTGCTACTTTCTTTGTGCATGATGGCGGAGATACGTCTAAATGGAGATTAAAAGGGCATGCCGTTAAAAAATACTGGGAATGGGTAGCGTCGTGGGCGGTTATGCTGCAAAAACCTAGTGATTTAGGATATTCGGATGACGGGTTTATCCTTCCGGAACTTCGTATTCATCAAATTACGATCCCGGTAGAAAACACAATGAGTGGATTATTTGCAGTCGAGGCACAAACATTACAAGAACGGCAACAGGCCCGGCGGGATACGGTCGAAATACGAGCTGAAATGTGCGCTGAAGTTGCCAATCAATACGATGAACCATTTATTGCCTGGTGTAATTTAAACAATGAGGCAGATGAACTAAAAAAGCAAATTAACAATAATATTGAGGTTAGGGGTAGTGATAGCCCGGAGAAAAAAGAAAAAGCGGTTGCCGAATTCCTATCTGGAACCGTCAAAAAACTTATCAGCAAGCCTTCAATATTTGGATTTGGTCTTAATATGCAGCATTGTTCCAAAATGGCGTTCGTTGGTTTATCAGATAGCTTTGAAGAGTATTACCAGGCCGTTCGTCGATGCTGGCGGTTCGGCCAGAAAAATCCGGTTGATGTATTTATAATAGTCGCTGAAACCGAGGGCGCGGTAGTAGCCAATATAAAACGTAAAGAAGCCGATTTTGAGGAAATGTTATCCGGAATGATATCAGCTACCCAGGATATTACAAAGAAGAATATTCAGGGCACTGTAAGACAGGCAGACGAATACCTTCCAAAGGTTGAAATGAAGATACCTGAATGGTTAAGGAGTGAGGCGGCGTGAAAAATTATACTTGTAAAGACTGTGAATGCGATATAACGGATTATTCTGAGCCCATTCCCTTGCTTGAATGTGATGCGGGTGGAATTCCCGACAAGGTCTTTGAGCGATTCAGAGACAATGAACTGCCAGAGCATTGTGGTCAATTTAAACTTAAAGGGGAAATCAAAAATGGGGACATTAGTTAAAAATCAAGTTATAACAAATGACTATGCCATTTATAACGGAGATTCAATTGAATTAATAAAAGGAATCCCGACAAACTCAATCCATTACAGTGTCTCGTCAATTCCTTTTAGTTCACTCTATACTTATTCAAATTCCGAACGCGATTTAGGTAATAGCCGTGATTATAACCAATTCTGGAATCACTTCGAATTTCTTATCAAAGAATGGTTTAGAGTAGCGATGACCGGCCGATTAGTTTCAATCCATTGCATGAATTTGCCGACAACCAAACAATTTCATGGTTACATTGGGATTCAAGACTTCCGGGGTGACATTATCCGGGGGTTTCAACAAGCTGGCTTCATCTATCATTCGGAAGTATGTATTTGGAAAGACCCGGTAACGGCCATGCAACGTACAAAGGCGCTTGGATTACTTCATAAACAACTTAAAAAGGACAGTTGCATGAGTCGTCAAGGAATACCTGACTACTTAGTAACATTTCGCAAACCAGGCAACAATGACGAACCAGTTGAGCATACGAATGAATCATTCCCGGTTCAACTATGGCAAAGATACGCCAGTCCGGTTTGGATGGACATTAATCCATCGGAAACCCTGCAACGAGAATCGGCTCGAGAAGATGCCGACGAGCGTCACATTTGCCCTCTTCAGTTGCAAGTAATTGATCGAGGAATTGAACTTTGGACCAACCCCAACGACCAAGTATTTGATCCGTTCGGTGGGATCGGTAGCACCGGTTATGAAGCGGTAAAAATGGGGCGTAGGGCGGTTATGTTTGAGCTTAAGGAATCTTATTATCAGCAGATGGTTAAGAACATGGAACGGGCTGTTTTGGATAAAGAACAACCCGGACTATTTGATAAGGAGGTGGTCAATTCATGAAAAAAGATGCAATAGCACAAATTTATTTAACTCAAGGTAAAGTAACCATAATTGATAAAGATGATCTTGAAAAAGTTAATAAACATAAATGGTATTTTAATGGCGGCTATGCATTTTCTTATATTAACGGAAGACCACTTGTTATGCATGTTTTGATAATGAATACGCCACCTAATATGCATACAGACCATATCAATCACGATACCCTTGATAATCGAAAAGTGAATTTAAGAATTGTTACTCCAGCAGAAAATTACAGAAACAGGCGTTCGTATATAGGAAACGAGAACCCGTTTTGGGGCAAAAAACATTCCCGAGAAATTTGTAATTCAATTTCCAAAAGATGCTCTAAGAGAGTTTTGCAATTTTCAAAAAACGGCTTATTTATAGCTGAATACAAAAATACATTAGAAGCCGAAGCGAAAACGGGAGCATCCAATGGCAGTATTTCAAATGTTTGTAATGGTAGATACAAAACAGCAGGCGGATTTGTATGGAAATATGCCAGCGATAGTGAGGCGGTTAACCTATGATCAGCAATGCAGATTTCGTAAAACTCAATTTAGAAAACCAGCAGCTCAAGAAGCAACTTGCCAAAGAAAAAATTGAGAGAGCCAAAATCGAACAAGATTATGCTGAGTTAGTTGAATTTGTGCAGGGAAAGGCGGGGTAAAGATGGTTGTATCCACAGACTTTGGTATTTCTGTTTTAGACTATATCAATCATCATTGCTTGGGCAAAGCGAACGCCAAAACATCCAAGCAAATAGCCTTTTCTTTCGGAACCACAGATAGACAAATCCGGCAAGCTGTTTCGGAATTACGCCGGCAAGAGGAGCCGATAGTATCCAATACCAAAGATGGATTTTTTATACCGTTAACCCCCGGGGAAGCCATGGAAATTTACCACATTAGGAACCGTGCCTATGAGATATTTACGACTTACTATGGGCTAGAGAGAGGCATTCAAAAGCGATTCCCAGGGGTAGTTAAGCAGATGAAATTATTTGATTTGAAGGAGATAGCATGAGAATTCTTTATTTAACTCTTAAGAAAGCCCCGTTTGAAGTAATGGTTACCGGGGAAAAGAACTTTGAAATTAGAGAAAAAAGTAAGTGGATTGAATCACGATTATTCGATGAAAAAGGCTATATGCGCTACTATGATGCAATCAAATTTGTTAATGGATATGGTAAAGACAAACCCTATTTTATGGCTAGATATCTTGGGTGTGGCCCTGGTGTATGCTGCGGGAAGCATTTTAGCAATGGATTTTATTTAAAGCCGCAAGACGACGTTTGGATAATATGGCTTGGCAATATCATCGAAACCGGGAATTTGGAGGGGGCTTTGAATCATGGGTGAAAATACCGCAATAGCATGGACAGATCATACATGGAATCCATGGCAAGGGTGTCACAAAGTAAGTTCGGCGTGTGACAACTGTTATATGTACCGTGATAAAAAGAGATATGGACAAGATCCAACGATAATAAAAAAATCATCTGTGCAAACATGGAATGCGCCACTAAAATGGCATAACGCTGCAAAAGTATTTGTTTGTTCGTGGTCTGACTTCTTTATCGAGGAAATGGATGAGGAAAGACCTTTTGCGTGGATGATGATTAAAAGAACTCCACATCTAACATATCAGATTTTAACCAAACGACCAGAACGGATAAAAGAATGTTTACCCGATGACTGGGGTAATGGTTGGCCCAATGTGTGGATCGGGGTCACCGTCGAGAACCAAGAAATGGCTGATTTAAGAATCCCAATCCTTTTACAGATTCCGGCGGCGGTCCGGTTTGTATCGATTGAACCAATGTTAGGACCAGTTGATATTTCAAAAGATTTATATCAACTTCAAACCGGAAAGTATTCCATGTGTTCAAGTTATGAGAAACCAATTGATTATCTTAATTGGGTCATCTGTGGCGGTGAAACCGGACCTAATGCCAGGCCGATGCATCCAGGATGGGTGTGGAGTATTCAGAAACAATGTCAAGCGACAGAAACACCTTTCTTTTTTAAACAATGGGGTGAATGGTATCCCATATATGGTTCTGGAAGATTGCAAGGAGATGAAGAGGATGAACTTGCTCCTTACACGTGGCTATCTGTCGAAGGACAACAACATGATTCAGGATGCAACTCTGACGCTTTAATGTTACGAGTTGGGAAAAAGAACGCTGGCGATTTTATTAGTGGAAAACAATATCATGAGTTTCCGGAGGTGCCGGCATGACCCCACAAGATCTATTTGATTATCTCTATGAAAAGAAAAACGCCTATTCCAATTGGCTATTTAACGGTCGAAAAGGTTTAGAACCAGAACATTTTCAACCGGCCGCCTATGCTGAATTAGCCAAAGATACAACATTTTATGACTGTAATCAGCAGACTCATGTAACAACCGAAAGAACCGTTAAGGCTGGAACAACAGTCAAAATAGTAATGGTATCTCGGTTTGGTGACTTTGGAATAACGGATGATTTATCCCGGGTAAATGGATATCAGTGCCGGGTGGGTGCAGATAGTGGGATGCTGGTGAATTGCAGGGCGGAGAGGTAATAAAGCATGGCAAACAATACGAAACCGACCCCAATAAAGCATTGTGAATGGTGCGGGAAATCGTTCAACAGAAAACGAGTGGGGAAAAACAACCAGCTTGAATGTTATAGCAACTACATGCGCCGAAGATTTTGTTCTCTTTCTTGCTCCACACTGAAACAGCGTTCGATAAGTCCGCCAAACGCTGCAGCGTCTCGAAAAAGAGCGATGAAAAATAATACAGGTATTTGCGAAGCGTGTGGAAGCAAAACAGAAACAGTCGTCCATCATGTAGACGGAAACCCAATGAATAACGATTTGGATAACCTTCAGACTCTTTGTAGTGCTTGTCATTCGTTTTGGCACAACGTGCTGAGGCGTTTAAAAAGGAATCCAATGAAGCCTATGCCGCGTCTTGTCGGATAACTATGCTACGGGGCAGCGGCAATGCAATCGTTCCGGAAGTCGCGGCAGAGTTCATTAAAGCGTTCTTGGAAACGAGATGAACCAGAATTTGAAAGGAGTGATAAGGTTGGTTGAAGTCAACAAAAACTGTGATACTTGCAGATCTAAAGATACGTGCGTTAAAACTGATTGTCATGAAAATACACGCTTTTATGGATGGGAAGGGGACTATCAAACTCTTGAATCCCAACTCGCTAATACGAAAATGCAAATTCAACAACTCGAAGCTGACAAAAATGTTATGGACGAAGAGTTTGATGTAATCAAGAGTGATTTCTATGATCAAATACATAGTTTGGAATCCCAACTATCCAAGACTCAATCCCAACTCGCCAAGGCCGACGAAATTATTCAACGGGATATCGTAGAGATAGCGGGGTATAGGGATGCGATTGAAGGATTATTGAACGTCATTGAAAGCGGTCCAGATTGTTTCGAAAACTTTGAAACAGATATTTCTGATGGAGGTTATCTTGGCCACGCTGTAAATCCATATTGTGAAGAAGTGGATAAGGCCGAGCAGGCCCTTTCAACTCCCGCTCCCGTCGACACGGAAAAGGAAGTTTTGAAAGAAGCTCTTTCTGAAGCTTGTCGAAGGTTTGGATTTCATATGAATACTTGCCCTGCCGAATTGATATCTGATTTTGATAATAATGAATGCCGCGATATTTGCGATCAATACCAAAATAGGCTTTTTGAATGTTGGATTAAATATTTCACAAATCAAGCCCGTTCTCGAACGGCAGAGGGGGAGAAGAAATGAAAAATTATGATAAATGTCCACTTTGCCACGAATGGCACTTCGATCATGAAAAATGTAAGCCTAAATTCGAATACCAAATTCCTGAATATTATGACGCAGATGATTGGAGTGAGGTCCGGGCCTATACCTTTGAAGAAGCGGCCACGGAAGCGTGTGCTAAAAACGACTGCGAGGGCGATTATAAGATTGTTCAGGCCGGCGGGATTGATTTGATTCACATCAGAGATTCCAATGGAGTTATTAAAAGCTTTTCAATTTACGCCCATCCTATTCCGGATTATGAGGCCCGTGAAATTAAATCGGAGGTAAAAAGATAATGGTTTATTGGCGTGAAATTGAAGTTGAAAGCGTCTTTATCAATGAAGACAACGACCAAATTGTTATAACTGGAACACCTAACGATGATACAAATGAAGAAACTGGTCATAATTGTGACACCATGGGATGCAACCCAATTGAACACATAATAATTCGGGCTAATGTAACCAGTAATGGATTATAGGAGGTAAAAAGATAATGGAACTAACAGTCAAAAATATTGCTCAAGCTTTAATTAATAAAGAATCAACATGTCCTATGTGTGGCGCCGACACCGAAATATGTTCCTATCATAACAAGGATGGGTTGCAGGTAAAGATGTTTTGTGATTGTTGCGGGGCTACAAAAGATTTCGTGCAGTTCTTAGTGGACTTAGAAAAAGAGGCGGTAAAGTGATGGCACGTTTTATTGATATCTCCCCGCCAAAGAACATATGTCCGAAGTGCGGGCGTAGGTTATATGTATGCAATGGTGATCTGATTTGTATTTGGTGTAAGTCTGGGGCGAACGGAATAAAGAAACTAAAACGGGGCTTTTAACAGATTAAAGATGGGGGCGCAGGGGATGAAGAAAATGGAGAAGGATGCTTATTATTTCCCACATTTTTGCAATGCACGTCACGATCGTAAAGTCAAACGGATGACTAAGGAGTTAGGAATTGAAGGATATGGAATATTTTTTATGCTTCTCGAAGTGCTAAGAGATCAGACGGATCTTAAATACCCGATGGAAGATATCGATTTATTGGCCGAAGAATTCGGAACCAGCGAACAGAAAGTAAGAGTGGTTATTTGCAATTATCAATTGTTTAAAATTGACGAAGAAGAAAAATTCTTTAGCCCCAAACTAATTGTATATTTACAGCCTTATTTCGAAGCCAGCGAACATGGGCGAATAGCTGCAAACGCTAGATGGAATAAGCCAAAAGAAATACCAGAGCAATGCCCGAGCATTACTCAAGAATTACCGGAGCAATGCAATGGCAATGCAAAGAAAGTAAGTAAAGTAAGTAATAAAGTAAGTAATATAAAAAACATTCCACCAACTGTTGAAGAGGTTCAAGAGTATTGTATTGAACGAAAAAACAGTATTGATCCTCATTGGTTTGTTGACTTTTATGAAGCCCGTGGTTGGATGATAAATAAAAACAAGATGAAGGATTGGAAAGCTGCGATCCGGACTTGGGAAAGAAATAATTTTAGCAAAAACAATGGCTATAGACCACCAAATAAGTCCGATAGTTACGAAGTTACCAGACAATCACGGGAAAGGTGGAATAGATAATGGAGCCACTATATGATCAACAATCCGAATGGTCAACAATTGGTTCTTGCTTCTTTGGTGGATATCCTACTTTTTATGAAGTCAAAGAAATCTTGGATGTTAATGATTTTTATGAGGAAAAAATTAGAATGATCTTTGAAGTAATCATTGACTTGCATAAGAAGAATCAGCCAATTACCGATGTTACATCGATTCATGCGGCCCTTAATAATAAAATCACCTTTAAAGAATTAATTGAGATCTCAAACTCTGTTACCACCTATAAAAACGCTCGGCATTACGCTGAAATAGTGAAATCAAAAAGTATAGCTCGGCAGAAGATTAATCAATGCCGGGACATTATTCAAAAGTTGTTCGAAGGGGAAGATCCGCGGGAAATTATCTCCAAAGGGATGCAAAACGATATTCAAATTTTAAATAAGGGTCAAAAAAGCGAAGCAGTACATATTAAAGATACTTACATGGATTTTCTCAACGAACTGGAGATGAGGCGTGAAACCAAGGGATTGGTTGGAATATCAACGGGATTTTCTGAGCTTGACTATATTTTACGCGGACTAAAGAGCGGTGGAATGTACATAATAGGCGCCCGTCCAAAAATGGGAAAAACCACATTAGCTGTGAACATTGCGAAATACGTTGCATTCAAACTAAAAATCCCGGTTTATTTTAAAAGCTTGGAAATGACCATTACTCAGTTGGATGAGAAAATTGCCAATGATTTATCAGACGTCGACGGATACCGGATTCAAAACGCCTCATTGCTTAGTGACAGCGAATATAAAAAAGTTAAAGACGTCGGCGAAAACATTTATGAATCGGCTTTATATATCGACGATAAATCATCTACAGCATCAAGTTTCGCCACTACATTGAGAAGGTGGAAAATATCCCACGGTATAGGATTGGTGATTATTGATTATTTGCAAAGGTTTAAATCAGAGCCAAATATCAGAGGGAAATACGAGCAAGTAAGCGAGATTTCAAACATTATCTGTGACGTTGCAAAGGAAATCAATACACCGATTTTAGCGCTGTCACAATTATCACGGGATGTTGAAAAAAGGGATGACAAGGTTCCTATGGCATCAGATTTGCGGGAATCTGGTTCCTTAGAACAAGATGCAGCGGCAGTGATGCTTATGTACAGGGATGATTATTATTATCCGGATAAATATCCTCCAAACAACGATCCATCAGAAGTGGAAATTTATATCCCGTTGAATCGTTTCGGACCATCCGGGAAAGTAAATTTAATGTTTAACAAAGCAAAGTCAAGGTTTACACAGATTGAAAAGTATAGGAAATACGAAAAAGCAAGTTAAGGAGAAAATCAATGACTATTTTCATTCCGAAATTGGCTATTTATATCATATTAAGCGTTTTAGCTATTTGTTTATGCGGCCTTTTAATAGGTTTGATGATATATTTTGGAATGCTGGTTTGGATGGCAATCATCGATTGGTGGTTAAGAATCAAGGGACTCAGTAAGGATTTCAGAAAGTTTCGTATTGAAACTCACAAAAGACCAGTTAAAGAATAATCGAAAGGAGCTAAAAACCATGGAACTACATGAATTACTCAACCAACGCATAGTCATAGACTTAAATAACATTCGCCTCCAACGGCGGGCCGAGGAACAAACTATTCATGATGATTGTCATACATCAATCAATTGGCTTATGGGAGGTCAATCGGTTTATTGCAAAGTAGGCGGTCGGATCCGGCAAAAGAGTTTGAGGGTGGTGGCATGATGGAAAATATCAAATATAGGGCGTGGGATTGCATAGAACAAAGAATGTATAGCAATGTTCAAAACGGCATATATCAAGATCCCGATGAAATTATTGACTTTGGAAGAATTTTAGAGCTTGAACGGTTCAAAGTAATGCAATATATCGGATTAAATGACAAGAACAGCAGGGAGATTTACGAGGAGGATCTATATAAAAATGAATTTGGCATATGGGTATGGAAGTGGAAGCCTCAATATGCTCGATTTGTGCCGGTTCAGCCGGGAAATTGGATTGCCTCGGCAACCCAATCTTATACCAAAATGATTGAAATTTTCGGCAATATATATGAAAACTCTGAATTAATTGGGGCTTTGAAATGATATTCGATTTTATATAAAGAGGTGAAAGGGATGAGACACAAAGGGGCTTTTATTACAATCATGATAATACTTGTAATAATCGGGTTTGAAATTGCCGGACTAATCAATATCCACCGAACAACCGCAAACTGCCGGCAGGAAAATATTGAGTTGGACAAGCAGATCACCCAGTTAAAACAACAGAGAGCGAATGACAAAGATACATATCAAACCGAGATTCAAAGGGCTCTCAAAATGTCGCAAGAAACAGATATTATCTTTGGTTATGTAACTGGATACCTGGCGGCCACGAATAGGAAGTTGATAACCGACGAACTACCGGAATTCGCGGAATTAACTGTAAAATACGCCAAAGAAGCCGGGGTGAGTCCGTTTGATTGCCTGACGATTTGCCAGATTGAAAACGGATATGACTTATACAAACCAGGTAAGGCCGGGGAACAAGGCCCAGCTCAGTTGATGGCTGCAACATGGAAAGTTTATTACAAAGGATTCGGATATAAGCCGGATGACTTTTACAAGTGGCAAGCAAACTACCGGGTGGCCATCGCACATTTCGCGGAGTTGATGAGGCAGAACAATTATGATGTGGCGGCGGCAATCGGTGAGTATAACGGAGGGAAAAGATGGGCTAGGATTGCATCGTCAAGGAGCCATGTCGGGAAGTTCGAGGTGGCAAACCGGGGAATTTTACACTTAAGAAAGCGGGGTCTGTAATATGACTCATCGCGATTTGGTCGAAGCGTCATACAAATGGGTATTGAAAAATGGTAGCTGTGGTGTGGCGTTTAAAGAACTTTATTCTCTCACTTCGAATGGAGAATATCCGGATGTGATTGGATTTGGTGCATGGGGCCATTCCGTTTTAATCGAGTGCAAGATGTCTAAATCGGACTTCTTGGCCGACAGGAAAAAGCCATTTAGGATTTGCCCGGATTTAGGAATGGGTAGTTATAGGTTTTATTGTAGCCCCAAGGAGTTAATTAACATAGAAGATCTTCCGGATGGTTGGGGGCTATTATGGGTTGATGATTCACTAAAGGCAAGATGCATTTACAAAAGAGCCAAGGGAAGCATTGTTTTAGGAGAGCCGCAACCAAAGAATATCAAAGCCGAACATGAATTGATGTATAGCGCACTAAGAAGGTTACAAATCAGGGGAAGAATTGATGAAATTTATAGTAAGGAGGCTGGTTGATGAAAACAGCGGACTCAATTTTCTATGGAATACTGAGTGGATTGATGATAGGTTTAGCGATTTTGAATAGGATTCCGTTGGCTTCTGCGGTGGTTGGTGTGATTATGGCAATTGGATTTTGGCTTCCAATCGGCGAAAGGGGGAAATGAGTTGAAAAAATTAGTTGTAACAATGGACGAAGACGATGTGATGTCATATCACAAAGAAGGATTCAACCAGCTCGAACTACTCGGCATATGTGACATTATCAAGAAAGACGCTATGGCTGATATCGAAGAAGTGGACGAAGGTGAGATGCAATGAAAGACTTGACAATGTCCAAATGGGCGTCAACGGAAGAAAGGTTTAAATATGTAGCAGGTAGGTTGAAGAAGGCAGAAGGTATCCTAAAAGAAATTAAATCAATGCATGACGAAGGCGCTTTGTGCTGTGATTGTGTTCATGGTTTGGATCGTAAATGTGGTGATTGTGGAGTTAAATGGGTTATGAAAAGAAATAAACAATTTCTGGAGGATGAATAAATGCCTAAAACACCAAAACAAATTTTAAAAATGGAACCCGGATTAAATCTTGATTCACTAATTACCAGCGAAATTTTTGGTTTGGTCATTTGCGGAACTACCAAAGATCCGTTGGACGGTAAAGAGTGCTTATTGTCTGTCGGTGAAAACGCTCCATGCATTTTGCCGCGATATTCGACATCGATAGAGGGGGCATTTGAAGTTCGGGAATGGGTTATAGACAATATCGGAGGAGTGAAAATTGAAAATGTTTGTGATGAACTCCCGGAATATTGCGATATTTGGAATGGCAAAGAATATATAAAGGCACAGGGTAAAACGGCAGCGGAGGCGATTTGCAAAGCGGCATTGATTGCGGTAATAAAGGGAGGTGCTAAGTTTTGAAAACGCCGGAAGAGATGAAAGAATTGGCGGAACGTTCAGTTCCTGGAATGTTAATCGATGAAGCGAGCGGACATTTATTATTAAAAATTTCAGGAACTAAAGATGGGTATGATTTGACTCCGCTGGATCAACCATATAAAAGTTTTATTATTGAATCCCGTGAATGGGTTCCATGGGCGGCACAGAGGATAATAAGAGCAGAGTATTTATTTAAAGAGTTTATGAGACGGCGGGCAGAGGGACGCTCTAATGGAGAAGGCCATTATAGTATCAAGGAATGGATCAATGAGGTAGATGAATTCTTGGAGGACAGCCCATGCGAACCATAAGCCAAACGACTAATACTGCAGGATTAACCCGGATGTTACAAAATGAGTTGCGGCAGACCATCAATGAGATATTCCAGGCTGAGCGGAAGAAGCGGAATACGGAGATGTATGGGAAATTTACTAAGAGTGGAGGGAAAAGGAAAGATGAACAAAATCAGAATGGAAGTACACCCGCAGGAAAAAGAATTGCTTGAAACAATCCGGAATGAAATTGTTTTTGGAAAAATCGAGATTGAAATAACCAATGGATTGCCGTTATTGGGGACCGCATCAAGGAAATATCACTTTCAGAAGATGGCAGAGAAAAAGAAAACCGGGACGGAGGGGTGAAAGGTGATAAAAATTAGCCAACGCAAAAAACCAAAGAGTTTTCTTATCACGTACATTACTAAACAACCGGCTGGATTTGGGTTTGGAGAAACAAGATTAACAAGTAAAAATGGAAAATTTGATATAGATGAGGTTGAAAAAATTGTCGAAAAAAGCGAAATGGGTACAAGACAGATAACATTGATTTCAATTTATGAAATTACCAAACAAGGGAGATTAAAGATAAACTAAATACTTAGGCAGACCGAAGCACTCGGACGCCGATCAGAACTCGTAAGGGGAGCGAGCTGATCGGCTTTTTTATTTGAAAAATTGGGGATAAAAAGGGGGATGTTTAAAATGCACAGTGCACCGGATGAAGCTTATGAACGGGAAATTCAAGATGATAATAAGATAGCCGCTGGGTGGTTATTGTGGATTGCAGAGCGGAAAACAGAATATTTGAATCGACGTAATGAACTTTTAAATGCAGAAAACCATGAATATCAATTAGCTATTTCGAGCAATCGGAATACTTCGGATCCGACGGGTAAATTAGGTTTCAAACTAGCCTTGGGCGAAAACGCCGAAAGGTGGATTAAGTTGATAAATGAGGTCGAAACAAAATTGCCTTGGAGAAAAAGAATCTTTTTGCAATTAAGGCGGGAATATCGTTTTTCATCCGGGAGAAAGGGATGGACTTCGGCGGTTCAATCACAATACAGTTATAAAATAGCTGAAATTTTAAATGTTGATCCAATTGATGTTTGGATTGATAGAAGACAAACATTTAGTATTTGGTGGAATGAAATCGTTGATTATACTGTTAGGTTAGCATGTAAGAGGGGATTGTTAATTGAAAAGAACGAGGAAAAAGCGGGATAAAAAATTATCTGTACGGTACCGCAAAACTTTATAGGGGTTTATAATGAGATTATGAGATGTTGCCTAAAGGCAAAATAAATTTTACACCAATTAAATCTTGCTGCCGGGTTGGCAGCGGAAAGCCATTTCAAATCGGAGTGGCTTTTTTATTGCCCATTTTCATTCTTTCCTCCCTCCCCTTATTTTGGCTCCGGGCTTTTCTCGGGGCCTTTGTCATTTATACCGAATAGGTTTTATATAAAGAGGTGCCTTTAAATTGAGGTGGTAACTAGATGTCTTCATGGGGTCCAGAAGCAGAACGATTGAAAGGTCAAATCAGCTATGCTGAAATGGCCGTGAAATTTGGAGTAGCCAAACAGACAATTAAGAATTATTTTTATGAGAAAAACAAGGCTCATAAAGAAGTTGGAGCCGCGCTTGAGCAAGAAATCCAGCAGATTAAAGAAACGGCTCTAAAACAGAATGAAGATCGACTCAAAGCCCAGCAACTCAAAGAATTAGCCGCAAGAGATATTATTGCAGATAAAATGATTTCGGCTATCAAGATATTGCCGGAAATAAAAATTAAAACAATAGCAATTCCCGGAAAGAACCAATTTAGTGAAGAAGAAGTAGTATTGATGCTTTCGGATATTCAGGCCGGAACATATATCAGCCGGGAAGCAACAGGTGGATTAAACGAGTACAACAAAGACATTCTCAAAGACCAATTTGAAATATTAAAGACCAGTATGACATCAATAATTACCCGGATGAAACAAATAACGCCAATCAGGGTTTTAAACTTACATATGCTGGGAGATATGATTGAAGGCATTGATATTTTTGCAGGACAAGCCCAACACGTAGACCAAGACTTGTATAATCAAATGTTCGCGTTGGCCGACTTATTATGTGAATTTATAGTCGAAATGCTTCATTTGTTTGAAAGAGTAAAGGTGAAATGTGTCGGAGGTAACCATGGCCGGATAGGAAGAAAAGGCGAAAATCCACACTATGTAAATCATGACGTTTATCTTTACAAATACATTCAAACCAAATTGCAAAATTATAAGCAAATTGAGTTTGAAATACCTCTGTCGTGGTGGTTGCTAACAACCATTCAAGGACATAACTTTTTGCTGCTCCATGGTGATGATATAAAAGCATGGAACGGAATCCCATATTATGCAATAGATCGGGCGGATGCAAAATGGACTATGTTACTTGGCGCCAACGATTTGTATTACGAATATATGGAGATGGGTCATTTTCATGCGGAAACAGAGTTGCCAAGGGTTAGGGGAGAAAAACTCATTAATGGTTGTTGGCCTGGAGGGTCAATATTCGCCTTGAAATCTTTAGTAACAAGCGGAAGGCCAAGTCAAAAGTTGTTTGGGGTTCACGGGGACAATGGGAAAACATGGAGTTATAATTTGTTTCTTGACAGGAAGGCCGGGTGATTTGAGTGCCAGATATAGAAGTGATCCATCTTGATTCAGTCGGGAAGATATTATCACAGCTCAATAAAATGAATAGTAAGGGTATGATTACTAAGATTGCAGTCGTTGTAAAAGACAATGATGGGCAATTTTATACAGCGTGGCATGATTTTGAGTTGGATTCTATGGTTGGGATGGCCGAGATATTAAAGGCGCAGATACTTTATAATGCGGAATAGCGTGGAGGAACAATGCGATTAGTAATTATCGAATCTCCGTTTTCCGGAAATTTGTTCATTCGCTGGCGAAATAAAATATATGCCAGACGAGCAATGAAAGACAGCTTGAATCGTGGTGAGGCCCCGTTTGCTTCGCATTTGTTATATACTCAGGTATTGGATGATAACGACGAGCATCAACGCCGGAAGGGAATTGTGGCTGGCCTTTATTGGGGTGATAAGGCGGAACTAACGGCAATCTATGATGATTACAAAATTTCCAGAGGAATGCAAATGGGAATAAGAGAGGCTGGTCTTGTGGGGCGAAATACTGAATATCGTCAGATCGGAAAAAACCTTCATTGGCCGTGGAAGAAACTCATATCACCAAGAAAGCCGGTGATAACGAAATGAGAGATTTGTTTTTAAACAATTTATGGCGTGACATGTGCGGCCTTCCGGAAATTGAGGAGCCGCATTTTGATATAGATAAACTCCGAGAAACAGAATGGAGCCCACGGTTTGAAAGATTCATGCGGAACCGGTTAGTTGTAGGGGCATTTCGCTATGGACTAATCAATGCACCTAATAAGCGCCAATGGGATCGGATGGGAAGGATTAAAGTAGAGTGCGATTTGTATGCAGAAGACGGAAATTTAGAACGATTGGTTGATATAGCCAATATGTGTCTATTAGAGTTTGAAGAGGGGAAACATCCCAAGAGACATTTTAAGGCTCTGGACGATCAGATACATACGGCGGCGAAAGGCGATTTATGAATAGCGAATCATATCATGCTATAGCTGAAGCGGGTGGATTTGCAAAGCCAATCCGAGCGGGAAAACAGAAAAAGGGGTTAAAGAAGAAAGCCCCTTTGAAATCACATATTCAATCAATACCTATAGAATTAAAGAAAATGGTCCTTGAGCAAAAGGGCCATTTTTGTTTGATGGGATTATGTCCTAATTGTGGCGGAACTGCCATAGTTAACGAACACGACGATGGACATCATTGGCCTCACCGCTCAAGAGGCGGCAAAGACCGAGTCGAGGATATCTGGATAATGAAACATGAATGCCATATGTTCCTGCATGATAACCCGCTAATTGAAAGGCAAGTGTTCGGAGAAATGTTGGTCAAAGCCCGGGATATGTTAAAAACGGGAAATCAGTAAAGAAGGCGATATGATGAAGCCTTTGTTTTTTGAATATAAGTTTCCCCGGTGGCGGGTTTTCTTGACCGAAGCCGAAAGGGAACGGATCCCGGGATGGGAAAAGGGCGTCACCGAATCCTGCATATTTGATTTTTTTACTCCCGAGGAACAAGAAGCGATCTGGCGCCGGAGCAAAAATATTTTGCGGGCTCGGGGATTAAAGGCGAGGTTAGAAGATGAGAGTTAGGTTATTACCTGAGGGCGAAATAGTTGATGCCTATCCTAATCTTAGCCATAAAGATCATTTGCTTGTGAGACTGTCTGAAGAACTGGCGGTAAAGAAAAAGGTCCGGTGGGAAAGCAGAGCGGATGTAAGTTATGAAATCGTTCAGGAGGACAATGAATGCTAACCGGTATTAAACTTGATGATACAACTTCGTTTATAACGTGGGCTAACTCAATTCTTCCATGGCTTAACGAAGCGATGAAAGATGTTTCGGAAGGAATCGGGACAGAACTTCACTCCATGAAAGAACGCCAGGTAAGATATACCGCTTACCTTGGAACGTTGGTCGAGTTGGATTCAAAAGCAGAAACATACCGAAAGGCAGCGTTGGCCGAGGCAATTGATAAATATGCCGGGAAGTATTCGCCGTCTCTTGTTGCAAAAGTGGCCGAGAAAGATTGCTCCAATGAGACAAAGGTTCAACAGGCAATTCACCGGTTAATTACAACCACGAGTGATCAGTTGATAGCCATTGCCAGCCGGCTGAAGTTTGAGAAAGAATTATTCATGAATAGCGGGAATGGGCAAAGCAAGGGGAACCGCTACGAGGATATGCCGTTTTACCAATCTTAGGTTTCAATAGAACACCCTATATCGTATAAAGGTTATGGGGCCTATTGGTGTTTGCCGGGGAGTCACCGAAAACCAAGGGGCAATGATCCGGCAATTATATTTTCAAGGAGAATGAGCGATGATAGATAACGAACGATGGAACCAAGCGATAGAGCGCGCAAGGGAATTCAAAAGTATCTATAAAGAGTTAGGCCCGGTTGGTATCTTCGGATTAACTGCAATCGCAAATGACATTCGACTTTATGAAGCCGGGGACCGTTCAGAGGCGTTACTTGAATCGTTAGAAGGTATTGAATGACCAATATGAAAGCCCGGGAATATCTTGAAACATCATCTGAAACTAAAGACCATATAGCGCTGGCCCAGCTTCTTGATCGAGTAAAATATGAAGGCCGTCCTCTCCGATGGGCACATGTACCCAATGAAGGGAAACGCTCAAAGAAAACTGCGGCGATTCTGAAACAAATGGGATTAAAAACAGGGCTAAGTGACATTCTTATTTTCGACACTCCGCCGACATATCCCATATGTAAGGGAGCGGCCATTGAGTTAAAAAAGTTATCCGGTGGGGTTACATCGGATGATCAGATATATTGGCTTAACTATTTCAACTCGAATAGTTGGGTGGCCATGGTGTGTGAGGGATTGGATCAAGCAATAGAGTTTCTGAGGGAGTGCGGATATATCCGATAATTTTTCAAAAGAGGAACACTTAACATTCTGGCGAATACTTCCATAAAGTTAAATTATGGAGGTGCTTTATGACAAGTAAAGATTATTCTAGTATATCCTCCCATGATATCAACGAAGAAGGCAAACACTTAAGGCTGGAGCTTACAAGAAATGCCGATAAAATCACGGCTAATCTTTATCTAATAAGAATGGTTAAGCCAGACAATGCTCCAGAAACAGAAGTTCCGCAATTGATTAATTTGGAGTTTATTTCAGGGGAAAAAGATTTACCCACAACATGGTATGATGCGGATGATTGTAGAAAATGGTTTGGTCAATGGATAATAAGAAACATTCACAAAATATAAGCGCCTATGTGGCGCTTTTTTATTTAATAAAGTGGTGATCCGAGTGGCAAAGAATGAACTGTGTAAGAATTGCGGTTTGGAATGTGGGAAAGATGAAACTTGTGCCGCCATCAATAAGTTGTGCCATATATATCAAGAGGAACGAACAAAAGAAAAGGCAGCCTTAATTAAGTCACTAAGAAGCGAGTTAAACCTTTTTGACTGTGAACCATCCGAAGAGATGAGAACATTGGCCGAGAAGATCATAGATAAAATTGATGAAGTGGCTTACATAAGAGAATATGATTTCAAAACCGGATATGTTCTGAGTTATGAACGCAAGAAGAAAGACGGCGGATTGGTTTTTGGAGAGTGCAGAAAGGTAAGTGGAGCATATCAAGCCTATCTCCCTTATGACTTTATTATTACTTTTTATGAGCCAAATATTGATATACTCAATGACAACCAAAAGAAAATAGTAATGTTACATGAACTTAAGCATGAATGGATAGGCCCCCGGGGGTTGACAATTCGTCCCCACGATAGGGAAGATTTTTTAAGCATACTTGAAAAGCATGGACTGTATTGGGGAGACTTCGGAAATGACGAAGTCCCTGATATTCTAGCGGGTGATATCGATGAAACAGAATCAAAAGGAAAAAGCAGGAGTAAAAAAAAGTAAGCAATGGATTCCGAATGCAAAACAGATCAAAATGGTGGAGTTGCTTATCAACCCAGAAGACCGGCGTACAAAAAAAGATAAATGTGATGAGGTCGGGGTTACATTTAAGACTCTGTGCGAATGGGTTAAAAACCCAGAATTTGTGCGGTATATGAATGAACAATTGGATAGATTCACTGATACAGAATTGCCGGAAATATGGAAAGCTCATATTCGAGAATGCAAGAGAGGAAATATGGAGGCTATTGAGCTTTATCACACACTCAAGGGGAATATGCCGGCAAAGAAGATAAGTCAAGAGGTTACCGGTAAAAACGGTGGCCCGGTGGAGGTTATCAATTACAATTATTTGTCTGACGATGAACTCGAAAAGGAATTAGAAAAATACAAATGAAAATGGATAATTATTTATTAGATGCCGTAAAAAAGGACACACATTGAATAATTATTCCATGTATAACGATGAATAAATTGGCTAATTACAAAAGACCAGCTAAAAGCATATATAATTTAACCATAATGTTTATTAGGCGACTCAAACATATATTCGATGTGGTGGTAAATGAATGATAAAAAGATCACTCGCCAGGAAAAAGAGAGACTTTTATCCCTAAAACGAGAACAAAGAATCCGGTTATCCCGTAATTCGTTTTGGGAATATTGCAAAACAAAGGCGCCGGATTTCTACACTGAAGACCCGGATCGAAAATACTTAAAGGATTATTGCAATCTTCTTCAGGCACTATATGTAAAGCGCATCGTACGATACAACATAGAGGAAGATTGGCAAATAGTTGAATCCCTTGACGGTCTTCCGAAACATTTTACCTGTCGCAAACTCATAATTAACATGTGGCCGCAGTCCGGAAAATCCCGGACTTTAGTTTTATTTTGCCAATGGATATTTGGGCGGAACCGGGCCGAGAGAATCATCACCTGTTCCTATAATGATGACTTAGCAAGCGACTTCTCCCGATATACTCGGGATGGAATTGCCGAAGAAAAGGAACGACCTCATGAAATTGTTTACGCAGATATATTCCCCAATGTAAAACTCAAAGACGGAAACGCCTCATTTGAGAAGTGGGCATTGGAAGGGGAATTTTTTAGTTATAAAGGCGCCGGCGTTGGTGGGTCGATCACCGGTAAAGGCGGAACTATCCGGATAGTCGATGACCCAATTAAGGACGCCGAAACGGCCTATAACGAGGGAGCGCTAGAAAAGATTTGGCGTTGGTTCACTGGAACATTCCTTTCCCGTGGCGCCGGGTTGCCGATTGATATTATCAATATGACCCGGTGGAGTGAGCAGGACCCGTGCGGCAAACTTTTAACCGGGAAACGGGCGCGGGATTGGTATATCTGGAAACTGAATCCCATTGATGAAAATGGTAATATGACATGCGAAAGCCTATTGCCACGCGAACGACTTGAAGAACTCGAAGATACAATGGACCCGGCAATATACAAGGCTAATTATTTTCAAGAGCCGGTTAGCGTCAAAGGGCGGTTATATCAACAGTTTAAAGAATATACAGACATCCCGCGGGATCATAACGGGGCCTCACTTATCGAGGAAACAATCTGCTACACGGATACAGCCGACGAAGGAACAGACTGGCTATGTAGCATTGTCGCCGATGTTTATCAAGGCGAAGGATATTTGAAGGATGTTTATTTTACTCCTGAACCCATGGAAACCACCGAGCCGGAAGAAGCAGATTTCTTGGTGAGAAACGAAGTAAATACCGCATTAATTGAATCCAATAATGGTGGCCGGGGATTTGCTCGAAATGTTGATCGGTTAATTTGGGAAAGGCATCAAACACGGCGCGTCAATGTTTTATGGTTTCATCAATCGGCCAATAAACAGGCTAGAATATTGACTAATGCCAGTTTTGTAATGAATCATATATTCTTTCCGGAAGGTTGGCGTGAACGCTGGCCAAAGTTTTACCAAGCTCTATCAACATATCAAAAAGAAGGAAAGAACAAAAACGATGATGCCCCTGATTGCATAACGGGACTAGCTGAAATGATAGCTGATGGAATTATTAATGCTGATGATGAACCAGAAGTTGAAACAATGCAGACCGAAGTAAGCATTAGCCCAGTATAAAAGCGGAGGTAACAAATGGCTTGTAAGGCTAAAGAATGCGAACATTTTATTGATGGAACATGGCCGACGAATTGTAATTGCGATCATATCCTACATATTTCTGAATCTGGAATGTGCAGTGATTATAAGAAAAAGATTAATCTCGAAAGCGTTCCAGCAGAAGAACTTATTGGGGAGCTCGCAAAAAGAAAAGCTATAATTTTAGTCAATCCCTTAAGGTGATGAAGTTGAAATAAGCCCTGTATAATAAAAAGGAGATAAACATGGAGTATATTAAACGAGTCGGAGAAAAGGAAGTCGTCTATAAAGGAGATCCCGACGAGATAATCAGAATACTGACATCCACGAAAGAAGCTGAACATTTAAACGAAGAGCTAAAAAAAGAAGATAATACAACGGTTATAGATGTTCAAGCAGAAAGTGATATTCAATTAAGGTGTCATTTCAATGACGATGCGCCGAGATGGATTACTTTGAAAACGCTAAAGTCCGGAGAAACATTGATTATCAAAGCAGTTTAAGGGGATGATCCCATGAATAAAACGAGTCAATATCAAGCCGAAATTGCAGAACTTCGGGAAAACCTTGAAATGTTGTCCCGAGAGCTTCATAAAACGCAATGGATTGAATTAAGCGCGACTAATAATCAGCAAGATTTTAGCCTGCCGGACCGGAAGACAATTGCGCAACAGGCGCAAATATTCTTTATCAAGAACCCCTTGATCGGATTGGCTGTCACATTAAAGACGGCTTTTGTATTTGGTAAGGGGATATCGATAAAGGCCGAACACGATCTGATTCAAGAGGTCATTGACGACTTTTGGAACGACAATGATAACAAGGCTGAACTAACCGGCAAACAAGCACAAAAACTTAAGGCAAATACTGCGCAGCTTGATGGGAATATTTTTCTTACCTTCTTTATCAATGTATCGAACGGGCATGTAAAAGCGTCCTCTATTCCTGTTGAGGAAATCGAAGACGTCATCATGCATCCTCAGAATCGCAGGAAACCGCTTTGGTATAAACGAGTATATCAAGAGCAAACCTTTAATTACAGCTCTGGGACATATGACCCTGGAGAAATTAAAATTGAATATTACCGGGATTGGAAAAACATTGATCCGGCAGACAAACAATATGATCCCCCGGGTGACAAAATCGCCAAGGACGCGGCCGGAAGAGAAATTTTAGTTTATCATACCAAGGTTAATTGCACCGACAAACAGAAATTTGGGTTCCCGGAGACCTACCGGGCTCACGATTGGGCCAAGGCATACACGGAATTTCTTAGTGATTTAGCTTCCATATGGAAAACTCTTGCTATATTCGCCGCCGAACGCAAAATGAAGGGCGCTACCAAGGGGCAGATCAAGGCGACAGCCGCAGCGGCCCGGACATATAACCAAGCGGGTGAAAAAGTTAATGATAAACCAGCCGCGGGCAGCACGAGATATGCGAATGAGAACGATGAATGGTCACCAATTAAAACCAACGGCGTGACCATGAAGGCCGATGACGGGCGGCGGCTTCTTCTAATGGTTTGCGCGGCCATGGGCATTTTTGAGCATTATTTTGGTGATGGTTCGAACGGCAACTTGGCGTCTACCGAATCAATGGAATTACCAATGCTTAAGATGTTTGAGGATAGGCAATCACTTTTCGAAGATATGTACCGTGAGATATGTGAATTGGTTATCCGAGAGTCGGCCAAGGCTTCAAGCGGCAAACTTCATCCCTATGCCACATGGGAGGACGAGGTTAACCAATCTGGAAAATTAACGCTGGATGGATATACCGAGCCGGTGAAAGAATCGAAAAAAGGATTGTTTCAAAAATTAAAAGAGGCAGTAACCAACAACGGGCAGGAAGAGCAAGATAAAAAGCCTCCTAAACAATCCAAGAAAAACAGTTCAAAAATATCCCAAACCGTGAGTGTAGACTTCCCGCCGATTACTCAAAAGGATGTTGTTAAACTTATTACAGGACTTAAAACGGCGCTCACATTGGATGGGAATGGCGTAAGTCAGACTCCTATGCTTCCTCCGAAGAAAGCGGCACGATTGGTTATGACCGCTTTGGATATCGACGACATTGACGAGGCTTTAACCGAGATTTATCCCGATGATGGGGAAGAGCTTGGGGCAAATAATATAGGTCCAAATGGTGAAAGCGATTATCAGCAACAGCTCGATTCCGAATTGCAAAAAATAGCGCAGGGGAGTCAACCGGTTAAACCGCAACCGACCGGAGTAAAAATTTGAGGTGATCTGATTGGCTATTGATAAAACTAAAGGCTTTCAATCGGTTCAATTAGCCTACCGCCTCCAATTTCTCGAACTCATGAAGCGGTTGGAAACGGAATACAGCGCGATATCGAATGAATTGCAGGATAGAATTCAAGCGGTAATTAATAAGTATGCTAACGACGGAATACTTAATAAGACGGATTTATCGGCCATCCAAGGAGAATTAGACGGCGTTGCTTTATGGTTCTCCACCAACTATGGCAAATGGCTGGATGACAATCTGGCCCGAACAATTGACATAGCCGTTTTAGGTCAAGACACGGCGTCCATGTATTTTGTCAAACGGATGATTGCCGAAAGGCAGATCGCCGCTGGATTGGAATCCGAAATCTATAAAAAGGTGCTAGTTCGGCAGCAATACGGAACTGGGTTAAACAATGCAATCCGGCAGGGGATTTGGAATCAAAGGTGGAGCGAAGATAATTTAAAATTATCGGACAGAATATGGAAGACAGACGCCAATCTAAGGGCTAATCTCAAAGCGATGATTGAGCAGTGTGTCAACGAAGGACGTTCAGCTGTAGAATTTTCAAAGGCCGTTGAAGAATACCTAAAGAATCCGGGAAAACGATGGACGACACAAATTAAACCATCCGTGACCGGAAGAGGCAGTTTGGACTACCAATCGCTCAGACTTGCTAGGAGCGAAATCAACGCGGCTTACCATCAGGCAACGAATATAGCGGCAATAAACAATCCAATGGTAAGAGGAGTAAAGTTTAACTTAAGCAGATCTCACCCCCGCAAAGACATATGCGATATCTGGGCGTCGCAGGACATACATGGATTAGGCCCGGGGATATACAGATCCGGCGAAAGTCCCCGTGAACACCCCAATGGCCTTTGTTTTTTGACATTGGAATTATTTAAAGGACAGCAACTTACGGATATATTGAAGCAAAAGTATCAAAAACTAGCATGAAATATGATATAATTAGTATGTGGGCTAGATCGACGGGTCGAAAATGCAGTACTCCAACTGCATTGCCCATATAAAAATTGGAGAAAATAACACTGTGGAGGGTGTTTTTGTTATGCAGCAAACTTCAAAAACTGAAGGAGTTATTTATTTCATTGTCAATAAATTTAACGGTAAAAAGTATGTTGGACAAACGGTTAATCCTAAGAAACGATGGAAAGAACATCGCAATAAACACGATGATACACCTATAGATAATGATATTTCAAAATACGGATATGCAAACTTTGAATTCATAGTAATTGAAAAAGATATCCCTATTGAAAGTCTTGATGAAAGGGAAATCTATTGGATTAAGTATTTTGATTCCTTTAAAAATGGCTATAACTGTACTATAGGAGGTCATGTCTTAAAAGGACAAGATAATCTTAATTATGGCAATGGAGATAAAATAAAAGGCGAAAAGAATCCTTTTTATGGTAAAAAACACTCAGAAAAAAGTCTACAAAAAATAAAAGAAGCTCATAAAGATTGTTCTGGGAAAAATCATCCGCAATACGGAAAACACCTTTCTGATGAAACAAAAGCTAAAATTTCCAAGGTACGAACCGGGACAAAACGTTCGGCTGAATCTATCGAAAAAAGTAGATTGGCGGCAATTGGCAGAAAGCATACGTCTGAATACAAAGCTTATATAAGTAAAATCAACAAGGGTGAAAACAACGCAATGTATGGAATACGGGGAGATAAACATCCTAGAGCTGTATTAAACAGGGAAATAGCCTTGAAAATAATTAACGATAGAAAAACTTTAGGGTTAACACATAACGAGTTAGCACAAAAATACGGAACCAAACCTTCAACCATAGGAAATATTTTGAATGGTCAACATTGGACGGTAAAGGAGATAGCGTGACCGACCCCTACCAATCCCTCCAATGTCTCATCTGTAAATACCGTCTCCCCGGAGCGGCTTGTATGGCTTTTCCGATTGAAATCCCGCCGGCAATACTTGCGGGTGTTCAACCGTGCCCTGGAGGAAACGGAGTAAAGTTTCGGATGAAGGGTGAGCCCAAGGGCGAGAGGAAACATTTGAAATTGGTTAAAAGGGAGGGAAAAATAGATGATTTGGAATAACATTATTATTTGTTTTTCCTTGACATTGGCGATTATAGCTATCGGGTTGTTGATTTATTGGGGAGCGAATGTAATTTTTGTACTGTTACTCTTTAGTCCCGCTTTATTGCTGTTTATCTTAGAAGGCTGTTGGTGCTTGGAGAGAAGGTATTTAGAGATGAAGGAAAGAAAGTGTTTGAAAGTGGTGAAGTGAAGGAGGCGTTTTAAAATGGCAGAAATTCGAAGGATCAAAGATATTGATTGTTGTTTTAAATATGACACCACATGTATTGTTTGCGGGAAACCGATTAAACTGAATTATAATAACGGAGATCTCGATGAAAAGATTTGCTGCGGATTGAGATATAGCCTAGAACATGCGACTGTTGATTTTGTTATCGAAAAGATAATTGATAATAAAATCTGTTCAGAAGTAATTCTGAAAGGGAATAGATTTGGAGCTCCGTGCGAAGTCAAGCATAAAGACTTGAAAGATGCTATGGAGATGGCGTTTTGGATGGCGGAAGACAATACGGCGTGTCCGACAGAAATCATTGAAGGAGATAGGGTTTATTCAAGAGAGGATATGAGGAAATACTGGGAAGAACATCATTTGGATGAGTACTAATTTATAAATGAGGTTTTAAAATGAATGATTATGAAAAGCTCAAAGCGGTATTTGATGAATTAAAGATACCATATGAATTGTTTTACATTACTAAGGAATCCAAGTTTCCATCAACAGAGCTTCGACCAACCGAAGATGCCGCACAAGACGGGCTAGGATTTATCTTTGATAATGATGGAAAATTTGAAACAGTTGGATAAGGCGAGGCACTAAAATGAGTAATGAACATTTAGAAACTCTCGATGAATTAAACGGAGCGGTTACAGAACTGTCAAACTGTGCAAAAGGAATGGTCTTGATTTTTAATGTGTCCGCTGCAATTCATTCTAAATATAATGAAACCAGCTTATTTTATGAGAAATGCAATGAGTTTATCGTCAATATTAATCAAAAACTTGGTTTGGACTTCAGGGATCTTGACCGGTACGAATCTAAATTTATTAAGTTGGATTATCTGAATTACATCGTTGAATTCATAAACGATAGGTATAAAACAAAAATATCGTTTTTTAGTTTTAACATGAGCTTTCACGAAACTTATTTTACATTAGAATTATTAAAGCAAACAGTTGGATTAACCGCCTAACAAGCGGTTTTTTTATGCTCAAAACCAGGGGCGGACGCCGCACGGGAACAGCCTCCTAGCCCGAAACCAGCGGGAGGTTCTGGTTCCCTGGATAAAATATCAAAAGGGTGAATCTATGAAAGAGTTACGCTGCAAAAAGTGCAAACGGAAACTTGCCGAATATGAGGATACTAAGAAGCTTGAAATAAAGTGTCCTCATTGCAATGAAATGAATATTATCCACAACTGACAACTATGATGAGGCTCTTGAAGCCCGGTGTTTATCTCTCGAAAAGAGGGATAGGCATCGGGCTTTTTTTATTTGGTTGATAATCGGTTTAATCCGTTATCATATAACAATTTTCAAAGAAAGGAGTGAAATATTTGATAAAGCAAGAGGGAAAGAAAAAGACCTTGAAAGAGTCTTTTTTTGACTTTATCAACAAAGTTAAGGAAATGTCTCTGGATGACGAGCTCGAAGTTTCCGAAAGTGTAATCCCGGAAGATATACGAGAAGCTTTGCTGCAAGGAAGCATTGAGGCAATACAGAGCGATGTTAATTCGGCGCTCGACAATAAAAATATCCAAGGATTTTGTTCGTGTTCAACAGCTCCAGAACATTCAGAAAACAGTTATTCAACATTGAGAGTTGAAGGAACGTTTATGAATGGACAGGTTGCGGTTTCTTGTTGGAAATGCCGTAATTGGTGGATTGCTAATTGGAGTAAAGACGAAAACGGGAATATTGTCTTCTCTAACATTAAACCCGCCGCTCAGGTCGTAGTAGCCATGGAAAGCGGCCGAAATTCGGAAGATGAAATCCAAATCGATGAATCAGCCGTGACTCTCCGGGAAGGTCTCGGTATGGATGAAAACGGCATTATAAAAGATGCTTGTATTATTCAGCCAGGGTGGGGCAGTTCAGGATATTATGGGGCGGACGTCCTTCAAAAGGAGGCGGCAAGTTTTTCCGGATTACAAATGTTTGTAGATCATCCGACGACCATCGAGGAATCAACCATCCCGGAACGTTCGGTGAAGAATCTGGCCGCCGTCGTAACCAATACGACTTTTAAAGAGGGGTGGAAAGGAGCCGGGGTCTACGGCGATGTAAAAGTATTCAGCGACTTTCAAGAACCAATTAAAGAGAAAGCGCCGTTTATTGGATTGTCACTTTACGGCCGGGGGAAAGCCAAAGTTGGAACAGCTGATGGGAAAACCGGGAAAATCATTGAGTCAATCCCATATAAGAGGTCTGTTGATTTTGTGACCAAGGCGGGGGCTGGCGGTGCGTTGATGCCCATTTTAGAATCAGCCCGTGAAAAAACGACCGATGACAAGCTAAAAGATGTCAACAAAGACCCGATCAAAGAATCGGTGACGGTTGATATAAAAGAATCTACAAAAAAGGAGTTGAGTGAATTGCCCGTAACTGAGCAAGAATTTACTGCATTAAGAGAGTCATTAACCCAAAAAGATACCGTTATTGCCGAACAAGCGAAGAAAATTACCAAACTTGAAACCAAAGAACTTGTTCGGGAAGCAGCTGGGGTTGTAAAAGGATTGGTCGATACCTCAAAGATTCCGCAAGCCATGAAAAACCGATTATACAAAGATTGTGTTGAAACTCCATTGACTGAGGCGGGAGATTTGGATGCAACAAAGCTAACCGAATCCACCAAGTTAGCGATTGCCGAAGCCGAGCAAGAGTTTGCCGCGATCGTCGGGTCCGGTAAAATTTCCGGTATGGGTGGAAGCGGGACTGAGCCGACCAACGTCAAAGAGTCCATTGGAAAAGAAATGGATGAAATGTTTGGTATTAAGGTCGCGGCAGAACCGGATAAAAAATAATCCGGTTTTTATTTTATGAATTTATCACTTGAAAGGAGTGAATAAACAGTGGCTAAAAACAAAGTCCAAGAGTTTGTAAATATTCACAATCTACCTGTTCCCTCCGGTGTTGTATCGGGAGATCCGGTTGTAGTATCAGCGCTTCCCGGCGTGGCCGAAACCACACGGGACGCCAACGGCAATGCTGATGTAAAACATCCGGGCGGTCTGGTCTACAAACTATCGGTAAAAGGAATTGATGGTTCCGGAAATTCCACCGTGGCAATTGGTGATAAGCTTTATTTTGTTTCCGGAGATACCCCGAAAATTTCCAAGAAGGCAACAGGGGTTGCATTCGGCTATGCATTAGGCGGGGTTACATCTGGAGCGACTGCGACCATCGAGGTTCTCATTCTCGATTAATCATTTTAAAAATTAAACCATAGCGCAAGACCGTCAATCCAGGCGGTCTTATTTTTATCACTTGAAAGGAGTGATTTTAAGCAATGCGTAATAGCTTTGAACAAATTTATACAAAGCTTCGTGAAGCAGGAAGCGCATCAGATTTTCCCTATATTTTAGGGGATTCGCTTCACAAAGAACTTTTAACGGCTGCGGCTGCGGTTGCTTCCACCTGGAGAAAATGGTGCAAAATTCAACCGAATATCACTGACTTTAAAGAAAACAAACGGATCAAAATTTCCGAAACCGACGAACTCTTGGAAGTGGCTCCCGGGCATCCGGCAAAAGAAAGCTCGTTCGATGAGTCCCAGGTTTCCTATATCATCAAAAAATTTGAACGGGTATTCGGTATCCCGTGGGAATTGCTTATCAACGACGACATCGGCGCAATTCAACAGCGCCCGCAGGCCATGGGTCGTGCAGCCGGAATTACTCTTGCTAAATTTGCCGTTGCGTTGCTTATGAGCACGAGCGCATCTGCTACGGTGACGGCCGCATTAGCAGAGGCGACTTTGGCCACCGCCATGACTGAGTTTAAAACCAGAACTGACACTCGGACCGGGAACCGGTTAACCTTGGTTCCTAAATACCTAATCGTTCCTCCGGAACTGGAAGTTACCGGGAAAAGAATTCTCAATTCTACCCAGTTGATTTCCGTCGGTGGCGGAAGCACTATTGCGGTGCAGGGCGGATTCAATCCCGTTAACGCACAAGAGACCAAATTGGAATTGTGCGTAGAGCCGTTGCTTTCCGATGCAACTGATTGGTATTTAGCTGCAGAACCGACAGTAACTCCGGCGATTGAAATTGGGTTCTTCCGTGGTCAACAGGAACCTAGAATTTTTGTTGAAGCCTCTGGAATTCAAGGGAACGACAATCCGTTTGAACGTGGAAGCTTTTATAATGGTTCAATCAATTATAAAGCTCAGCATATCTTCGGTGGAGCGATCATTGATTCCAACGGCTTGCTTAAAGTTCAAGTTTCCGGTTAATCAAGGCGCAAGGGGTTGACTCGAAAATAGAGGCAGCCCCTTTTTGTTAGGAGGTTATTATGGAAAAACCACCGATCATTACTGTAGAAGATAAATGGTTTGCTTATATCGCCGAGCTGCTTGAAGAAATCAGGGATGCGGTTAAGCCGGTTAGCCTACCTATTGCCGAGTTGAAGGAAACGGATCCGAAACTGGAAAAACCGAAATGGGGTAGAAAACATGGCAAAGACGTATGATTTCAATACTCCAATCGGCCAAGTTCGGTTTTATACCGGTGAAACCGATGTAGAAAAAACGCCATTTACCGACGAGGAAATTCAGGGACTGCTCGATGGAAACGATCAGGACGTTTATATGGCTGCCTCTCTTCTTTGGAACGCAAAGGCCGCACAGTTAGCCGGGAAAGCCCGAAAATATACCCGCGGACAAGTAAGCGAAGACACCGTAACGACTGCCGAATACGCTTTGAAAATGGCTAAATTTTATGCAGAAAAAGCGGAATCAGAACCATACGCCGAAATCGCCGAGATTGGCGGAACAGACTTCCAGAAGCGCGAAATTTTGATTGAGGATGATTATTAATGAACATCCCAAAAGATGAATATTGCCAGGATGCAATAGTTAACCGCATGACTGATTCCGGATATGACGAATACGGCCAATGGCACGAAGGCGGAGACGTTAAAATCGCCACTATCACCGGTGCAGATATCCAGCCTTTATCTTGGAGGCAGAGGGCAGCAGGAGCAAGTGGGACAAACTATGATAGTGATCATCAATTGTTTGCTGGATCCGAAGATATCGGTTTCGAATCCGGATATACCGAACTACTTGTAAACGATATGGTGGTTTGGAAAAGCAAAACATATCGGATAGTGTTTCCGGGCAATTGGGGAAGCCATTATGAATCCTATCTTAAGTTGGAAGCTATGAATAATCAGCCGGAGATTCCTGAGGAGGTCCCTGATGAAAATTGAAAGCGGACTTGAAGGCGTCGAAGAATCTCTTAAGGCGTTGGCCGCTTTTGTTAACGCAGTTGATAACTCCATGGAAGATGCTCTGAAATATATCTTGATCGAAATGTGCAAATACGCTAAGGAAAACGCACCATTTCATGACCAAACGGGTAATCTTCGCAATTCGATTTCAGTCAATATGGATACTATGCGTGAATATGCGGCGGGTGAAATTCCGGCTACTGACGGCGAGATACCGGTATTAAAGGTTGAAGGCGACGGTTATGTCGGCTGTATATCCGCAGGAATGGAATATGCAATCTGGGTAGAACTCAAAGATGGATATTGGATTCTTTCGGGATCCATTGATCACTTTGAGCCTTTAATTGAAAAATATTTAGCGGATAAAATGTCCATCGACAAACTCGACCTTGAAGAAGTTGCTAGCGTTGCTTATCTAAAATATCAAACAAACCAACAATTTGGCAGGTGAGGCCATTGGATGTAAATGAAATACTTACGCCGACATTGCTTAGGATAACCGGAGACATTGCCGGAACCGGGAATCTTAAATCCTTATTGGGTGGAAACCCCTTGGTATTTAAAGGGCCAAAACGTCCAGATAAGGTGACGATAAACGGCAAGGAAACACAAACAAATGGCCTAAAGAGTTTTACAGTACATGTTCTAACCAATAATCGTGACCCGGATAGCAAGGTCCATAACGGAACCTTGCTTATTAATTTCTATTGCCCGAATCTTGATAAAGGGGCTGGGCCGGCCAATGTCGAGTTGATGGGTCCGGTAACAGAAAGACTAATTTATTTGTTTGATGATAAACCCCTGATTATTACGGGATATAACAACTTCAATTTAACGGTCCAGGAACCTCTTGGACCGCTTTTTGATCCGGGATATCCGAATGAACATTTTATGAGCGTTCGGATTCAATTCAATTTGTTTAAGAAAGGAAGTGTTTAAATGGGATTAGAGCCATTAGTTGTAGAAAACATGGACATGGGTCCGTGTATTGCGACTTGGGGCGGAGATTATTTAGGCCGTACAAAAGGCGAATCGCAATTCAACTATTCGATTGAGACTCAAAACATTGAAACCGAAGAAGATGGAACTGTCGATGAACTGGTTACAAATGATCCTTTAACCTTCACAATACCGCTAATTTACACGGATGTTAACACCTTGGCGTTGACCATTCCGTGGGCACAGAAAACTACGGTAGGCGGAGCAACAAAGCTAGAAATCGGTAAGGCCATTGGAAAAAGACTGTTTCAATATGCCAAGCAATTAGTAATCCACCCAACAAGCATGGCCGATGAGGATAAATCCAAAGATATCAATGTTTGGAAATGTTATCCGAAGCCGGGACCGATCAACTTGGCATATTCGCGAACCGGTGATCGTATTGCCAATGTCACCTTTAATGCCGTTCGGGATGCAACTAAACCGAATGGAAAAGATTATTTTTGCATTGGCGATCCGAGTATTAACGGAGATTCTGTTGCACCAACTGTATCCAGCACTGTTCCGGTCGATGACGCAACTGGTGTTGCAAAAGCAAGCGGATTAAATATTGATTTCGTAATGAGCGAACCGATTGATCCGGATACGGTAATTAAGGCAAACACTTCAATTACTAATTTAACTTCCGGGGCTCCGTTCAGTAGCTATACCGTTACATATGACGTCGAAACGGATAAAATTCGATTAACTACGTCGGCGGCATTGTCCGGGACCGCTCAATACATGGCAACTATTGGAACGGGAATTAAAGATCTTAATGGCAATGCCTTGGCAGAACCTAAAGTAGTTACCTTTACCACTGGTTCATAAAAACGAAAGCCCCTGGAACAATCCGGGGGCTTATTTTAGAGGAGGAATAATGATGTTGGATTTTATCAAAAGGCGTAATAATAAAGATTTTGCAAGTGTTGGACTCGACGAAGAAATTAAAGGAATTAAAATTCCTGTTATAGAGCTTGGAAAATATCCAGAAATTATTAAGAGGGTTCTCGGTTTGATCAAGAAGGCCGCTAAACAGATTGCCGATGAAACCGGCGAAGACATTGACAGTGTTTTGGATAACATTAATATCTTGAGTGTGGCAAAATATATTTCAATTTTAATTGATACTGCTGCAGAAGAGTTTTTTGAGTTTGCGGCATATGTTCTAGACACGGAAGTCGAGCGAATTAAAAAATTAGGGCTTTCCGATATGACCAGAATTGTCACTAAGGTTTATCAAGTCAATGAGTTTGCGGAGGTCAAAGAGGAAATTTCAAATTTTATCAAGACTCTGCACAAGAAGCAGAGTTAATAAAGGTTGAAAGTCAAGACTATCTATTCGACAAAATTGTTTATGAAATAATGATGGAACTTAATTTATCTAAACAACAGGTATTAAAAGAAATTTATGTCAGAGAAATTCCGTTAATCTTTTTTGTGCTTAGAGAACGGCGCAGAAAGAAAGAACTTGAACACATATATGATCTGCAAAGATTGTTAGAGATATCTACGGCTACGGCTGGGATGTGCCCATCGAAAGAGTTGATTGATAAGATATTTGATGATTTACAAAAACGGTATTTTCAATTGAACCCTTCTGTGAAGAGTAATGAAACGCCTAAAGATCCATATGAGCAATTGGAAAGGCTCCAAAAAACTATTAGTCAAACTCAAACAAGAAAAAGACGATAAATTGACGCCCCTTTTTATCCATGCTATGATATGGGAAAAGGAGGGAATCTACTGTGAAAAAACTAAAAATTATTATATTATTAATGTCTTTAGCTTTGATAATTTCTCAATCTATAGTTATGGCGGAAGATATAGCGCAAGAAGCGACGGTAGAAAATCAAAAGATAGAATCGAATAAATGCAAGCTTTATATTATTTATCCAAAGCAACTATTTAAAAGTGCGTGTCCGGTTTTTATAAATGGGATATTAGAAACCTGTTTACAGCATACTACATACACTATTTGTGATACAACACCAGGGAAAACGAAGATTGCTCAATTGGGCCAAACCTATTCTGAACTTATTTTAGACACAGAACCCGGAAAAGATTATTATGTAAAGATAAAATTAAGAATGCCTATGAAATTTCCAGACGCCCCTTTAGTATATGTTGACTTTATACCAATTGATGAAATTGAGGGCCAAAAATTATTAACCGAATGCAGTGTGGTTGATTGGAGTAACAAAAAATAAACAAAGAAACAATTAAAATTATTGGTTTTCCATAGCAAATAGTATCAAGAGCCGCAAGGCTCTTTTTTAATGCCTGAAAAGAGGTGATAAGATGACCGCTACATTGGGTAATCTTGTTTATTATATTAGAACCAATGATAGTGATTTTAAACAAAAGGCTAAAGAAATTGATTCCACCTTAAGAGCAATTGGAGTTTCTTTTACTAAACATAGTCAAGAAGCCAAAAATTATGGAAAATCAATAACCGATAGTCTTGACAAAGCCCGGCAGAGCATTCAACAACATAAAGAAACCCTGCAATCAATGGCTGTTACTTCCGGAGCCGTATTTGCATTGATGATAACACAATCCAAAAAAGGCATTGATGAATTAGTAAAACTTCAGAACGCTCTCACTGGACTTAGATCGGTAGCGAAAGGGACAGGACAAGATGTAGGAGCGGCAACAAAAGCTGCTGAGAGTTTGGCGGCGGATGGATTAATGACTGTCACCGATGCGGCGATTGGGCTTAAAAATTTATTGGCTTCCGGATACGGATTAGACCAGGCGATTATTTTGATGAATCGATTCAAGGATTCTGCCGCGTTCGGGAGGCAAGGCGCTTTGAGCTTCGGGCAGGCCATTACATCAGCTACGGAAGGTATTAAAAATGGGAATTCGATCTTGGTCGACAACGCCGGGGTAACCAAGAATCTTTCTGTTATGTTGAAAGAAGCTGGATATTCACAAAACGACCTGATGAAAGCAACCTCGGATTCTGGAATTCGGATGGCTATTTTTAATGGTATTGTGCGAGAGACTCGGCATCAAGTTGGAGATGCTGCGAAATTATCCGAGCAGTTAGGAGGGCAACTCTCGAAAACATCCGCTAATGTAACCGTATTCTATCAGGCTTTAGGTTCTACAATAGAAGGGCCATTAACCGGATTTTTAAATAAAATAAACGAAATATTACCCCAAATGACCGAATGGATTAACAAAAATAAGGAATTAGTAGGGTCGTTATTGCTAATCACCACCGGATCGGCCGGAGCTGTTTTGGCTATTTCGGCGATTGTTTTAGCTATTGATAAGATAATCGCAATTATAAAATCTGCTGTTACCATTATTTCTGGCGCTAAAATTGTTTTTGCCTTTCAGGCTTGGGCCGGAGGCGCGGCCACGGCGGCGGAAGCGGTTGGGTTTTTGGCCTCTGCTTTTGCTCCTTTTTTGGTTGGGGCTGCAATAGTTACCGGACTGGCCTTAATAATCAATCATTTTGTAAAAATTAGAAGAGAGGCCAAATTAGCCGCAACAGATATTAAAAATGTCAATGATTTAGCGGAGCTCCAAAAAATTGAAGACGCTCGAGAAGAAGTTTACAAACGAAAACAATCCGAGATTAAGTCATATTCGTTGGAGTTTAATACTCCATATCAACAATTGAAACGAAAGGTAACTGGCGAAGGAAACACATTTCGCCCAGACTATTCCGGATTAGAAGCCGCCAAAAAATCATATGAAGAAGCAAAAGCAAAACGACAAGCCCTAGAAAAAGAATTAGCCAAAGGAGTCAACCCCGATCCCGACCCATACGTCGATCCGGGAGATAAATTTGATGTAGCCAAGCGCCTTAAACAACTAAGAAACGACCTTGAAGATGTTGATGAAGTTGCAATGGCTTTCGGAAATACCTCCCAGATAGCCGCTGACAAAGCCAAACTTTATGAAGAAGCGGCTATTGACCTTGCTAAAAATGGAATTGATCCGACAAGTTCCAGTATGGGGAATTTGGTTGATATTTTCAGGCAATATTCCCAAATATCCGATGTTAATACTCAAAAGATTAAAAATCAAGCCGAAGCATCCGATTTGCTTTCAGAAGCCCAAGAAAAGGTCGCTGAAATGTCGGGAGAATCGATGGATTCTTTTGATAGTTTTATTAAAAAGTTGCAAGATGCGGCTGACGAGAATGGCGTTCTGCCAGAAACCAAAAAACAAATAGAAGAAATCATCAAGAAGCTCCAACAGTTAAAAGCCGAATCCGATGCTAATATTTTTAAAACAGAAATTAAAGATAATCTTTCGGAAGCAATTAAAACGGGTTTCGAAGAAAAAAGTGTAAGTTCAGCGGTTGAAAGTTTTACCAACTATTTAAAAGACAAATTATATAAAAGCGTAGCAGATGCTTTGGCCGAAGCGATTATGAATTCTGCGGTCGGGCAACAAGCTACTGATTGGCTTCGGAATGCCTTTGGTTTGTTTAATGGCAGCGGTGGCACTGCAAGCTCAAATTTGCCGGGTAATTACGGTATAGAGGGCAGAGCGAGCGGTGGATTAGTGTCGGCCGGTTCAACTTATTTGGTCGGAGAAAATGGGCCGGAGCTATTAACTATGGGTTCCAATAACGGACATATAACGCCAAACGATCAAATGGGTGGTCTTAAAGTATCGGTCAATGTGATCAATAAAGGCCAAAGCTTAAAAACGACCGGGCAAAACATGGAGTTTGATGGAAAACAATATATTATCAGCGTTGTTACAGAGGCCGCCAGTACAAATAAGGGCGGCTTCCGTGACATCTTGCAAGGGGGTGCCGGATAAATGTCCGAAATAGTTTTCCCTACCTTTTCGGGGGCAGAATTTATCGTTACAGATATAGAACCGGAAGATATCGGGATAGTAACCGATTTTGAAAATGGTTCGCAAACCAGTAGGCCGCGATTCACAAAGTCGCGGCTTACTTTTTCGGTGGAAGCAAAGATGTTTGTCCCTGAGCTGACAACATTTTTAGATTTTTACCGGAACACTATCAAGGGAGTATCGCAGAAATTTTTATGGACAAATAAGGATAAAAATAGTCCTTATTTCAACCAAACTTTTACAGTTAGGATGACAGCTCTGACTAAACCGCAGAAAATTAAATTGAGTTACTGGCAAGTGGTATTTACATTGCGGGAGGCTTAAACAATATGAGTCTACCATTGCAAGCCACAATCGAAAGAAATAAGACGTCAACCAAATCGGCCATGCTCTGGCTGCTTGATGTAATGCTTGATACGCCTTTTTACGTCACCAACAACAATGAGAATGTAACCTATAATAATCAATTATATATGGCCTTTCCCTTCTCGGTGGGCGACATTACAGATGATGGGAAAGAAACACCAAGCATACAGCTAAAAATATCAAACATCACCCGCGATATCGGGGTGGTTGTTTCCGGGGCAGGCGGGGGTGGCGGAACCGAAATTGTATTACGGGTTGTCAACTATAAGCTGATAAATGGCGTTTCCTCGATGAGCCTTGAACTGGAAGAGACCTTTCAAATAACCAAGACTCAAATCGACGCATACTGGGTAACCTTTACGATTAGCATTCCGCGGGATTTAACCGTAAGGTTCCCGATGCGAACCGTTTTGAAAAACTTCTGCCCATATCGGTTTAAAGATATCGAATGTGGGTATATTGGCGAGGAAACAGTTTGCAATAAAACTTTGTCGAATTGTCGGGAAAGAAATAACTCGCGAAGATTCGGCGGAGAACCTGGTTTAGTGGGAAACTTAGGATGATTATAAATGACTTAATTGGAAAGCCCTTTAAGAATGGCGGACGAGGGCCAGGGGAATATGATTGCTATGGATTATGTAGGGAAGTATATCATCGCCTGGGGATTGAACTTCCCCAATATGTAATTGACTGCTACAATATCCCAGAGATTAATGGAGCGTTTAACCAAAGTAAAGTTATCCGGGTAGATAAACCGGAACAATATTGCATCATGGCCATTCGAAATAATTCACACGTAGTTAATCATTTTGCTATTTATCTTGGAAATCATGAATTTATCCATGCTCTACCAAACATTGGGGTTTGCCAAGCATCAATTGATGATCTCCGATGGAAAAGAGCAATAGTTGGTTATTACCGCTGGATGGGGTGATAAACTTTGTACCTTAAAACAATAATTAACCCCTTGGAACCGTATAACGGCAAGGTGAAACAGGTTTCTCGAATCCCGGGTAAGCCTGTTTTTCATTATGCGCAAGCTGAATTAATGCTTCCGAAAAACGAAACCGGAATTATTGTAAATGGGCGAGTTCTGGATGAAACTGAGTTTAATTTGGTTCCCAATTCAGATGACTTTATTATTGTGGTCCCGTTGGCCGCTGGCGGCGGAGACAATAATATTCTTATGATGGCGATCATAGTTGTTGCCATGATGTATTTAGGGCCGCAGGTAGGGGCTTGGGCATCATCAGCAACCGGAGCAGTTGGTGTTACTACGGCGGCCGCCACCTGGAACTTCTGGGGATGGGCCGCTTATATCGGTTTGCAGGTTGCTGGCGGATATTTAATGCAGCAGTTGGCTGGCAAGCCACAAAAAACAGAGGATATATCGCCAACTTATGGCTGGGGACAAATTCAACCACTTTACGGAAACAATCAACCTATCCCGGTTACATTCGGTCGTGTAAAAACTGCCGGTCAAATTGTTGCAACTTATGTTGATTACGACGGCCAAAAACAATACATGAACCTGCTCATCGAAGCCGGGGAAGGACCTTGTGATTATGTTGACAATGGCGAAGACAATAATTGCACTGGTATAACGAATATCAAAATCGACGGGAACAATATAGCCAATTATTCCGGGGTACAAATTTATAAAAGGGCAGGCTTAAATAATCAATCCGCCATTCCAAATTTTGGAGACAATATTGCTCAAAAACAGTTATCATATTTAATGAATAATCAGGGATCTAGTGAATGGTATACCGATACTACAGCAAATGATGGTAATGGTTTACGAGTTGTATTTTATTTTCCTTCCGGATTACAAGGTGTTGAAAAGGATGGCGATACCTGGATATTAACCGAAAAAATATTGATTCAATATAAACTCGAATCAGAAAGCGAGTGGAAAACATGGGAAGAATATGAAATAAATCGCGAAACAGCCAAGGCGTTTTGGATAACTAGGCGATTAGATAATATTCCGGAGGGAACTTATAATGTTCGTTGTAAATGCACGTTTATAGGAGAAAAAAGATACATTACAAGTACAGTTAATGGAGTAACCACTACCCAATTGGTATATTATCCAACATTAAATACATCGAGATATGCTTATTTGGTTTATTGGTCATCGCTTGACTCAGTGACTTATGATGATTTAATCAGACCTAATAAAATTTTATTAGGAATACGGGCGTTAGCAACTGACCAATTGAGCAATAGTTTTACAGTAACTTTTGAGTTAGTCCGATCTAATGTTTGGGTTTTTAATCCTGATTCTGGATTTTATGAGCAAAAACCTGCAAATAACCCAGCGTGGGCTGCATATTGGGCATTACATCGAGTTTATTATCTGGAGAACATAAATACCCATATCATGGAATATGTAGTTCGAGGCGTAAAGGCTAATAGATTGATTTTTTATGAGTTTGAACGATGGGCTGCCTTTTGCGAGGAGCGCGGATTAGAAGTTAACATCATTTTTGATACTAAGCAACAGCTCGACAATGCTTTAAAAGTCATTGCCGAATCTGGACGTGGCATGATCATCCCACGCTCCACTCGTCACGGTTGCGTGTTTGATGAACCGGCGCAAAAGGATGAAGACGGAAATATTATTCCGGCCCAAGTGTTTAATATGTCCAACATTGTCCCGGATTCGTTTTCGGAGCAGTTTGTCGATATTTCAGAGAGATCCACGGCGATAGAGGTAACATTTCCAGACCGAGATAATGACTTTGAAAAAACAGTAATCCAAGTTCCTGCCGACAATCTGGATGAGAACGAGGCGCAAGAGAACACTACTCAAGTTACCTGGAACTGGTGTACAAGCTATGCGCAGGCTTGGAGGGAGGCAAAATATAGACTTAGATTAAATCGTCATCTTAATTGCACCAATGTACTAAAATCCAATGTTAATGCAATCAGTTGTAGTTTAGGACAAGTCGTGATGACGCAGCATGATGTCCCGGCCTTCGGATTCGGAGGAAGAATTATAGGAGTCACCGAAAATACCATTACATTGGATCAATCAATCCTTAATGATATCCAGGGGAATCCGTATTATGATCCCGAGAAAAATTATCAGGTATTGATCTGGCTTAATAACAATACCCATATTTATCGAAATGTTCAATCGGTTGATGAAACTGGCACGATTGTAACTTTTGCCGCGTCATTTGCCAACGACATAGATTCCCATGCGATTTATATCGATAGTGATCATTTTGAAACCGACGGAAATATGACCGGGGTATATACGGCTGGTAAAGAAATACAGCTAATATATGATTATCTGGATTTCGTCGTGAAAGTGGTTGGTAGCAGTTACAATTCTGGGACCAATAAAACGATTGTCGAAATTTCCGATAATCCGGTTATCGACGATTCATTCACTATCCGGTTTGCATGGACTATGCCGAAAGTCGATGATCAATGGAACTTCGGTGAGTTACATAAACACAGCAAGCCGATAAAAATTGGTTCAATTCAGCGTTCAGGAGACTTGGAATATACTATTTCCGGCCTTGAATATAACGACGCAATCTATACTGAGGCGGAAGATGTTCCAGACATCGAATACGGATACTTAGAGCCAATTTTTGAAGTATCGAGTTTAACGGTTAAAGAAGAAACGTTTAAGGCACAAAAAGACGGGACACGGGTATCCCGTCTTAATTGTTCATGGTTGGTTCCGATTAATAAAAATGCGGATAATTTTATCATATATTTTTCGACTGATGATGGAGTAACTTGGGAATATTCCGAAACCATTCCGCCATCAATAATGCAGACATATATAGACAATGTGAAAACCGGATCCACTTATAAAGTAAAGGTAATTATAAGAAAGGGCGTCCTCAATTCAACCGGAGTAATATCAAGCGCAATAACAATCATCGGCAAAGATGTCCCGCCAAGCGATGTTGAAAATCTATCAATTACACAAAATGGAGCCGATCTAAAGTTTACAGTTGCTTTGGTTCCGGATCCGGATATTGCTTATTACGAGATCAGACAAGGACCATCTATTGAGAATAGCGAGATATTTTTAAAAATTGACCGTAATAAGGGAACCGAAACTCAAGAGACTCCAAGAACCGGAAATTTAACATTCTGGGCCAGGGCGTGCGATAACTCAGGCTTGTTTTCTGAAAATCCGGCAAGACGAGATATTGAGGTTTTTGCCTCGGTTCCTAAAAATTTTATTTGGAAAGAAGCGCAGGATTTATCAACATGGACAGCTCAAAATATGCATTTTACACCGTGGCATGAATGGGAGATTAATAGCAAAGAGGTTATCGATGATTATGATGATATCTTAGATATGTTTGCAGATAGCAGCATAACTATGGCCGATAACCCACAGTTGACTCTACCAATCGTCGATCTCGGAGAATATGTTTTGCAATCCAATTGTTATTATATTGACCCGTTGGGCGGAATACATCTTAAATCCGTGGTTATAAGTGATGATTATGATGATTTATTAGACTTCTTTGCAACAACTGATTCTAGCAAGGTAACAGCTCAGTATATGATGACAACATATCTAAATCCACAAATTACATATAATCAAAGTCTCAACAATCGCGTTGACACATATTACCGGACTCGTGCCGATGGCGATCAATGGAGCGACTGGAAAGATGCTTCTGATAAACAATTTACCGGAAGAAGAATTGAGGTAAAATTAGTTCCGGTGTCATTGGATGGCTTAACCAATGTTGTAATATCGGCGACTACGATTGAGGTAGATGTTCCTGATAGATCGGAAATTTTTACTAATATTGACGTCCCTTTTGGTGGAGTGCATATCCAATATAGCAACCGATACTATTTTCCACCTACTCCTAGAACTTTGACAACAAGGGATTTTAATGGAATTATGATGCCTAATCAGCAATTAAACAAAGAACGCGAAGGTAGCGATATCAAAATTTACGATTATTCGGGCAATGAAATAGCAGGAATAATTGATATTATTGAAATATGGGGGTATTAACAAAACAAAAGATTAATGATAAAATGTAATCGAAAAGGAGATGATTAATAATGAAAAGGTATTATATGTGTCTGATTTCCATTTTTGTAATTATATCAATATTGTTATTTCCCGGATGTGGCGGCGGAGGCGGCAAGGATAATAATGGTCCCGGCGCGGGAATTAGAATCTACGAAGTAAAAGGAGGGACAGCATTTATGCCAAATGATTTAAATGCATCGGGAATTGTTTTTGCTGATTCATTAACAGAGATTGGTGATGAATATGTTCAATTTGTCGCTAATAATTCAGAGGCAGTTGTTCCAACAATACAAGCGTTTTATAAAGATGCCGATGGCAAAGTGGTTGATATACCGGTATCGTTTGTCAAAGATTCACTGGCCGATGATTGCTTTAACATGGACAATCAACAAAATATAGCGGGTGGAGGTTCAGCATTCCAATTAATCGGAACTGGGAATGGAGGCAAAGGGAAAATAATCGCATCTGCCAATGGAACCTCAAGAGAGGTCGACGTTTACATCTATAATAGCTATGGCGTGCTGGGATTAACTAGCGGGAGAATTATTGATTCAAATGGCAATCAATCAAACTCCACAGTCAAATCTTTATGCGCTTTTTTTCAAGAATCAGATGGCACACATATCGTTGGGAAGTCATATTTTGTCGATTCTTGTGATCAAATCACATGGAAATCAAAATTAAAAGCCGTTAAATCAATTGATTTGTCATCTATAGAATCCGGAAATATTAACAATTTAATTGATGGCAGAGAACCAAAAATATATGTTGCCGAAGCTGGCGAAGGATATATGAAAATAGTTCGAGTTGGAGCAAGTGAAATCTGGGAATATACAAATACAACAAGTTTCAAATAATTAGACTAGGAATGGTTTTTAATATTCGATTTTAAGCGCCTATTATGGGCGCTTTTTATTTGGAGGTAAAAATGCCAAACAGATATGATAATAAATGGGTAGTAATCGGCATGAACAAGGAAGAGCAATGTGGAATATTGAATGGGCAGATGAGTTCCGAAAAAGTCGGTGGCGAATCAGTTGGACATAATCATAGCAAAACCAATCCCGGAAACGGTGGCATATTGGATGCAGTTGATATCGAAATAACTCCACCCGCTGGATTATTTTCAACCACGCTAAAAACAATTATCGATGAATTAAAAGGGCTTATTGATTTAGGGCGTACTCATGTACCAGTTAGGCAAACTGTGCTATACGGATCAGTAGATCAGTCCACCGGGCAAGCTAATTTTTTAACCACCTCCGCCGGTCTAACCGTTAATATCTTAGGTGCAGCGACTCCTATTGTTGTCGCCTTCGCCTATAATTTTGATAGCACCTTTGGGCAATTAGATTATATTGAGCCTATCACATCTGATGTTACAGCGGCATGGTCAAGTCTACCAACAAATAGCACTTGTTTCCTATATATAGATCGAAATGTTTCTACCGGAGGATTAACTTATGGTTATAGTTTATTGTCTCCAACGTATGCAACTATTGCGCCAACTTCTCCGTCGACTGACCAACATTGGTTTGATCTCAATAGTTTTTATATGAAACGTTGGAATGGAACGGTTTGGGAAAATAAACAAAGAGTATTTGTAGGCGAAGCTATTACGGGAGCTAGCAACGTATCATCTATTATTATTTATGCTTTAAAAGGAAAATATAATACCGGTGACTTTTCCGCGGCTAACGGATCGTCAAATACAAAAAATCACAACATAGGTGTTAATCCTGAATATATCCAATGGTCAGGTATACAACGGAATTCAACAAAAACGCTTTCGACTTCAATTGGTTTTATGGGTAATAACACGGGAACCGGTTCGGTAGAAGCAGGTCCATCTTTGCGGGCATGGACTAAAAATTCTGTTAACGTATATGCCGGTGTAACATATGCTTTTTACGGATCAACACTCGAAGCTAATGCTTATTATAATTTAACATTTTCACGTGCTTTTTAGTTGGGTGAACTGCCATTTAGGGCAGTTTTTAATTTATAAAAAAAGAAGGTGTTTTCTTTGAACGATTTACAAGTATTTGAACATTTTTTCAGGCGCCTCGGAGAATTCCCGGCATGGAAAATACTAGCCGGGATTTTTGTTGGAATAATCCAAGTTTTATTTGGTGCCGATTTACGCCCGGTTTATGTAGCTGTGGGTATTCTTTGGTTAACTGATACGGCAACCGGGTATTATTATGCCCGGGCTAATCCGGAAATAAAGCCGGAGTCCCGTAGGATGTATCACGGATTGGTAAAGCTTTCAATATATTCTATCCTATTGATAATAGGATATCAATGCAGTAAAACCGGTGGTTTGATTGTGGTCCAGGGCATGATTGAAAGCTTCATCATATTGACGGAAAGTTACTCCGTATTGGAGAACATTCAGAAGATTTGCGTCTTACATAACATCAATTTCCCAATCCTGGACCAAGTCATGCAGATAATCCAAGGCCGATTAAATACCAACCCGGTACAAAGCTTAACTCCATCTCCACTGAAGAAGGTGATAAACAATGATACCGATCACGAAGGAGATGCTTAGTTTAGGCCCGAATCGGCCGGGTGATACAATCGTCCCTAGAATGATCATTGTCCACCGGACCGGCAATCCGGGAGCGTCGGCCAAAGTTAACCGGGATTATTTCGAGAGCCTTAATCATCCGCCCTTAGCCGGAAAAACCTATGCCTCGGCCCACTATATTGTCGATGGAGGCCAAATTATCCAGTGCATCCCCGAGAGCGAACGGGCTCATCATTGCATCGGGGCGAACCAGTTTGCAATTGGAATTGAAACCTGTGAGCCATTGAAGCCGCAAACATATCAAAATCTACTGGATTTGATTCACGATATTTGTGGGCGATATGGGTTTAAACCCAATCAGGAGTATGTCCAATCACATTCCAAATATGATCCGGTAAGGCGACACTTTGACCCGTTCTTTTGGGATGACTTCTTGGAGGGGAAAACCAATCCCGGAAAGGACCTCTTTGATCCAATTGAATTTTATAAGGATTTGTTAGGAGGTTAACATGAAAAAATTCCTTATTGGGGCTGCAATCGGGGCATTGATTACGGCTTTTTTGTTTGTTTATTTTCAGCCCCGGCCGGGTCCGTTAAAAGTGATTCAGGATCCGACCGAGGCCGAAAAACATAAATCAATTACTGTGACCGAGAACAAACAGACATCAGTAACTAGCCGAGTCCCGGTAACCCCGGGTAATGAAGATGCCGGAAGAGAAAATGTTTTAACCTTGAATATTGGCGATAAATATTTTGTGCCGGCAGAAGTGGAAATCAAAACAATTTATCAGGACTCATCTGGCAAAAAAATAGAAGATGGTTTTCATAAAGTAACTGGAGAAACAGCGTTGGCGGTCGGGAAGGATCGCCTTGATGTAACGACTCTTTTCCAAGATTCAACAGAGATTGCTATAGTAATTCCGGATCCGGTAAAAAAATTTTGGCATGTTGGATTGTATGCCGGGGCCGCGGAGAATGGGCTTGGATTCGGCGGATTTATCCAGCGGGATTTTAAGCTGACTGCGATTAAAAAAGTTGATTTGCTTGGATTCGGAAGGGTGGAGATTGACCGGCAATCAAATCTGTTAGTTGGAGTGGAAGGTAATTTTTAGCAGGAACTATCATATGATGAAGCCGTTATAATAAATGTAAGTTCTTTTTTTCATTTTTTACCTCCTTTAAGGCCTCACCTCCTTGTTAGGGGGTGGGGTTTTATTGTATTTTATCTTAATGTAAAATAATGTATAATAAAAAATGGAGGTGTAATTATGAAAAAAATAAAAATTGCAATCAAATATATATCAATTTTTTTTATTTATCATCTTCGCTTTGTCAAATCGTTCAAAAATGAGACTGGGAAACACTTAAAATTACATAATCTAAAAAACATTTTATTTTTGGGGAATAGTATTACCTATCACGATTATTGCCCTTCCATAGGATGGTATGGTCAGTATGGTATGGCGGCTAGTTCGATTGATAATGATTATGTACATATTTTGCAAAAATGGTTTGGAGACGATAAAAACTATATGGTTAAAAATATAGCAGATTTCGAACGCGAACCATTGAATTTTGGCCTTGAGAAAATGGATGAATGTAAAAAAAATTCGGGGCTGATTTAGTCATATCCAAGCTTGGCGAAAATGTATCTAAGAAAGATAAATCATTGCAAAACGAATTCGTAAGACAATACGAGCGAATGATTGATTATATCAACATTAAAGATGCTGCAATTATTATCGTCGATAGCTTTTGGATAAAATCTTTAAATAGAAGAATTCAAAATATGGCTTTAAAAAGGCGATGGGATTTTATCGATATTAGTTATTTGTCATTGGATTCAAAAAACTCAGCTTTAAATTTTGCTAATCATGAGGTTAAAAAGCATCCCGGGGATCTGGGAATGCAGAAAATAGCAAATTCAATAATGGCGAAATTCGAATAAACAATTTGATAATAAAAATCCGGTAGGATTTATTTTGCCTAATTTAAATTAAAACTGCACCTCCTCCGCCTTCGCCCCGGGACAAAACGATTTAAAAACCGGATCCCTCAACGCCAGATTTTCGGTAAAATCCAAATATTCCACTTCACAAACAATAACCGGTTTCAGCCAAAATGACTCTTTCGATAACCTTTGCATAGCAAACGGAGGATTAGGAGTAATTAGCATATCCAATTCCTTTCTAATTTGATAGAGGTCTTTCGCGGTCAATCCGGAGCTGACAGATCCGAAGTGATGCAAATCTCCTGAGACATAGGCACCCAAAATCAATGAATGAGGCTTGCTATTTTCATACTTAATCCCGCAGACGATAAAATTCGACCTCTTTCGCTGCTTAAATTTATACCATAGCTTGGACCGTTTCCCGGGATAATAAAGGCTACCCTTCTTTTTGGCCACGACCCCCTCTAAACCGAGCGAACTAACTCCTTCAAAATAATCCTTGCCTTTTTCCGCTATGGAGTCGGTCAGGATCAATTCATCCGAATATATGAGGTTTTCCTTTAAAAGTTCCCGGCGCTTCTCGATTGGCTCTTTGTATAATGGCTGATGATTAAAAAATAGCAGGTCAAATATAACATAGACTACCGGTATTTGCTTGGCCGCCGCCGCAACCGCTTTGCTGTTTCGCATATGGCCACGTTTTTGGAGTTCAAAGAAATTAGGCTTGCCATTTCTAATAGCAATAACTTCCCCGTCCAGGATGGCGCCGGAAGTCTTAAATTTTTTGTGAGTTTCGAGGAGCTCGGGAAATGTGAAACCAAGGTCCTTTAAATGCCGGCTTAATAATTTTGTGCCAGCATCAAGATAGGCCAGACACCGGTAACCATCCCACTTGATTTCATAGGTAAAGTTGGGCGAGTCAAACGGCTCTGAATATGTGGCAAGCATTGGTTCTACGGTTGGCAGCATGCCTTTAAGGTTCCCATTCAAAGTAAAAAATACCCTTGGCAAAATCCAGAGGAGAGGATATAATTTAATCGAACAAACATTCGCAGAGGTGTAACATGATCGAAGAAATTGGAGAAAGTATTGATGTAGTCGCAGCGTTTACCGGTGGCAGAATCCTTCCTATCATGTTTTCGTGGAGAAATCGCAGATACGAAAATTTAAAGGTCGCTAGTTCGTGGAACATCTTTGATGGGAAAATACAATTGCATCATATCACCGTTACCAATGATAGCCCTAATTTATATGAGCTGTGTTTTAATACGCAGAATTTCAAATGGAGTTTGGTAAAAACGTCTTACGATTAAAAATCCGGCGGGGAAAACCTTCCGGATTTATTTTTTTACCCAAATCGGTTACAATAACATCGAACATATATTCGAGGTGTAATATGATAGAAATGCTTTCAATGGACTTAAACCGCGAACTAATTCCACAGCCTATCTCAACTTTCTTTGGACGGGTTAAAGGGTCATCCATGATAGGGGCGGGAGTTGATGACGGGGATGTCCTAATTATCGATAAATCCTTACAATGGAAAAAGGACGCTCTAGCTGTTTGCTGCCTGAATGGTGACTTTACCCTTAAATTTATTGACAAAGATAATGAAGGCCTTTTCCTGCGCCCGGCCAATCCAAACTATCCAATTATCCGAATCAATGAAGATGATTATTTCACTGTGTGGGGGATTGTGTCGTATATCATCAAAAAGCAGTAATCACCCTTCCGATTCGGGATTTGTTTCCTCAATTTTATTCATTATATATAAAAAATTCTCAATTTCTTTTTTCCGAATGATTTTTCTTTCTTTTTCAACCATATTTGGTTCTTCATCAATATGTTCTCCTAAAATTCTAACGGCATTTTCGGCCCATGATTTTAATTCTGCCCATTTATCCATTTTACTTTTCCCTCCGATTCAGGATTATTTTTCAATCATCCCCTGTAACGCGAACAAATGACACGATTAATCTTTATCATTTGTTCTTTTCCTCCAGGGCCTTCATAAGCTCATCGACCTGTTTTTTCTTATTATCCAAATCTTCCCGCACTAATCCGCCCAAGGCCAATGATATCCCCGCCAAAACCTGCTTCGGGTAAGAGGTTATTTTGTCCTGTATTTCGTTGCAAAGGTTAATCGTGTCTATCGGATCTTTGGATTCTGCAATTTGTTTTAGGATGCCGACAATTATGGAAACAAATTCGTATTCGGAGTCGTCGGTTTTGTGGAATCGATAAAGAAGGCGCCCGTCGGTTCTGCCGGTCAGGTAGTCGAGGGAGACGCCGAAGTAATCGGCCAGTTTGAGTATATTATCAATTGGCGGCAATTGTTTTCCATCTTCATAAGCTATAAGGCTATAAATTTTGATATCCGTTTTCTCTGCCAAGTCTTCTCTGGTAATATTTTTGTCTTTCCTTAATTCTTTAAGCCGTGTTCCTATTGTTTCTTTGATATCCATAGTGTCACCTCACAAGTATTATATTGCATTGTAATATGATATACAATATTTTTTAAAATATACTTGAAAACTATTGTACATAGATTTATAATATATGTAAGGAGATATCAAAATGAACTTTAATTTCGAGGTGAGAACATTGTTAAAGTATGGAACCGTTATTAAACGGCTCAGAGACGAACGGGGATTAAAGGCAAAATTTGTTGCGGGGAAAATAGGGATAACCATGGATGGATATTTCAAGTTAGAGAATAACATTAACGGATTGTCCCTACGAAGGCTTGAACAGATTGCGCCAATCTTCGGAATGACTGTTCCGGAACTATTGGACGAATTAAAGAAAGCTAGCTGATTGCAAGAGATGAAAGGGAGGGGTTATTGTGGTAGTTATTATAACTAAGCAAATTAAATTTGTTAGTGCCAATACTCGTTTGCTTTATGATGTTTTACCAGATACGCCGGTAGAAATAATCGGAGAAACAGCAAACGGAGATAAACTAGGCCGATTATTAACCAGAAACGACATAGTCGGCCCGGTTAAAGAAGGAAATTATAAAATGTACTAGCCCGCACCAACGGGCAGAGAAGGAGGTGCCGAGATGTTTATAACTCAATTTTGCTATGAGATAAGCGAAAAAGCAGAATTAACCTGTGATGACCAAGGAAATCCAGGTAAAGGCTATTTGGAATTTACTCTTGAACACGAAAAAGAAATGAAACCAGATACATATGAAAGAATACATGCCGGATTAATTCCGGGGATGGCAAAACAATATGGTTTATCAGAAGAATGGATCAAACAAATCACTGTTGATGAACATAGGTCTAATGCAAATCAGGATGATTCTATAGTTTTAAGTGACTATGAATTTAAATAGCCTAACCAATCCGGTAATGAATGGAGGGAATCGAATGGGACTAACGCCAAGCGAAGACCTTTACGTTTGTTCAAATGCCGCTAAATGTAAAAGCGGGGTTATAGATAAAGATGTTTCGGGGTGTATTCATAAACACCCACATCGCAAATGGTTTTATTGCGGTCAAGTATGTAGGGAACATCATTGCATTCCTTTGGAAAAAGAAGCAAAGTTAATACGCTGCAAGGGTTGTGGTGTCTGTATGTTAAGCACAGAAGACGAAGCTTATTGTGAAAAATGCAAGGATATTCCCTTTGAAAGAATAGAAAATCTTTTAAAGAAATGGCAATGAATGGAGGGGTTGAAATTGAAAAAGTATTTGCTTTGTCCAAAATGCCAATCTCGTCTCTACTATAGAGCTTGGTATTCCATGAGTAAAAAGTTTGTGGTCTATGACGATGGAAGCATGGGCAAAAAGTCTATAGAGACCAGCCCCCCAGGGACGATGGAAATAGGACATTACTTTTGTGATAAATGCAATGCAGACTATGAATATACAGACCTGTTTGGGATTAACAATCAATCAAAGGGGATGGTTAAAGATGCTCAAAGAAATAAGGGAAAGGGATAAAGAAACCCAAGAGTTAATCGATGCAGCTTTGGTTCATTTGAGCAATAGATTTGTGGAGGTTCACCAAGACCGCTCCGAATTGCTGAAACTTTTAGATGAAGTTTTGAATGAAGCGGCTACGATAATTTATTTAAATGACAACTCTGATTATATACGGGCGTTATGGACTATAGTCAGAAAAATATCTCCAGATACGGCAGAACAATTGGAGAAAGATACATATAGACCTTATCCAGAAGCTTAACCCGGCACCGAACCGGTAAAAAGGGGGTGATCGATTTGAAACTTGTTCGATGGTTAATACATTTTCCGTGTCTTGTTATAGTTTTAGTCCTGGTTATTCATGTGTTGTCTAGCCTAACGGATGATTTGTTTTTTACCTGGTTTTTTAGATTTATAGCAATAGTGATTTGTTTAGGAGCGCAGTTTCTTCGAGGAATGGCCAGGCTACATTTAAAAGCGAAATTGCCTAATTATCAATGGAAAGTCTTTGGTTACTGGTTTCTGGTAATCGTTTATATCATATGTTTTGAATTTTTGGCTTCGGTTGGTTCGATTGTTTCTCAAGTCGGAACCGTTGAACAGAAACAGGAAACAGAATCCTTTATTCATAGAGAAGATGTAAACGATTACGGAAGTCTTAAATCTGATCTCGAAACCTATAAACGATACCGCGAAGAAGAAAACCAGACTGGCAAAGGCGGAAAGTTTTCATACTGGGATGGCAAGGTCAGTGAGACCCAGGACAAGCTCGAAATTCTTAAATCGAAAATAGAATCCGTTCCAGCAATCCAGAAGGAAACCAAGAAAAGTCCGTTTATAAGCTTACAGCAAGTCTATAAATTGCCAGCCGATACTTTTAAAGGCATTATGATTGCCGCAGCGTTAATGATTGCGTTTGTTATTCTATTAGTTACTCCATGGGAGTTACCTATTGAATTGTTGGGGAACGACTCAGAAACCATTATGCGATTACCCCAAAATACGTATCATGAAACCGATATTGAAACCGTTCCAAAAAATAACGGTAACAACAATGAAACCGATAAAAAAATCTGCCCAATTTGTTTGAAGGAATTTTCGCCAACTCGAAGTGATCAGATTTATTGCGGTGACAATTGCAAAGTAAGGGCATTTAGGAATAAGAAGAGACTGGAGGCTTAGTCAATGGGTTATGTGTATATTCTTCAAATGAATGGCTGTTGGAAAATAGGAATGACCAACAACCTCAAGGGAAGAATGTCTCAATATGCAGCATTACCATTTCCTATAGAATCTCTTTACTTAATAGAAACAGATAACCCGGAATTGCTTGAAAAGAAATTGCACAAAAAATATAGGCATAAAGGAGAAAGAAGTAAGGGGGAATGGTTTTATCTAGACGAAGCAGATTTGCAGCAAATCAAATATTATTATCGCTGTGAGAGCGGGGAGGGAATAGTCAAAATAAAGCCACGGCCTACCATCGCGATCATTCCAAAATATAAAGGACCAGGAATATTATTAAATACAATTTTCGCGGCATTAACTGCTACAATGGCAAGCGGAATGGTAAGTGATATGATCTGGAAGATATGGATGTTTTGCGCAGGATTATATTCAAATATAGTGGCCCAATACATATTTAATCTCGGCCATTATTACTTTGATAAATCGAAAGCGAAATCCTATTTATGTTTTGGATTTTATATTATGTATATCTTAATTTTGGTTTTGGTTCCTTTGTTGGGATATTTAAAATTCATGAGCCAATTTGCCGTTAATACAGTGTTATTTGGACTGATTTTTATTTTAACTTGCATGGTCACAAGATTCATACAAATCAATCGTAAATATTCATTGCTAGAAGAATATGAAATAATAGACCATCAAGGTCATGCCGGGGTAGAGGTTGATTTATAACAAAAAGGAGAAGTGATTTGATTTGTGCCAACATTGTAATCCCAACCAAACTATGAATTGTCAAACATGCGCTAATAGTTGTAAGATACCACAAAACGGAACGAATTGGCATTGCGGAGCATGGATGCCAAAACCTTTGACCGATGAGGAAAAGCAAAAGGTTAATGCTGCATTGGATGAAGTTTGGAGAAAAATTGAAGGGGTGAGCTGATTGCAAAACTATAAAACTAACATTATAACCAACGAAGGATATAACCTTGCCAAGCCCTTAGATATTAGTTGGCGTTTGCGATATGGTAATTCAGAAGAGGCAAAGCTTCACGCCGCTTTTGTTGCCGATTCTTATGAAAGTTTAATTAATATGCCACTCAAACAATCAAGAAAGATTTTGAAACAATTAAAACAAGCCATAGCATTGGATAAAGAAAGGGTGATTTGATTTGACTATTGAAGAATTCGCGATGAAATTAAATGGCCGGGAAATGGACCATGAAATAACCCGGGAAGAAGAAAAGGAAGCGAAGGCTCTCGGTTTTGTTGTAATATTCGGAGCCGGTGATGATAATGCTGATTTGCGGGGCGCAATTCATGACCAAATAGGTTGCTATGATGGCGGCTTCATTTATTTTGTTAAAGAAGGATTGGCATATAACAAATGTGATAATGACGATTGCCCTTATTTTAAAAGGTTAAGAGAGCAACATTGCAAAAAAGTTGAAGCCGTTTGGGATTCCGAAGGCTATTCTTGGACTTACAAAACTGACATTCCCCACGCCACTTTTGACATCATGGAAGATGGGGAAAAATTTTGTCGGGGAATTGTGTTTGATATCAAAGAGTTGGGGGAAGGGGTGAGTTGATTGCCTAAATATCACACCGGCCCCGATGGCTGCGAATCATGCGCGATCTGGGTCGAAGAAGCAGGGAGCGATGGAGTTTGTGTTTGCTCAAAGAGTTGTACGGAGTTTAAGGGAGAAACGGATAAGCCGTGCAAGAACAAAAGGGAGGAGATAAACCATGTCTGACTTAACCAAGGATGATATATTGAAGATGGAAGCCAGTTTGGAATTTGATAAATTGATGGCCGAAATTGTAATGGAAGATAATTTGGAACTTTACGATGATGAAGTTGATGATATTTACCAGATATCCCCATTGCCATATTCAAGTAAAATAGTTGCATCGTGGAGAGCGGTTGAGCGGTTAGAACCTAAATTCCGTTTCCAAATTAGGAAGTTAAGCGACCAATGGGAAGCGATATTTGTTAAAAACGGGTCCTGGGCCGATGTTTATTATGGATTTGCCAAAACGGCTCCTGAGGCAATCTGCAAAGCGGCCATTATTGCCATATTAGAACAGGGGGACTCCAATGGCTGAATGGATTAATGTCAAGGATAAATTGCCGGAAAAAGGCATAGATGTTTTGTTCATCATGAAGTCATCCGGAAAGTATAAATATATGGACGGCAGGATGGCCGTCGGACGCTTTGATGAAGCATGGAACGGAAAGGCTTTATTCAGTACACCTGGAATGGGAATTGAAGGAACCCATTGGATGCCGTTACCATCACGGCCCATGAATTGAACTACCCCTAATATTTTTTATTTTCCTTCGAAATTTTTAGTTTTATTGTGTTTTTGTTACTTTTTTGTTGATTTTTTTGAAAGATGGGCTTACGATGATGATGTACTGACATTTTACCAGTTCAAGGATGATTTTTCCTATTTATTACAATGATTATACTTAAGAAATTTTATAAAGTTAATTACCGAGGCTTTTTCTTTTTCGTCGAGCCCGTCTAAGAAATCAGTGATATTGTAATTTATTTTACGAATATCACTTCTACCAAGTAGATAATCAACTGTGACACCGAGGACATCTGCTAACTTAATAAGGCTTATTGGGTCGGGAAGAACTCTCCCGGTTTCCCAATTGGCGAGAGCGGATCGGGTGATTGAAAGTATTTTGGCCAGATCATCTTGCGTGTAGTCCATTTCTTTTCTGAGCTGTTTAATCCTTGATCCTATAGTTACCATTTGCATACCCCCAAGAAGACAATACATTGCCGGATATGCAAAAAGCAACAAATGTGCTGAATAATGACCGTTTTGGGAATTTATTTGGCTAATGAGTTCAATCAGCACAAATTTATATTAAAAAGTTGACGTAAAAAATCAGGGACTAAAGACTCATTTTGAAAGTCAAGGGTGTTTTTTGAGAAAATTTTGAGGTAGAATAATAAAACGAACAAATGTTCGAAAGGAGGATAAAATTTATCAGCACAACTTAATAGCAGGCAAAAAAATAAGGGGATGCACGCTTCGCAGGCCAGCCTCCCCTTATCTATCAGACCCATGGGTCAAATAAGATAAGAGAAGTTTAACAAACATCCGGGGGAATGTCAATACAAACTTAAGCGGAGGGATTAATGCATGAATGATAGCGAACTGATCGAACTAATCAAAAATAAATTAAAAGACGAAGAACTTCCAGAGAATCGCTTAAGTCAAGAAACCATATATGTTATAGCTTTTATCAGAGGAATAGAATATTATATAGATGTTTACTCCAAACGCCCCGCATAATGCGGGGTTTTTATATAACCATTGATGTTGCTGATTTTGATAATTTTTTGGGGGAATTTTGGGGAAATAAAAAAATCCCGAAACTCGGGATTAATTGATAATAATGGAGCTGGTGAAAGGAGTCGAACCTTCAACCTGCGGTTTACGATACCGCTGCTCTGCCATTGAGCTACACCAGCATTAAATATATATTATTGTATCATGACTCACTTGTGAAATCAACGGAATCGATAAAATCATGAAAAAACTTCCAGGATAGCCTAGAAGTTATCGACATTTGGAGCGGGCGACGGGATTCGAACCCGCGGTCCTCGGCTTGGGAAGCCGATGCTCTACCACTGAGCCACACCCGCATTGTACAAAACATTATACTCTAAGTAGTTTAAAAAATCAAGATCATAAAAAAGAAAAGTGTTCGGTATTATTTTCCTTCAAGGACAGATGAATAATTAGTGAAAAAATCAAAAAACATGGGCGATAAAAAAGGATTTTTTGCTCTCTGGTCGAAATTCATAATCGTGTTTATCAATCATATATTTAGGTATGATGAGTATCTAAATTAAGACTAGGAGGGGTTTTAATGAGTTATAAAATTAGTGACGATTGCATCAGTTGTGGCGCTTGCCAATCCGAGTGTCCAGTTGAAGCTATCAGCGAAGGTTCGGATAAGTATGTTATAGACCCTAGCAAATGTACCGAATGTGGTTCTTGCGCCGATGTTTGCCCTGTTGGAGCACCAACTCAAGGCTAAAGACCAAAAAGCCCCTTTATGGGGCTTTTTTTTTCTTTTCATACCCATTTTATTCAATCGGCACTGAAATTATTGAAGCAGCGAATTCACGATTTGATTGATTAATTTTCCGTCAGCCCTTCCTTTAACCTTTGGCATTAGTACAGGCATGACTTTATTCATGTCTTTTTTACTGGTAGCACCAACTTCAGCAATAACTTCTTCGATGAGTTTTCGCACTTCGGCTTCAGATAATTGAGCGGGTAAATATTCTTGGACGATTTGGATTTCTTTCTGAAGGTTTTCTACAAGATCTTTACGATCTGCCTTTTCAAACTCTATAAGGGAATCATTTCTCTGCTTCAATTCTTTGGCTAAGACTTCAATGACTTCTTCATCGCTTAACTGATGTCCCCGTGCTATTTCCAGATTCATGACTGCCGCTTTGGTTAACCGGATAACCGAAAGTCTAACGGTATCTTTGTTTTTCATGGCAGTTTTTAAATCTTCTTGTAGCTTTTCTTTTAAAGTCACTTTTAATCCTCCTCCCAGAGATTAACACAAGATATTTTATTTCTAGAAGGAGTATGGATTTCCTGCTAAAATTTTCATGTAATCTGAATGAGTGCTTTATCTGGCAAAAAAGTGTTTCCCAATCTTTTGAATAATACGGCGTGTCCAAACATATGACGTAGGGGACAATACTTTTGAGGGGTTATAGAAAAAAAGAGCCCCCCCGGACGGATCCCATCCCCCTAATGCAGCACGGGCGGCTTTGCGGGCGGAATCAGTAGGCGGTTTATTGAATTGGCCATTGCTTACGGATTCAAAAGCATGAGGTTGATAAACCACTCCGGCTATTGTTTTCGGAAATTTGGCGCTTTGAATCCGATTTAAGATTACCGCTCCGACAGCGACTTGTCCGAGATAAGGTTCAGCGCCTGCTTCGGCTTGAATAATCCTAGCCAGTAAATCGCTGCCACCACTGTAACTGGTACGCCTTGGTGCGGCGGATGTATCCTGCCAAAATAAAAAGCTTCCAGCAATACTTCCAATAACGAGAAGAATGATAATGAGTCGCAAATGTATTTTTTTCAATTGGATTCACTTCCTCAGATGTTTTTTTTATTATTCCATCATCGGAAGCAGAAAATACAAGTGTCCCAAATGTTGTTTTGAAAAGAAAAAGCAAATTAGATATTTAGTTTCTCCAATATTTTTTTGAGGGTATTTTCTGTAGGCATTATTACCATTTGAATTCGAATCTCTAAATTGGGGATTAAATATTCAAAATGAATCAATAAGCTATCGATGGCGTAGACTTTAGCCGAATAAGCAAGTGCCCGATCCAATTCGTTCACACGAGTTGGTGGAGAAAACCACCATTTTAAGGAAGTTTTTTCAGTCAAAGTTCGCCAAAAGGCATTAGATAAAATATTGACCAATTCAGCTAAAAAGGAAATCTCAACCCGATTAATATCGCTGAGGTTTTTGATCTTCCGGTGGCCGTTGATTTTGTCGACAAAAAAGATGGCGTCGGATTCACGGAAAAAAGTATAGATTTCCCCGCTGATTTCTCCTGAAAAACGCATATGGTAACCAAGATGATTAAAATAAAACAGTTTGATACGATCAATCATCATTGTTAATGGAAGGAAAGATAGGCAATTCAAATGGATATCATTGTAGCTTCCTAAAAAGTCCCGAAGGGAGTTAACGGATTCAGCAGCCCCTCTTTGAGCAACTTCATAAAGTTTCTTGATTTCTTCGGGAGGTAAGAAATAATTTTCTTGAATACTGGCTTCGTTTTGTTCGATGGCGATGTTAAGCATGAAAAAGCGCTCCTTTTAAATTCTAATTCATTGTTTGGCCTAAAATGAATCAATAGAGAAAAGGTCTCCTTGGATTTTGATCAACCATACATTGTTAGTTTTATATCTGTGATTCATCGTAGCCGAATTTAAGTTAATTAAATTCGCGGTTTGAAATGATATTCCTTTATCGATATTAGGCGGAATGAATCGATAATTAACGGATTGGCGATATAATCTAATGTAACGGTGAAATTTAATTTATCACCGCAATAAAATGCCGAATATAAGATAATTATGCCGCTTTTTAAATGTTTTTGTTCTGCTCCTTTCTTTTTGATATAATTGAAACATGAAAAAATTTGATAACGAGTATTATTTAAAGGTAATGAATATACTGCGGAATGATTTGGGAGAGCCGGATACGTTACATCAAAGCAGTCCTTTGGCCTATACCAGTTCTGCCTTGGAAGTGTTGCTTGCTACGATTTTAACTCAGGCCACTTCGGATAGAAATGCTCTTCGGGCTTGGCTGAAATTTAAACAGGTATATTCGGAACCGGAGGAAGTGTTACAAAGTGGAGAACAGCGGTTAATGGATGCAATTCATTCCGCCGGATTAGCAAACCAGAAAACCAAGACAATTATGGCTGTTCTTCAAGAAATACAGAATAAATTTGGGATCTGTTCCCTGGACTCTTTGAAAGAAGACTCAAGGTTAGCTTGGAGTTTTTTGAATCATTTACCGGGAGTGGGGCCTAAAACAGCCGCCTGTACTTTATTGTTTGGACTCGGCTTTCCGAAATTTCCGGTCGACGTCCACATTCAGCGTATCGCAAAACGATCAGGTTGGATTGATGATAATCTAAATCCAGAGCAAAGCCAGGAAGTTTTGTCATCGGAGTTACCTGCGGCGTTTCATCAAAATCTTCATATATTGTTACTCAATTTAGGCCGTCGCTATTGCCGGCCGCATCAACCTCTTTGTAATAATTGTCCATTAAATGGCGAATGTCCGAAATCGTTCTAGTTTACATAATGCATTTTTTGATGTTATAATGAGGCTAAAAGGAGCTTACCATGAGAAAAAATTGGGTCTTCTTAATCGTGGTTGGGCTGATAATAAGCCTCATGATCATGATTACCATAAAAAACAATAGATTCTCGTCGTTGAATCCGAGCGTAATGAAAATTGTAATGGCGAAACAAAATGATTGGATGAAGGTAAAAAGTAAATACCAACTTGTATTTTTAATGAATCAATATGTCAAGCAAATTCACGATTTAGAAAGGAATTTTGGGAAAATCGGTCGACGACAGGGCTATAAAATCTACACAAGCACTGAGAGTCAACAACTGTATGAATATTACCAATCATTAGCATCTTTGTTAAATTACCTGAATCACGGCAATGCGGGTAGTGTAGAGAATCAATGGGAAGGTTATCAATTCTCGAAAGATGATAATGCACCTTATCGACGGGAACAAGTCATTCAGGTCTTGTCGGAATTGAGTCACAATAAAGTTCCCAAGGCTTTTTTGAAAGGTTTAAGTATATATATATTGCCATATACAATACCTGGTGTTAGTGGTTTGGGTGGACCGGGTTATATTTTATTAAGTGCTCAAAACATTCATGAGACCTTGATTGATAACCAGCTCTCGGTCACATTGTATCATGAAATCGGACATCATGTTAACTTTACTTTTATGTCGAAGGATAATCATCAAGGCGATGCGCTATGGGCGGATTTTTTGAAAATACGCGGCGGCACTTGGCATGGGCCGGGAAATGTTAATACTGATGCCTGGGGCATCTCTAGTGAAGAAACTTTTGCTGAGGATTTTCGGATGCTGTTTGGAAATAATCAGCCTTATTTTGGTGATTTGGCTTTGGGGGATCCCCGCATAGATTCAAGGAAAGCAGCCCGGGAAAAAAATTTTTTGATAAATCTGAAGAATGAAAAGATTAAAAACGGATATCGGTCACCCTGGATAGTGGAAGAAGGACTTTTCTTTTGGCAAAATCAAAACTTAGTGTTGTTTGTTGGTTGGTCGTTGCTAGGTTTTTCCATTTTCTTCATTCGAAAATATCAGAACCCTCGGGAAAGGGTATTCGTTTTTGGGCAAACGAAATCAATGGCAGGTTCTGGAAACTCATAGGTGAAATGAAAACATCATATTTTGTAAAAAGGGACAGTCATGGGAAAAAGACGGTCCCTTTTCGTTGTATTGTCAAGGCAGGAAATTGGAAATAAGGGCACGAATTGGTCTAATTCAAGTAAAACTTAAGCATCTTTATCATGGGTCTTAGAAGGTGAGTCCGTTGAAAGATTTTGGCTTAAAGTCCAGGATTGGGAATATGTCCTTGCATTCGCGCTTAGTACTATATTTTGTAATTATTTCAATCATTCCAATCATGCTGATTGGTGTCATATCCTATAGGATTGCATTGAATATTATTACTGATCGAGCAGTTCAATTCAGTAAACAAATGATCGATCAGGTAACCGGCGAGATCGATAATTTATTACTGGATGCCTATCGGGTATCGGTGATGGTGGCCGATGATCCAACGACTCAAATGGTACTTAGAAAACCTTTGGAGGGAAATATTGCCAGACGCTATTCAACGGATTTAATCATGGATACCCGTTTGAATTTTATCCAAAGCAATTATCGAAATGAGTTCTTTGGGTTCTATGCTGTAGGCGCCAATGGCAGTAAATACAAATCCAATTTTTACTCAGTGAAAAGTAATGATCTAAGGCGGATGGATTGGTATAAAAAAATTATTCAATCGAAAAAACCCGTATGGTTTAAAACCCATAAAGGCTCGTTTGTGGTGGAAACTCTTGACCAATTATTGGTATCGGTTGGATTTCCTATTATTGACAAAGCTACGGGAAAAACTTTAGGTGTAGTCGTCATTGATATCGACGAAAATCTTTTCTCCACCTTAACCAGCTCGAGGCTGGGAAAAACCGGATTTATGTTTATTCAGGATAGTCAGAATAATGCCATTACTTATCCGGATAAATCGGTGGTTTCACTTAAAATCCCGGTTCGAAAAAAGGAATGGAAATGGATGGAGAATTTTCAAAAAAAACAATACTTAACAATTGATGGACACCGTTCCATGATATTCTATAAAGCTTCGACGGTAAATGACTGGAAAATCGGAGGGGTCTTGCCTCTTTCCGATTTCACAAAGGAAAGTCGAGTAGTAGGCCTGGTAATTACAGGAATGTGTCTGGCGGTTTGTATCATTGCTTTGTTCATTGCCTGGATAATTGGAGGAACCATTGTCAATCCGATTCGGAAATTGATATTTTTAATGCGGAAAGCCGAAGACGGTAATCTTTCGGTAACCATGAATGTTAAATACAACGATGAGATTGGCCAGTTGGGCAAGAGCTTCAATGTGATGTTGGGAAAGATCAGTAAACTGATGGATAAAGTCTTTGAAGAACAACAGGAAATTCGCAAGGCAGAATTTAAGGCATTGCAAGCGCAGATTAATCCGCATTTTTTGTATAATACTTTAGATTCTATCATTTGGTTGGCAAGAGCCCATCGGGATGACGAGGTAGTCGCCATGGTCAATGCCTTGACGAAACTATTTCGAATTGCTCTCAGCCGGGGTCAGGAAATTATTACAATTCAAGAGGAAATTGAGCACGTAAATAGCTATTTAACCATTCAACATATCCGCTATAAGAATAAATTTACCTATGATGTTTCCGTCCCAGAAAATCTTGTCCAATATAGAATTTTGAAACTCATCCTACAACCGATTATTGAAAATGCTATTTACCATGGCATTAAGATGAAACGGGAAGAGGGTCATATTTCTTTACTGGCCTATGAAAGCGGTGAATGTGTTGTTTTTGAGATCCAAGATACAGGCATTGGAATGACAGAAGAAACCCTAGCCGCTTTAAACAATACATTAAAAGATGTTTCCGGAGAGAAATTGGAAAGTTATGGCTTGCGGAATGTGAATGAGCGAATTAAAATTTATTTTGGTAAGGATTATGGATTAAGTTTTACTAGTCAATATGGTATTGGAACAAAGGTAGAGATAAAAATCCCCAAAATAATGGAGGTCGAGGATAATGCTAAAAGTGGTCTTGGTTGATGATGAAGAAATCATTCGTGAGGGGCTTTTAGTATCTGTTCCATGGGAAAAACTGGGGTTTAATGTCGTTGGGCAGGCGGAAGATGGTGAACAGGCTGCACAAGTTATTGAAGAGACAAACCCGGATGTTGTCATTACTGATATTAAAATGCCCTTTGTCGATGGTTTACAACTTATTGAAATGGTCAAACCACGATATCAGGATCTTTATATCATAATTATCAGCGGTCATGATGAATTTCAATATGCTCAGAAAGCTCTGAAGCTCGGAGCCTTTGATTATATTTTAAAGCCGATTGACTTGGATTATTTGGAAACATTATTGCGGAAAATTAGCAGTGATAACGAACAACGCTGTCTGAAAGATGGAGAAGTATACACCTTAAAAGAAAAGTATGCCAGTAATTTGCCATTTTTGCGGGAAAGGTTTTTGTGGGATATTATCAATGAAAATATTGAAGAGCACAAACTCACTTCCAGACTAGAAGATTTGGAGCTCATAAGAGAGCAATGCTATGTAGTACTCATCGTTCAATTGGATAATTATTATGTCATAACTTCTGAAATGGATGATGCACAGCGCCGGCTCATGGAAAAATCATTTGAGGAAACCGTTAAGGGGTTGTGTCCTGTTAAACAAAGTACAGTATTGTCTGCTAAAGCTGCTCATGAATTAGTCATTATCGTTTGGAGTTCCAATGCGGAAGAAATTAAAACAGAATTGGCAGGCTTTTTGGAGAAAATTCACCAAAAGATTAGGGAACTCAATAAATTTACAGTCACAACCGGAATCGGAAACATCGCTATGTCCTTGGATTCTTTGGCCCTATCCTATCGCCAGGCTGGAGAAATTCTTGATGATAAATTTGTCTTAGGGAAAAATTGTGATTTGTATTTTAAAGATTTACGTCAGCTTCCCAAAACGGAATTAAAATTAAATGATTACGACGAGACAACTTTGCTTTCTGCAATTAAATTAGGTGATAAGCAAGGAGTTAATGAAAGATTGGCTGCTTTAGCGGCCAGTTTGCGGACCAGTGGCGGATCTCATCTTTATATGCAATTTATTATGGGTGATATCTATCGACAGGCATTGAAAGTATTAAAAGAAGCGGGAGGGTCTGGTGAAGAATTATTTAATGATCCTCTCGAAGTATATCATAAAATGATAGCTTATCAGACTGTCGAAGATATGACAGGACAACTTGCAGAAACACTCTTTAAAATTATCGATTACATTTTTATGAAACGGAATAATAAATTTTATCAGTCGACTGAAAAAGCCAAAGAGTTTCTAAAGCTAAATTATGCCAAGGAAGATTTAACTTTGGAAGATGTAGCTCGGCACGTTAATTTGGCTCCCAGCTATCTTAGCTTTATTTTTAAACAGGAGGCTGGTACCAATTTTGTAGATTTTTTAAATCAGATCCGACTCGAAAAGGCCAAACAACTTTTGATGATCTCCGATTGTAAAAGTTATGAAGTATCTTATAAAGTTGGCTACAATAACCCAACCTATTTCAGTACTATCTTTAAAAAGTATGTTGGTGTTTCACCAACAGAATATAAAAACCGGTTTAAAGGGAGTAAGGTCAGTAAAGAATAAGTATGATTTCTATTGAATAAGAGTTGATTTAAAACACCTTCGGGTGTTTTTTTATTTGCTTTTCAATTCTTGTTAATGGATGCCGCGTATTGCAAGATGTTTTTGTAATAATAAAGTTAACATAGGTTTTAGGACCGAAAAAATATTAAATGTTTTTTAAAAATAGTTGATTCATTTTTTATGAATTAACAGCTAAGATGAACCTAGACTTTAGCGCCTCTATTGGTAATGGAGGTTCGCAAAATCAGTAGTTTGATATTTAGAATCAAAAGGCGTTAAGGTTAAAAATTATTTAAATTAAAGGGGGATAATGTTTGATGAAAAAAAGTATGCTGGTAGTGGCTGTACTGTTATTAGTCCTAATCATGACTGTCAGTATATGTGGTGCTGCTAAAAAGTATGTTATCGGATTTTCACAACTTGGTGCAGAGAGTGGTTGGCGTGATGCTGAAACCGAATCGGTTAAGTCGGCTGCTGTTAAAATGGGTATTAATCTGAAATTCTCCGATGCTCAACAGAAACAAGAAAATCAGATTAAAGCACTTCGGGCTTTCATTGCCCAAAAGGTGGATGGTATTTTACTCGCACCGGTTGTAGAATCCGGTTGGGATGATGTCTTAAGAGAAGCTAAGGATGCTAAAATCCCGGTTGTTTTGTTAGACCGCGGTATTGCTACCCAAGATGATTCTCTTTATGTATGCAAAATTACTTCCGATTTCATTTGGGAAGGAAATGCCGCCGCCCAGTGGTTAGCTAAGAAAATGAATAGCAAAGCGAATATTGCAGAATTGGAGGGAACTCCTGGCGCTTCCGCAGCAATCGATCGCAAAAAAGGCTTTGAAGATGCCATTAAAAAGTTCCCGGGCATGAAAATTGTTAAGAGTCAAACGGGTAACTTTACCCGCGCAGGCGGTAAAGAAGTCATGGAGGCTTTCTTAAAGGCCGATCCATCAATCAACGCGGTATACGCCCATAACGACGATATGGCTTTAGGAGCAATTCAGGCTATTGAAGAAGCAGGCAAGAAACCCGGAGTAGATATCATCACTGTTTCGATTGATGGCATTAAACCGATATTCGAAGCCATGGTAGCCGGCAAAGCTAATTGCACGGTTGAATGTAATCCTTTACTCGGCCCGATTGGGTTCCAAACAGTCATCGGCGCTATTAACGGTAAGAAATATCCGAAGTGGGTTGTGCAAAAAGACGGTGTCTTCCCGCAAGAAATAGCAGCTAAAACATTGCCGACCAGAAAGTATTGATTGAAAGGCCGGTTTGCTTTCTAATCATTGGAGCGGAAAGCAAGCCGGTATTCTAATTTCTGCAATTTTCTCCCTGGTTTTTAATCCGGGTGACTAAATAAATTGACAAAGAGGTCTACCATGACTGAAATCATTCCAATTCTTTCTGCAAATGGAGTTAGTAAGAGCTTTCCTGGCGTAAAAGCTCTGACGAATGTGGACTTTATTTTAAAGCCGGGAGAAGTTCATGCCTTAATGGGAGAAAACGGGGCGGGCAAATCGACCCTCATTAAGTTATTAACCGGAGTATATCAAAAGGATGAAGGGCAGATATTTTTGGCTGGTAAGGAAATCAACCCTGTTTCTCCCGGCCAGGCTCAAGAAATGGGTATCAGTACTGTATATCAGGAAGTCAATTTGATACCGACACTGTCTGTTGCTGAAAATATTTTTTTGGGCAGGCAACCGATGCGATTTGGAATGATAGATTGGGAAAAGACTAAAACAGGAGCAGAGGCTGCACTACAACGACTCAATTTATTTCTGGATGTAAAGCAACAACTATCGTCTTTTTCAATTGCAATTCAACAAATGGTTGCCATAGCCAGAGCTTTAGATTTTTCCGCTAAAATTTTAATTTTGGATGAACCAACATCAAGTCTGGATCAAAATGAAGTGCAGCAGTTATTTGCAGTAATTAAGAAATTAAAACAAGAAGGATTAGGAATTATTTTTGTTACCCATTTTTTAGATCAGGTTTACGAAATTACTGATCGGATTACGGTATTAAGAAATGGTAAATTGGTAGGTGAGTTTCAAACCGCATCCTTGCCCAAAGTAGAACTGATTGCCAAAATGATGGGGAAAGACTTGGTAGAATTGGATGAAACCGCAACCAATAATCTTGCCCAAAAAGAAACGGACAAAGCGCCGTTTGTTGAGATTAAAAACCTGGGTAGGAGAGGTACCATAGCACCCTTTGATATGAACGTATATTCCGGTGAAGTCCTCGGTTTGGCTGGTTTACTTGGTTCGGGACGTACTGAAATCGCGAGGCTCTTGTTTGGCATTGATAAAGCAGATCAAGGAGAGATCCGGGTTAATCATAAATTGATAAACATGTCTTCAGCTAAAAAAGCAATTGAATGCGGGTTTGGTTTTTGTCCGGAAGATCGGAAAACTTCAGGTATTATCGAAGAACTTACAGTGAGAGAAAATATCATTTTAGCTCTCCAGGCGAGTAAAGGATGGTTTCGTCCCCTCTCTCGAAAAATGCAGCAGGAAGTCGCTGATAATTATATTCGCGCTTTAAATATTGCCACCCCAAACGCAAACCAGAAAATTAAGCATTTGAGTGGTGGCAATCAACAAAAGGCCATCGTTGGCCGATGGCTTGCTTCCCATCCCCAATTATTGATTTTAGATGAACCAACCCGGGGTATTGATGTAGGAGCCAAAACGGAAATTCAAAAATTAATCCTTTCCTTAAGCAAAGAAGGTATGTCCATTATATTCATTTCCTCTGAATTGAGTGAAGTTGTACGATGTGCGCACCGGGTTGCTGTTTTACGAGATCGGGTCAAAATAGGTGAGTTGACAGGTGAGCAAATTGAAGAGCATATCATAATGCATACAATTGCAGAAGGATAAAATAGCCATGGAAAATAAAATGAATCGTTTTTTGAATAGTCCAAATGTTTCAACCTTGATTTGGCCGCTCATTGGCCTTGCAACAATTTTATTGTTTAACTTGTTATTTACTCCTCATTTTTTTCATATCCGGATGATAGAAGGACATTTATACGGTAGTTTGATTGATATTATGAATCGTGCAGCGCCGGTAATGCTTTTGGCTATTGGAATGACGTTAGTTATCGCAACGGCCGGCGTTGATATCTCAGTTGGATCAGTGATTGCGATTGCCGGAGCAATTGCCGCTACATTAATTGACTTAAAGGAACCAATGATTATTGTAATCATCGGGCCACTTCTGGTGGCAATATTACTTGGAACATGGAATGGTTTTTTAGTTTCAATAATTGGAGTTCAACCGATTGTGGCATCGTTGATATTGATGGTTGCCGGCCGAGGTATTGCTCAACTGATAACGGATGGCCAAATTTTAGTTTTTGAAAATAAAGGCTTTGAATTTATAGGAAATGGTTTTCTTTTTAAACTGCCATTCACGATCACGATTGTCGTAATCGTTTTTGCTATAACCCAGTTTTTAACCCGGAGAACAGCCTTAGGCTTATTTATCGAATCAGTTGGTTGCAATCCCGGAGCCAGCCGGTATGCCGGAATCAGTGTTCGTTCAATAAAACAGGTAGTTTATATCTTTTCGGCGTTTTGTGCAGGAATTGCCGGCTTAATCTGCGCAGCAAATATTAAAGGAGCGGATGCCAATAATGCAGGAGACGGATTGGAACTCGATGCTATATTAGCAGTGGTGATCGGTGGAACCTCGATGGACGGCGGTAAATTTTCTTTAACCGGTTCGATTATCGGCGCTCTGATTATGCAGACATTAACGACGACTATTCTTACTAGAGGAATCCCAGTCGAAGTAACTCGTGTTGTTAAAGCATTGGTTGTGGTGGCGGTGATTCTACTCCAATCAGAGACATTCCGTAATAGTCTTAAAATCAAGTTCAGGAGGGAAGCTGCATGAAGCTGCCTATCAATCGTAAATTCATTCCTATCACAGCGACCATTGTTGTGGCCCTACTTCTATATTTTGCTGTAGGTTTACGTTATACCGGTTTTATATCCTTGAGGGTTTTCGTCAATTTCTTTATTGATAATGCCTTTTTGGGTATCATCGCAGTGGGCATGACGTTTGTTATTCTTTCAGGCGGTATTGACCTTTCTGTTGGATCGATGGTCGCCTTTACAGGTGTACTGACTGCCTTTTTAATTGAAAAACAACACATTCATCCATTGTTGGCGATTGGAGTATCGTTGTTTTTAGGATCTTTGATTGGCTTTTTAATGGGTTCGATGATTCATTACTTTAAAGCTGCTCCTTTTATTGTGACCTTAACCGGTATGTTTTTCTGCCGGGGATTGGCCAATATCATCAGCCTGGAATCAATCCCGATCAATAATGAGTTTTTTAAACAACTTACCCGATTGGGAGCGGTATTGCCGGGTAATATTAAGGTACCCGCCATCGTTTTCATCTTTTTCTTTGTATTTATTGTGGGAATTTATCTGGCCCATTTCACAAAATATGGCCGTAATGTTTACGCTTTAGGGGGAAATTCCCAGTCTGCCTTATTCATGGGGCTTCCCATTGGTCGCACCAAGCTTCTTATTTATACAATGAGTGGCTTTTTATCGGCTTTAGCCGGTGTGGTTTTTACGATGTACACTTCAGCCGGTTACGGTCTTTCCGGACTGGGCCTGGAAATGGATGCAATTGCTTCGGTAGTAATTGGGGGTACTCTTTTAACTGGGGGCGTTGGCTATATCGCTGGAACTCTTATAGGAGTGTTAATACAAGGCATTATTCAAACCTTCATTACCTTTGACGGAACATTAAGTTCATGGTGGACCAGAATAGCGATTGGTTTATTGTTGCTAATCTTTATTCTTTTACAAAGGGTCTTTACACGGACATCGGAACAATCGAAACATTCCGAAGCCAGTTTCGGGAAATTAACGGAAGACAGGGCGTTGGTTTAAAAAAAATTCTCATCAAGAAATCATAGTCGTTACTAATAAAATTTAAGTTATCGTAATGTTCAATGATAAGAAACCCTTGAAAAATGTGGGGCTGTCCCAAAAGGAAATTCGTGCCCGATGGCACGCAAGATCAAGAAATACAATATATCGGTGCCGGTGTATCTAATGATGCCATATATTGTATTTCTTGGATTTTAAATTACCTTTTCGACAGCCTCTATCTTTTTTTATTCAATCCATATTCTTGATTCCTGTAAGTTAGTCTAAAGTTAGGTCATTTTTAAGGCGAGTCAATGATAAAATTTATCGCAAATGGGAGGAAATCCTATCATATTTAAGAAAGATCTTATAACGGAAATAGTAAAAAGAGTTGTCATGGAGTAAAAATTCTATTCAAAAAAACGGTTGCGTATTTGAATGAATGAAGCATGATGAAGGGTGATCCGTATGAAGAAAGCTCATAATAGGATTAATTTTTGCTTCATGAAAGTTGCAAAAAAGGTAAATCGGGTAAGCCGTTGGAACCAGCTGTATTCACTTCAATGCGCAAATACGGCAAAAATTATACTCTGGATTTTCCTAATAAGTGGATTAGGCTCTCAACTATTCGTTGTTGGAGCAGAAAAGAAAATAGTTGTCGGTTTTTCGCAAATGGAATATAATAATATGTTTCGAATTACAGAAACCAATAGTATCAAGGAGGAAGCCAGAAAGCGGGGCTACCAAGTATTGTTTACCAATGCTGCAGGGAGCACCACGAAACAAATTTCCGATGTCCGAGAGTTGATCGCTCAGAAAATAGATTTCTTAATACTGGCCCCCAGAGAGTATGAAGGAGCGGCGCCGGCTCTCAAAATTGCTAAAAGAGCGAAAGTTCCGGTTATTTTAATTGATAGGGATGCAGCGGGAAAGCCTGGTGTTGACTATGTCACGTTAATTGCATCCGATTTTATTCAAGAAGGCAAAAGAGCTGCAGAATGGTTGGCCAAAAAGATGAGTTACCGGGCTAACATCATAGAATTGGCTGGTACACAGGGAGCCTCCGCTGCCCGGGATCGTGCGGCGGGATTTCGCCAGGGAATTATCAGGTATCCGGGAATGAAAATCATTACTTCCCAATCCGGTGATTTTGATAGAACCATTGGTCAAAAGGTCATGGAGAATATTATCCAAGTATATAATGGGAAATTTAATGCGGTATATGCCCAAAATGATGAAATGGCTATTGGTGCGATTCAAGCATTAAAGGCAGCGGGTATCACACCAGGCAAAGATGTGATACTGGTCTCAATCGATGGTGAACAGGATGGGCTAAAAGCGATTGTAGCCGGAGAATTAGGTGCTTCTGTGGAATGTTCACCGATTTTTGGTCCAAAGGTGTTTGATGTCATTGAAGATCTTTTAAAGGGGAAAAAAATTCCTACGCGTATCATCAATACCGACCGTTTCTTTGACGTCAGCAATGCTCGGAAGTTTATTGAGGATGCCTATTAACCAGTTGCTAAAGTTCTTTGCGGATTTTTTTACCATTCCTAACATCGGGAGTGGGAGGAATCTTGAACAATCGAATGTAAAAAAAATCCAATAATGATACTTTAGTCCTATTAAAAACCAAGGGGATGGGACCGATATACAAAAGCAGGATTAATTTTAATCTTTCGGAGGAGATATTATGACAACCAATGGTATGAACATTAATGAAGTTATCATCAATACCAGGGTTAATAAGGTAGTCGGCATAAAAAAATATCAACAGGTCAAGGAAGCTATGTCACAATTTGATTCCAAGTTACAGGATGAGTTAAATAAACAAACCCCTAAAATAGACCATAAGATCAAATAAGGGAGAAATCCCTGTAATTGGAATTTTAGAATAATAAATAGAGGAAGGAATATAAGGGAAAATATTGTATATAAATCCTAAGTGATGAGAAAAGTATGAGTTTTAATTTAAGGAGGCTGTATGGCAATGAAGAAATGGTTGGGCGTATTGATGATCGGCATAATTTTCCTTTGCGGTTCTTGGAGTGTTTATGCCAACCCGGTGAAATTCGGCGATCCTCATAGAGGTCCTCAAGGAGGCCCCCGTAATGGATTTCGCGATGACCGCCGGGAACGGGAACTGCAAAATGATAGCCGATATGTTATTCATCGGACAGCACAGGTTATTTTTGAAGCACAACGGGCTGCGGAACGAGGGCATCGTTCATTTGGACTCGCCCGGGCGGTTGTTGCCCAACAACGTGCTCGGCAACTTTACATGAGTAGAAATTATCAAGATGCCATTTTCTTTTCAATGCGGGCCCGCAGAATAGCAATTGAGGTCATTAAGGCAAATAATTTCAAAGTTCGTTCTGACTTTTTCCCGGATCGCTTGGAATCAAGATACGACCATCAGGGCCCCAGTGATGATGAGTTGGATCGACGCATGGATCGAGATCGGGGAAGACCGGGTAGAGACGATGATGCTATTCGCATCAAGATTGAATTGGATCTTTAAAAATGAACTGATTGTTATCAATCAAAAGAGATGCTCTATTGGTTGATGTTGCGATCGAATTACGCAGCAAATGGGAAAAACTGATCCTTAAAGGGACCAGTTTTTTGTATGATAGCCTTTTTATCGTTTTAAGTCGCGGAAATTCCAGGGTCAGCATGATTTGTGAGAACATTCGGAAGTTGGGCAATCAACATTCCCAATAGCATGAGCAGGCAACCTAGATAGCCTCTCATCCCTAAATCTTCATGTAAGATGAGTAATCCTCCCAGACTTGCGAATACGCTTTCCATACTCATAATGATGGCTGCATGGGAAGGCTTGGCGTGTTTTTGGCCGAAAACTTGAAGCGTATAGGCAATTCCCACCGAACAAATACCTCCGTAAAGGATTGGTATCATTGCCATTTCAAGCCCGGTTATTGTTATTTTTTCAAAGGCAAATGCAGCTGTCATACTGAGAAAAGAACAGGTTAAAAATTGGACGATACATAACTTCAAAGCATGAACTCTCTTGGTATAATAATCAATGACCAGAATGTGGGTAGCCCAGAAAAAGGCGCCCAATAATTCTAACAAATCGGAGAAGTTGATTGTAAAATTTTCAGTCACGCTTAACAAATATAATCCGCCGGTTGCCAATACCACACCCAGCCATACACTTAAATGAGTGCGTTGCTTTAAAAAGATTCCCAGAATAGGCACAAGGACGATGTATAGCCCGGTAATAAAAGCAGCTTTTCCGGCGGAAGTGTGGACTAAACCGATTTGCTGCAAGGATGCTCCGGCAAAAAGGATAGAACCGGCAATAATACCGGCGAATATGACGAATGCGCTTTTCTGTTTTGTTGCATGGTTCAGCGGTTCCGGATTTTGTTTTAAAGAAAAAATAAGCAATGGAATTAAAGAGAGAGCGCCTAAAGCAAACCGGATGCCATTAAAGGTGAAAGAACCAACATATCTGGAACCGACCCGTTGAGCAACAAAGGCAAACCCCCATATAGCAGCGGTTATTAAAAGTAATAGATTTGAACGGATTTCTTGCTGTTTCATCATTAACGCTCCCTGTGGTTTCAATAATTGTCCCGACTACGGCTTTGGCCGGTGGAAGTGGATTCAATATTAGTTGAGCCCGAGGTATTGACCGATTTCCTCAGAGGCCTTGCGTGCCGTTTCTAAGGATTCACCTTTTTCTTCCCGGTAGTCTTTAATAATATTTTCCGTCCCCGAGGTCCGTTTTAGGACCCATACGCCGCCGTAGAGTACAACTTTAATGCCGTCGCCGATAACTAATCTTTCTATCGAACGATTGGCGATTTTCTTGCCGCTTAAGAGGGATTTAACCCGGTCCGGATCTCCGGCCAATTGGATAAGGAGTTTTTTCTTTTCAGGATCAGCAGGAACGTCCTGGCGTTCATATTGGTAAGGGCCGTATTTGTTGACCAGATCTCCATAAAGAGTTCCGATATCTTTACCGGTTCTGGCCATAGCTTCCATCATTAAAAGCACGGCGGCGATCCCGTCTTTTTCGGTTACCCATACACTACCATCCCGCCTGGGGAATGACAAGCCTGCGCTTTCTTCGCCGGCAAGCACATATTTACCGGATAGAAGACCGGCTACATAATGCTTGAACCCGACATTGACCTCATAAGAAGGACGGCCGTAATTTTTGGCGATTTCTTCAATCATATGGGTTGTCCCAATGGTACGGCCCACTCCCATACTGGCGTTAAATCCGCGATGAGCCGCCAGATAATCGAACAATACGCACAATACATGATTGGGGTTTAAAATACCGGTACTGTCCTCACCGCCGAAACGGTCGGCATCATTATCGTTAGCGCCGATAAAGGGGACTCCCAGTTTTTCCTTAATCCCCTGAACTGCTTTCATAACATAGAGGGAGGATGGGTCGCCGCGTAACTTGCCATCCCAATCGTAGGAACGATTGGAACAGGTCGGATCCTCATCGGATAAAGCAACTTCGATGCGAGTGCCATATTCGGCATTGACAGCTTCGTAATAGCCATGGGATGAACCACCCAAGGGAGTTACCGCAAACTTTTCACTTTTGATAACATCAACATCAACTACAGTTGCTAAATCTTTTACATAGGGAGTTAGTAAGTCAACTTCTTTAACAGCACCTTTTTGAACGGCATCTTGATATGGGATGCGTTTGATCTGCCGGGGATGGTGTAAGTAATAATTTCCCTTTTCATCAATTGGTTTTGTACAGGTATTGGGTCCGCCGTCCAGGCCGTTGCTTTTATATCCGGCGTCTTCCGGTGGATTATGGGAGGCTGTGATAATCACACCTTCAACTTTTTCTCCACGGGCTACATGGGAGAGGATGGTATGGGAAATCACTGGTGTCGGAGTGCTTCTGCCGCCTTTATGGATGAACACCGGCATGTTATTTGCAGCGAAAACTTCTGCCGCCGTAATCTGAGCTAAATCAGAAGCAAAACGGACATCCTTGCCCATAATAATGGGACCGAACGGCTTGTTTTTTAAGTGATCCGGAAGGTAGGGACCAAAAGTCCCTTCTTCATTGCGGATATCCACTAAAGCTTGGGTCATTGCGGCAACATGGGTTTCGGAAAAACATTTTCCGGTATGTCCCCGGTGTCCTGAGGTACCGTTTTTGATAGGTTCCAAGTCTCCCTCAGGATGCGTATACCACTGGGTAATTTGTTCTTTGGTATAAAGATCTTCTTTGCGGGCCTTTTGGCCGGCCAGGATATGGACTGATTTATCGGGCATCATCATGCCTCCTTTGAGCAAAAATAAAGTGATTACAACACGGAGTTCAGATTGGTTATTAGATTTTTTTTTCCAGAATCCTTTTTCGTTTTAAAAATGACATCTACCAAAGTTAAAGTTTTACTATATACCAAAAAATTATTGAATATACCAGGGTCCGGTAGATATTGTAAAAATTTTCTACCCGAAGTAAGATAGGAACAAAGAAAGTCAGGGGTGCTCTAGAATGAATGATTTGCTTTTAAAATTGGAGAAATTAGGCCTTTCATCCTATGAAGCCAAAGCGTTGCTGGCTATCATGCAAAAACATCCGGCAAATGGCTATGAAATCAGTAAACTGGCGAAGATTCCTCCGGCCAAAATTTATGAAACATTGAAAAGGCTTAAAAATAAAGGGGTAATCATCACGGATGAGCAAGTTGAGCCGATTCAGTATTATCCTATACCTCATGAAAAATTGATCCATATGTTGAAACAGGACTATGTTTCAACCATAGATGCTTTGGAACAAGAGTTGCAAGAGCTTCAGCCGTTGCCAAACATCGATTTATCGTGGAATTTGGAAAGATATCAAACCGTGATCGCCAAAATCATTCACTTAATTGAAAAAAGTTCCCGGGTTTTAATGTTATCGATTTGGCCTCAAGAAATGTCGCTAGTCGCCAAGGCGGTGTTGGAAGCTGAAAAACGGGGAGTCAGAGTGATTGCCGCAGTATTTGGCGAGTGCGAACTCACGGGACCTTACATTGTCAACTTATCAAAATGTGGCGAGACTTCGCAAAAAAGACTGCATTCAAGATTAACAACTGTAGTTGCGGATTCTGATGAAGTAGTAATCAGCGAAATGGGTGAAGCCGATGATACGGTTGGTGTTTGGACGGCTATACCGTCTATAGTATTGATTGCCAAAGAATATATCAAACATGATATTTGGGGGAGCACATTAATTGGCGCTTTGGGTGAGGAGAAGTTTAAGCAATTGTATTCTGAGAATGATTTATTATCATTTTTAATTCAAAATCGATAGGAGGAGTCTTAATGGCGGATTTGGAGATTTGTGCTAAAGAAGTAAGAGGACATTGTTCGGCGGGAATCAAGGTGGGTGATAAGTTCGTTCTGCGGGGGGCCAATATTTCATTGGATGAGAGTGACCGGATTTGCAGTTTCGCCTTAGCCAATCTTTACCCGGCGATTTTTGCGGCCAGGCTTGGTCATGATTTAAAGGACTTGGGTTTGACCCAAAGGACGATTCAATGTATTGACCCGGGACCGCCTGAAAGTTCCGGTGGAACAGTGTTATTTGAAGTCAAGACCTTGGAGGCGAAATGACTCAGACGGCAAGGAGAGAAGGTAAAATCAGCTCTTTAGGGTCCCAACAAATCGGGATCATTGGATGCGGCCACCTGGGCCAAACTCTGGCTCAAGTGTTGCTGGACAATCATTTCCCCAAGGAAAATTTGAAAGTGTCTTACGGCGGAAGTTCCACCACTCTTGAGAACATCCGGAAAAGTGGATTATTTGAAAACATAACCGATAATGATCAGCTTTGTAAAAAATCGGATATGATCTTTATTGCACTGAAATCGCAGAATTTTAAAGAATTGAAAAAGTTGGTTTTTCCCAAACGGGTGGTGGTTGTTTCCTGTATGGCCGGTATTGCCATTAATTCTTTCCAAAGTGTTTTAGGAATTGATGTTTTTCGGATTATGCCCAGTGGACCTGATACAATTCTCAAAAAAAAGGGTATCGTCGCTCTATTTCCCTATCAGGAGTTACTGGGGCGGTTCTTATTTGAAATGGGTTTTAAGGTCTATCAAGTGAGACGGGAAGAAGACCTGCATACTTTTACAGCAGGAGTTTGCCTCCCGGCAGCCCTGCTGGCAGCCAAAGAATTAGATGGAACGATTGATAGGACAATCTTGGAAATTGAAAAAGACTACCCTGACTTTGGAACAATTTATCAATGGGCGATGGATATTCTACCGGACTTTGAAACAGAAGCTGAAAAAGATGAATATATTCGTAAAATGACGACCAAGGGCGGAATCACGGAATGCATGATTGACAGTATATATAAAAACGAGGGGTTTTTAAGAGCTCTCAGAAAGGGGATAGCTCGAAGTAAAGCCATTTCGGAACAAGCCAATATATTTGACCTTTGACAATTACTGTCCGGTAAACGAAATTCCTATTTTTTCCGCTATCATCCCCGGCTGGTTTTATTGTAAGATGTAGGCAATAAAATAATCATGAGCTATGAAAGATAGTGGCTTGAAATGGGGGATATAGCAAGGATGAGAAAATGGGTTATAAGCTTGATGGTTTTGGCTTTTTTGGTGACCGGTTCGATTGGAATCTATGCCAGGCCCCATAATCGGTTTGGAGATGGACCGCCCGGGAGATATTACGGCCCACCGGGCCCTCCGGTGAGACGATCGGAAAAAAATGATGCCGCTTATGTTATTCATCGTACGGCAACAACGATTTCCAACGCCCAGAGGGCTGCCGAACGTGGCCGCCGGTACGAAGGTTTAGGAATGGCTATTGCCCATCAACGAAAGGCCAGGAATTTGTATTGGGAGGGTGCCTATAGACTAGCGATTTATCATTCCCTCCGCGCCCGGGATTTAGCTTTTCAGGTCGTGGCAATTAACCGGCAAAGGCCGCTTCGGGATTATTATTTCGATGACAGGGAAGAATACTATGTTCAAAGCGCTCCAAAGGGCAATAAAATTGATATCAGTATCGATAGTGTCAAAGTATTGGGCAAGGGAGATGCATTGGTCCGCCTTCACTTTGGATTGGATATCGATCAATAACTTACCCAGAGAAAAAGGACGAAGGAAATTATTTAAATAAAATTACATTTTTAACCGGTGAATTTAATCACCGGTTTTTTTATTTCCATTCCATTAAAAATATAAAAATCAGCGAAGGTTTATGTAATTTATTCACAGAAATTCATTGAGGAAGACAATAAATATGGGTTGACTCATTGGGGAATTTGGTATTAAATTATCAAAAAAGGGTTTTTAAGATAAAAAGAAGTGGTTAGTTTATGAAAAGTAGGGGGTAATTGTATGGCGATTGAATGGACGGAAGATTTGGCAGTTGGCGTTGATAAAATTGATGATCAGCACCGGGAATTGTTTCATCAGATTAATCAATTGCTGGAGGCCTGCAATCAAAATAAAGGCCGTGAAGCCGTTGGTAAAATTATCGCCTTTTTAGGGGAATATGTGGTCACCCATTTTGGTAGTGAAGAAGAGTTGATGCAAAAATATAATTATCCCGAATATAAGGTACATAAAACCCATCACACCCAATTTATCAACAGTTTTACAGAATTAAAAGCCAAGTTTGATTCGGACGGCCACGGTCCTCATATTGTGATCATGACCAACCGGGTGGTGGTGGGTTGGCTAAATAGTCATATACGGAATGTTGATAAATTATTGGGGGATTTTTTAAAAAGTCAATGATAAGTTATTTCTGTGTCTCCGTGTCCGATTTCATTGGTCACAGAGGCACAGATTTCACAGAGGTTAATACTGATTTTCACCCTTTCACTGGCCATGTTTTGCAAACGAATATGGATTGGGTTTACAAATAAATGGAAAATCAAAAAGTTCTTGTCTGTTTGGCTAACTTCTTCAATACCTGGGATAAAGTATCGACTTCTTCCTTGGTATTGTAAAGGCCTAAAGAAACCCGGACGCTTTCCGTTAATCCATACCTTTCTAATGTCGGCTGGGCGCAATGGTGGCCTGTGCGGACAGCTATACCTTCTCCTTCCAAGTGGTGCGCCACTTCATCCGGTGTGAAATTCCTCATAATGAATGAAAGAACGCTAATTTTATTTTGCGGGGTGCCGATGATGCAGAGACCTGGGATTTTTAACAGAGATTCCATCGCATAACCGGTTAATTTTCGTTCATGCTCTTCGATTTGATGGAAGCCGACTTTTTGAAGATAGTCAATGGCGGCTCCTAAGCCGATTGTATCGGCGATATTTCCGGTTCCGGCTTCAAATTTATAAGGGATGTTGTTATAAAGGGTATGATTGAAAGTAACATTTTTAATCATGCTCCCGCCGCCTTGCCAGGGTGGCATGGACTCCAATAAGGCTTTTTTCCCGTATAAAGCTCCAATACCGGTGGGCCCGTATATTTTGTGTCCGGAAAAGACATAAAAATCAGCATCCAGGCTTTTGACATTCACCGGTAAGTGAGGAACGCCCTGTGCACCATCAACCAGGACTAAGGCCCGGTTGGCATGGGCGGTTTGAATCATTTCCGCTAATGGATTGATGGTCCCCAGTACATTGGATACATGAGTAATGGCCACCATACGGGTACGTAATGAGAAGAGCCTTTGATATTCATCCAGCAAAATCTCGCCGCGATCATTGATTGGAATGACTTTGATTACCGCTTTTTTTTCCTGGCGCAAAATCTGCCAGGGCACAATATTGGAATGGTGCTCCATTTGGGAGATCAGGATTTCATCGCCCGGATGAATATTCATCCTACCCCAAGCCTGGGCAACCAGGTTGATGGCTTCCGTTGTTCCGCGCAAGAAAATGATTTCCTCCGGAGAAGATGCCCCCAGGTGTCGCTGGACCTTTTCCCGGGCGTTTTCATAGGCCGAGGTCGCTTGTTTGGCCAGGGTATGAGTTGCCCGGTGGACGTTGGAATTGTAACCGGCGTAAAATTGGCTTAAACTGTCAATGACAGCCTGAGGTTTTTGAGTCGTTGCCGCATTGTCAAACCAAATCAAAGGTTTCCCATTCACTTCTTGATTTAAGATCGGGAAATCTTGGCGTAATGCCTGGATTCCCTTGGATTCGTTGGAAGAAGCCGGTGATGGTTCCTCGTTCTCCTCTTTTGGCGGTTTCGGCAGAAAATAATAATCGGGATTAGCAGTTGAAACCAGTCGGGCTGAGGCCGCATCGGATGAAAGTGATTGGGCCTTCTCCGGTGATTCGGTTGATAAATCGGATGGCATCATCGGTTGAAAATTTTCGGTTTTCGGTGTTTCCGGAGTTTTGCCATGATATAAATCATTGGCCCAATGAAGAATCACCTCGGGATCTAAGATATTGGCTGCAGTTTGTTGATTTTCACGGATAGGTTGCTCCCCGGTTAAATTACACATCGTCATGATAATGACCCACCTCAACATTTTCCAACATGCCGAGAGCATCACCGGTTAATACTGCGGTTGAGAAATACAGACTCAAGACGTAATGAGCGATGGATTGACTATCAATGCCGCTAAATTTAACAGTCAAACTGGGCGCATGTTGTTCCTCCGGGATGCCGGGTTGGTGGATACCGATAACGCCTTGTTCGCTTTCACCCACCCTCATTAACAGGATTGAAGTTTTACCGCTCGCAGCCTGAGTCCAGGCTTTGCCGTCAACCAATAGTTTATCGCAGGGAACGAGGGGTACACCCCGCCAGGTAATGAAAGGCGATCCAAATAGATTGACGGCAACGGGCGGCACTCCTCTGAGGGTACATTCACGGCCAAAAGCAGCAATCGCTTTCGGATGGGCTAAAAAGAAAGCCGGTTTTTTCCATACCTTAGCCAGGAGTTCATCCAAATCATCGGGAGTGGGGACGCCCCTTCTGGATTTAATCCGCATTTGGGGAGCCACCGAATGAAGCAGACCGAATTCTTGATTATTCACAATTTCCCATTCCTGGCGTTCCTTCATGGCCTCAATGGTCAGACGCATTTGCTCATTGAGCTGATGCAGGGGATTATTATAAATATCGGCGACCCGGGTATGGATTCGTAAAATGGTTTGAATGATATTTAACGGAAACTCCTGCGGGTTTTCTTCATAATCGGCGAAGGCATGGGGCAAAGCCGGCTGGCCCTGATGGCAAGACATTAATTGGATGGATTTTTCACCATATTCGTTGCAATCCGGGCTGTTGGAAGCTTTCCGGATGGCATTAACGCGATAAGTTCCGGCCTCAACCGCTACCCAAGGCAGAAATGTCAGCAACCAGCGGGGAGAGATCCCTTCCATCATGGGGATGGACATTGTAGTATGGGATAAGTTAGCGGCTGATTTTATATTTAGGCAACTTTGAGTTGTCAGATCATCATTTTTGTTCACTGCAAACGACCTCCATTTGTCATTTACGATTTCCTCATATTCAGTAACAATATATGATTACGGAAGGGAAAACGCCAGTCAAAATGCGCAGGACGAAGGCATGGATGTGGGGCGGTTCGAGCGACATACGGTTACATGAAACAAAAATTTGCCTGACCTGGTATAGATGATGTTTTTCTCGGGAAAACGGCTAATTTAATTGTGTTAGATCTTTTTCGGGCAAAAAGGGAATAAAAGGCAGAAAGAAGGTTGAATGGAATGGCACTTATTTACTCTATATGTACTTGATGAAACAATGGCTCAAAGTATCGAAAAAAATTAAACTGAGGAAAATCCCGATACTATCCAGACAGATATTAAAGCCTGCAAGGCAAGAATTATCTGAGGATTCTTTCTCTATATCACTAGTAACAATAAGTATCGCCTGATTTATGGAATTTTTCACTCATTTTTCTCAAAACTTGCTTTTGATTCCAATGAGCGGTATTATTTTGATTTTGCCTATTTCAGTCATTTCGTGGGTGTCAGGCTCAAAGAACTTTTCTTGCTTTTCTGGTTGGGTAATCGATTCTTAGCGGTTTATATACCGATAGTCATTTTGAGCACATCCCAATTCCATTTTTTATCTTTCTATTGATCACGCGTTTTTATTATAATAGTCTAGTTTATCATCGATGCTCATTAAATTTAATTAGTACCTTTTGCGATGTATAATATAGTAAAATTAATTGTAGCGAGGATCCTATATATACACTTTTTTATCGTCATCAAATTTACAGGAGGCCTTATGTATTATGTATATGGAAGATAAAGATAATAATAGTCGTCCACTAATTGAAAAAACCGCAGAACGTTTAATACAATATATTATTAACCAGGACTTAAAAAAAGGTGATAAACTTCCAAATGAACGGGAATTGGGAGGGCTGCTGGAAGTTGGGCGCGGTACATTACGTGAAGCATTGCGTATATTGACTTCCCATAATATTCTGGAAGTTCGTCACGGAGCCGGTATTTTTATATCGGATAAAAATGGGGTACCCGATGACCCGTTGGGATTAACTTTTATTAAGGACAAGCGGAAGTTAATGGATGACTTGCTTGATTTTAGAATTTGGATTGAACCAAGAGTTGCCGCATTAGCTGCACAATATGCAAATGGAAAAGATGTTGAAGAATTGGAACAATTATGTAATGCGGTGGATGAACATATTTTGGCTGGTAAATCTCACATTCAGAAAGATAAGGAGTTTCATGGTAAAATTGCCGAATGTAGCCGCAATTTAATTATGCCCAATCTCTTACCGATACTTCATAGCGCAATCAACCTTTTTGTAAAAGAAACCGGTTGCAGCTTGCCTGCCGAAACAATGAAAACGCACCATGCCATCCTGAATGCAATTAAGGAAAAAGATGCAACAGCAGCTTATGATGCTATGTTTTTACACCTGATATATAATCGCGATCGGTTACGTGAAAGAGTATTTCTTCAACAATAGGTTGATTGATAGTTCAATATGAAGTATAATTTCATTTAAAAGTGATCATACCTCTTTTGGTGAGAAATTAAGTTTGTGAAAAGGGGATATTTATTAAATATCCCTTTAATCATGTCTGTTCTTACAAGCAAGAAGGCCTATTGTTCAATTCATGGTGGGAAAATAGTGAAAGAGGTATCATCTATTTTCTTGCTGATGGAATGAATTCCACGAATGTATCGATGAGTTCTACGCTAAGAATTAACAAATTTTTTCCAGAAAGGATATTCATCTATGATCAGCCAGGATGTTCGTAAAATCGCCCCGGAAATGGATCCGCTTCGGATGGGTATGGGATGGAAAGAAGCCGATCTTTCCAAACCGCAAATTTTAATTGAAAGCACTTTTGGAGATAGCCATCCGGGTAGTGCACATCTTTTGCAACTGGTTAATGATGCTGCAGAAGCTGTCTATCAGGAGGGGGGTAAGGCATCGCGATACTTTGCGACGGATATTTGCGATGGTATGTCACAAGGACATGATGGAATTAATTATTCTTTGGCTTCCCGTGATACTATCTGTAATCTAATTGAAATTCACGCCAATGCCACACCTTTTGATGCCGGAGTGTTTATTTCGAGTTGTGATAAAGCAGTGCCTGCTCACTTAATGGCAATTGGACGCATTAATATTCCATCGATTCTTGTGACCGGTGGTGTAATGAAAGCAGGCCCTGATCTCTTAACTCTGGAACAGATCGGCATGTATAGCGCGATGTATCAACGAGGAGAGATTAGTGAAGAAAAATTAACCTATTACAAACACCATGCGTGTCCATCGTGTGGAGCGTGTTCGTTTATGGGAACTGCATCGACAATGCAGATAATGGGAGAATCGCTTGGCTTGATGCTTCCTGGAAGTGCTCTGATGCCTGCAACTTGTTCTGATTTAAATGATGTTGCAAGAAAAGCAGGCCAACAAGGAGTTAAATTAGCGTATCTGGGATTAAAACCCAGGGATATCGTCACCATGAAATCTTTTGAAAATGCGATTATGGTTCATGCGGCAATTTCTGGTTCAACTAATACGTTATTACATATTCCCGCAATCGCCCATGAGTTTGGATTGGATATCGATGCCGATATGTTCGATAAGATTCACCGCAATGCTCATTATCTTTTAAATATTCGTCCGGCTGGAAAATGGCCTGCTGAATATTTCTATTATGCCGGCGGTGTACCCCGGATTATGGAAGAAATCGAAAGTATGTTAAATCTTGACGTGATCACAGTTACCGGTAAAACATTAGGCGAGAACCTTGAAGATCTAAAGGAAAATGGCTTTTATGAAAAATGCGATATCTACCTCAACAAACTGGGCATAAAGTATACGGAGGTTATTCATCCATTTGATAATCCAATCGGTAAAAACGGCACCATCGCCATACTGAAAGGAAATCTCGCCCCTGGAGGGGCTGTGGTCAAACACAGTGCGGTACCGAAGGAAATGTTTCAGGCTGTTTTAAAAGCCAAACCCTTCGATTGCGAAGAAGATGCTATTGAGGCGGTGATTAAACACGCAATTCAGCCTGGTGATGCAGTATTTATCCGCTATGAAGGGCCTAAAGGCAACGGTATGCCTGAAATGTTCTATACTACCGAAGCGATCTCCTCGGATCCGGAACTGGCCGCATCCATTGCCTTAATTACCGACGGACGATTTTCCGGCGCATCCAAAGGCCCTGCAATTGGGCATGTTTCACCGGAAGCGGCCGATGGTGGTCCAATTGCTTTAGTGGAGGAAGATGATCTGATAGAAATCAATATTCCGGCAAGAGTTCTCCGAATTGTTGGTATTCAAGGTCAACCTCGAACCGAGCGGGAAATAGAGGAAATCCTGGAACAACGTAAAAAGAATTGGAAACTTCGGGAAGCGAAATATCGTTCTGGGGTTTTGAAGATTTTTTCCGAACATGCGGTTTCTCCTATGATGGGCGGATACATGAAATAAATGGGTGCAAGACCGTTTCTTAGGAGGATTCCTTTAAATTCTGTTTCTAAAGTGAAAGGAAACAAAAAGTTTGGGAATAAGTTTTAATATGGGGAGGAATTGTCGATCCGTTGAGGAACCTTTTTCTTAAGGGTAATGGATTCATTGGCGGTCGAACATTATAGAAATGATGTTGGCAAAAATATTGAAATAAAAGAGGTTCATCTATACTGTAAGCTACTATTGCGGCAAGGAAATAATAAATAGTATTTGCTTCTTACAGATTTTACATTTATCATATTTGTAATTAATTTTAAACGAAAAGTAAGTTTTGTATAATGAAAAGAATTATAAGTTCCATGGTATGACGTTTTAGTATTTTTCGGGAAAATGTATAAAGTGGGAGTATTAATTTAGTTAAATAGTCAGGGAAAATAGTTAAAATATTGTAGATATTTGAGATAACCCATGTATGACGGTTGGCGTGATCCAACCAGTGCAGATTATCGGATAAATTTGTTGAGGAGCTTCGTGTGATTACATCTAAAAAACTAGCAGAAAAGCTGGGCATTTCCCAGTCTACCGTTTCTAGAGCACTGAATGATAGTCCGCTGGTACCGGAGGAAAAGAGAAATTATATCCGGCAGAAAGCAGCGGAATATAATTTTGTCCTTAATAGTCAGGCCCGTAGCCTTAAAACAAACCATACGGGTACAGTAGGTATCGTATTTCCAAAACATTATGCCGGCATGAACAACAACCTAATGCTTGCCCATATGTATGACCAGATTCAGAAGGAACTAATAAATTACGGCTACGATATTCTGACAATTTGTAATAATTATGATAATAATGAAGGAAACGGTCTATCGGCTTTTGAACGCATTATCAGTTGCCATAAAGTGGATGGTTTCATTGCATTGCGTCTTGGAGGTTTCAACAGTCGGGAACAGGAATTACTCCGTGAAAACAATATTCCCTGTGTGGGCATGTTGCATGTCATACCCAACGTAGATTTTCTTAATTACTTTACTTCGGATGGTCAATATAGCGGTTATGCTGCAGGAAAATACCTTGGCAAATTTAAAGAGTACACGCCTGCCTTTCTTGCTTTTTCCGTTAAGGAGGTGGCCGTTGAGATCAATAAACGTTTGGCTGGTTTTCGTAGTGGTCTTCTTGAAGCGGGTGTGACCTTACGGGATGAAAACATTATGTGTTGTGATTTATCCATTGAATCAGCCTACACCTTTGTTATGACGCATCAGGAATTTTTTAAAAAACAGAAGATCGCTATGCTAACATGTGGTGATGTTTTAGGATTAGGCGTTTGCAATGCGCTTACTTCCATTGGATTAAAATTGCCCGAAGATGTTCAAGTTCTGGGTATGGATGATGTGCCCATGGCGAGTTGGATTTATCCACGTCTTTCTTCCATGCATATTCCAGTGGAGGAGATGGTGTCTGAGGGCTGTGCAGTATTGTGCGAACTTATTAAAGGTAAGGAAAATCATTGTATTCATAAAATTTACAAGCCTCGCCTTATTATTCGCGATACCACTCTACCAGAATAGATTCGTGCTATTTCGTTTGACCAGCAATAATTTGTAGAACACGAGAAATATTTACATTTTCATTATAAATTCTTTAACAAATTATTGACAACAAAGGAAAAGATGTTATACTTATTTTGAATACGTATTCAAGTGGTAAATATTGAATACGTATTTATTAAACAAACTTTGAATACGTATTCAACCAAGAAAGTATTCTTTTACCAAGTATAAATGTTTAACTACGTTTAACGTAGTTGTAAGCATAATATAGTGAGGAGGAATAAGTATGCAATGTATTAACAATAGTAGCTAAAACAATAATAGGCCATTTAAGGATGAGTGAACTTAAGGAATAGTTGTTTCGTGTAAGACTTTAAAGTCTGATGCAATATCATTTGAAAAGTTAAGATTCGTTTGATGAAAGAATTTTTGGTGCAAGAAATGATTTCATCTTGTGGAACGCCAGTAAAATGGATTTAGGTTAAATTTTATACTTAGTGCAACTGAAGGGATGGATATGAAAATGAAAAAAAGAGTATTGGCACTGGCTGCATGGGCATTGATTCTTGTAATTGCTATGCCTATTTCCTCGATTGTTTTTGGCAAAACTGCTGTCGTAAATTCTTCTGTGCTTAAACTTTCCGGTAAGACCTTGGTAGTTGGCACTCAACCAACAACTTTGGGTGTGCCGGTTAGGCTTGCTGAACAAGAAGGTCTGTTTAAGAAGGCCGGACTCGATGTTAAGGTTGTAACTTTTGCTACCGGCGCACCCGTTAATCAGGCTATTGCCTCTGGGAATCTAGACATCGCAGTTTCCGGAACAGCTTCTGTTTATGCTCTGGCAACCGGTATGTATACTTACATTGGCGATGGTTCTTATTCTATTAAGGGCCAGGCGATTTACGCTCGGCCTAATAGCCCCATCGCAAAGGCGAAAGGTGTCCTGAAAGGTACAAGGGGCAGCGCTAAAACTGTTAAAGGTTGCACTATACTTGGGCCTACTGCCACCACCGCCCAGTATAATGCCATCAAGTATGTCCAGTCTTTCGGCTTAACCGCTAATGACTTTAGGATGGTATCTATGGATTATGCCTCAGCATATCAAGCCTTCATTTCTGGTCAAGGTGATCTGATTGCTATAACTACACCATGGAACAATAAGCTGGAAACAGCGGGATACGTTAAGGTTTGCGATCTTTCTATCGTGATGGGTGCACCCAATGTCAACGCTAATTTTTGCCGGAATAATATTGCTAAAGAACGTCATGATGATGTGGTAGCATTCTTAGCATGCTACTATGAAGCCGCTGATCGGTTGGTTAAAGACCCAAAGCTTCGCCGGACGACTGCAATGACTTGGTACGCCAAGGAAGGTATAACTTATAAAGATACAGATATGGATGCCGAGATACGGCAGCAGTCCTACCCCACGTGGGAAATGCTCAAGAAAAATACTTTTCCTTTTGGCAGGACTATGACTGAGATGGGTAAATTCTTCGTCGATCAGAAGTTGATCGAGAATGATCAGTTGCCCAATGTTGCAGCATGCATGGACAAGTCTTACGTTATGGAAGCAATCAAGTTACACGATCAACGGTTTTTTAAGTAAAATTCTATTCCATTCGCATAGGATATCTCCCACACATCAGTGCCAGATATCCTATGTACGTTCAAAACATGGAGGCAACGACTCAATCATAAGAAAGAATCCACGAAAGTTAAGGTGAAATTTTTGGAGAAATTTAGTAAAAGAAACAAGTATTTTCTGTTCTCAATTTCGTCTGTTCTGGTGGTACTTTTCGCCTGGTATCTCTCAGTTGACGTGTTGCAGGTAACGAATCAAAGCGTATTCCCGGGACCGGTAAAATGTTTCCAGACTTTTATTAAAAAGTTCTATACCAGCGCCCCTGATGGCGCCACATTGCTGCAGAATTTGCTTGTTAGTTTAGAGGTTGCGTTACTTGGGTATTTGCAAGGCGCCATTATCGGGATTCCTCTTGGGATTATGATGGCTTGGAACAAATGGGTGGATCGTTTTGTACGTCCTCTATTTGATCTTATTCGACCTGTACCCGGTATAGCATGGATTCCTGTTTTCCTAGTGCTGTTTGGCATCGGTATCACCTCGAAATCGATGGTTATTTTTTTGAATTCCTTGGTAGCCTGCACGGTTAATGCCTATACCGGTATCCGGCAGACTAGTGAATTACATCTTTGGGTGGGTGAAGTATACGGCGCTTCCAATAGTCAAAAGCTGTTTAGAATTGCTATTCCCACCGCAATTCCAATGATCTTTACCGGCCTGCGTGTAGCAATGGCGGGTTCTTGGGCTGCTCTTGTTGCTGCCGAGTTACTGGCTTCCAATAATGGGCTGGGTTATATGATCCAGAGCGGTAGCGCTATTTGCCGTCCCGATATCGTCATCGTTGGTATGCTGACCATCGGCGCGGTAGGTCTAATTCTTGACGTTCTGCTTCATCAAGTTGAAATCCGGGTTGCGAAAGGAATGAATGCAGAATGAAAAAGAAATTCATTCCTCAAAATATGATTCCGGCACTTTGCGGAGTTGCTTCAATTTTGGCGTTTTTAATTTTTTGGTTCGTTTCTACCAACGGGACCCCGTTTGGTAAATTGATTCCGCGGCCGGATGTAGTTATTATCTCCCTGTTTAAGAGCATTTTTAATCCTATTGGCCAGAATACATTGTTTGTTCATGTAGGTTACAGCTTGTATCGGGTTCTCATGGGGTATCTGATCGGATCAGCCATCGGTATCATTCTAGGTTTGGCAATGGGCTGGAGTAAAGTGTGCGAAGCGATTTTTAGCCCGCTGTACCGCATTATTCGTCCAATTCCTCCTATCGCGTGGATTCCGATCTCCATTGTTTGGCTGGGTTTAGGTGAGAGTGCCAAAATATTCTTGATTTTCCTGACTTCCTTTTCAAATGTTACGTTGAATGCTTGGAGCGGTGCTAAAAATGTTGATCCGAAGCTGATAGGCGCAGCTAAAATGCTGGGAGCACGGAAAAGCCAGATCTTTTTCACGATTGTCCTTCCGGCTTCGATCCCCCAGATTTTTGCAGGACTTCAGGTCGCGATGGGCAGGTGTTGGGGGACCATCCTAGCGGCCGAGATGGTTCGTTCTTCGGAAGGTCTTGGCTGGATCATCGTTGCGGGTGGAAACAATAATGATATGACACAAATACTGGTTGGTATTGTTACAATCGGTGTCGTTGGTTTCATTTTGGCGGTTATTATGAGGAAAGCGGAGGCTGTATTATGTCGGTGGAACAAGAGCGGAACCTGATCGAATGTACTCACGTATATAAATCATTTCAGACCCCCACAGGTGAGCACCAGACAGTTAATGATTTTAACCTTCAAGCCAAAGAAAATGAATTTTTAGTTTTGTTTGGGCCCGGCCAGTGCGGTAAGACGACCTTAATCAATCTGATAGCAGGACTTGATAGTGTTACCTCCGGTACTATCATAGTAAATGGTAACGAAGTCAAGGGGCCTAGCCCTGAACGCGGTGTGGTGTTCCAGGATATTTCCTTATTCCCCTGGCTTACTACGATGGGAAATGTGGAATACGGCCCTAAAATGACTGGCGTGCCTAAGGAAATTCGAAAAGAAAGGGCTTTGCATTACATCAATCTTGTAGGCTTGCAAGGTTTTGAAAATTCTTTTCCATCCCAGCTTTCAGGCGGTATGAAGCAGCGTGTTGGTATTGCCCGCGCCTACTGCATCGAACCCAAGGTGATGCTGATGGATGAGCCTTTCGGTGCGCTGGATGCCCAAACACGTTATCTGATGCAGGAAGAAGTACAGCGCATATGGCAGGCAGAAAAGCGGACAATTGTCTTTGTCACTAATAACATTGAGGAAGCTCTATATTTGGCGGACCGCATCATCGTATTGAGCAATTGTCCGGCAACCGTGAAAAAAGAGTATCAGATTGATTTGCCTCGCCCGCGAAAATATAGTTCTCCCGAATTTCTATCATTGCGCAAGGAGATTACCAGTATGATAAACAAGTATGTCTTAAGCGAGGCAGAAAATGAGCAATAATGTCAAAGTTAAAGTGAACCATCTCACCAAGAAGTTTGGCGACCTTCTGGTGCTAAATGATATTTCTTTCGATGTTAACGACAGTGATCTGCTGTGTGTTGTGGGCCCCACCGGCTGTGGAAAGACTACATTTTTAAACAGTCTGACCAAGATTTATGATATTACATCGGGAGAGATTCTTCTGGATGGGAAGCCGGTTGAACCGAAGAAAAACAAAATCGCTTATATTTTTCAAGGTAACTCCACGATGCCCTGGCTGACTGTAGAGCAGAATGTCAGTTTCGGACTGGACCTCAAAAAGGTTCCGAAAGAAGAGAAAAAGGTTCGGGTGGCAAAATATCTTGATATTGTTGGGCTTACCAAGTTTAAGGATTATTATCCTAAACAATTGTCAGCCAGCATGTTACAGCGTATTAGTATTGCCCGGGCTTTTGTAACTGAACCTGATCTATTGCTGATGGACGAACCCTATGGTCAGTTGGATATTGAACTGCGTTTCAAGCTGGAAGACGAATTGGTTAAGCTATGGCAAATGACCCATACCACGGTTATCTTCATTACCCATAATATTGAGGAAGCCGTTTATCTTGGCAGTCGCATCATGATCCTGACCAATAAACCGACTACCGTGAAAAAGAACATCATAGTTGATCTGCCGCGTCCTAGAGATATTGCTTCACCTGAATTTGTCCGGTTACGGGATGAAGTAACCGATTTGATTAAGTGGTGGTAAGGTTTATTTTGGAGGACTTTTACGCTCACAGAACCATGAAAGACAGGAAGCTGTCAGAGAAGTTTTTCATTTACGAAAGGTGCAATCAAAATCTTGTTTTTCGGCAGTTCCAACTATAGCAATTATAAGTCTAAATTGAGCTAAAACTTTTATGGGTAGAAAGAAAAGAGAGGGACTGCCAATGTTAAAAAAAATTATTGATATCATTTTAAATCCCTTCAAAAAGCTGAAAGTAGTATATCAAATATTAATCGTTGTTGGAATTATGATTGTTTTTTCAGCTATTCAATGCCTGGTAGGAATTCATGTGATTCAAACATTGAGTAACAATTCGAAGATAGTTGTCGACAAGAGTATGAATTTAGTAAGCGGACTGAATGTACTTCAAGAGGATTTTTTGGAACTTCAAACGGGTTATAGCAATGATGTCGCTAAAGCCGATAATACGATTCAAAGCTTATATAAATCTTCTTTAAAACTTATCATCGACTCGAAAATTGCAGAGATAAGAAACATCGATCCAAATGTTTTGAGCGGGCTTGAAGAAAAATATCAAATTGTCCAAAAAATTTTGGACAGGCCGGTTAATATTGATAATTATAAAGAACTGGAAGGAGTTATGTTCCAAATCAAGCTGGGCTTGGAACAATCGAGTCAAGGGGTTGTCGTATCGACATACACCACGATAACCGAGGGAAAAAACTTTTCGAATGCTGCAATGTTTTTTACGATTTTGTTGGTAATTATCGGTACGGTTTTAGCCACCGGATTGGGAATTTTGATGGCGTTTTCGATTTCTAGGCCCTTAAATTCGGTGAAAATTATTGCCAACGCTTTGGCTGAGGGCGATCTGACACAAAACATATCTGCCAAAGGTTCCAGGGAAGTCGCCTTAGTGATGGAGAGCCTGAATAAAGGAATTGGCGGTCTTCGGGAATTGGTCGGGGATATTGACGAACACTCGAATACTTTGTTTACAGCGAGCCAGGAACTGAAAAATGCCTCAAATGAAACCGGTCGGTCAGCAAACGAAGTAGCCAGGACCATGGGGGAATTGGCTAACGCCTCATCAGAAGAAGCGGAACAGGTCAATCAAACGGTTGAAAATATCAATTCTTTAGCCGGGATGGTTCGTGAAGTTACCAATGAACTGAAAAACGTCTCGGATGATTCGAAAGATATCGCCCAGTCCGCCCGGCTTGGACAGAAAGTTGCCTCTGATGTTGCGGAAGGGATCGTCAATATCTACAATACCACCAAAGAAGTTGATGCGGTTATTGGCGAATTGGATAAAGCTTCGGAAAAGATTGGTGATATTACGACGATGATCGAGGGAATCGCCGAACAGACTTCTTTACTGGCTTTGAACGCTTCCATTGAGGCTGCCCGTGCCGGTGAACATGGAAAAGGCTTTGCTGTAGTTGCCTTGGAGACCGGAAAGTTGGCCGACCAATCCAAACAAGCTACACATCTGATTAATCAATTAATTGATCAGATGAGAAATTATATTAGCCACGCAGTTGATTCTATCAAAACTGAGATGTCAATGGTCGAAACGGGGAAAAATATGGCGCTCGAAGCCACAGATACCTTTGAAAATATCTTCCGAAAATTGGGGGGGATTTTAGAGCGTATTGATACGGTGGCCTTATCCGCCAAAAATATGGCAGCCCGGAACGAAAGCGTCATCACAGCTGTGACGAATATTGCCGCCCTGAGTGAAGAGGGTATGGCAAGCACCGAGGAAGTTTCTGCGATTACCCAAGAACAGACTGCCGCGGTCGAAGAAGTAAATGCCCTCGCTGAAAACCTGGCGCAGATTTCTGCTGGATTGAAACAAAGTGTGACCAAATTCAAGATTGAATGAGAAATATACTGACTTCAGTGGAGGATTGAAGCTAATCATGACTAGTTCAAAGAAGCCGAATTTTTTACTTATCAATGTTGATCAATGGCCGGGTAGTTATATGGGATGCGCCGGTCATCCAGATGTATTGACACCAACCTTGGATGAACTTTCTAAAGTGGGTGTGCGGTTTACCAATGCTTACAGTTCGACTCCTGTTTGTATCCCTGCGCGGAGAGAACTGATGACGGGGGCGTGCGCAAGGGTTCACGGTGATCGCTGTTTTAGTGAGACGTTAGAAATGCCGGAATTTCCCACTATGGCAAGTGTTTTCACACAATCAGGATATCAAACATATGCCGTTGGTAAACTCCATGTGTATCCACAGCGGGATAGAATCGGATTCGATGATGTGGTGCTTCTTGAGGAAGGCAGACATAAGGGCGGTATGGCCCAGGACGATTACGAGAGATTTCTTGCCAGAAAAGGCTATGCTGGACTTGAGTTTATGCATGGTATGTGCAACAATAATTATCTATCCCGTCCTTGGCATTTACCGGAAGAATGCCATCCAACCAATTGGATAACCTATCAAATGTGTGAAACGATCAAAAGACGCGACCCTAAAAGGCCGGCATTTTGGTATGTGTCATATAATCATCCTCATCCGCCACTGGCTCCACTTAAAGATTATCTCGACATGTATTCTGATTGCGATGTAAGTCTTCCCTACTGTGGTGAGTGGACCTCCGGTCAGGATCTTCCATCAGTGTACCAATTTTATCGTGGTATATATGATTTCGTTGATAATAACCGGAAAGTGTCTTTAGCAAGAAAGGCATTTTATGCCCTTTGTACTCATATTGACCATCAAATCAGATTAGTAATTGGGACATTGAGAGAAGAAGGTGTATTGCAAAATACAGTGATTGCATTTGTTTCTGATCATGGTGAAATGCTCGGCAATCAGAAAATGTGGGGCAAAAATGTTTTTTATGAGGATTCTACTAAAATCCCGTATCTGCTAATTCCCTGCAAGGGGTACGAAGGATTAAAGCCAAATACAACGGATGATAGGTTGGTTGAATTGCGCGATATTATGCCAACATTTTTAGAGATGGCGGGAATTGAAATACCGGAAAGCGTAGACGGGAGTTCTTTGATAAAAGGAGAGAAAAAGGATTACATCTATGGCCAGTTGTGGGAAGATATGCGGGCAACAAGGATGATCAGATGGAGCGATTACAAACTTATTTATTGTCCGGCTAATAACATATCACAACTTTTTGACATCAAAAATGATCCTCAAGAGCTCAAGGACTTATCAGGAGAGCCGTCATATCAGAAGATCCGAAAGCAAATGGAAAGCATGCTGATTCAAAATTTATATGGCGGCGATGAAAAATGGGCTGTAAATGGTAACTTGGTAGGCAGGAGTGAAGAAGATAAAAAGAATTCAGGAGAACATGCCGTTTTAAGGAACGCTGATTTATTGCTTCAAAGAGGCTTACGGTAGAATTTTTGCTACCATTGAACCATGAACGGGAGAATGATACCGGATATTATAGTAGTAAAGGTGAAAAAATTGGAAAAAATGCAGGTTATTATTCAAAAAGATGTTTATGAAAGAGGACGGCTCCTTTTTGACCCATCAGGCCTGGCTATAACGGTTTTTGATGTCTCCGAGGAAGATAAAATGATCGAGCATCAAAAAAATACAGGGACAAAATGTATGATTATAGGCGCCGACAAATACTCGGAAGGGCTTTATAATGCCATCGCCCCGGATTCTTTAATTGTCCGCTTTGGGGTTGGCTATGATGCCGTGCCGATAGAAATTTGCAAAAAGCGCCGGATTTTGGTTGCCTTTACTCCGGGAACTCTGGATCAATCCGTCGCCGAATATGCCATGGCCCTTATTTTAGCCAGTGCCAGAAGAATTCCTCAAGCTGATGATAAGCTGAAAAATGGTGAATGGAATGAAGGATCCGGAATAGAACTTTACGGTAAAACACTGGCGATATTAGGATTCGGTAAAATCGGTCAGCATTTGGCCGGAGTTGCGAAAAATGGTTTTGGCATGAAAATTAATGCTCTGGACATTATGCCGCAATTAGATGCCAGATATCATGATTTGGTCGACTTTTATTCAAGCGATTTCCACAGGGTAGTTCAAGATGCTGATTTTGTATCTTTACATATGCGAGTTACCAAAGAAACCGAAGGGTTCATCAACCGTTCCAAATTGGAGCTTATGAAAAAAGAAGCAATTTTGATTAATACCGCCAGAGGAAAGTTGGTCAATGAAATTGACCTGTTCGAAGCGTTGGAGAATAAAATCATTGCGGGTGCGGCATTAGATGTGTTTAATAAGGAACCCTATGTTCCCATCGAAGGAAAAGATTTGCGAACTTTGCCAAATATTATTCTCACACCGCACATCGCATCAAATACCAAAGCAACAAATGAAAAAATGGCACAGGCTTGTATCAATAATGTTATTAATTTTTATAAAATGAATCTGAAAGAGGTATGTTTAGTACCGGAAATGGCGGGTTGAAAAAGAAGGATATAATCAATTGAAATGTGCTGTAATTTTACTCGTAATACTACATCCATATAAGTAATAGATACAGTACTTACTTTTCAGGGATTTTTGTTTTCTGAAAAATTATTGGCAGGTCGATATTCAATGATTCCAGAATATAAAATACGTTTTAACTCGCTGCCATAACTGGAGCGGGTTTTTTTTATAAGCATTTTTACCGGCTTTCTTTTTAAAATTCCAAAAATGAGTTATTTTTATACTAAATGATTCATCTATTGTCTTTTATCCGTCCGCCCCAATAAATAATCGGTAGTCGTTCCAAAGAAATCTGCAATCTTAATCAATATTTCAAACTCAGGTTCTCTGGTATTTTTTTCATACTTGGTAATTGTGGATTTCACGATTTGCAGCTTTTCCGCCAGAGTTTCCTGGGTTAAATTATTTTCCAACCGGAGTTGTTTTAGTCTTTCTCCAAAAGTTACTTTTCCCAAAGGTCTTATCCTCCTATGAAACATAATAGCATGGAATGAAAGGGCTACCAATAATAGTTGACAATACGCCAACTATTTTTTATAATATAAATAAAACAAGTTGGCAATTCGCCAATTAAGTGAAGTTGTTGAAACGAGGTAGTCGTCATGTCCCTCACCTCCATCAATCTCTATACCCTTAAACTGATCCGCCTGGCCCGCCGCCGTTATGACTTGGATACTTTGCAAATGACCAGCCCCCGAGTTTGTTTCAAAACCCTGGAGCTTTTCCTGGATTTATCATCCGAACCGGTGGAGAACTTTGGGCTCATCTCGTTAAATCTTAAAAATAAAATCACCGGCATCCAGATCATCGGCATCGGAGATCTGGAACAGGTTAACGTCCGACCGCGTGAAGTCTTTGCGGCGGCGCTGCACAATAATGCCGGAGCCATAATCGTTTTTCATAACCATCCCAGTGGCGAAGTGGAACCGAGCCGAGAGGATATCCGGATGACCCGAAAGCTCAAAGCGGCGGGGGAGTTAATGGACATCAGAGTGCTGGACCATCTCATTATCGGTCAGGGACGTTTTTGTAGCTTGAAAGAAAAGGGATGGATGTAGGGAAGGATGCAATTTTTTTATAAGAAAGTATATAATTATTAGAACAAGAATGATAAGATATAGTCGACACTGAGTTCTTTATGCATTTGAGGAATAGCCATGTTAAAACGCCAACTGATTTTATTAAAACTTATCGAGTCCGCCGGAGGAAGTGTTTCCCGCCTTCAATTGGTGAAGCTTTCTTTTTTATTTGCCCATGAAATGAAGTTTGAGAAATTTGATTCATTCTATCAATTTGTACCCTATAAGTACGGCCCATTCTCATTCGGGCTATACCATGAATTGGATAGCCTAATCGATCAGGGGTTGTTATCCAGTGAAAACAGCTATCAACTTGTTTTAGGACAATCGAATCAAACTGCTAAGTCCAGGCTGGAACCGGCTCTTGGGAGAGCGGCGGAATATATTTCCTGGAAATACGGCAGTTTGTCCAATGAAGAATTGATTGATGTTGTTTATTCCCGTTATCCCTGGTTTACCATAAACAGTGATAAAAAGGAATTGCGCGGAGCTAATGCTCCCCAGGTTGAATGCGCGATTTTTACAGCGGGATATGAGAGTTTGCAGGTTGATGGCTTTTTAAACATGCTGCTGCAAGCCGGGGTTAAGAAAATTATCGATGTTCGCCGCAATCCGATATCCCGTAATTATGGGTTTCATAAGTCAACTTTATCGGGACTTTCTAAAAAATTACGTATCAAATATCTGCATACTCCGGAAGCGGGTATTCCATCGGCATGGCGGACAGACTTGAGTAGTTTCTCCGATTATCAAAGGTTATTCGATCGCTATGAGCATGAGATTATTAAACCGGAAATGGTGTCCCATATTGCCGATTTAATTTTGGAGGAACCTTCGGTATTGATCTGCATGGAGGCGGATCCCAATTATTGTCATCGAACACGCCTTGCTAAACATATTAACAACCTGACAGGACTGGATATAATCAACCTGGGGGAATAAATATGGATGAAGTTTTTTCAAAAACACGGGTGCTGATTCTGGTCATGACGTATCCCCATCCTTCCCGTGGTTATCAGGAATTGGTTTGCACTGCAGGTATTACTGAAAATTTAGAATGGGTGAGGCTTTATCCCGTAGATTACCGCTACCGGCCTAAGAATCAGAGATTTCAAAAATATCAATGGGTAAATATCAATCTGGCTTCGCGGGGTAAAGGAAATGATAATCGTAAAGAAAGTCGAAAACCGGACTTAGAGTCCATTCGCTTAATCGGTGAACCGTTATCAAGTAAGAATAATTGGCTGGAAAGGCGACTGATAGTGGAGAAATTGCCAATTCATACGATTCATGAGCTTCGCCGGTTATATGATTCGGATAAAACATCATTGGGAATTATCCGCCCCAAACGAATTATCGATCTGGTGATTGAGGAAGATGATGAGGTATGGAAACCTCAGTGGCAAGAACTTTATAGTCAATTAACCCTCTTTGGCCCTACTCCAAAACCCCTGGCAAAAATCCCTTATAAATTCAGCTACATATTTGAGTGTGATGACGATGAAAAATCTCATCAAGCGATGATCGAAGATTGGGAACTTGGTGTTCTTTATTTAAAAGAAGCCGCTCGTTTGGGTAATAAAGAAAAAGCAGCTGAAAGTGTGCGCAAAAAATATTTTGATGATATTTGCGCTACGGACAAGGATACTCATTTTTTCATGGGAACGACTTTTCCTTATAATTCTTGGGTCGTGTTGGGAACCTATTACCCTAAGAAGGAATATCAGTTAACTTTGGGATTCTAGTACTGTATGAACCAATATTCAAATTTATAATCATTTTGGAATAAGTATTTATCGTTCTTTTTTACATTTCACCATGATAAATGGAAAGGGCGGTTTATTTTCCATGTTTTTATGGGGCTCAACAATTTTCGAAATTTCGACCAGCTCATAGTGACCAAATTCTTGTTGGATCGACTCCTCGTCATAAAAAAACATTTTGAGCCCTTCCATGATCTCGAAATAGTCTTTATCCAGTTGTTTGCCCTTGCCAAACATGGGGGCTTCTTTGGAAATGGTAGTAAAAATCATATATCCGTTGGGCTTTAACTGATGATAGCAATTTTGAATAAACTTCTCTCGCTCATGCTGATTCAATAAATGAATCAGGGCATAACAAAATATCCCGTCATAAAGTTGGTCGTCAAAAGGCATATCCGTTACTGAGCCATGAAAAATAGGAATATCAAGCCCGTTTTGCCTTGCCAGGTCAATTGCTGTTTTGGAAATCTCAATTCCGGTCACCTTGATTCCGTTGTCCATAAAAACCTTGGCGTTTCTGCCATAGCCAATACCCGGTATCAATATATCCCGAATATTCTTTTCCAGGAAAAAGTCCTTGGCCAAGATTGCAGAGTCTGAAGGTTCAAATCCCCACATCGTTTGATGCTCAATAAAACTTGATTCCCAGAATTCGGTCATTCATCGATCACCTTGATTTTTTTTAATTATACCTCATTTACTTCGTATTTAATAAAATTGTTCAATTGCTTATCAAAAGATGGAAACTTGGATAATTTGTGGGCTAAAAAATAGGATAACTAAATGTATCAATTACCAGTATTACCAAGGGATTTTATTGTAAACATCACCACGGAAGAACGGGACAAGTTTGCTTCTTAAAGGTTCCGGAACATCTTTTAATCGAAGTTGATCGACCCGTTTTATCTCGATGCTGTCTATTTTAAGACGCCCGGCCAACTCAGCTACTGTGAGCCCTTTATTTTTTCTTAGATTTTTGACTCGTTGATTACCTAAACCAAATCCAAACAATTCCTGATCACTCCATTTTTATTTTTTGAGGCCATGAAGGTAATTGGCGCATACCGTAAACGGACATTGGGACTTAGCGAACGTGCTCTTTTGGTTAAGTCTTGTCAATTCATTATAGCAAATTTTTATTTCATTGCCCAACTGAAATGGATTTTAGTGAATTCAAAAATATGAAAAGGCAACAAGGAGAAAATCACTTTTGGGACAGCCTCTTCGGTATGATAAAATTTTTTTATTTAGCAGGAATTGTTTTCTAAGAACAGAATTTAATTCACTGGTAAAATAATAGATCCAGCAATATTGCTGGGAGGGAGTAGTGAAGCGACCAACGGGAAACCGGCGGTCGTTTTTATTTTTTTCAATACAACAGTCTTTCAACTTTACGTTAACATCATTGTCGTTTAATGAACATATTCATGACACACAAAAATGGTATATTAATTATATAAACTTTTTTCATTACTCTCTCCCTTTTTTATTGATACCCTCTTTGCAGAGGGATTTTTTTTGATTCCAGCCAATTGAATCCGCGATAACAAAAGGATGCCCCATCAAGAGGCATCCTTTTGTTTATCACGGAGTTGATTTTCGGAAAGAAATCAGCGAACAAAAAAATGCGGAGGCGAAAGTCGAACGGAATTTTTGACCGGAAAAATGTTTGATGAAATGAAATCAGAATTCGAAAACGGCAAGTCCTTAATTGATGGGGTTCTGAAAGTTATTTGCGCATACATTTTGGCCTATTTTTTTCGTGCCCTTTCGTGTGTTTCGTGGTTGATAATCTTTTCTTTCGTTCTGAATCCGGTGCCTTTGAAAAGGCGATAAATCGTGGTCCTTTTATATTTTCATCACCCCATCATTCTGGAATTGTAAAAAATTGAAGAGGTTGGACAGCATCGATGAAGGCCCCCATCTCTGTGAATTACTCAAAGTCGCCGGTCTTCCCCCGCTACCGTATGCTGGAGTATGGGAAGGATCAGTGGCCCAAAATAAGCAATCATAATCCCTCGCCCGTGAAACTGGAGAGGGCTACTTCTCTGAATGGACGGTTTGGTGAGGCGTAGGCGGTTAAAAACGGGTTTCAAACTTCTTAAATCCTCCCGGCATTCTTTTCTTCCAGGACCTTAATACTATGATAGAACAGTTCATTGATTGGGGTCGGGATGCCCAGCTCAGCCCCGAGCCGGCATACCATGCCGGAGAACATTTCCACTTCGGTGGTCCGGCCATTTTCAATATCCTGCAACGTGGAAGTTTTATTGGCATAAGGAATGTGGAGCAAACGTTCCCGTTGCCAGAGGAGATTCTCCTCATTAAGGTCGATTCCTTTTCGATTGGCGATGGCGATCACTTCCCTAAAGGCCATCTCCCGGATTTGATTGGCGTGCTCGCTAACCTGCCAGGCGCCGAAAGGAATGCCGAGAATTGCGGAAGATTGGTTCTCGCTGACATTACAGGCGAATTTAAACCACAGGCTGTGGATCATATCGGGTTCCACTTTATAGGGGATTTCCGCGCGGCTAAAGAGATCCATCATGGCCTCGATTCGAGGCGAAATCGTCTCATTACGGGCTTCGCCCAATATAAACCAGCCGTTTTTGGGATCATAATTGCAGCTGCCGTTTTGCATGACCACCGATTTCCGGGTGATGCCGTAAATTACCCGCTCCCAACCATACTCCGCGGCGATCTGTTCTTCCGAATCGATACCGTTCATGAAGGATACAATGATGGTATCATCGCCTACCTGATGTTTAATATCTTTGATCGCGGTGGGAAGAGAGCCGTACTTCACGATAACAATAACCAAATCGGCCGGGGTGGTCTTTTCGCCGGGATCAACAATATTAAAATGATAATTTTCTCCATTGATGGTCATTCCATCGTTTTCCAAACGCGTTTTGCGGGTGCCTCCGGCAATCACCCGAAAATTTTCGGGGCCGACTGCTTTAAGCAGACCAGGGGCCAGGGAACAGCCAATAGCCCCCAGTCCAATCAGCGCAACGGTATTGAGTTGTTTCATTGTCCATGGACTCCCTTTGGAAAGTTGTTAACGGGATTGAACAGGCTTTTACCGGCGGGTTGTCTCAAAAGAAAATGATTGCCTTAACAACCCACCGGCTGAAAGCCGGTGGTGGTTGAGTTTCCATTACTTTTGAGACAACCGCATTTCGGGATATGAAAGAAATTACCTTCTCGGCTTGCCATTCGGGCCGGGGCCGCGATCTTCGCCTCTGGTTTTATCGTCTTTGGAATCTCTACCGCTAAAAGGAACCGTTACCGTGACGGTTACTGTCTTGGAATTGCCTGAAATGTCCGTGGCCGAATAGGTTATTGTATAAATCCGGTCTTCCCGTTTGGCCCCGTCCGTTTCCGCCCTCAAAAAGAAGCTCCGGTCATCCGTTCCGATGGATGCCCCGCTAATGTCCATGTCGGGATCAAATTTTTGGTTACAGGTAATCGAGACCAAGCGAATGTCGGGATCGGGATCCTGGTCATCCTTAACCTGGATATCGGCAGTAATTTGAATCATTTTTTGGTTCACAGGCGCCAGCTTGTTTGGCGAAAGTTTGACCGCCAACTCCGGTGCTTTGGTATCTTTGACCTTGCCTGGAGTTGGAGTGGGGCTGGAACCCGGCTGATGATCCCTGTCTCCAGACGGCGGCGTCGGCTTATTAACTGGAGGTACGGGTGGCTTTCCAGTTGGCCGGCCCGGCGTCCCATCCCCTTGAACGGGTCCGGAAATAACCTCCGGAGATTTGGCTTCAATCCTAACTTGTGTGCTAACGGCTCCATGATAAATACGATCCCGGGCTGTCACTCTAACGGTATACAATCCCGGCCGGGAAAATTTATGGCTCACCGGAGATGAATCAAAGGTCCGGCTCGATGTGCCGTCGTCAAAGTCCCAGACATATTCAATACGGGTCGGACCGCCGTCAATATTCAAAACCGGTCTGAAACTCACTTGCAGGGGGGCAATGCCGCCCTGTTGGGAGGCGATGACTTTAAGCGAGAGCTGTGGCGGTCTGACATCGATCGGCAGGTGTTTGGCCACCACGGTACCGTGAATCCGGTCGGTGACAACCAACCGCACTTGATAACGGCCCGGATCGACAAAAGTATGAATGGGATTGGTCTCCCTGGAGAACGTACCATCGTTGAAGTCCCAATAATATTCGATATCTGTTGGACCGCCGTCGATCCTGAGAGTGGAGCGGAATCTTACCCGTAAAGGAATAGAACCGGACCATTGGGAAGCATCAGCCGCCAGGTTCAGGACCGGCGGGATTGCACTAACAGTATAAACCCAAGGTTCGGTTTTGAGATAGGGATGGTTTTTATCAATCAGCGTCAATCGGACGGGATAGTCTCCCACTTTCCGATAAACATGCTCACCGGAGGGAAGGTTTGAAGTGGTACCGTCGCCGAAATTCCATAAATATTGGATGGAGGTCGGTTCCGTACCCAAAATGTCAGGAGTGGCTTTATAAGAGAATGTCAGAGGTACCGGTCCCCGCCCCGAAGTGATGGTGGCTGAATTGTTGATGGCAAAGGGAAGAACATGGATATCCCAGGTTTTTTCGAATACTGGTCCCAGAGAGTTGACAATTTTTAATTTCAACGGATAAACCCCGGGTTTGGTGTAGGTATGTTCCGTTTGTTCCGTGGTTTTTACGCCGGATCCGTCGCCGAAATCCCATAAATATTTGGAGGTTGACTGGTAATGGCTGATTGCGTTCGCGAAGCATTGAACGGTCAAATCCTCATATCCTTCCAGCGGAGAAATGCTGGGGTTGGCTTCAATGGGCTCCGGAACCTGCAAATCCAATTGAAATAAATCCGCGGTTTGGGGGTTTAAAAGTTGAATGGCGGCATAGCCGGGGGAAAAAGAAGTTTCAACGGTATTATTGTTTACCCGGTTGCCGTCCGGTAAGGTCCATTGCCAGTTGGCTGCCGGAATACTTGTCACATTCAAGCCGAATTGTCCCGGGCGGTTTCTTTCGATAGCGCGAACCGACACCTGGCTTCTTTGATATGTACATTGAGCGTCCAGCTTCGAACCATATTTTTTCAAGATACTGTTATATTTCCCTGCGTAGAGCGTTAAGCGGCAAACTTGATCCGGCTGCAAAGTCAGTTCGCCCGATTCCTTGTGTTCGGGATTGAGTGAAACTACCGTTTCGGTTTTACCATTGGCGCTGACGACTTCAATTAGAACCGAAGCTTTGTCGTTCGTGATAAGCCCCCTTTTGTCAAAGGCAACTTCCCAGACAACTTTGGAAACAAAATCTAAGGGTTTATCCGGAAAGGTTAGGGTGCGTTTTTCATTATAATCGTCCACCGAGAGGGAAACTTTTTGAAGCCCATAAAAAGTTTTGGTTAAAGATGAATCTCCTGCGGCGATTTGCATAGTTAGGCCCACAAGAAAGAGCAAAAGGCCGGTAATGACGAATTTCTTCATGAAATAGACTCTCCTTTTCTTTTAAAAGATTCTTGAGGTTAATCCAATGCCGATGCGATTGAATTTCTCAAGGGCATAACGACGATATGAAACTTGAAGGGACCTGGAATTAAAGGAAGGCCATTGGATAGGGATTTTATTGATTATTTTGATCCCTGAATCAATGGCCCAAGGTAAACAGGAAACGGTTTGCCGGATTGTAACTGAAAAAGATTCCAATATCGAGCCTATTTATAAAAAGATTGCGTTTTAAGATTTTTTGAAAGCGGGTTCCAGTCAAAAAAAATCAATTTAATTATAACATTCCTTGACAATAGGCTCAATCATGAAATAAGGACGATTGAAAGGCTAACAGGAAGAGGAGGTCGTAAAATAGACAAATCCTCCGCCTTTGATGGTGGTGTGATACCATAATCCGAGGTTGATTTTTTTAATTTGTCCTTCATCCAAAATATCGGCCAGGATTTGCTCGCTGGATTCTTCATAGTCGATAGAAACGACTGTAACCCAATGCCATTGGTCAAGGCTCTTTTCATCGCCATTGCATAAATTGAGAAATGCGACGGGCGCATCGTTGAATAAGGCTGTTTTCAGGAATTCCAGAACTTCTGCCAGGCTTGGACGATCGATTTTATTTTTGGGTATGTCCAATACATGATGCTGGATTCCAATCCCTTTGGAATGAGCATAAGAAAGCACTGCCTCAAAAAACATTTTCGTTGTCGATACACCCTTGATGGTGGGGGTAACATATTCCCAGATTTCCTCCATCAGAGAAAGAAATCTTTTTTTACTGACCAGATTAAGTCCCAGCTCGGCGGCGAATCGTTCACGGCCAAGATAAAAAATAAGGTGGGATGCCACAGATGGGCCGCATCCGGAAAGACGCTGCCAAACCGTAGTATACCAGGCTTGGTTGCACCCATGATATATTTCACGGGTTTCTTCATCAAGTATCTTAAACAGATCTAAATTCGATATCGATTGAGTTATCATTGTCCGGACCTCATTTTGTTAGTAAGTTCGATGCGAGTGGTATATATTTATGCGGCATACAGATATATTGTAAACTTGTATGCGTGGATGTACAAGAATCAGTAAAAACCTTTTTTAGGCAATATTCTGTTTTAAACTTTTCATGGCGCTTAAGATTTTGTATAATCATTTTAATCCATATGAATAAAAAATGATATGGCATAGGTAAGGAAACATTCATTCATGAAACTACCGAGGCATTATAAATTAATCGCTTGCGAAATCATGTTCAGGGAAATATCTTATTGCGCATCAAGGTCCTTTCATATCGTGGATATACAGTTCATGCCCAAAGGGCTGCATGATATCGGCGAGGGGAAGATGCGGGAACGGCTGCAGCAGGCGATTAACGATGTGGATATCACAAAATATGATCAGATTCTTTTGGGTTACGGACTTTGTAACAATGGAATCCGTGGCCTTCGGGCGCGCTTGCCGATGGTTGTGCCGCGGGCTCATGACTGTATAACTCTTTTGCTCGGTTCCAAAGAAAAATATTACCAGTATTTTGATAAGGATTCCGGCACCTTTTTTAAGTCTCCGGGATGGGTCGAGCGGGACTTGGATCCCGGTGACTTACCACAAAGCATTCCATCGCAACTTGGAATGGGTCGTAATTTCCAGGAGTACCAAGAAAAATACGGCTTGGAGAATGCCGAATATTTAATGGAAGCTTTGGGGGACTGGTTTAAGAATTACCGGAAACTGGCCTATATTGATACAGGAATTGGCGACTTTCAGCATTACAAGGAGCTTACCAAGGATCAGGCGGTTGAAAAAGGCTGGGAATATGAAGAACTTAAAGGAAGCGTGAGTTTAATCCAAAAATTAATGGACGGGCCATGGGATGAAAAAGATTTTTTAAGGATTCCGCCCGGAAAAACCATCCAAGCCTTATACGACCGGGAAAAAATCATTGATTGCGAGTAAAAATGGGGAGGTACCATGAAATTTCAACAAATTTTTTCGACTTACGCTTATCAAGGCAATAGTGGGCTTAGAGGGATTAAATACTGTTCCCGATGCGGAAAACCCTATGAGTTTAAGGAAGAATCGGGTAAAATCCGGCCGGTGTGCCCCCATTGCGGTTTCATTTATTATAAGAATCCCAGTCCGGGGGTATCGGTTTTAATTGTCGAAGACGAGCAAGTCTTGCTTTGTAAACGGGGGCCGGGAAATTTTCAAAGCGGCAAGTGGTGTTTGCCTTGCGGGTTTATGGAATTTGATGAGGACTATTTAATTGCGGCCCGTCGCGAGGTGAAAGAAGAGACTGGACTGGATGTGAAGCTTCAAAACATTATCAATGTATCCTTCAATTTTCTTTCAGAGGAAGTTCATTCACTGGTGATTGTATTGGAAGGGAAAATAACCGGCGGAGAGTTATGCCCGGGCGATGACATCGAAGCGACACAATGGGTTCCCCTCAATGGTCCTTTGCCGGAAATGGCTTTCACAGCGGATTTGATGATCATTGAACAATATAAGGAGAAAAAATTGTCGGGGATTCCGGTATCTGAATAATAAAAAATGTTCCAATAATGCTCCCGGACAAAGTCAACCAAAAGGCGGGTTATATGAAAAACAGGCTGACCCATTTAAATCATCATGACCGGCTGTTGATTGTATTGCATGAAATATACGGTATCAACAAGCATATCGAAGCGGTTTGCGACTATTATTCACAACAGGGGTTTGATATCGCATGTCCCGATTTATTGGCCAGGAATGTTCCCTTTTCCTACGGTGAGCAAGGGGAAGCCTATGGGCAGTTTATGCAAGAAAGAGGTTTCGCTGCGGCCAGTCTTGAGGTTGGAAATTTAATCCGGGAATTGAAACCCGACTACCGTTTGATCTTTATGTTGGGTTTTAGTATCGGGGCCACCATCGCCTGGATTTGCAGTGAAGGAAACCAAGAGTGTGATGGTATTGTCGGATATTATGGTTCCAGAATTCGCGATTACTTAAACATTAACCCCAATCCGCCGGTGCTTTTGATTTACGGTGATCAGGAAAGTTTCGGGTTGGAAAAATTGACGTCAAAAGTAAAAACAAAAGAAAAAGCCACTGTATCCGTACTTCCCGGAAAACATGGCTTTGCTGATCCTTATACCGAAAATTATTGTGAAGAGTCCGCCCAAACGGCATTGAAGAAAACAAGCGAATTTCTAAAAATTTATTCCGCTAAGGCTTCATTTGGTAACTTTAACATCCAGGATTAGGATGTCTTCTTTGGGAACGTCTTGATAGGGACCCGCTGCAGCGGTTGGGACGGCTGCGATCTTATCCACTACGTCCATTCCTTTGGTGACTTTGCCGAATACACAATAGCCGTAATTTCTGGCAATATTATCCTTGTGGTCCAGGTAAGGGTTATCCACTAGATTAATATAAAATTGAGAAGTCGCGCTGTTAATATTTTGGGTCCGGGCCATGGCGATGGTTCCCCGTTTGTTTAAAAGACCGTTAGCCGCTTCGTTGATAATGGGGGGCTGCCCTTTTTTTTGAACCATTCCTTTCGTGAATCCGCCGCCTTGGATCATGAATTTAGGGATTACCCGGTGAAAAAGGGTATCTTTATAAAAACCGCTCTCGATATATTGCAAGAAGTTTTGAACCGTAACGGGAGCTTTTTCAGCATTAAGCTCCAGTTCAATATCTCCGAGAGAAGTTTTGAGAGTGGCCCGAAGCGTTTTTGGCAAAGGGGTCGGCGTTGGACTTATTGTTCCGGTGGGAGCCGGACTCGGGGTGGTTTGGTTTGCGCCGTGAACAAAAAAGAAAGTGCCGGCAAAAACGGTAAGACCCAAACAAATGATTAGTGGACTCAGGCAGTGTTTTTTGATGATTTCCCGATAATTTTTATTCATAATATCCTACCTAACAATAAATGATTGATTTGGAATTAATGTAACATAGCCAAAAGGGGCTGTCAATTGATTATCGCTTAAAAGCATTAAAAACTATTAAAACATAAATCACCTATAAAATATTAAATTTTTTTTGATAATTAGCCGATAATTGAACTGACGGAACTTAAGCGGAAGAAGTTTCATGGAGGAAAATTACTACAATCAAAGGAGTGAATAAAATGCACAAACCGGTGATTTTTAACGTGGCGGGTGAAATTGGCCAGATTATGGCGAGTGTCTCCCGGGATGGTGAGGAATTAGGGGAATTGATTCGAAAAACACTGAAGGCGGAAAGACCGGTTACACTTGATTTCGCCGACATCGATCAAATCACAGCCTCTTTTTTAAACGCCAGTATCGGAAGATTATATCATCAATTTGATGGTTCCTTTTTGGAGAGAAATTTGCAGTGCATCAATTTGACTCCCGCCGGTGAATCTCTTCTCCGGAGTATACGGGAAATATCGGGGAGTTATATAAGAAATCCTCAAACGGTCTAAAAATATCATGTTAAGCTGGACAAAAAGTGGAGAAAAGATAACTCTGCTTTTTTTATTGGCGAGAATGTAAAACATAATTGGCTCGTGATGGTTTATTCAATTTTCAAATATGACAATATGCTGTCAAATTTTCGGTGTATACTTGAAATAAAGGTGTGAAACAGCCTTGAAAATCGACCGCTTGATTGCAATGATTACTATTTTGTTGAATAAAGGTCAGGTTACTGCGGAAGAACTCGCAAAACGTTTCGAAGTTTCCACCCGCACGATTTATCGGGATGTTAACGCTCTATCGGAGGCGGGGGTTCCGGTATACGCCAGTAAAGGTAATGGTGGCGGCATTGCCTTGATGGAAAACTATACTCTCAATAGGACCTTGCTTACGGAAAAAGAAAGCGGCAGTATTTTACTGGCATTGCAGGCATTACAGGCTGTTAATTATCCAGAGATTGATAAGGTTTTGGAGAAATTAGGAAGCATGTTTAAGAATAGGGCTGCTATGGATTGGATTGAGGTGGACTTTTCACCTTGGGGAAGCGGACCCTTGGAAAACGAGCGCTTTAAAATCATCCAAAAAGCTATTATTTCAAGAACTCTGATTCAATTTGACTATTCGGGGACGGATGGGAAAAAAAACTCCCGCGTTGTAGAACCTTCGAAGCTGATTTTTAAAACCCGGGCCTGGTATCTAAGAGCCTGGTGTAGAGCAAAGAGCGATTTCCGAGTTTTTAGAATCACCCGAATGCAGGATGTTTTATTGCTTGATCGACAATTTGAACCCAGACTGAATGACCCGCATACCAAAATCTCTTTGGAAAGTATTCCGCCCCCAAAGGCCATCGTAAACTTGCACTTAAAGTTTCATCCCGGGGTAGCCTACCGGTTGTTGGATGATTACAATGAAGAGATGATCATTCGCAATGATGACGGCAGTCTGGAATTGAAAACCTGTTTTCCCGAAGATGAATGGGTTTATGGGTATATCATGTCGTTTGGCCCGGACGTGGAAGTTCTGGAACCGGAGCATATCCGCAAAATCGTTCGTGAACGGATGCGGCAGGCGCTGAAACTATACGATTAGGCTTGGTGTTTCCAAATCGATTAGCGGTTCCCGGACCGAAAAGATAATCAGTGGGAGAGGGCCGCTTTGGGCTTTCAGCAAGTTTATCGCAACAGGCCTTTATAAATGCCGGGAACGGAATCTTCGATGATAACGGCCCCGACGGCATTGGCATAAAATTCAGTCGGCCCGGCTCCGCCAATAACAGCATAGGCATATCCTTGGGAGTACATATCGTTTAGGCTGGCAAGGAGTAAGGCTTTTCCAACCCCTTTTCCTCTTGCTCCATCATGGACACCCGTTGGCCCGAATAAATTTTTGCAAGTGGAATCGTAACAAGCAAAGCCGATTAATTTTTGATTTTCAGTGGCAATAAAGCAGGAGACCGGATGATTGGAAAAGGCGACTTCACATTCGCTGGCCCAGGCGGGGTGGAAGGTATCGTTTACCCATTCCCGGATAAGGTGCAATTCCGGGGCCAAGGCGCGCCGGATGATGATCCCTGATTCGTTCAGTTGTCTTATGGCGGCGGTATGATCGGGAAGGGAGTATAATTTAACGAGCATATCCGGCATGATTCGCACCTCCAAGGATATTGATGTAAAAATTATAACAGTATCGCAATGAAGTTACAATCATTCATTCCAAGAATATTTCGAGAATAAAATCAATAAAGGGGGAATTCATTTTGCTGGAATTACCCGAGGCTACGGTCTTAGCGGAACAAGTGAATAAGGAATTACAAGGCAAGCGGGTCTTGAATGTTCATGTCAACAAGTCTCCCCACAAATTTGCTTGGTTTTACGGAGAGCCCGAACGTTATCATGACCTGCTGGCGGAACATAGCATTGAAAAGGCGGCGGCTTGTGGCGGCATGGTTGAAATCATGGCGGGTGATGCGCGAATTCTTTTCGGTGATGGAGTGAATCTAAGGTATTACCCCGCAGGGGAAAAATTGCCGGATAAGCATCAATTACAAATTGAGTTCGAGGACTTTTCGTCACTGGTGGGTTCGGTACAGATGTATGGAGGCCTCTGGGCTTTTCCGGAGGGGCGATTTGATAATCCCTATTATCAAATGGCCAAGCAAAAAATGTCCCCTCTGGATGAACAATTTGATGATGATTGCTTCGGTTCACTTCTGGAAGATCTGAAGCCTAAGCTGAAATCATTGTCGGCCAAAGCCTTCTTGGCTACGGAACAACGTTTGCCCGGGCTTGGCAATGGCGTTTTGCAGGATATATTGTGGACCGCCCGGATTCATCCAAAACGGAAAATGGCCTCGCTGACAGCAGGGGAACTGGATACTATGTTTAAAGCAGTTAAATCGGTACTTTCTGAAATGACCGCCAATGGCGGCCGGGATACCGAGAGGGACTTATACGGTTGCTCCGGAGGATATAAAACCATTCTCAGTAAAAAAACCGTGGACAAACCCTGCCCCGAATGCGGGACGTTCATCAAGAAAGAAACGTTTTTGGGCGGAAGTATTTACTATTGTGGAGGATGCCAAAAACTGTAAATGATTCGTTTGATTCCTGCAAAAAATATCATCAACCGTACGGGTCATCCGGAAAGTTGGTTCGGTACCCTGTATAATATGAACATCTACCGCGGTTGCTGCCATGGATGTATTTATTGCGATTCCCGCAGCGATTGTTACGGCTTGGAAAACTTTGATGAGATTGTGGCCAAAGAAAACGCTTTGGCAATGATTGAAAAAGAATTGAAAGGAAAGAGAAAAAAAGGGTTAATCGGCACGGGAGCCATGAGCGATCCTTATAATCCGCGGGAAATAGAGCACCGGCTAACCCTGGGAGCTTTAAAACTTATTGCGCAATATGGCTTCGGTATTCATATCATCACCAAGAGCGACTTGGTGGTTCGCGATATGGACCTGCTTCAGCAAATCAATAGCCATGCTCCGGTGGGCATCGGGATCACGATCACTGCGGCGGATGATGAATTGGCGGGGCGGATTGAACCGGCGGCTCCGGCTTCTTCCAAACGTTTTGCGGCTATCAAGAAATTAAGCGGTCATGGGATTTATGCCGGTATTTTAATGATGCCTATTTTGCCGTTTATTTCCGATACTCCGGAAAATATTTTAGAGATTGTGAGATTGGCTGCGGAAAACGGGGCAAGATTTATTTATCCTTCGATGGGTATGACTTTGAGAAACGGGCAGCGCGAGTATTTTTACGGGGCTCTTGACAAGCTTTATCCCGGTTTGAAATGGAAATACATCAAGGCCTTCGGCAATTCCTATCCATGCTTCTCGCCCCATCATCACAAGTTATCCCGGTTATTTCAGCGGGAATGTGAACATTATGGGATTGCGTACCGAATGCCCGATATTAGTCAAGGAATCAACAACGCCGCCGGCGGAAGACAGCTGGAACTGGGATTTTAATTTTTTATTTTTTCATTTTAAAAGAAATTCCGCAGTCACCGGATTGTGATCGCTGCTCGCGAAATGAAGTTGATGGCCTTGGACCTTTACAATATCCACATTGGGAGAGACCAAAAAACCGTCAATGACAGCGGTGTAGTTTACTCCTTGATGATAGGGTTTTGCAACCGTCCGAACGGAGGGAATGCCTGAATCGCAGGCCCACTGGAATCCCTTCGGCGTGAAGTCGGCAGGCAGATCTTGCAGCCAAAAAGGAGGGGCTTCCTGATGGGGAAAGTTTTCGGGATGGGTGGCGGGCAGGTTGTGATTCCAATCACCGCCGATAATGACATAATGACCCTTTTGATATTCATCCACAATATGTTCTTTTAGGAATTGCAATTGAAGTTTGCGAATCCTGCCGCCTTTGTCGAAGGCGGATAAATGCGAGTTAATTAAAACCAGTATTTTACCATTATCCAGCGGGATTTTGGCTTCCAGAAAACAACGCTCCAGTTCAAACAGTTGCCGGGGCCAATCTTCCCGGCCGGGATATTGATACCGGGTCCAGGATTTGGCATGGTAACGTGAAATCAGCGCCAACCCGGAGTGGACTGAGCCCATGGGATGAGTGAACGGAACGGGCACATAGGGGACTTTATAATTGACGGCAAAGGATATTCCATAATTGGGGAAATGGGCGTCCATGTAAGAAAGCTCATCCAGGTAAAAACTGCGTTTGGCTTTTTTATCAATTTCCTGGATGAAAAGAAAATCAGAGTCCAGAGTTTGCAAATAACCCGTAATTGCCTGTAGATTTGCCAGGGTTTGGGGTTTGCTGCCTGAACCCGACCTTGTCCCGCCGTCCATAAAAAAATCCTGACTCCTGTCAAGGCCGCAATAGCCGATATTGAAAGTGGTAATGGAGAAGGGCCCCCTGTCTGCAAAACAGGGAGGGGTTGACGGGTGGCCATGAGAGGGGTTTTGTTTTTGGGCCGGTACCGGCGTAGTCCAATGAACACCAGGAAAGAAACTAAGAGTACCATGGGGACAATCAACACCCAAGGCAGAAAATTCCGGTTCAACAGCAGATTTTTCATTACCATTCCCCGTTTCCCATTAACGATTGAAATTTTATCCTTTCCGTTTCTCCGTCCTCCCCAACAAATAATCGGTAGTTACATCGAAGAAATTGGCAATTTTCACGAGTATGATAAACTCTGGCTCCCGCTTATTATTTTCATAACGGTGAATGGAAGAGATATCAAGCCCAAGTTGGGTTGCTATATCCTCCAGTTTAAGATTACTTTCTTTGCGAAGCAGTTTAAATCTGGCACCAAATGGAGTTTTACCTTCCATAAATGATCTCCTCGAAAACCAAAATAGTTATTGGCAAGTATAATAAAAACATAATTTGCCGTTATGGCAAATATCATTGAATGGAATTGTTGTTCAGGTCAATATCCGGTCGGCCTGAACCTCATCTCGACTAGAAAGTGCGAAGCATACAATTCTGTTGTTTTCTGTTACACTCAAAACGATATCTCTTCATAAATAGAGGGGCATTAAAAAAAGTTATCCTTCAACAAGAAGGATTTTTACACCGTTTATTAAAATACTCTCATTGTAATGAACAATCAATTCATTATATCAAAATTGATAACCGGGGGGCAAGTGGCGCTGTTATACCGTTGTCATGATGAGAAAAAGAAAATGCGGATGGAAATGATCTGCCTGAAAATAAGACTCGGCCTCGCCAGGGAGAAACTTGAAAAGGCTTGGGATAATTATGGCCTGACAAGCGCCCAGGTTTTGCAAGCCAGTGATGAATTTGACGCCCTGCTCAATGAGTATCAACATTTCATAGAGAAATCCGGTTTTAAGGAAAAAAGCCCGGAAAAGCTAATCCCCTGACCAGAATCAAAATATTATTCAATGCGAGTAAGCCTTTGTTCCTGGATATCACATAAAAAAGCGTAAATGGGCTGAAGAATATCATAACCCGCCCTTAACTCCCCGGCTAACTTTTTGGAAAAAGTGGGTTTCAAATTGGTTGAAGTATGGTCAAAACTGATGTTCTTACGGACATACCAGTCTTTGACGGCTTCGGGGAAAGCGGCGGACTGTAGTTTTTTATATTTTTCGCCGGTGAATTGGAAGGTTTTCTGCTGTTGATAACATGCCAGTGCCTGTAAAAAGGCCGAATGGCTTTTGGCGATATATTCCCGGTAAAGTTGCAAAGTTTCTTTGGACGTGGCATAGTAGCCCATACCATAGCTAAAGTGCATCGGAGAGATATCAAAGTAAAAAGCGGGCCACTCCGGGCCGGATTTTTTATTGCGCATGAAAACCAGCCACATATTTTCCCGGAAAAGCGATTTATCTTTGGAAAAGCGGGTGTCCCGGTAAATACGGGAAATGGTCTTGCCGATAGCCGGTGTCACCTCGATTAGCGGATCGATTTTCAGAAGATGGCTGCTTAATTCGCCCACCAGTTCTTTCAGGGGCGAGAGGACAAAATCGTTATATTCCGTTTTGTGTTCCTCAAACCACGACTTACTGTCATTGAGCTTGTTTTTAATGAGAAATTCCAAAGTATTGCTGTAAAATCCGTTAAAACTCATATTTTGCCTCCGGGTTCATGGATGTGAATTGAGAAAATGGAAAGAGTTATTCGATATCGAAACGATGCTTTTGTAAAGCATGATAGTAATTACCTTCTTTGGCGGTAAACTTTAAAATGCAATAGTCCGGGTCGGTTACTCCCTGGGGATAGTATATTTCCCAACCTTCCTGCCAGAACTGCCCCTTGATTGTACTATCGGTCAAGACTTCCATCCGGCCGATCAACATGAATCCGTTTATTTTTTCATTACCGCAAAAATAGAGGCAAGCTTGAGGGTTTTTCATAAATTGCTGGGTTCTCATAGCAGAAGTATTGGTGGAGAAATAAAAAGTTTTTTCATGATCATGAGTGATTTTAAACATTGCCTTGGCGTTGGGATACCCTTGCCCGTCCACAGAACATACAATAATATCACGGGTATCCGCAATCAGGTTGTTGATTTCGGTCATGATTTTTTCATTCATATGTTAACCTCTTTCATATCGTTTTAAGTTATCCAAAATCGTGGCTAATGTCCTCTCAAAAGCATCAATAGCTTCGTAGGAAAACCCCTGATAAAATATTTGGTTCATCTCCAGGGAGACTGCTTGATATTTTTGATGGAGTGACTTTGCCTTGTCGGTTAGGAAGATCCGGATCTGGCGTCGGTCATTAGAATCGTAATTTCTTAGGATATGGCCTTGCATGTCCATCCGGTCAAGCATACTGGTGAGAGTTGACTTGGATAGGGAGGTTTTTTGACCGAGTTCACTGATGGTTACACCGTCGTTTTGCCATAAAATAAAGAGGATGCGGCCCTGCGGACCGTTAAAGTCATCAATGCCGTAATTTTTGAGGAGCTTTTCAAAAATCCGGTTTTGAACTTGACTTAATTGAGAAATCAAAAAGCCGCCCTGTGTTTGGGTAATAATTTTTAAAAACACCCTTTCCAAAGTTTTCAAGACAATAGTACTATATGGTACTATTGTTGTCAACCAAAAGATTTCCAGCTTATCTTTTTCATTTAAAATCCGCAATGGGTTTACCCTTGACAGCAAGTCCGGGATCTCATATACTTAAATCAAAATAGGAATTTTTCATGCGACTGGCGGGTCATGGAATTAACCATAGGGAGCATGAGAAAAACGATTACCGACCGCCTGGGTAGAAATTTCCCAGGCGGTTTTTGTTTGAATCGGATCATTGAAAATAAGGAGAATGCTTATGAAGTCTTATCAATTAAAGTATGGATGCAATCCGCATCAAAAACCGGCCGAAATAAACTCCGCCGCCGGTGAGCTGCCTTTTCAGATTTTAAATGGGAATCCCGGGTATATCAATTTTTTGGATGCCCTGAACTCCTGGCAACTGGTGAAGGAGCTGAAGACAGTCCTTAATCTACCGGCGGCGGCATCGTTCAAACATGTAAGCCCTGCTGGGGCTGGCGTTGGCTTGCCTCTTTCTGAGGAATTGAAAGCAGCCTATTTCACAGATGATGTTCAATTATCACCTTTGGCCTGTGCCTACGCGAGAGCCAGGGGAGCGGACCGGATGTCTTCCTTTGGCGACTGGGCAGCCTTAAGCGACCCGGTGGATATACCTACAGCCCAGCTCCTCAAAAAAGAGGTCTCCGATGGCGTCATTGCTCCGGGTTATGCGCCGGAAGCGCTGGAAATTTTGAAACAGAAAAAAGGCGGTAAATATAATATCGTTCAAATCGATCCTTCCTATGAACCGGAGAAAATAGAAAGACGAAGTGTTTTCGGGATTGAGTTTGTTCAGGGAAAAAACGATATTGTTCCCGGTTTTGAGTACTTAAAAAATATTGTGACGGATAGTAAAGATCTGCCTCTTGAGGCCCAAAGAGACATGATTATCGCCATGATTACCCTTAAATATACCCAGTCCAATTCGGTTTGTTATGTAGTGAACGGTCAGGTCATCGGATGCGGCGCCGGACAACAGTCCAGAATTCATTGCACGCGGTTGGCAGGCGAAAAGGCGGATTTATGGTACTTCAGGCAGCATCCACAGGTTTTGGGATTGCAATTTAAAAAAGGATTGGGCAGGCCCGACCGGGATAATGCCATTGATTTATTTTTGCGCAATGATGCCACCGAGCGGGAATTGGAACTCCTGAATGAAGTGTTGGAGCATGTACCCGCCCGCCTTTCTTTCGCTGATAAAGAAAAGTGGCTGCAAAACTTGGACCATGTTACCTTAGGTTCCGACGCCTTCTTCCCTTTCCGGGATAATATCGACCGGGCCCACCGGAGCGGTGTTCAATATGTGGTGCAACCCGGCGGCTCGATCCGGGAGGATATTGTAATCAAAGCTTGTGATGAGTATGGCATGGTCATGGTTCTAACCGGACTCAGATTGTTTCATCATTAAACGGGGGGAGCGGCTATGGTAAATTCCAACGTCAATGCCCGGTATTATGGCGCTAAGCCTTATCAGGCGATAGTCGTTCACGGAGGACCCGGCGCTTTGGGAACCGTTGCCGCCATAGCCCGGGAATTATCCAAAGATTACGGGGTAATCGAGCCTCTGCAAAGGAAATCCTCCGTGGCTGGATTATTGCAGGAACTTGACGAGGTCATATCCGCTAATTGTGAAGGACCGGTTTCGTTAATCGGCCATTCCTGGGGCGCTTGGCTGGGGTTTATTTATGCAGCGGAATATCCGATGAAATTAAAAAAGCTGATCCTCGTCGGGAGCGGCCCTTTTGAAGGCCAATATGTAGCCGAAATTGACAAAAACCGGATGGCTCATTTCAATCGATCGGAAACCGCCCGATATCATGCGCTGCTTGGCGCAGTCAGCGCCCCTGAAACCGTAAATAAGGATCAATTAATGCAGCAGCTGGGTGAGTTGGTGGAAAAGGCTGACAATTATTGCGCTGTTGAAATTAAGACCGATCGCGATGATTGTTTGCCTGTTTGCGGGGATATGTATAGCGCTATCTGGGCTGAGGCCTCCGGACTGCGCGAAAGTGGTAAATTGCTGGAGCTCTCCGGTAAAATAACCTGTCCGGTCACGATGATTCATGGCGAATACGATCCCCATCCCTTGGATGGCGTAAAATTACCCCTGGAAAAGAGGATTAAAAACTTACGGATTCATATTCTTGAAAAATGCGGACATAATCCCTGGAAAGAAAGGTACGCGAAAGACCTTTTTTATGAAATCCTCCGGGAGGAAATGAGGAGAAGAATTGGTGAAGAATGATCCAAGGGCGGACTTACATCTTCATACTACAGCTTCCGATGGTACCTGGAGTCCTGAAGAACTGGTTTCCAACCTTGTAAAAGCGGGTATTGAATTTTTCGCCGTCACCGATCATGATTCCACCGGAAATCTAAAGGATGTGGCCGCTCTGGCTCATCAATCGGGGCTTTTATTCATCCCTGGCGTGGAAATTAACACAAGCCATCAAGGACGGAATTACCACATTCTCGGTTTGGGAATCGACCCGGCGAACACTCAATTACAGACCCTTCTGAATACCAACAAAAAGTTGATGGATGCGAAGGACGACGACAGTATCCGGTATCTTGAAACAAAATATTCAACGCTGTCCTTTTCAGAGTATCAAGCTTATATAAACCGGAGAGAGCGGGGCGGCTGGAAAGCCCTCAATTACTTGATTGATAAAAAGCTATGTCACAATCATCGGGACTTTTTTCAACTTTTTAAGGAGTGGGGGAATCCCTTTGAGAAGCTCACTTTTGCCGCTCCGGCCGAAGCAGCGGTGGCTATTCATGAGGCCGGTGGGGTTTCCATACTGGCGCATCCGGGCGCTTCTTTTTATGACCCCGACTATCAAACATTGATTGGATTTATGATTGGCCAGGGCATCAAGGGTATCGAATGCTATCATCCGGAAAACAACCGGGAAATCACCGAATACTGTCTGGAGTTATGCAGGGAAAATCATTTGGCGGTAACCGGCGGTTCCGATTGCCACGGTGAATTTGTCTGCGGCAGATGTTTGGGAATACCCGACATTCACCTTTCTCAATTGGATCTGGGCAGTATTTGGAATAGTTTTTAGAATCGTTGACATTTAAAAAGATGTATGAAATAATGATTCAAAATAGTGAGTGTGCATAAGAAGTTGGCTGCCGAAGGCTATTAAGTTTGGTGACCGCTCCGAGCTGCATAGAGGTTTCAAATAAGTTTGAGGACCTTACACGAAGGGATAAACCCTGCGGAGTCACTGAGCGGTGATTGCTGCGGGGTTTTTATATTTTATGAGGTGAAATGTACATGGAGAAGTTGTAAATACTCGTTTTATATTGGAACGAAAGAGGAGTAATCAATGAAGGCATCAATATTTAAAGGAACACCGCAGTTGGACACAGGACGGTTGATATTAAGAAGGCTGACACCTCGCGATGAACTGGATATCTTCGAATATGCTTCCGATGATGAAGTGGCACGGTATGTAACTTGGGATACCCATCAAACGATTGCTGATACGAGAGGATTTATTCAATTTACGATTCTGCGCTATCAAAAAGATGAAGCCGGGGACTGGGGGATTGTATGGAAGGAAAACGGTAAACTGATCGGAACCACCGGTTTTGCATGGTGCGATATGCAAAATCGGCGAGCCGAAATTGGTTATGTGCTGGCGAGACCTTACTGGGGCCAGGGGATTATGCCGGAAGCTGTCCGCCGGATCATTCGGTTTGCTTTTGAAGAAATGGGCCTCAACCGTATCGAATGCTGTCACTTTCTCCCCAATGAAAAGTCAGGCCGGGTCATGCAGAAAGTGGGCATGAGCTTCGAAGGAATTGCCCGGGAAAGGATATTTGCAAAAGGCAGGTTCTGGGATATTAAGCAATATGCCATATTGAAGACGGATTTTAAAGATAATCCAGCCAAAAGGTCCGGTTGCTAGGGGATTATTGGACGACACAACGACTTCCTTTCCATTTGTGGCAGATATTAAAGTATAAAGGCGGTGTGTGCAGGATGATTAAAGCGGGGGTATACGGTGGATCGGGTTATATGGGCGGTGAAGTATTACGGGTATTACTGGAGCACCCCGAAGTGGAAATCGTCTGGGCCACCAGCCGGGGTGAACGGGAATTAGATCATTTACACCGCAATTTGACCGGTTCCGGGTTGCGTTTTATCAAGCCGGAACAGGCTACTTTTTGTGATGTGGTCTTTGCCGCCCTTCCCACGGGCCAAATTATGAAACAGGCAAGGGAACTATTGGACCACGGGACGAAAGTAATCGATTTGGGAGCTGATTTCCGGCTGCGGGATCGGGAAAATTGGGAGCGAATTTACGGCAGGGAACACTCGGACTGGCAGCTGGCCGGTGAAGCAGTTTATGGGATTCCCGAGCTCCACCGTGAAGCCATCCGCAAAGCCAGGGTGATTGCCAATCCCGGCTGTTTTTCCTCTGCGGCTATTTTGGGGCTGGCGCCGCTTGTTAAAAATGGGTTGATTGACACCGGTAAAATCATTATTGACGGCCTGTCGGGAACAGCTGGGGCAGGGGCCGAAACGGACCGGGCATTGCATCATCCGGAGATCGGCAATAATTTACTACCGTATAATGTGGTGGATCACCGGCATACTTATGAAATCGAGCAAGAGTTGGGACTTTTGAGTAAAACCGAAGTTTCAGTGCATTTTACAACCACCTATGTACCCATTACCCGGGGGATGCTGGATATTTGCCATTGCTTCCCGAAACTCCGGATCAGCAGGGAGGAATTACTTGATTTATATAAAGAGTTTTATCAAGCCGAAATGTTTGTGAAGATTATCGATACACCCAAAGAACAGGGAGTATCCTGGCAGTATGTTTCTTACCCATGGGTAGCTGCAGTTTCAGGAACGAATTTTTGCCATCTGGGTCTGGATGTGGATGAAAAAAGAGGCAGAATCGTCGTATTCAGCGTGCTTGACAGTATCGGCAAGGGTGGAGCTCATGTTGCCCTGCAAAATATGAATCTGATGTTCGGCTTGGATGAGTCTTCGGGGTTAAAACGGTATGGGTTGCATCCGTATTGAATTGAATCGGTTTCAAAGACTTGCTCAAATCCACCGTTAAGTCTCCTGAAAATAGCCCTACCGGAATTTGGTCATCCTTTGCAAATATTGCCGGTTTACCGTATTTTCCGTGATTATCGAGGGTAAATACCATTACAGTGGCATCCTAAGGAGACACCAGCCAAAGTTCATGGCCCCCCAATCTTTTCGTATAAAGCCAAGACTATTCATAAACATTTTCTTTTGCCAATATCCTCAACTTGGCAAGATTTAAAACCATAAGGGAACCCTTATTTTGAGAAATAATACCTTCCTGGCGAAATTGCCGGATGATCCGGTTTAAATGCCGATAACTGGTTCCAAGCAGCATAGCGATTTCCGTTAATTTATCGGCTTTGATTTCTTCAATCCGCATCTGGTTATTTTCATCGGTGTTTATCGATAACAGGTAACTGGCGAAACGGTTTTCAAGAGGATACAACTGGTTGAGGGAAGCCGCGTTTGCCGCGGTATATAGTTTATGACTCAGATGAGAAATAATAAAGCGTAAAAATGTCGGATCATGATAGGCATATTGGGTTAAATCGGAAAAGGGAATCCCAATGAGATAAGAATCACTTTGGGCCTCAACATGGCAGCTTACCGGGAGTTGGTTTACAAATTCAACTTCGCCGATGACGCCTAAAGGTTTTGAAAACCGGAGCAGGAGCGATTTGCCGTTATCCATGAGTGTAAAGGTTTTTAATTTGCCGGAGACTAAAAAATATAAGGATTGCATCCGGGCCGAACTCTCACAAATCAGTTCTCCCTTGGGGTAATAAAGTAAAGACATACTGCCGCTCAAATCCGATTCAAATATTTTATCCAGGGAAAACTTTTGAATATAGAATTGCAGCAGCTCCTGGTTTGGAATGATTGTCATGCTTTCACCTTCCTAGGTTTTTCCTTGGCTTTACTTTAGAAAAAAGGTTCATCCGTGAAATGTACACTGATAGGTCAAGTATAACGGAATGGAGATCTTTTAAAAAGGACAAATGTCATATGTGGGAAAGAAAGGCCTGGTTTTTGCCAAAGAGGGGAACAGGGGGCTGTCCAAAAGGGGTCCAAAATTGTTTTCAGGCAGACCCCTTTGGCATATTAAAAAAAACCCGAGCTTAAAGATTCTCGGATGTTCTTTTCGATTTTAAAATAGTAACCGTCAAAACGACAAGGATGACGAGTAATCCGGCCACAATAAAGCTAAGGAGTAACCAAGGCAAAGGAGCCTTGAGGGTCGCGGTCATTGTTTGAGGGCTTTTGACCAGATCCGAAAGAGGAATATTCCAAATAACCGTATTGTTTTGGGTAAGGATATTGTCCTTGGAGGTATTGGCGCTGATTACTTTGGAGGGGAAATGAACCGTATATTTCCAGTGATAACCGGACAGTAAAGCACCCGATATATTTCCAGCGAGATCATCATCGGAATTTGTTTCATTGCTTTCTTTTCCTTGAGATAGGGTCATTTTATCAATGGTTCGAGTAAAAATGAGGCGGCCTTTTTTGTCCTTGGAGAAACGGATTTGGCCCAAAAAACTCGGGGAGCTGTTGCCATTTCCAATTTGATTTAGTGCTGCCAAAGAATTAAATTGCAAAGTTACCGTAGAGACAATGTCGCCATTTTGGTGATGTATTTTTACGTTTTTTAAATGGATTCCTTTAACTCCTTTGAAAGGCTGTTCTAATTCTTTTTGAGAGAAAGGACTACGGTCACTTTGTCCTGCCATTAAGGCGGCAAATTGTTCGGAGGTCCTGATCTCCATGGATAATTTGCCGGACCCGTCAGCGTTCAACCAGGTTTCTTCGGAATAATTGATACAACCTACCAATAATACAGGCAATAAAAAGAAAAAAAGTAATTTTGCAATTTTCATCGAAATCCTCCTAGAACAGGAACTATTTTGCAAAAATTCTATAAACTATTAAAAAACCCTTTTTTCTTATTGTCTTCCAGATGAAGCTTTTGGTTATTATCTGGGAAATCTTAATATGAAGGTGGAAAATCCCCCTGTTTTTCCTTCGCCGCGAAAAAGTAGATAGGAACCGGACTATCATGCCGGAGCTATTGAAACGGCTGTAATGCATACATTCTACCCGCAAAAAGTGAATGGTAAATTGGCTAAGGATTTGAAACCGCAAAATACATGGGAGCCTTTAGGCTATTGTGGTGATCCGGCCAGCTTCCTAAAAGAAAAAACCATCCTCGAATTTTGGGAGGCGGACTCGGAAATGAATGCGCTGAAAATTGAAGCGGTCATAAAAAACGAAAAAGAGAGATAGGGGGCTCAGCATGGTAAAAAAATATGGGGACTGAGGTAGGTATACCCGGTTCTCAATAGATATTATTTTTGGAGATAGATCTTGGTTAAATGTTGATGGATCTGAAAAGAAAGGAGATGTCCAATGACTTTGCATTTCATCAGCGATTATAAAAATGATCCCAGGTACCGTCTTAGCTTCAATGAATTAGCCGGCAAAACCTTTGGGATTGATTTTGAAAGGTGGTATCAGCTTGGTTTCTGGAGCGATGGTTATGTTTGTTACTCTTTTGCGGATACCAACCGGGTAGTGGCCAATGTATCAGTCTGCAGGATGGATATCATCCGAAAAGGAAACGGAATAAGCGCCGCGCAAATTGGAACGGTGATGACCGCTCCTGAATATCGGGGACAGGGGTTGGCGGCAAAACTCATGGACATTGTTTTGGAAGCCTATGAGAAAAAATGTGAATTGATTTATCTATTTGCCAATAATAAAGCAGCGGGGTTTTATCCGAAATTCGGGTTTCGCCCGTCGATAAAAGAGTGGCAATATTTTGCTGAGATTCTAACAGACGGGCGGTATCCCGGAAAGTATCGTAAACTGAATCTGCAGCTGAACGGCGATTTGAAGCTTTTGGTTGAGATGGTTAATGAAAGAGCAACAATATTAGATATTTTTGATGTAGGACGTGGGGAAAGTATTTTGTTATGGCATTGTTTATATATTTTTTCCCATGATATCTATTATCTCGATGACTTGAGTGTTTTAGTCATAGCCAAAGTAACAAACGATACTTTGTATTTATATGATATAATTGGCCCGGAAAAAGTAGATTTTATCCCTGTTTTTCAAAGAATTGCATCCGTAGGTGTAAAAAAAGTGCGTTTTTATTTCACCCCGGATTTCCAGGATGTTGAGGGAATGTCTTCCCCCTATAAACCGGAGGATTATACATTTTTTGTCCGGTCTGACGCGATCTCTTTAAAGGGCCGATTTTTTTATCCCATCACGGCTCATGCTTAAAATAGGAACAAGGAAAAGTAATGATTGAAATTTTGATGAGGTTTTTTGTGTAATGTATTCAGAATACTTAAGCTGCCGCTATGAAAAGTAATGGACAGAGTGATAGAATCCCCGTATAATAGAAAAAGTAATCAAAGGGGGGGCAGGCTATGAGCTCGTGGAATGAGATGGATGACTCTAAGTTACAAATACTCCATGATAGTTTATTAAAACAATACAAAGATATTCAAGACCAAAAGCTGAAGTTGGATATGTCGCGGGGTAAACCCTGTAACGCACAATTGGATCTTTCTACGGGGCTAATCAATTGTCTCGGCGAGACCGATTATAAATCTTCCGATGGAGTTGACTGTCGAAATTACGGCGGCCTGGACGGTATCCCCGATGTTAAAAAACTTTTGGCTTGGATTTTAGAGGTTGATCCCGGGGAATTAATCCTCGGAGGCAATTCGAGCCTAACCATAATGTATGATTTTATTGCCAGGGCTATGTTACGCGGATTACCGGGGAGCGAATTACCTTGGGGCAAGTTGCCGGAGGTTAAATTTCTTTGTCCTAGCCCCGGTTATGATAGGCATTTTGCCATTTGTGAGTATTTTGGGATTACCATGATTCCTGTTCCCTACGTGGCAGATGGTCCGGATATGGACCAGATCGAACAACTGGCAGCGGATGATCCAACCATCAAAGGTATCTGGTGTGTACCCAAATACAGTAATCCAACCGGAATTACCTATTCCGATGGAGTTGTGGAAAGACTGGCGAAAATGCCGGTTAAAGCAGGGGATTTTCGGATTTTTTGGGATAATGCCTATGCAATCCATCATTTGACAGAGGCTCAGGACCGGCTGCTCAATATTTTAGAAGCTTGTAAAAAAGCGGGCCATCCGGATAGGGCTATTTTGTTCGGATCAACTTCCAAAATCAGCTTTGCCGGAGCAGGTATCGCAATGATAGCAGGCAGTGAAACCAATATGAACTGGCTCAAAAAACAACTTGCCATTCAGACCATTGGCCCCGATAAATTAAATCAGCTGCGGCATTTGCGGTTTTTCAAAGATCGGGCCGGGATTGAGGCCCATATGCGTCGTCATGCCGCCATTATTAAACCCAAATTTGATATGGTTTTGGCAACTTTAAACGATAAACTGGGAGGAAAAGCTTTGGCATCCTGGAGTAATCCTCACGGAGGCTATTTTATCAGTCTCAATACTTTGCCCGGATGCGCTCAAGAGGTAATTGCCAAGGCCGGGCAGGCAGGAGTTGTTTTGACCAATGCTGGAGCTACTTTTCCTTACGGCAAAGATCCGGAGGACCGTAATATCCGGATTGCTCCTACATTTCCGCCGATGGCAGAGTTGCAAAAAGCAATGGAGTTGGTGGCTGTTTGTATTGAATTGGTTAGTGCCGGGCAAGAGTTGCGGAGAAGAGGGTTGCTTCCTTCGTAATTTCGGAAATGAAAAAACAAATGGCAGAACTGCTGTAAAATCTGGGGAAAATCAAAATCGGCATCATAACGGAATCAAATCCAAAGGATAATCAGGAAACTTTCATTATAGTTATTTGGTAACTTGAGACGTTATGACGAAGGAATTATAATGAAATTGCGGTTTCCGGAGCCGACTTTCGAAAGAAAGGAGTGATTTTCTGGTGAAGATTACAATGGAGGTGGCTGTCGTCTGACAGCCGAAGGGTGCGACGGGCTTATTGTCCGGCCACCCTTTTAATTTTAGTTGGTTATAAGGATAAGTCCGCTTTAAACTTGGCAGACTCCTTTTTCGCGTCTTTTGGTGTATCGCGTGGTCGATGATCCCATCTTTTTCAAACCAAGAAAAGCGCGAAATTACGCGTAACCATCAAACCGCCCGTGCCAAAACCGGCAGGCAAAAACCCGGAATAGACATATTCCCATGGCCAAGCGCCCGCCTATCCGGCCCATTATCTTCCCCGTGCGTGCTGTTTCATCTTGATAATCCGTTCAGATAATCTATCAATGGAAAAGAAGGCGAAACAATTAAAAAGGATTTTAGCATAAATCCTTGATGAAAGAGGAGGGTAACGAATGTTCGCCGAGCTAAGAGAAATTAATAGAAAACCTGCACCGTTTGAGTTTTATACGGCGACTGAGTTATGGACTAATGAGCATACGTCTCAAAAAATGTTGGAATATCATTTGAACGAATCGATTGACGCGGCGTCAAGGAATATCCACTTTATTAACCATTCGGCGGAATGGATAGTTGGCCATTTTGCCATCAACAGTACCTCCAATATTATCGACTTTGGTTGTGGTCCTGGTTTATATACTTCCCGGTTTGCTCAAGCAGGAGCAAAAGTGACGGGGATTGATTTTTCAAAGCGGTCTCTTGATTATGCAGAAAATGAAGCTAGGAGAAATGGTTTGAATATCAATTATATCTGCTCCAATTATCTGGAGTTTCATACGGAAGAAAGATATGATCTGATTACCCTGATTATGTGTGATTATTGTACCTTGAGCCCTTTGCAGAGGAAGCGATTATTGACTCAACTTCATCGTTTGTTAAAACCGAACGGTTCGATTCTATTCGATGGATATTCTTTAAAATATTTTCAGGAAAACCGGGAATTTGCAATCTATGAACGGAATCAACTGAACCAATTCTGGTCGCCCAATGATTATTATTGTTTTGTAAACCGCTTTAAATATGAATCGGAAAATCTTATTCTTGATAAATATACAATCATCGAAGAAAACTCGCAAAAAATATATATAATTGGTTTCAGTGTTTCAATACGGAAATGATTGAATTAGAACTTACAGAGAATGGTCTGGAAGTGAAAGAATTATTTTCAGATGTGGCGGGAGCTCCTTTTCTAAGTGATTCAAGGGAGTTTGCAATTGTTGCCCAAAGAATAGCGGAAGATTCAATGGGATGATTTTAACGATAGGGACTGTCTCAAAAGGAAATTCATGCCCGCGGGCACGCCTGATAAAGCGCGTACACGCGAGAAATACAATATATTGAAATCTACAGATTTAATTGAATATCTCGTATTTCTGATTGAGTTTGAATTGCTTTTTAGACAGCCCCTGCTTTTAAAATTTGATGATTACGTTATTGTCCGGTGGGGGTGTGTCGTTATAGAGAGAATACAGGAAATTGCCGAGTAATCTGATTTTTTGATTATAAGATGCCTGTAATTTAGACACCAAATTACTGCGGGTCGTGTCATAGACTTCATCGCCGACAAAATGGGATTTTAAGGCGTCGGCTATCAGGGCTTGCAATGTAAATGTAGGTGTTAATTTAACAGCTGCCAATTGACCAGCGGCGATTTTGGCATCCTTCAATGCCATTCCCCGTTTGACAAACAAATCGGTCAGAAATTGGGGTACCATCTCCGATATACCATGGGATAGAAAATCTGCGGCATATTGGGGAAAGGGTTTCCCTTGCGTATTGTAATCGATTTCGCGAATGGTTTCCGTTTCAATATCGATTTTGTCACGGGTTAATTCAATCAACCGGTAGGGGCAGGGATAGGTTACCAGGGAGCCGGTTTCAATATCGTAAATCGATTGATTGTTTTTTGTCTGCGTGGTGGCTATGTCCTGGGCGTGGAAATGCCCGGTGAAAATGACCTTCATTCCCATATCGGCAAACTTTCCAGCAATATTCTCCCAATCATCGACGATGTAATTGCTGAACAAAGTTTTTTCGGTACTGAAATGGGGCATTAATCCATGATGCATCATGCCAAAAACCATGATATTTTGTTCCCGGGCTGCCTTAAGTTGATCGAAAATCCAACTCAAACGTTTGGCGTTCAAGCCGGATCCGGTAACCGGGATTCCCTTATTTTTGTTATTGTCATAGGAACAGGAGTCAATAGCGAGTATCCAGAGGCCAGGAACGGGCTGAACAACGTAGCTGAGGGAGTCCGGGTCCTGGGCTATGGCTTGATCATATCCGTAATCATGATATATTTCACGAAAATCATCCGGGGTTATCCGATCGACAGGGATGGTTTTACTGCCCTCGTATTGAACAGCCTTGGGGTTATTAATATCATGGTTTCCCGGAACAACATATACCTGTTTTCCATCATCCCTAAGCTCTTTCAAACAAGCAGCCACTTGGGTATGGGATAACTTTTCGCCGTCTTTGGTCAGATCACCGGTGACGAGGACGATTTGGGAATCGGTTTTTCTGATGCTTTCTACGGTTTTGCTGAGGATAGCCTTACTTTCCGCCAAAAGTTTTCGGTCGTGGGCCAGATACGTATCAAATGCTTGGCCTTCTTTGACATACTCGGGTGCGAAATAGTGCGGATCGGAAAAAACCGCCAGCTTAACTTTTACTGATGGGTCGGCCCAGATAGGGGTCGAAAGAACGGCGCCGATCATCACAATGAAGATGAATGTTGGAATGAAAAGATTTCTGGCGCTTTTCAACATGAAATCAGCCTCCTAGGAATGGATTCTACCGGAACTTCATTCGGCATTTTTTATGTAAAGCAGAAAACCATCATAACGCCCATATTTGTACTATCTATATGTGCGTGACTTGACGGGAATGGTCTCTATTTCAAACTATTTTGACAGGATTGGATTTTTTTGAAGCGGTAAAACCTTATCACCTCTTTGCGATTTAAAAAAAGCCATCTATCCCCAAATACTATGGGACAGATGGCGATATCTGCGGTACCACCCAAATTGGCTAAACGACGGATTGCCGTAGCCCGCTCATCATCATGACATTAATTCAGGTCTGATTGATAACGGGTGGGATTTCCGGCAGTTCCTACATCGGGCTGTGGCGTTTCGGACTGCGCTCCCGGGGCCATTCGTTCTTAACGCCTATACTACATTCTCATCAACAGCGGTTTTCTGTTATAGTTTGTTACGAGTTGCTTTTCCCGGTCATCGTTTTTGAGTATTTATATTAATCATAGTACTTTCATAAAACTTTAGCAATAAGTTTGTAATGAATTAGGATTGAAAAAAATTTCCGAATTGTTTACAATCAGTAATAGCTAATGAATAAGAATTAGCTAATGATGGAGCGATAACCATGGAAGTTCCCTCAACTGAAATCCAAAACAATTTCGGCACATACTTAAAGTTGGCCCAGGTGGAGGAGGTCTTTGTAACCCGCAACGGGAAAAAAATTGCGGTATTAAAGTTCTGGAATGAAATGAGCGGTGAATTCCTGAATGCCGCTGAAAGCGGGGTAAAATACCAGGATGACCGGATGCGAATATCGGCGGAAGAGTTTTCGAAGTTGACGGCGAGCAGTGACAACCGCTATGAATTAATCGACGGCCAAATTTACCAACTGGCTTCCCCGTCGTTTGAACACCAACGGATTCTTGGGGGAGATATTTAATCAGTTCCATCATTGGCTTCAAGAGAAGAAATGCAAGCCGGTTATGGCTCCCTTTGAGGTGATATTGTTCAATAACGACTTACCCAATATCGTTCAGCCCGATCTGAATCATTATCTACGATTTTGAAAAAATCGACGGCCAGGGGAAATATAACGGGATCCCGGCGCTGGTGGTGGAAATTCTTTCTGAAATCACCCGTAGCAAGGATATGCTCACGAAACTTAACCTATATATGGGCGGCGGAGTCAAAGAGTACTGGATCGTAAGTCCCTGGAGCCGGGAAATTTATATATACAATTTCGAATCGGGCAGGATCCAAAATTACCGGGTTTTTAAGGGTTCCGAACAGGCAGGATCCGGAGTTCTCCAAGGTTTGAATGTCCCACTGGAAAAGGTGTTCCCGACGGAGCAGGCAAATAAAAAGGAAGTTTTTTAAGATATATCAAAAAAAGCTTCTAACGGTCATGATGCTTGAAGCCAAAGATCTGGAAACCTTGGAAGATAGGATTAAAGATGCCAATTTGACGCCAAGGTATCTTTGGAGCCATAAAATCACCGGAAAGGATGAATGGCATGGTGAAAGTAAATTTTTACGATTTAAATCATGTTGGGAATGATGATTTCAAGTTTGCCGTCATTGTTTCCCGTTATAACGACAAATGGGTGTTGTGTAAGCATAAAGAAAGATTCACTTACGAAATTCCCGGCGGACACCGGGAAAAAGACGAATGGATTGCGGACGCTGCCAAACGGGAACTCTGGGAGGAAACCGGCGCTACGGATTTCAGGTTGTTTCCGGTTTGTGCATACGCAGTTGAGACCGGCGCTGAAGAGACTTTTGGGATGCTATATTTTGCGGAGATAACAGCCCTAGGAAAATTACCGGATTTGGAGATTGAACAGATCGAATTCTTTGAAAAGTTTCCGGCTCATGATCTTACTTACCCACGGATACAACCGGAGTTATTTGAGAAAGTTCAGGAATTTTTACAAGGAAGAACCATTTTCTGAGGAGTTCCCTTTGATGCGTACCGAAAATAAAGTTTTGAATCAATTGCTCGGTTTTGCCAAGGAAGAAAATCAAGTACGGGCAGTATTGTGGAATGGTTCGCGGGTTAATCCCAATGTAAAGAAAGACATTTTTTGCGATTATGATGTAGTTTTTTCTGTCATTGAACCGGGGTATTTTCTGAGAAATCAGGATTGGATCCGGCAATTTGGGGATTTGATCATCATGCAGCAGAATGATTGCATGGTCGGCGGTACAAATGCTTATATTTTTTTGATGCAATTTACCGATGGCGTGCGAATCGATTTGTCATTTCATTCGATTGAGGTCATCACCGAGAGCGTTCGCCGCGATAGTCTAACCAAGGTTTTGCTGGACAAAGACAACCGTATACCACTTCTTGATGCCCCCAATGAATCCGTTTATTATGTCAAAAAGCCCAGTATCGGAGAGTTCTCCAAGGCTGTAAATGAAGCCTGGTGGATTCAAACTTATGTGGCCAAAGGTATTTGGCGGGGTGAATTGCCGCTTGTCAAACGGATGTTTGACGGGATCTTGATGGATTGCCTGATTAAGCTTTTATCATGGCAGGTGGGTTTAGAGAAAGACTGGCAGGTGAATGTGGGTAAGTGTGGCCGGTGGCTTAAAAAATATTTACCCCCCGATATTTACGGGGAGTTCGTTACAATTTACCCCGGAACGGATGATGAAGAAATCTGGCAAGCTTTGGCTGCTTACGGTAAATTCGTTCGTAAAATAGGCGTAAAAGTGGCCGAAGGGTTAGGGTATATTTATCCGATGCAGGATGATATCAATGTCGGCAGGTATTTACAAGAAATACACCACCAGTTACCTAAAAGATGCAATAAAAAAGGGAAGGATGTTAAATGACGATGGAAGACATCGCCGGTACCATTGGTTACTGCGGCTTAGTGTGCAAGTTATGCGGACTTTGTGACGGTTGCAAATCGGAAAATAATCGTTGCGGTAAACAATCATCTCCCGAAGGATGTTATCAGCATGACTGTTGCATTGGAAAGGGGCTGGCCGGATGCTGGGAATGTCCTGGCTTTCCTTGCGATAAGGACATGTTCGCTGCTGAAAATATCCGGTTGAAGGCTTTTGTCCGTTGCGCCAGGGAAGACGGAGTGAACAAGCTGGCGGAGTATTTGCTCAAAAACTCTGAAAACGGAATCCGCTATCACTGGGACAGTGGACTAACCGGCGATTACGACGGTTTGGAAAGTGAAGATGAGGTTCTTGTGAAGCTGCGAACCGGGAAGAGTGACATTGATTGTGTTGACAAGCTTGATGAATCTGGAAGAGATCGAAGCCGTTTATAATGAGTCCGTTGATTGGTTGAACATCTTCTGGTTCTTTGCTTTTAAATTATGTTATAATGTTCTTAATTATTTTTTGGGTTGTAACTTTTTCCTTTGCAAACAGAGGACCAAACTAGAACCACTGGAAGTATGGCAGGGACTATGACGGGTCAATTTCAACAGTTAAGGGACATGGATGCTTTATTGAAAGATTTTTATCGCTGGCTCGCCGGGCAATACGACCCCCAATCCGGTGGGTTTTATTATGCACACAGTTCCATCGGCCACCCGGAATTTCAACCCGATATTGAATCCACGGCGCAAGCGGTCAACATTATGGCGGCTTCGGGACTGATACCCGCCATGCCTGAATGGATGAAGAAGGGTTTAATCTCTTTTTTTCATCAAAGGCAGCAACCGGAAAGCGGATTTTTTTATGATCCCCATAACGGGATGGCAAAGGTTGACCGGATGGCAGGCCGGGCCGTCAATTACAGCGTCAGTAGCTTGAGGCTCCTTGGCGCCGCTCCGCTTTATCCGGTCCCCGGAGTTGGTGGAACCGGTACACTTCCCGAATATATGAGGGATTTGCCGCCCTTTAAACGGTGGATGTCCGAACGTACCTGGAGCAATGCCTGGAGCGCTTGTGACAATATCAGTGCTACCACTATTTTTATCGAGCATTTGCCGGAAAAGGAGAAGCAGGCTTATTTAGATGCCGTAGTGGATTTTTTAGCCGAAAAACAGGATCCCGAAACGGGAATGTGGGGCGGGGGCAGACCTTATATCAGAATCTCCGGCGTGTTTAAGTTGATGCTTTTTTACCGGCGGTTCAACATCCCTTTACCCGGAGCCCGGGAGATACTGGCTAGTCTATTTCAGGCTCTACGGGCGGATACGTCGGAAGATATGTGTTGGACCCGAAATTCAGTGGAGGTTTTGGCGGCCTTGAAGTATCAAATATCAGGAATTCCCAGGGCGGATATTGCGGAGTGTTTTGAGATCACTCTGAAAAACTTAGGGCGATATTTAAAAGCGGACGGTGGCTTTTCCCGCCACCTTGAATCCTCGATGGAATCCCCCAACGAAATGCCACTGGGCCTGGGACTGGCGGAAGGGGACATGAATGCCGGAACACAGGCCTTAAGGGTGCGGAACCTGTGTTATGGGATTGCCGGAGAAAAAGCTGGACCGCTGAGGGAATTTATCGAAAATTTCTTTGAAATTTGTGCAGGCAAGCAGGCACTCATGAACACCAATACTCAATGAATGTCACAGCATGAGAGAAGATTATCAATCGAGCGAGGAGAAAAAATGATTTCCAACTTGAACTTAAATTTTGAGATGCTTCAGTCGAAGGAATTTGCAGTCATGGGACTGGGTGAGGTATTATTGCGTTTATCGCCGCCGGGTAAAGAACGGATTTTAGCCAGTGAAACTTTTGATAAACGGGCCGGTGGATCGGAGCTCAATGTGGTTTCCGGGATCTCCCTTCTGGGACTGCGGACCGGCATCATTACCAAATTGCCCGCCAACGAAATCGGGAAATACATTAATAATAAAATCCGTTTTAGCGGCGTCAGTGATGACTATATCATTTTTGACTCCCGGTCCCAGGCTCGATTGGGGATATATTATTATGAAAACGGGGCTGCGCCCCGGAAGCCTACCGTGGTTTATGATCGGTCCAATTCTTCTTTTACTTCCTTGAAATTGGATGAAATCGACCCCGGGGTTTATGAAAAAACCGCCGTCTTTCATGTAAGCGGCATTACTTTAGCCCTAAGCAAAACCATCCGTGAAACGGCCCTCACCATGATTAAAAAATTCAAAGCCCAGGGCAGTTTGATATCTTTCGATGTCAATTTCCGGGCTTCTCTCTGGAGCGAGGATGAAGCCCGTCGGGAAATCCTTCAGATATTGCCGGAGATCGATGTTTTGTTTATTTCCGAAGAAACATCCAGAAAGATGTTTCAAAAACAGGGGACCTTGGAAGAAATTATGCGGAGCTACGCCGGGGAGTATGGCTGTCGGCTGGTAGCCACCACCCAGCGCCAGGTTTTAAGCCCCGCCAAACACAACTGGAATTCCTTGATTTACTCCAAAGCCGAGGATAAGTTCTATCAAGAAGAACCTTACCGGGAAATTGAGGTGGTCGACCGCATTGGGAGCGGGGATGCTTATTTGGCGGGGGTATTGTTCGGGCTGTTGAAATTTCATAATGTCCAGTCCGCTCTGGAGTTCGGCAACGCCATGGCCGCTATTAAAAATACCATTGCCGGTGATATGCCGGTCAGTGATTTTCAGGAGATCCAGCGGGTTATCCGGGATCATCAGGCCAAAGAAACCAGTGAGTTGAACCGCTAGGGGGAAGTCTGTTTAAAAGCTCGACATACAGGTAAGAATGCAGGAAGCCTTAGCTTGATTGATTTTACCGGAGCACTTTGTTGGCACCAAAAGTCTTTGACAAGATGTTATCATCATGTTATGAAAACAAAGACTTCAGAGCGAAAGGCGAATTTTCAAAAGGGTAGAGAGAATTTTTTCTGTAAGGAAAAAACCGGCCTGAGGGTATAGGGAATTTCCAAAACGGTAAAGAGAATTTTCTCTGCAAGGGAGAAAACTGCCGCAAGGGTAGAGGCAATTTTCAAAACGGCAGAGAGAATTTTCTCCGGCGTTTGTTTTTGGACATCCGATTCGTACCATTTTTGAAGTTTTCAGTAGTCATGCCAGTTATTGGAATTGGCACCGCACTCCGCTGGATAATCATTGGTAGATAGATTCTTAACCTCATCATCCCAAATTCTTTACCATACCCGGTTCAACGATTTTGACCTTCCTATTCATTTTTTAAATTCATATAAAGCCCTTTGCTAAAACCTCCAATAACCCATTTCGTTCCGTGGTAGAGAGGTTGAAATGGAAAAATGGATTCTCCGGCGATGAAAGAAATATTAATATTTTTGCTTTCTTTTCGGTTTCTAAAAATAAGGCAGAATCGTTTTGTAACATTCACGGTTCCAACATATTGGTGTTGACGAGTAGATTCAAGGAAACCTAGCCCGGAGTTTGGATTTGATGAATTATTACTTGACGAATTACTTTACAAACTTTATAATGAAGAAAACAAAAGATTAATAGGATGGATTCAAAATGGCTAAAACCCGATCCAAAGTATCGCTTCAGGAGATTGCTAATAAATTTGGCGTTTCCAAGAATGCCGTAAGTCTCGCTTTAAATAATAAACCGGGAGTCAGCGAAGAACTGCGGGGAAATATATTGAAAACGGCTCAAGAACTCAATTACCAAGGCGTGACTAAAAAGAATGCGAATAAATGCAACAATTTTTTGGCGCTCATTCCGGAATATATAAAGAGTGATCCCAATTTTTACAATGGCCTCTATTGGGCGATCGAAAACGAAGCCAAGTCGCGGGGATATAACGCCATTTTGGCTTGTGTGGATAAGAAGATGGAAAATGAGTTAAGGCTCCCGAATGTCTACTATGAGCTTAGTATCCGTGGCATCATGATACTGGGTATCTTTGAGACGGACTATATTCGAATGGTTTCGGAACTTAACCTTCCACTTGTGTCGGTTGACAGTGTTTATGAGAATTTCAAAATCGATGCGGTGGGAAATGCCAACTTCGAAAGTGGATATTGCATGACCAGCTATTTAGTAGAGAAAGGCCATCGTGATATCGGCTTTATGGGTCCTTTGAACGTTCGTAATTTTTTTGAACGATGGAGCGGGTTCTGTAAAGCAATGCGTGACAATCACTTGAAAATTGACGAAGGGCATTGCGTTTGTCATGATTCCTCCATGGCGATGCAATATCGTAATTGTGATGAAATCGAACCCTATATTGCAAAGATGGAGCGTTTGCCATCAGCTTTTATTTGCGCCGGTGATCATATAGCCGTTGCTTTACTCGGTGTGTTTACCCAGAAAAATATTCGCGTTCCCGAAGAAGTTTCTATCGCCGGAATTGACGATATCGAGTTGGCGCGGATGATAACGCCCCAGTTGACGACATACACAATCGATCGGTCTAAAATAGGTTATCATGCGGTGGAGATGTTGATTCAAAACATGGACAATCAAGGGTGCGGTGGAAAGAAGTTGGCGGTCTATGGTAATTTGACGGAACGGATGTCTGTTTCGGATTTGAATTACGACACTGCCACATTATTGCAGGAACCTTAATATGAATGGCTGGGGTCGGAATCGTTGGGGCACGATTAAAACGTATCCTTACGGCTGATAATTTTTCATTTCCCTTTAAAACAGTTGAATGTTTTAGAGGGATTTTTATTTATAAAACATTCTTGTAAAGAAAGAAATAACTTGAAAAATAACTTGACAATATAATTGAAAATATATAAAATTAAAGTTACAGGAGAGTAACGAAATGATTCGAAATTTCCAATCAATGCTGCCGTTAGGAGTTTGAACAAAATAAACGGAAACAACCTGGATTTTGATAGTATTGAAAGGAGGGTTAAAGGAAACCGTTATTTAAATTCAAAATGAATAATTTGAGGAGGGTTTTAATGAAAAAAGTTTTATCTGGAAGAGTTTTTATGTCCGTCTTTGTTTTGCTTATCGTTTTCACTTTGGCTATGCCGACGGCGTTTATGGCTCAACGGACGCTGCGGATCGTCACCGTCAACAACGGTGATGCGGAAAAAAAGGCTTATGAAGCGGTTGCCGCCGATTTCATGAAGGTTAATCCGGGCGTCAAGGTCCAGATTGATTGTCAAGCTAGCGATACCTTCTTCCAAGCCATTCAAACCCGTGGCACCAGTATGGATATGGATATTGGCTATACCGGTCCGATGCGTCGCGATCAGGCTTTGGAAATGTTTGTTCCATGGATTCGGGCTAAACGTCTCGTGGAATTGACCAAACAACCATTTATCAAGAATTATTTGCCAGCTTCCGTTGCTTCGGGGACAACCATCAACGGGAAGGTGTGGGGTGTTCCGCTTGGTATATCCGGTATCGTTACATATTACAACCCGGACTTGCTTAAAAAATGCGGAGTTACTAAGGTCCCCACCACCAAAACAGAATTTACGGCGGCATTGAAAACCGTCAAAGCTAAAGGTTACACAGGAATCGCCTTGGGCATGAAAGATGGCTGGCAAACCGTATTGACCATGTTGCAAGTTTTCAACCAAATAACTGCCGGAAAAACTGAGCAGTACATGAATGATTTGACCAAGGGCAAAAATGCGTTGGATGGACCGGTATTCACCAAATTGCTGCAAACTTTGGCCGAGCTGGCGCCTTATTATACAGAAGGTGCTCAAGGAATCTCCTATGAGGGTCAGGTACAGGAATTCACCAGCGGCAAGGCGGCCTTTATGTTGGATGGAACGTGGCAAGTCAATTCGATTTTGAATGCCAAACCTGCTTTCGAGCCCGGTATTATGGTTCTCCCGATCAATGAAAAGATTTCCGATAAAAACATCGGCGCCATCAAAGCAGACCCGAATTTATTCGTACTCAACACGCCCCAAAAGGATATTGCTCTGAAATTCTTGGCCTTCCTTTCCAAAAAGGAGAATTATAGCAAATGGCAACAAATTATGAAAGTGATTCCGACCCAACCCGGTATTTCTTACGGATCCAGCCTGATGGAAAAACAATTACTTGAAGTCTTGAAGACAGCGGGTCCGCTCTATGAGAATTACACTCTACCTGGGGCTAAACTTGAATTAATTGATGCGTCTAAAATGGTCGTATTCGACAAGAAGTCGGTTTCAGAATCGCTCAAATTTTTAAAGGAACGTTGGGAAGCGTCCAAACCTGATTGGAAAACTGATTTGTTGAAATAAACATTTTAGAATGTGACCAAGCGAGGCTGTCCTAAAAGGAATTTAACGATCGGGAAATACAACCTATTAAAATCAATTGCACTCATGATCGATATGTTGCATTTCTTTGATGTAACATTACTTTTTGAACAGCCTTTGCTCCCGGAATAGACTTCATGAGTAACGGAGGGGAAAGACAGGCCATGAAAAGTTCTTCGATAAAAGGCAATCAGTGGTCTTTGTATTTGATGGTATTACCGGTCCTGATTCTTTGGCTGCTTTTCGTGCTGTACCCGGCATTAACGAATTTCTTTTATTGTTTTTTCGATTATAACGGCATCGGATCTCCGTTGGTTTTTAAGGGATTGGATAATTTTGTACGGGCGTTCACCAGGGATTGGTACACATTTTCAGCCGGTTTTATCAACAGCATAAAATATTCGGTGGTCGTCTCTTTTGTTCAAAATTTATTTGCCATTGGCTTAGCGGTTTTATTGACGAAAAATTTGAAAATGACCAATGTGTATCGGGCGATCCTGTTTTTCCCGGCTGTTGTCGGAACCATGGTGATTGCTATGGCCTGGGCGCTTCTTTTGGATACCCGAGGGGTTTTTAACGCGTGTCTGCATTTGTTGAATCTTCCATCCACTACGCCTTGGCTCGGCCATCCGGTCTGGAGTTTTTGGATTATTAGTTTCGTGATTATCTGGATGTATACTGGGTATTCAATGGTTATTTATATCGCCGGACTGCAGCAGATTGATCAACAATACTATGAAGCGGCGACAGTAGACGGCGCCAACAACTGGCAGAAGTTTAAAAAAGTTACACTGCCGCTTTTAATGCCGTCCATCACCATCAACATGCTGTTGTCACTTGCGGGCACTTTCCGGATCTTTGACTTACCGTTCTTGTTGGGCGGCGGAGATTTTCACGCGATTAGCCGTCCGACGGTGACCATGAGTTTGAATATTTATTACGAGTTTCAAAAAATGCAATATGGATACGCCTGCGCCCAGCAGGTGATATTATTCTTCATGGTGCTGCTGGTTGCGATTATCCAAACCCGGATTACGATTAAGAGGGAGGTTGCCTAATGAATGGGAATGAACATAAAACTCTAGTGAAAAAAGGACCCCCGGTCCTTACGAAAAAGTATTTTCGGGGCAATCATCTGATCTTAATTTTTTGTTCGTTGTTGATATTGATACCATTGTTTTACATATTCAATACGGCTTTAAAAAGCGATGCGGAGTTTATGGGCAATATCTTGGGAATAGTTCAAGATGTCAAGTTCTCTAATTTTCTTGACGCCTTTCAAAAGGCGAATATGGGAGTTTATGCTTTCAATAGCGTCTTTTTCACGTTGGTCGTCGCGATCCTTACGGTTCTGCTATGTTCAATGGCTGCATATCCGGTTTCCCGGCAATTGATTCGGGGTTCGAAATTTTTTTATGGAATATTCATGTCCGGTATTCTTTTACCCGGAGCATTGATCCCGACCTATCTTTTGATGAATGATCTAGGATTGCTGATGACCTATCACGGTTTTGTTTTATTGTTGATATCCGGCAATTTGAGCATCTCCATGTTCATCCTTTGCGGATTTATCAAAGGAATTCCGACTGAGATCGACGAAGCGGCTAAAATAGACGGATGTAGTAATATCCGGATAGTATTTCAAATGATTTTTCCTTTGCTGAAGGCCCCGATGGCCACGGTATTCATGTTGGTCAGTTTAAATGTTTGGAATGATTTCTTTTCTCCGTTTATTTATTTGACGGACGCGCAACGAACCTTACCCACGGGCTTATATACGTTCCGGGGACAGCATGTTACCCAATGGCCGAGTTTGATGGCTGGAACATTGTTGGTGTTGGTTCCAATCATGATGCTTTATGTCTTTTTGCAACGGTATATGATCGCCGGAATTACAGCTGGAGCGACAAAAGGATGAAGTGGCTAGAACTTAACTTTCTGAAGGAGAAAAGATAATATGGCGATTGTGCGCTGCAAGGATAATCCAATCGTTCGGCCGGATTCATTGGGATGGCGGCGGGCCGCGACTTTTAATCCGGGTGTTGTTTATGATAATGGCAGGTTTTTAATGTACGACAGGGCTGCGGGATCATTAAAACCTTTTAAGACCAGTATCGGTTTATTGGAAAGTAGTGACGGAATAAGATTCCGATCCGTCAAGAACACGCCTGTTTTTTCCGGCGAAATGCTCGGTTATCCCGGGGGAAGCGTTGAAGATGCCCGGGTTGTTAAAATCGCCGGGATTTTCTATATGGTTTACGCCTTACAACCCTATTCCTTCGATTGTTGGCCGACCGGCACGGCGTTGCCGGACTATTTTCCCGAAAATTATCCGGAATGGCGGGAAACCAAGACGGAACCGATGATAACCCGTTCCGGCATTGCAGTATCGGAAGATGGGATTAACTTTAGGCAATTGTGTTATACAACACCTCCCGAGATTGACGACAGGGACAATGTTTTATTTCCGGAGAAGATTAACGGTAGATTCGCTTTGCTGAGAAGGCCGATGCAATATGTGGGGCCGGAATACGGGACGTCGTTGCCGGGCATTTGGATTTCATACTCCGACAACTTGATGGAATGGTCAAAGCCGGAGCTGGTCGCGGTGGCCGAGAACTTCGGATGGGAAGGGACCAAGATCGGAGCGGCCGCGACGCCTTTGAAAACTGATCATGGCTGGTTAGTACTTTACCATGGCGTGGACCAAAACGCGGTTTATCGGGTCGGTGCCATGCTTCTCGATCGGAATGATCCGCGAAAGGTGATTGCTCGGACTAAAAAATATATCATGGAACCTGAAGAATATTACGAAAAATCCGGATTAGTCCTGCCGAATGTCATCTTTCCGACCGCCAATCTAATCGTTAATGATTTGGTATACATTTATTACGGTTGTTGTGATACATGCATCAGCTTGGCGACGGTGCCGCTGCAAGAATTGTTGGATTATTTACTGGAATGGGAATGATCAGAGAAGTTTGGATGGTTTGATAAATCGATATGCGAATTTAAAATTATAGGCTTTATATGGGAGATAGTATGATTTGCCAAGGTATTTTTCGAGAATATGATATCCGCCCCGATCCGGTAAGTTTCGACAATTGTATGGATTTGGTTCGCGTGGTCCGTGCGGAAAAGGCTGATTTGGGTGTGGGATTTGACGGGGATGGCGACAGAATCGGTGTGGTTGACGATTCCAGCCGCGTTATCTGGGGAGATCGGTTGATGATTTTGTACTGGCGGGAAATTTTGGATAAATATCCCGGCGTTACATGTATTATTGAGGTGAAATGTTCACGGGCGCTTGTGGAAGAGGTGGAGCGTATGGGCGGGAAACAGCTGTTCTACCGAACCGGGCATTCGTTAATTAAAGCAAAAATGCGTGAGATAGGAGCATTATTTACAGGCGAAATGTCGGGGCATATGTAGTGATTATAATAAATTTCACGTGATAAAAGCGATTACCCGACATTTTAAAGAACTTTATCCTGTTATCGACATCGATGGTGTGAGGGTATTGTTCCCTGGGGGATGGGGTTTAGTGCGTGCTTCCAATACCCAACCTGCAATTGTAGCTCGTTGCGAAGGTACTAATGAGAAGAATTTGAAACAAATATGCGGAATAATGAAAACTGTACTGACCGGTTTTAGGGAAGTTGGAAATTTCGAGTGGGAATATTAAGAATTAAATACAGATATAGTCTAGTCTTTTATCATTGAATCATTTTATATCGATTTATCATAAAGAAAGGGGCTGTCTCAAAAGAGACAGTCTCTTAGTATATCAAAGGGATCGAAAGAGCAAGAAAAATATAGTAAAATATACATATGAAAAGACAAAACAATAAAAAAGTAACCTTTAAAGAATACACA
>JAFABB010000055.1 GCA_023426245.1 Bacillota bacterium
TGTGTATTCTTTAAAGGTTACTTTTTTATTGTTTTGTCTTTTCATATGTATATTTTACTATATTTTTCTTGCTCTTTCGATCCCTTTGATATACTAAGAGACTGTCTCTTTTGAGACAGCCCCTTTCCCTATTACAGGTTTGTCAACAAACCATAAACTTGAAAATTACAGTTTAGGCGATTTTATATACTCTATTTATGCAATAATCCAAACACACTACCACGAATTGTTTGACGACAAAATAAATTAAAGACTTCTACAGGATTTGCGGATAATCAATTCGGGTTGATAAATAAAGGAAGGTTTTTCAAGCCGATTTTCAACCATGTCGATGATAAATTTTGCTGCCTGCCGTCCCATCTCGGCTTTTGGGTGTTTGATCGTGGTTAACTTAATTTCAGAGGCCGTTGCAAGGCTTGAGTCATCAAAACCAATCACAGAAATATCATCCGGTATTTTTAGACCATGGTTTCGGATGGCTTCCATTACTTTCAATGCAATCTGGTCATTATAACAAACAATTGCAGTGGGCTGAGGTTGTTTTTCCATAAGATTTTGGACAAAAAATTCAGAAAAGCTCAACATTTCCTCAGTTCGATAATTTCCCAAATATTTAGGTTGAATATCCAAATGATGCTCCTTCATGGCCGCCGTAAAACCAGCCTCTCTTTTGACTCCTTGAAGGTCGTCGGCCTTGAAAATAGCTGCAATTTCCCTATGTCCCAACTGAATCAAATATTGGGCAGCCAAATAGCCGCCCTGATAGTCATCCATTATGATATAAGCAGGATCCAAATCATTAAAGAAAGCATGCAACATTAAATAAGGAATCCGCCGTTTTTCAAATTCACGGAAGTAATCAATATTCACATTTGGCTGAGAACTTTTGGTCGGTTCGATAATGACCCCGGCGATATCTTGATTCAAGATGTTTTCGAGGCATTGCGCTTCCTTGATTTTGTCATTATTGGTGTTGGCCAATATCAAGGTATAACCCGCCTCGCTTAAAATTTCCTCAATTCCACGGATCAGTGTTGGAAATATATATTCGGATATATAAGTGGCCAAAACCGCAATATTTCCCCTGGTCTTCAGTTTTTCCCGATAAATGCAAAAAGTGCCTCTTCCTTGTTCGCGCTCTATCCAACCTTCGTTTTCCAGATCTCCTAAGGCCTGGCGCACTGTCTGGCGACTCATCTGGAACTGCTTGACCAAAATATTCTCCGAGGCTAATTGTTGCCCATAGAGAATTTTCCCCTGGCGAATTTGTTTTTTTAAGTATTCTTTTAATTGCGAATACTTTGGTAACAAACGTCCTGAATCAACCAATCCTTCACCTACTCACAATTGGCGTACTTGTATAAAACATCCCAACTAAAATAAAGTACTGACGGAAATGCTTGAAAATTAAAATTCTACGCATTTAAATGCTTTCCTTCAAATACCTAATAAAAAGCACTACTTTATTAGCTATGCCAATAAGTAGCGCTTCCAATTGAAAAAAATTAGGTAAGACTAAAAAACTTATTTTTTCGATAAACGACCCAAAGGAAATGTTCATTTTTATTCCTTCACTCAATTGGGCCGTCCTATCAAATTTAATTAACGGACTCTTGCTTTTAGGGCATCAAGGAATGAACTGTTTTTAATCTTAATGTAAGTTCCCTTAATTCCAAGGGAACGGGAATTAACAATCCCGGCGCTTTCCAATTTACGCATGGCATTCACAATGACTGAACGGGAAATTCCAATCCGATCGGCAATTTTACTGGCTACCAGAAAACCTTCCAAACCGTCTAATTCAGCAAAAACGCTGTTGATTGCCTTGATTTCGGAAAAGGAAAGAGATTCCAAAACCATTTCAATATTATTATATTGCTTGGAATCGGAATCCTCTGCATTGCCTTTTTCAAACAAATAGATTCCTGCCAGCAATGAAGCAGTTTCAGCTAATATTAATTCTTCTTCGGTGAATTGCTGAGCTTTTTTAGTAAGTAACAGATGTCCGGCTGTCGATGATAAAAGGCGAATCGGCACAATTGTCATAAATGTATTCGCTGAAAAATTATTATCATTCTCCAAGAAATTGCTTTCCAGAGGTAAATTGGTGACGGTCTGAAAGACAAATCCCACTCGCTGTTTAAATTCAAGCTTTAGTGCGATTGAGGCGTTGTTGTCCCCTTTACCTTCGGTCAAGGAATAGCTCAATATTTTGCCTTCCGCATTTACCAGGTAAACGTTGGAGGCAATTTCGTGTGAAATCCCTGATACCAATTCATCTACAGTTAATTGTTCTTTTTTTAGTAAACTCTCCAATTCTTGTATTTTTTGCAATAAAGACATGACACATCTCTCCTTGTGGTTTTCCAATTTTAATATTTACTTTAGTATTCCATAAATTTCGCAAAGCTATGATTTACGCCCTAGGATGACTTTTTAGATAAACTGCGCGAATTCTTTCTTTCGTCAAATGGGTATAAATTTGGGTGCTTGATATATCTACATGGCCTAATAACTCCTGCACCACTCTTAAATCGGCGCCGTTTTCCAATAAATGGGTTGCAAAGGTATGCCGGAGAGTATGTGGACTTATTTTACGATGGAGGGCCAGCTGCTGTAGATATTTATCCATGAGTCGTTGAATACTACGGCCGCTCAAACGTGTGCCCCGATAATTTAAAAAAACATTCCGCGTTTGTTTTGAGCTATTCCCTTTTAAAATTAACTGTGGCCTCACCTCTTTCAAATATTTAATCAAAGCACGTTTCGCGCAACCACCAAGTGGAACAAGACGTTCTTTAGCTCCCTTTCCGTAAACCCGCAGATACCCGCGGTCCAAATCAAGGTCATCCAGGGTTAAGCCGACCAACTCTTGTAAACGAAGTCCACTAGAATAAAAAACTTCCAAAATAGCTTGATCTCTAATACCTAAAACGCTGGACATATCCGGAAGTTTTAATAAACTCTCAAGTTCTTCGGGATATAAAAATTCAGGCAAGCGCTTTTCCAATTTTGGCGTTGAAACCCCTTGAATTGGATTGTTCATTAGGTAACCTTGCCGGCAAAGAAATTTAAAAAATGATCGTAAACAAGAAATTTTCCGAGCAATAGATCTACGGGCTAATTGCTCATCCTTTAATGTAGCCAAATATTTTCTAAATATTAAATGATCAATTTGTTCCAGATTAGAAACAGGCGCTTTGTCGAAAAAAGTCAAAAATTGTCGTAAATCAAGGCCATAGCTTTCCAACGTTCGTTTCGAGTAATTTTTACTAACCCGGAGGTAAATCAAGAATTCGTCGACTAAATTTTCCAATTTAAACATTTATTCTCGCCCTCAATCATAACACAATTGACGAAAAATGACAACAAAAACCGAAATTTAACAATCGCAGGTTAATTTTGGAATCTTTTACTAAATTAAATTAAATTGTCGAATTTTTGTCAATGAGCGACTAGCCAAAGCCAGTCTTCTTTCTTTTTTACCCTTGATGGGATCTTGGATGGGTGGAAATAGACCGTAGTTTACATTCATGGGTTGAAAATACTTTGGATCAGCATTACAAATGTAATTCATTAGTGATCCGATAGCAGTTTCAGGAGGAAATTCAATAAGCGGTTTTTCCATGATGAATTGGGCACAATTAATGCCGGCAAGCAGACCGGAAGCGCTTGATTCGACATAACCTTCCACGCCCGTCATTTGACCGGCAAAAAAAAGAGCGCTTCTTATTTTTGACTGTAATGTTTTATGTAAAACCACCGGCGCATTTAAGTAAGTATTACGGTGCATGACCCCATATCTGACAAACTCGGCATTTTGGAGTCCTGGAATTTTACGAAAAACCCTTTGTTGTTCTCCCCATTGAAGATGGGTTTGAAATCCTACTAAATTATACAAACGGTTTTCTTGATCCTCAGGCCGGAGTTGAACAACAGCATAAGGCCATTTTCCCGTCTTGGGGTCCGTGATGCCCACCGGTTTCATCGGGCCATAACGCATGGTTTCGATTCCCCGCGAAGCCAGGACTTCAATGGGCATGCATCCTTCAAAAAAAATCTTTTTTTCACAGGGTAAATGTCCTTCAGCAACCTGCGCCGAAATGATTTCATTCCAAAATCCTTGATAATCTTCTTTGGTAAAAGGGCAATTCAAATAGACACCTTCCCCTTTATCATAACGGGATGCGGCAAAGACAATTTCAAAGTCCAAAGACTCTGCGGTTACAATGGGGGCCGCGGCATCATAGAAATAAAAATAATCTTGTCCTATCAAGTTCCGGATAGCTTTTGACAACCGGGGGGAAGTTAAGGGCCCTGTGGCAATAATAGTTAAACCCTCGGGTATATCCTCAATTTCAGCGTGAACCACTTCTACTAAAGGATGATTGGACAGAATATTGGTGATATATTCGGAAAACTTCTGACGCTCAACTGCCAGAGCACCTCCAGCCGGTACTTCGGTTTCCAAGGCTGCTTTCATAATTAATGAGTTTAAAAGCCGCATTTCTTCTTTTAAAAGACCTACGGCATTTTCCAAAGAGGCTCCACGCAACGAATTACTGCAAACTAATTCTGCAAATTGTCCGGTTTTATGAGCCGGTGTTAACTTGTCCGGTCGCATTTCCCATAACTTAACCGGTATCCCTCTATTAACCAACTGCCAGGCGGCTTCAGCTCCCGCTAAACCTGCTCCGATTACCTTAACAGGATTCAATCATTCTCACCTTGTTCTTCAAATTTCGCGGTGTAGCCGCAACCTTCTTTCAGACAAACAATATTTTTATTATCCTTGCTTCCCTTTAAAACACACATACTGCCACATCGAGGACAAGGGGTTTTAAAGGGGCGCTCCCAGCTGACAAAGTCGCATGTGGGATACTGATTGCAACCGTAAAAAAAGCGACCTTTTTTCGATTTACGCTCGGTGATTTGCCCGGTCCCACATTTAGGGCAGCTTACCCCCATCTCTTTGCGAATGGGTTTTGTATTCTTGCACTCCGGATATGCCGGACAAGCTAAAAATTTCCCAAAGCGGCCATATTTATAAACCATTTTGCGACCGCACTTTTCACAAACTACATCGCTTTCTTCTTGAGGTAATTCAATTCGTTCCACATCTTGGAGGGCGGTTTTGACTTCCTCGCTGAAAGGATCATAAAACTCTGCCAAAACCTTAACCCAGTCGATATCGCCTTCGGCGATTTTATCCAGTTTTTCTTCCATATCCGCCGTAAAGTCATAATCGACAACCTCGGGAAATTTTTGTTTCAGTAAATCGACCACCACTTGCCCAAGGTCAGTCGGCTTTAGTCGTTTCTCTTCCATCAAAACATAATTTCGTTTCAGAATGGTATCAATCGTCGGGGCATAGGTACTGGGCCTGCCGATGCCTTTCTCTTCAAGCATTTTGATAAGTGTCGCCTCAGTATATCTTGGCGGTGGTTGGGTAAAATGTTGTTTGGGGTCAACCTTCACCAATTGAACCCCATCTTGTTCCTTTAGTTCCGGTAATTGAGCTTCTTCCTCAGGAGTTTCATCATCCTTCCCCTCCTGGTATACTCCGAGAAAGCCCGGAAATTTAAGAATGTTGCCATTGGCCCGAAACACATAATCCCCTCCACGAATGTCGGCAGCAACTGTATCAAAAAGTGCGGGTTTCATTTGACTGGCAACAAAACGGGCCCAAATCAGTTGATATATGCGAAATTGATCTTTGTTCAAAAAAGCCTTCAAAGATTCAGGGTTCCGTGTAGCGTTGGTGGGGCGGATCGCTTCATGGGCTTCCTGAGCTCCAGCAGTTTTGGTTTTATAGACCGGTGCAGTTTCCGGCAAAAAATTCACACCATAGCGTTCCTTGATGACTTCTCTCGCCAGGGTTTGCGCCTCTTCTGCCACTCGGACAGAATCTGTACGCATATAGGTTATAAGTCCTTCAACGCCGGCTTCACCAATTTCCAACCCTTCATACAACTGTTGGGCGATCATCATGGTTTTTCTGGGGCCAAAGCCGTGTTTCCGGGCCGCTTCCTGTTGCAAACTGCTAGTAGTAAAAGGCGGTGCTGGAAAACGCAAACGCTCCTTTTTTTTAACTTCGGAAACCTCAAATTGATTCTTTTTAATATCTGATTCAATTTGCTTGGCATCTTTGGCGTTGGTTACATTTAACTTTTTCTTGCCAATGGTAGCCAGTTTGGCTGTAAAACTCTCTTTTTTTGCAGTAATAAAATTACCGGTAATGCTCCAATATTCTTCCGGCTTAAAATTTTGGATTTCCTGCTCCCGTTCACAAACTAGCCGAACGGCCACTGATTGAACCCGGCCGGCGCTTAGACCCCGCCGAACTTTTTTCCAAAGCAAGGGGCTTAATTCATAACCTACTATCCGGTCTAAAATTCGTCTGGCTTGTTGAGCATTAACCCGGTCCAAGTCAATTTTCCTGGGATGTTTGATTGAACTTTCAATTGCTTTTTTGGTGATTTCATGAAATTCGATCCGATTGAGCTGTCCCGGTTTTAAATCCAAACTGTTCGCTAAATGCCAAGAAATTGCCTCACCTTCGCGATCAGGGTCGGTTGCCAGCAATACGTTTTCTGCCTTTTTAACCGAATCTTTCAACTCCTGAATAATTTTTCCTTTGCCCCGAATCGTAATGTACTTTGGCTTAAAGCCGTTGGGAATATCAACCCCAAACTGACTTTTAGGTAAATCAACAACATGGCCCATGGAAGCTCTGACCATAAATTTTTTGCCGAGATATTTTTCAATGGTCTTAGCCTTTGCCGGTGATTCTACAATAACCAATGTTTTCACATAAATGACCCCCATTACCTTTACAAAACCAAATTGACCCATAAAAAAAGGGTTATCCAATAACCCAAAGTTGCAAGTGAATTTTGTCAGTTTAATAAGAATGATGGGCCCATTTCCACCGGGTGAGGTATGATCATTAATAATCGTTCCTCATCCGCAATCACTTTATACAATATCTGTTCCAGTTCTTTGAGCCCTACTTCATTTGTTTCCATTTGTAACGCCTCTGCTAAAACCTTTTCCAGTTCGTTCAAAGTCAATAAAGAACTGTTAAAGAGACGCAGAATTTCCCCCTGACAAGTTACGGTGATCTTTTTTCGTTCAGTGGGGCTAAAAATACGATGTCCGTCCTCTAAACCTGTTAATTCATCCAGCTCTTCAATATTTGCTTTTAGAGCACTTGGAAGAGAATGTAAAAGTTTAAAGGCCTGTTCAATTTCTTCCGGTTGAAATCCTTGTTGAACTAAAGCATCCACGAGAAGGCGTTCCGAACAAGAGTTATCTCCTTGAAAAAGGACCTGTTTCATGATAAAACTGACAATCTCGATAACGCGTTCCATACTTTCACCTCTGTACTGGCTGTTAATAAATATTTCGGCATGATGGTGGATATGCTTAATAAAAAATAGTTTCCAATTAAGGAATTAATTTAATATTTGAATTTAATTTTATCATTTATTTAGGTTAATCCCTCAGCAAGAAGTATATATCATGAATATAACAATTGTAAAGTAAATGTTATTTTACACGAAGATACATTTGACCGGGAAACCTTTTAACTACCCCTCCTAATTCTAATTGGACTAAAGCCGAATTGACCTGTGCTGATGCTAATTTCGTTTGGCGAACAATTTGGTCGATATGTAATGGTTCACGGCTCATCGCTGAAATGATTTTTTCCTCTAATTCACTCCCGGCAACATAATTTCCATTGGCCATTTCTCCAGGAGATAATTGGGGAATGGCCAATTCCTCCAAAATATCCTGATAATTCTCAACTAATTTGGCCCCTTGCCGAATCAGACGGTGAGGTCCTTTGCTACCGTCGTTTCCAATATTTCCCGGAACCGCAAATACTTCCCGGCCTTGTTCTAAAGCAAAACCAGCCGTAATGAGAGAACCACTATCCTGTGTAGCCTCAACCACAACAACACCTAAACTTAAACCGCTAATTATACGATTACGGGCAGGGAAGTTAGTGGCGAGTGGTTTTGTACCAAGGGGAAATTCGGAAATAACTGCTCCGTGATGGTCGGAGATTTCCTTCATTAAATATTCATTTTCCGGAGGATATGGAATATCAATACCGCAACCTAAGACGGCCACCGTTCTCCCGCCGGCCTCAAGCGCTCCTTTATGCGCTTCCGAATCAATTCCCCTTGCCATCCCGCTAACAATGGTTAAACCTTGCCTAGTTAACTGCACGGATAATTCTCTCGCGTTAAAAATCCCCGCGGGAGTGGGATTCCTTGTACCCACGATCGCAACGGCGATATCGTCCCCATATTCAAAACCGCCTAGAGCATAAAGAACCGGTGGCGGATTGGATATTTTTTTCAGAGCGGATGGATAGTCGGGTTCAGAATATAGATAAAAACGAATTCCCAGATGATGAGCTTTAATAATTTCTTTTTCCGGCTCCCACTTTTTTTGGATTGTCTGCATGTCAAGCCAAACTTTTTCACCGATCAACAACTGTAAATTTTTAGTTGAAGCAGACCAAGCCGCTTTCATCGTGCCAAACTCTTTCAGCAGTTTATAGAACCGGGCCGGTCCAATACCAGGTACTCGGTTCCACCATAACCAATATTTCAATTCTTCATTATCCATGATAGCACCCCCAAATCATATAATTCGGTGCATTTGCCATCATTCCTTCCCTTTTCCAATAATATAGAATTATTCAAATAATTCAAAACAGAAACTCAAATACAATCTCTATTTTTTACAATCGTCCTTATACAAACTTAGTAGGAGTTGCCAGAGATTTTTAACAAATGCCGGACACAATAATGAATGGCTTAAACAAACATGAGCATCTTAGTTAGCGCTTTTCATTCGATCATTAACAGTGTAAGGCGGGAATCTTTCATGGAATATCAAGAATTTGATCACATCTATCTGTGTCCACATTGTGAAACCGATACCCTTCACCATGTCATCAATCATAACCGTGATTTAATTGGAATCGTATGCGCCCAATGCCATACTCCTTCGCTGGTAAAAAAGGATGTGCTTACCTATCACCAATTAAAATGGGAGGATGAACTGAGACAAATCCTTAACAATTTAGAGAATCCCTTTGATGAGCCCTAGATATGGGAAAGTACAGCTGTCGGCTGTTATCGTGTTCTTCATGGATTCATTTTGATCGTAAAAGCAAAAAGAGACACGCGGATTGTGTCTCTTGCATAAAACCAGGCTCTTTAAAACCGATTGCCAAAAACGAAAGTCAGACTTCCATAATGATCGGTAAAATCATAGGCCGCCGCTTCATTTTCCCATATAAATGCTTGCTGAGTATTTCACGAATTTGGTTTTTAATCGTTGCCCAATCCGAATACTCCGTACAATGTTCCAAAGCAATTTTCACTTTCTCTTTGGCTTCGTCGATCAAAGCTTCAGATTCACGGACATAAACAAAGCCTCTGGATACGATATCCGGTCCGGCAACAACCTTACCACTTTCCTTATCAATGGTTACGACTACCACTAATATGCCATCTTGCGATAATTGCTTCCGATCACGGAGAACAATATTTCCAACATCTCCTACGCCGAGTCCGTCAACAAAAATTTTCCCGGAAGCCACTTTTCCAATAACCTTGATTTTGTCGCGGGTGAGTTCTACCAAATCGCCATTTTCGGCAATAACCACATTCTCACTCTCAACTCCAACATCAACGGCTAACCTTGCGTGCTGAACCAAATGACGGTATTCTCCATGAACCGGCATAAAAAATTTGGGTTTAACCAAATTCAACATTAACTTTTGTTCTTCTTGGCTGGCATGTCCGGAAACATGAACACCGGAAACCGATTCATAAATGACCCTGGCACCCTGTTTAAACAGATGATTAATGGTCCGGGCAATTGACTTTTCATTTCCGGGAATGGTGGATGCGGAAATAATCACCGTATCTCCGGGAATGATGTTGATTTTTTTATGCTCGGAAGTGGCCATCCTCGAAAGGGCTGACATCGGTTCGCCCTGACTTCCAGTGGTAATAATGGCAATCTGGTTTATCGGATAACGCTCAATCTCATCGACATCAATCAATAAACCCTCCGGTACTCTCAAGTACCCCAGATCAATTGCAATCGTGGCCACATTAATCATACTTCTACCCACCATGGCAACTTTTCGATTATGCTTAAAGGCCGTGTCGATAATCTGTTGAATTCGATGAATATTGGAAGCAAAAGTCGTCACCAAGATGCGGCCATCCGCTTGTAGGAAAAGTTCCTCAAAAGTATGGGCTAAATCCCGTTCCGAAGGGGTATATCCTAAATTTTCCACATTGGTACTATCGGAAAGTAAAGCCAAAACACCCTTGTCGCCCAATTCGGCCAATTTACGGAAATCGGTAACCTTACCATCGATTGGAGTATGATCAAACTTAAAGTCTGCCGTATGGAGAATAATCCCGATAGGAGTATGGATAGCTAATGCAATTACATCAGCTATACTATGATTCACATGAATACACTCAATCGTAAAATTATTACCCAGCTTAAACTGGTCACCGGCTTTTACACAATTCATACTCACCGAACGGACCATATTATGCTCTTCAAATTTGCCCTTAGCCAAACCCAAAGTTAACTTGGTTCCATAAATCGGCACATTAAGCTGCTTGAGGACATAAGGTAAAGCGCCAATATGGTCCTCATGACCATGGGTTAAGATGATCCCCTTAACCTTTTCTTTATTCTCGACCAAATAAGATACATCCGGAATTACTAAATCGATTCCCAGCATGTCCTCATCAGGAAACATCAAACCGGCATCGATAACAATAATTTCCTTATTGTATTCGATGGCCGTCATGTTCTTACCAATCTCACCCAAACCACCCAATGGAATGATAAAAACACGCTCCTGTTTATTAAAAACACCCAATAAAAAAAACACCTCCTGTTGTGCTGTCAAAAGGATCGCACCGCTGTGCGCTGCTCGATAATCCCCATTTTGTTGTTTTCCGCACAGAGGGCACACGCAAGCGTGGTCCCCCAACAACTCAGGGAAACAGGAACATACCAAAAATGACAATATCCGCACAATAAATTATGTCTATATTATACCGGATTTGATTATGGTTAACAAGTATAAGTTATCTATACTTCCTTTTGCAGACTTTGCATAATTTTAAAAGTGCTACGGTAAAATAGTAGTACGTTTTTAATTCCGAGGTGAGTAATTTGACAGTCAAAAAAACGGTTTTCTCTGAGACTGCTCAGGAATGTAATAATTATCGTCCGATTCAAGCCCTAAAAAGCCACCCCGAACGGGCCACATATGACCTCGAGATGGCAGAAGACTTAGAATGTGATTCCTGCGTTCATTATAAAAACGAACAATGTGATGTCTATCTAAATAAAGGTTTTGAATAACCGACACTTGAGTTTATACTGGATGATTCGGCCTTTTTCCAACTAGCTCAATAGCTTCCAAAATTACCATTAATGCATCTGCTCTAACTTGGCGATCATCCCGGGAAATTTTGGCGAAAATTTCACCTTCTGGACTTACTGCATATTTACCTTTCAATTTTGTCAAAGCAATAGCTATCGTATCAGCCATGCACCGGTCACAGGTACAATAATTCAGATTATGTTTTTTATAATCACCATAGATTTCAATAATAACGTCTTCCATATAGTTTTTAAAGCTCATCTGGACCACTCCTAAAATTGAGGGTTAGCAATTTTTGTTTTAACACAAGGTAGGACGATAATTTCCCCAACATAGACTTTGGTTACATCACTGATCCCATTTAAATCTTTTAGGACTTCCAATGTCGTACCATACCGTTTGGCTATCCGCCATAAAGTCTCCTTCGGTTTAAGGGCGTATGTTCTTTCCGCAGGTACCGGAATTATTAATACTAAATCCTCCTTAATGACTCCAGTTTGGCTCAAATTATTCCTACTCAGCACAAGTTCCATCTGGGTGGCGAACTTTTTAACAATACTGATCAGAGTGTCACCTTTTTTGACATGATAACGAATTTCTGCATACTGCAAATTTGAACTTCCGCCATTTTTGGTTTCCTGCATTTCTTGAGTTTTTCCTGTTGCAACATCCGAATTAATCTTCGTAGTATCAGGCGTTATCACAATTTCCGGCTTATCTTCCTTAATTGGCAATTTGCCTTCCAAATCCGGAGCCGTTGGATCAAGCGGTTTATTATCCAATACCTGATTTGGAATAGTAGAGGAATTATTGCCGCTGTCAACTACTGCACCCTCAGGACTTGCCTCATGAGAACTCATTTTCTCTGCCAGCTTTGGAGTAAGCAATGCAATTAACTCACCAGAAGAATTGGTCCCCGCCTGTTCCGAAGAGTTTTGCGATAGAAACAGCTTATCCAATTCCGAAAATTGATAGGGGCTCTTTTTCATCATTTGATATTCGGTCCGCTGCAAAAGGCCTGAAAGAATGAAAGTTTGTCCCATTTCAAGACGGATGGTCGATTCAAAATCCCGGGTTACCACCCAGGGCACCCATTTTGCCCCTGGTTGAGATTTATTAGCAATAGTGCTTACGGTAGCCTTAGTCACAAGAGTCAATTGGTGGTCGGAATTCATTTGCGGGGTCAAGGATAAAAAGTTTCCGGCATCAACATACTCTACCTTATAATTAACATCACCTTTCCTTTTCTTGGTTGTAACGATAGATACCTTATCTCCCAACAAAATCCTTAACCTATGATTATCAAGACCGGAATAATTTATTCTGGCAATTACATTAGGAACGAGGCCTTCAAGAGCCTTTTTTTGCTCTTCTTTCAATACATACACTCCCATATGGGGCGGCTGGTATTTATTGTCGATTTTTAAATTTTTCCACATTTCCGAAGGAACTTCCGCTAATTGGACCTCAAGGTCGAGGGGTTGGAATTCCCTGTCCAATTTTCCAATGATTTCGGTAATGTTGGCGATTTCAATTTCATTGGCCAGAACTATCACTTGTTTATTTGGTAAATCGGCTTTAATCCGACTTTTAGGAATGACAACTTCCAACGACTCCGCAATTTCTCCCGGACTGGCATACCTTAGGTGGTAAGTTTTAGAAATTTTACGATCAAAATTTATCTGAATAAAACGGGAACTTCCCACAAGAACAGTGGGAGAATCGGTTATCCAACGACAACTATAACCATAAGTTTTTGCAATGACAGAAACTGCGTCCTTAACCGTTACACCATATCGCAGGGCCAATGTCACATTCCCACGCACTTGCGGCTCCATGATAATATTAAATTTTCCGGCTGTAGCAAGGCTCCGGAAAACATCCCTTAAATCAGCATTGACGAATTCAATATTTTTAACCGTCGCTTGGGTTTCATTACCCAAAGCAAATGGCCCGCATCCAACCAATATGAGAAAAAATATACTAAAAAATATGTGTATGTTGCGTCTCCGGATCAATTTGATGTCCCCCCTAAATGAATGACCTTTTCAATTCCGTTTTGGGAGTATGTTAGTATTTTGGGCGTAATTTTTCCAATAATAATTCCGGATATTACTAAATCTTCTCCTTCGGATACGACAAATGATTCACCGGTATCGATCCTTACAAGCCCCAAAATACCATTATCCGTTTCAATGGTTCCCAGATATTCAAGCAGAGCACGTTTCTTTGAAGAAGGGCTTTTTCTGAAAGAAGCATGATATTGGATAGGCGAAATGAAAGGATTTTTTAAACGGATGTCACCCGTTGGAGTCGATGGAAGAGTCTGATTTTTTTTCAACGGTTGGCTTCCCTCTATGTTTGGAGTATATTGATTTGGATTATACTTTTGATAAAAATCGTTAGCAACCGGTTGAAAACTCCCGGACGGCCAAATAACATTTTGTAAATAGGGGAAAAAAATAAAATAGCAGCCAATTCCTAAAAAGATACCTACAAACAATATCAATACCCAGAGAAACCATAATTTAGGGCGAAACACGAACAGCCACTCCTTTGCCTAACCGTTCAAATTGAAAAAAAGTTTTCAACCGCTTCAGAATTTCATTTCACCGTGCCGCATACTCAAAAGCATTTAATGTTATATTAAACTGCAACCATGGTTTAGAACCTTTGGAAATACTGCTTAAGTCCAGGTTTTCAACTTGGATCACAAATCGGCTCTTGGAAAGGGAATCTAAAAATTCAATAACTTGCGGGAAATAAGCGTTCCCTTCAATGCTTACTGCAATATATTGTAACTTCCGGTTTTTCACAAAAGGTTGAAAGGTCTGATTGGTGGAAATCTGTTTAACCTTCAATCCACTGGCCTTACTCAACACATCAATATCGTTGTAAATTTCCGATAAAGTTAGTCTCTCCGGAATAATGGGCGAAGTCATCTTTTCGGAATTCTGAGCGTTCTGAACATTTGCTTCTAAACTAGAAATCTTAGCGACTTTCGCTTTCACAAGCCTGATTTCGGCCTCTTTGACTTTAACCTGCTCCGTTAGATAATTAAGTTTGTTCAAAAGAGGATGAAGGGCGAACTGATAGGGTATATATGCACAAAGAATCAGTATCCCACAGGTCAAGATGATTTTAATGTTGCGCGACATTTTGTTCACCCCTTTTCGCCAAAACGCCACTAATCTTAAATTGTACATACTGTCGGCCGCTAGAATTACCATGAATATTGGCCCACTCCGGTTTCAACTCCTGAAAGGCATCTTTGTTCTGCTCAAGTTCTCCGATAAAAGCAGCCCACGTCTTATAATTAGTTGCTCCTCCGGTAACTGCAAAATTGCCACTTTCAGTGCTGAGCTGCACCTGCTCAAACCATACCGAATTGGTTTTGAATTGTATTAAACTGTTTAAGGCATTCAAAGGGGGCAAATACCCCGTCAAAACAGTTTGCTTGAGATGTTCTTTATTCTGAAGACGTTCCAGAATGGATTCCATATTGCGGATTTTTTGAAATGGTGTGCTATAGCACTTCATTTCTAACTGCAGCTCTGCTAATTTTGCTTTCTGAAGCGACACTTGATGATTTAAATAACCCCAGTAAAATCCCAGACTAAAAACCACACAGGCAATTGCCGCCACCATTATAACTATCTGCAGATTCAAATGACGATTACGGCCGTTTCCGTTTTTGTTTTCTTTTGGTAAAAGGTTGATCATCAATATTCCACTCCCCGTTTTGCCAAACCAATAGCCACTGAAAATTGATTAGGGTTACTGAGTATCATAGCCCGATTTATTTGTTTGGTTCCAATTGGAAGACCCGTTAAAGGATTCCCTAATATCACGTCCATACCCACTTCAGGTCTCAAATAAAGTGCCAGGTTCCGCAATTTACTGCTCCCGCCCGTTAGAATACACTGATGAATCGGTGTACCGGGAAACTGTAGCTTAAAATAATCCAATGAACGCCGAATTTCCGCAACCAGTTCCACCAATTTCCGTCTAATAATTTGATTGGCTTTATAACTATCTGTATCCATTTCCGACTCTATAAAACCATAATCGGCATCTCCGAGGTTACACTTTATGGCTTCGGCTTTCTCAAACGAAATTTGCATTTGGTCCGCTATGGCTTCTGTTATTGAATAACCGGCTATATTGATAACCCGTGTTTCCCTAACATTTTCATTGTTAAAAATAGCCATCTGCGTGGTGGCCAACCCGATGTCTAAAATTACGATGCTGCCCAAATTGCTGATTTCACTATCGATATCAGTTTTCAAAGCCCGCATATTACAAAAAGCTTGCATATCCATGGCTACGGTATGTAAACCGGCACTTTGAAAACAAGCCAATTGACTAGCAATTATTTTTTTAGGAGCGGCCACGATCATGACTTCCATTTCTCCATTATCATGTTGCATTAAAATGTCCCAATCATACTCAGCTTCATCGATTGGAAATGTCAAAAATTTTTCAGTTTCAAAGCGTACGACTTCCCCGAGTTGGGGTCCTATCATTACAGGTAGATTTAGTTCCTTCATGACTACTGCATTACCGGCCATTGCAACGGTCACCTTTTTGGTTTGAATCCTCGCTTGGGCGCAAGCTTGACGGATAGCTTCGGAAACCAAAGGTTGATTGGTTACTATCCCATCGTCATTCATGGAATCGGATGGAATGATTATTTGGGCATAACCAATCAATTCAGCTTGTCCTTTAGTTTTAGCAATCTGAATAACCTTAATTGAACCATGCCCTAAATCAATGCCTATCCCAATCCGCGCCATCATATCCTCCAAAAATAAACAAACTGAAAATAAAGGCAAAAATATTATAATTTTCTTATTATGTTGGCTAATTCAACTTTAATTGGTGATAATCCTGCAAAAATAGCAAAAGTATCCACTACAAGTCAAGGAAAAACTTGATTTCATGGCCAAAAGGCACTTAAAAAACATGATATTCGGCGTATTCAACTCTAAATCAAACGCCATTCAATTAAAAACCGCAAATTTATTTATAATATTGATATAAAGTACGACGCATAATATCAACCGGTGGATCTGAATCAAACCATAATCGGAAACTCTCCGCGCCCTGGTATAAAAGCATAGACAAACCGGAAAGTGCCTGACAACCAATTTGTTGAGCATCACGATAAAGTTTGGTGCCACTTTTCGTATAATTCATATCATAAACAAAGTGCTTCGGCTGTAAAAAATCGCTAGGTATTAAACTTTGGTCATCCTGCCGACCCACAGAGGTGGAATTGATCAGTAAATCAAAAGAATCCCACTTGATTTTCGACAGCTCGTTTAAATCAGCCACGTCAACCCGAAATCCCGCTTTATCTAAAACTTCCCTCCGCAACTCGTCCGCTCTCTCAACATTACGGTTCACTATCGTTAAAGAAACGATTCCGGCTGATATTAAAGAATAAAGCACAGCCCGGGCAGCGCCGCCAGCTCCAAAAAGGAGTATCTTCTTTCCTTTCACATCGAAATGGCCTTCCTCATGAAGAGAACGCAAAAATCCTACCCCATCGGTACTAGCGCCGATTAATCGCCCATCCCGATGAATGATTGTATTAACTGAACCGCTTTTTTGGGCATCACCGATAATTTGATCCAACTCATTAAAAACCGCTTGTTTATGGGGAACGGTAATATTAGCGCCTATCCAATTCAAAGCCCGGATCGATTGTACTGCAACAGGAAGCTGTGCATTCTCAACACGGCATGGAATATAAACGTAGTCCCATCCCAGAGATGAAAAAGCCGCATTATGCATGAGCGGAGACAAACTGTGATGAACCGGGTCCCCGAAAACTGCAAGAACTTTGGTATTTCCACTCAACGTATTTGTGTTCATACCCAATTTATTCGTGTTGTATTATGGGTTTTCCTGCCAATGTCAGAAACCAAAAGATAAATCCGGCGTGTAACAAGTACAATGCCGGATTTTAGTAATGAATCAGACCTTTATCCTTTTTTAGTCCAAAGAATCTTAAAGTCGGGAATGAATGATTACCCTAAAACAACTCCAACCTGATTTTGCTCCTCCATGACATCGAAGGGTATCATATTTCCATTCAGTTTCTTCCCGTTAACAGTTAATTCGACCACACCACAATTTATACGCTTTGGATTGGCGACAGAAATATTGCATATTTTGCCCCGGAAAACCCTGCAGACCTTAAAACCTTCCCATTGGGAGGGTATACAAGGATCAACAACCAGGCCATCATAATCCGCTCTGATTCCCAAGATATACTGGGTAACGGCCACAAAACTCCAAGAAGCCGTACCTGTTAACCATGAATTACGAGCTCTACCAAAATGATAAGGATGTTCTTTTCCGGTGATAAATTGGGAATAGACATAAGGCTCCATGGTGTAAAGATCAGCCCGGTCATTTTTGGCTGCCGGTAAGAAGGATAGGTAGTATTGGTAAGCCCGGTCCCCCCTACCAAGCATAGCTTCAGCAATGACCGCCCAGGTGTTGGCATGACAGAAAATAGCGGCATTTTCCTTTAAACCGGCCGGATAGGCGGTAATATAACCGATTTCCTGATCATATTCGCGGAAAGCAGGATAATTTTTGACAATTCCATGTTCAGTGGCGAGATATTGATGGAGACTGTCCATGGCCAGCTTGCCTTGATTTGGATCAGCGGCTCCCGACACCACTGCCCAGGTTTGACTGTTGATAAAAATTTTGCTTTGTTCGCTTTCGTGGGAGCCCAATTTACGGCCACTGTCAAGAAACCCTCTGACATACCAATCCCCGTCCCAAGCGTATTTCTGAAGTTTTTCTTTAATCAGGCATTGATAATTACGAAAATGCTCAACATCTTTATTTTGGCCGCAACGTTCGGCAAGAGTCACGAATTCCTGTAGAGCCCGGTAATATAAAAAGGTACTCCAGGTGCTTTCTCCTCTGCCCTTTAAGTTGATACAGTCGTTCCAATCTGCTGCCAAGCCTAACAATAAACCATGAGGCCCCTTTTGATTCCAAGAATATTCAAGGGCTTTTTTTAAATGTTCATAAACTGATTCTTCTTTTTCATCCGCATACGGGATAACTTCACTTAAAAAATCAGAGATTCCGGTTTCTTTAATATAAGCTGATACGGAAAGCAGCAGCCACAGGTGATCATCCGAATAAATCTGTTCCGGCTTTGGAATATTATGGGCACCCTGTTTCCAGATTAACGGTTGAAAACCATGCATGGCATAACCCTCGTGAAGTTGACCTTTTAGTAATTCCAGAAGTTTATCGTGCACTTCATCCGGTATGGAATGGACGACTCCCAATAAATCTTGGTTGGTATCCCGGTACCCCAAACCGTCCCTTCCCCCGGCTTCATTGAAAGACGCCGATCTTGACCAGTTGAAAGTGGTGTGGCATTGATACTGGTTCCAAAGGTTAATCATGCTATCGACCATCATTGAAGGAGTTTCGCAGGTATATTGAGAAAGCCTCTGTTTCCAATAATTCTGTACCCGCTCAAATTCTTCATTTACTTTATTGCGATCCGAATAGATATTACGGCATTCTTTGCCGAAAGTAGTTGCATCACCGATGCCAACAATAAAAAGTGCATACTTCTTTTCGCCTGGTTTCAAGGTAATCCTATTTTCCAGTGAGGCGCAAGGGGTACCCCCAAGAGCAATGGAGTTAGAGCATTGACCCCTTTCAACCGCGGTTGGATTTCCCTCGTGATGATAATCACCGATAAAGCACTCCCGATCCGTGTCGAAGCTGGTTACCGGTAAGGTAGAAGCCATAAAAGCTCTCGGATCTTCCGGTGGGGCAAAACTCATTCGATAATCGATAATGTCATCCTGATAGTTCATTCGGCAGGTGTATAAAATATATTGGAAATTGCTAAGATCCTGATCCATATTCCAAAAGCACCATTCGGCGTATGTAAACAGGGACAATTCCCTTTCCCGGTCGGATTGGTTTTCAAGCTCAACTTCCCAAAATTCAATTGGCTTGTCGATAGGCACAAAGATCCGATAGTTTGTGTGGATCTCCTTATAGTCACTTTCAAAAACCGTATACCCAAGACCATGACGGCAAACGCTCTTATACTTATCCAAGGGTTTTCCCACCGGCTGCCAGGATGCCGACCAATAATCCCCCTCTTTACGGTCCCGAATATAAATATACCGTCCCGGTCGATCCATAGGAATACTATTGAACCGGAACCGCAGCATTCTTCCTAAGCGTGGCGATTTATAAAACGAATAACCGCTGGCATTGTTGGATACAATGGAAGCAAATTCACCGGTTCCTAAATAATTAATCCATGACATCGGTGTCATTGGATTAAAAATTACATACTCTTTTTTCGTGTCATCAAAATATCCGTAATTCATTTTTGCAAACTCCTTCTTATATTGTTCCTTCTGAAATTTTATTAAAATTGCAATCTATTGTCAATCAATAATTCAATATATTGCAAACATTTTATAGTATTCCTTCTACCTTTCAGGCACCCAAACTATTGATAAAGATTAAGAGGAACTTTTAAAAAATGAAAAAAATAACCTGCATTCATAAATTGTAAAATGAGGCCAGGTTATTTGTTATTCGGTATTTTCACTTCGTCACCGCAATTACCCCGGAAACAATCTTTCTATGGCTTTAGCTCACGATTTTTTCCCGATGATAGCCGGTCTTACCTCGAATCGCACTCCCTTAGGGATTCGAATTTTAAAATCGGCCGCTGTTCCACGCAGCGAGATCCAGCCTAAACCGGCAACTGCCAAATCCTGATTATCGTCAAGATGTACAATGACTTCCTGCCACTGGATTTTACCGATACATTTCCGGCAAATCCGGGTGAGCCAGGAAGGTTTCTCGTCCAATAAAGCATCGATTTTATCATTATCCGTACGGTGCATCACTACATCCGGCGAGCTGTAAGCGATAATTACCTCTTCCTCATCTCCCAGATAGGCAAAACTGCATAAACCGCCTAAAATTAATCCTTTACCGGGCTTTAATCCCCATAGTTTTTGTTCCATTTTTTGAGAAGCCACCAAAGTACTGGCGCATTCCGGACAAACCAAATCGGCGACTCTATCTTCGGGCGCTAATCCGGGAGTATCGATTAAGGTATTACGCCCTTTTAAAATGCTCCAATTACTAAGCCCCATGGTAGTCCCGGGAAACTTGGAAACCGTCGGCGAGCTGACCGAACCTTCCAGCTTCAGCAACTGTTTTATAAGGGAGGATTTTCCGACATTGGTCACACCTAACATGGCAATCCTGGAAGCGGGGCCAACTTCTTTCGAAATGCGCCCTGCCAAGATATCCACACCCTTTCCCTTCATTCCACTGGTCAAAATGATATCCCGGGGCACCGGCCAGGCTGTCTTCTTTAAATAATTCTTTAAATAATCCAAAATCTCCGGGTGCTTGGCCCTCATTGGCAACAAATCGATTTTATTCATAATTAAAATATAAGGTTTACCGGCCAAAAAACCGGACCATAGCGGCAAACTTCCCGACAAATCCGCGAAGTCGCAAACTATGATCAGCAAATCACTAAGGGTTATCGCTTTCATAATACTCTGTCGGATAGTATCAAGTCCGGGGTGTAACTCTCCAACTTCCCCATAATGAATCATCCGATAACAGCGCTTACATATAACCTGTCCTTTGTGCTGGTGATTCTCAGGTACATATCCGGCCTTTTCAGGAAATTTAGTTTGAATTGCGACGCCACAGCCGCGACAGTATTGATTATTTCCACTCACTGTAATATTCCTTTCTTGCGAAACCGTTTTATGACAAGACGTTCCAATTGCCGGACTGCCCGGGTACTGATAAACTCGGTATCACTTAATGGCGGGGTCCAAATCGTATAAAGTTCCATGCGATTGCCGCCTAAAATATCGGTAAAAAGCTGATCCCCAACGACCGCTGTCTCGTCCGGCTCGGTTTCCATCAATTCCAAAGCCTTTCGGAAAGGAAATTTACGGGGTTTGACGGCCCGTGAAACATAAGGAATATCTAAAAGACTGGCTACCGCTTCCACCCTATGCTCTAAAGCATTGGAAAGAATACACATTTTAAAACCGGATTGTTTAAATCTGGAAACCAACTGAATGATTTCAGGGCTCAAATCATCTTGTTTCCATTCTACCAAAGTATTATCCAAATCAAAAATAATTCCCCGAATACCGACTTTTTTTAACTCATCCAAATCAAGTTCCAAAACGGACTGCGCCTGCACTCTCGGGCATAATTTCTGCAGCATTCCTGATCCTCCCGTTATATATGCTATTGTTGATATAACTTTAAGAATTTACTTTAATTGGCTTTCTTGGTAATGATAAATCTTATTACAAAAATGACAACGTACTTCGATCCGACCTTGTTCCTGTAAAATATTCCCGATTTCACCCGGATCCAAACTCAATAAAGGTCCTCGAAATCTATCCCATGAGCAATCACAACAGTATCTTACATTGAGTCGTTCTAAAATTTTGACCGTTTCCGGATCGGGTGCAATACGGGAAATTAATTCCGCTGGGGAAATTCCCTCCGCCAACATTTCCGTTAGTCTCGGCATATCATGCAGCTTTTGTTCCAAAGCGGAAACGGTTGCTTCCGTAGAACCCGGCAAAAGTTGAACAATCAGGCCGCCAGCCGTTTGAACCGTCCCATCGGGATTTACCAAAACTCCTAACGCAACGGCCGACGGAGTCTGTTCCGATTTCGTAAAATAATAGGCAAAATCTTCCGCTATCTCTCCATTTTGAAGCGGAACCACTCCTTGATAAGGGTCTTTTAACCCCAGATCTTTCAATACCATCATTTCTCCTGAGCCAATGCCTCCACCAACATCCAGTTTACCGAGACGATTGGGTTTTAAATCGACCCTTGGATTATCAATTTCTCCTTTAACTTGGCCCCGCTCATTCGACACTGCCAAAATCCTGCCGATTGGCCCATTGCCGGAGACAGATACAGTCAGACGCTTTAAGTTATCATTCATGACACCCATCATTAATGTTCCGGTCAGTACTCTTCCAAAAGCGGCAGTCGCAGTAGGCCAAGTCTCATGAATTTTACGGGCTTCCTCCACGACTCCGGCGGTTAAAGCAGCATATATTCGAATTGTGCTTTGCTTTGCAGTTGCAATAACTAAATGATCTTCCATGAATCCTCCGCTTAAGCTTAATGCTCATTCCGTTCACTAAAAATTAAACAACATCCGCTGGCTGTCAATCAACTTCTACCCGTTGTCCGTCATAGCCCAACTCTACATTTCCAGGCAATAATAAGTTTACTTCGTTATATTTAAAATCGTGAGCAATATGTGTTAAAATACTGTGCTTGGGATTAATGATTTCTATCATCTTCAAACCCTGCTCCAGATTAAAATGAGTTGGATGAGGTTTAAACCTCAATACTCCTAATATAAGCAATTTTAAATTTTTTAAAAGCTCAAGGCTTTCTTCCGGGATACTACTGCAATCGGTGATATAAGCAAAATCCCCGATACGGTATCCCAAGATACCTAAAGGACCATGAAAAACCGGGATCGGTATAATTTTAATCCCGGCCACCTCAAAAGGTAAAGCGATTTCTTTCAGGCAAATTCTTGGTATCCCGCCGCCAATATGGACTCGATTATCGAAGATATAGGAAAACATACCGGCAATACCCTTTAGGGTTGTTTGATTTCCATAGACCGGTATTTCACTGCCCTGTAATTCGCTGAAACGGCGCAAATCATCAAATCCGCAAACATGATCCGCATGATTGTGGGTCATCAGAACCAAATCAACCCGTGGAACCTTGTTTCGAATCGTTTGAATGCGCATTTCTGTGGCGGTATCAATTAAAATATGCTGTTCACCGATGTGAATATATACCGATGATCGAGTCCGGCAATCTCGAGGATCCATTGAAGTACAAGTCGCGCAATTACAACCCAGAACCGGAACGCCATGAGAAGTTCCGGTTCCTAGGAGTGTTATGATCATTTTTATTTTAAGTTCCTTTGTTAAACATTCTTTCAATTTTATGCTGGGCATTGAGATGTTGCTGATAAGTGGTGCTAAATATATGAGTGCCATCGGGCCTGGCGACAAAATATAAATATTGAACTTGGGCCGGATATACTGCAGCCTTTAATGAAGCCAGTCCGGGATTGGCTATCGGTCCCGGAGGCAACCCTTGATGCAAATAGGTATTATACGGCGAATTTACTTGCAAGTCTTTATAATATAAACGTTCTTTCCGTTTACCAAGGGAATACTGAACAGTCGCACAGGATTGAAGCGGATACCCCAGTCGCAAACGATTATAAAATATCCCGGCAATGATTGGCCGTTCTTCTGGTTCTCTAGCTTCCTTTTCAACCAAAGAGGCGATGATAACTATCTCTTTCCGCTTATCGGCAGAAATCTGTTGAAAATTCTTTTGAAAAACTTCTTGAAAACGGAAAAACATTTTTTGAATAATCTGCTTTTCGACCGTTGCATTTAATTCAAAATTATAGGTGTCCGGGAACAAATATCCTTCCGTTCCAGATAAATTTTGTTCGTTTCCTGCCAATTGATTCACCAAGGCCGCATCGCGAGCCGCATTCAGAAAACTCTGCGGATTAACCAACCCTTTTTGTGCTAATAAAGCGGCTATTTCCTGATTATCAAGACCTTCCGGGATGGTAATTCTTACGGATTGAGCAATACCGCGCCGAAGTTCACCTACAATGGCCGGCACCGACATTCCCGGACTTATTCGGTAATAACCAGCCCTCGCCATTCTCTGGCGTGGGTTCAGGCGGACATAAAGTTCAAAAACAAATTGATTCCGGATCAAATGCTTTTTTGCCAATGATTGGCCGATTTGCCGCAACGAAGAACCATACGGAACTTTAAAAACATGAAAATCCTTATTTCCGAAACGGGTTGGAGTCAGATTCCAGCAGTAATATCCAATGAACAGCAAAACAAGGACTACCAAAACCAAAACACCAACTCCCAAAGGAGTATGAAGTTTCTTATTCAGAATCATCAAGATATTTTTTTTATCATCTATGTATTTTTTCATTAATACCATTGATTGTGGCTCCATTAGTATTTTTAAATTTCAAACTTTCCAGAACAACCCAGACAAAAGGCCATCCCACTGTTTTTTGTATCAACCACCCTTACTGAATCTTATTATTTTACCATGATCGTCAATGAATGTCTAATTTTTAAATTCGACTTACCTTTCAAACTTCCTGCCGTCAGTTTCCCAGTGCTGCGAATGGAGGAAATTAATTTTTTTTAAAATATTGATGAACTCCTTTTGTTATTCAGACAAAATGGCATGCGCGCGTCAATGAATTTAAATGAATTACCTGGAATTTTCCCCTTAGATCTTTAGAAAACGAAAAAACCGACCTAAAGAAAATATTGAATAAAGTCGGTTTTTCGTTTTCTTAGCTTTATTTTGAACTTTTTAAAAGATTTTTTATAATTTGCCTGTTTTATAAACACAACCCACGGATGAACCTAAACTCCAATAATGGGTTCCCATCATAATCATTGGATTGATTTTTACCGGATCCGGGCTTCCATCGGTAATACACTCCGGTTTTGCATAGGTTGCCACAATTTCACCGAAGAACATTTCAAAACCCGAAATCGGTATAGTTTGAATCACTTTGCAGAGAAAATTAACGGGACACTCCCTAATCAAAGGAGCCTTCCCGAGCTCATCATAAAACGGGTTAAAAATCAAGGATTTATCGCTGTTTTTGCCGGATACTATCCCACAATAGTCCGTTTGGGAAACCATATCCACCGCAGGGATATTCACGCTGAAATAACCGTTCTCTTGAACGCCGCGTGTTGTGTAGTGAGTGCTTTTCAACGAAATATAAAGAACAGGATCCAAACAAACCACTCCACATGCTCCAACGGTGGCATAATTAGGCTTTCCGTCGACATCCGCTCCCACCAGAATTGTCGGAAAAGGACCCAGGGGAATATTTTTTATTTTTTGCTTATCCAATAGTAAAACCTCTTTACAATTTAAATTTCTGGCCGCCAGTTATTCATAGTATAATTGAGGTTTTAAAATATAACTAGACTTTTTCTTAGCGATCGATTATCCTATAGCTAGAGTATTCCCCCGGGGCAATCATGTTATTGCTGGTTCCCGTAACGATTATAGGATACCTTCCGGTATTGCAGTTCATCTTGCTCATGGGACTTCGGAGTTTCCCCAGGATAACCAAGAGCGATGATGGAATCCACTTTCAACGATTCCGGGATCCCCAAAACCCCTTGGATGAAATTTTCTGCCGTTTGATGATTATCGTGCATCCGCTCCCGGATTTGAATCCAACAACTCCCTATTCCAAGCGATTCCGCAGTTAACTGAATAAAGGTCGCGGCAATCGCGGTATCCTCAATCCAAACATCGCTTCGCTGGGCATCAGCGCAAATCACTATCGCCAAAGAGGCCTCCTTTAGGAAAGAAGAACCGTACTGTTTGGAAGAAGATAGCGTGTTTAGCAAGTCGGGATTATCGACGATTATAAACTCCCATGGAGTAAGCCCTCTTGAAGATGGCGCCCTTAATGCCGCTTCAATCAAGGCATCCCGTTTCTCGGATTCAACGGTTTTCTTGAGATATTTTCGGATACTCCGGCGTTTCTGGATTACTGAGAGAATCATCAATTTTTTCCTCCAATTCTATCAATTTTAGATTACAACTTTACAAAAAAGGATAATTTTTTTGGATCAAGAACTTATCTCTAACAAGGTCATTGGAAACAGGAGGTCGTAAAATGGCTCGTTCAACGGATATTAATAAATTATTCCCCACTGAGAACGAAATTCCTACGGAATTTCAAATCAAAGAACCGATTTGCCAAAATGAATTTCTGATAAACGGCGAACTCAGGAAGTGGAATGGCCCCAATCAGGAAGTTTTTTCACCAATTTTTATTGCTGGCCCGGACGGCGCTTTCACCCCGAAACTTCTTGGCTCTTATCCCCTATTATCGGAAGAAACCATACTGGAAGTGCTGTCTGCTGCTGTAGAAGCCTATGATAACGGGAAAGGGCTTTGGCCCACCATGTCGGTAGCCAAAAGAATCCAACATATGCAGGAATTCACCCGCCGCATGAAAGCGGAAAAAGCGGAAATTGTCAAACTGCTGATGTGGGAAATCGGTAAAAGCTATCAGGATTCCATAAAAGAATTCGACCGGACCCTCGACTATATCTGCGGTACCATTGAGGCTGTCAAAGAACTGGACCGGGTTTCATCCCGTTTTCAAATCGAAGAAGGCATTATCGGCCAAGTCCGCCGGTCCTCTCTGGGTGTCACGCTGAGTATGGGCCCTTTTAACTACCCGCTCAATGAAACGTTTACTACCTTGATTCCGGCGTTGATTATGGGGAATACCGTGATTTGTAAACCGCCAAAGCTTGGAACTTTATTATACCGGCCCCTGCTCCCGATTTTCCGGGACTGTTTCCCGCCCGGAGTCATTAATTTTGTTTACGGACGTGGCTCCAATATCATTTCTCCTTTGATGACCTCCGGAAAAATCGATGTACTGGCTTTTATCGGCACCAGTAAAATCGCGGACACTATCAAAAAGCAACATCCCAAACCTCACCGACTCCGCTCGGTGCTGGGGCTTGATGCCAAAAATCCGGCGATTATCCTTCCTGATGCCGATCTGGATTTGGCTGTGCAGGAGTGCTTATTAGGAACTCTCTCTTACAACGGCCAGCGTTGTACAGCCTTAAAGTTGATATTTGTTCACCAAAGCGTGGCCCAACCGTTTTTGGACAAATTGGCTGCAGCCATCAACAGCCTCAATATCGGTATGCCCTGGAATCCGAATGTTCAGATCACGCCCTTACCGGAAAACAACAAAACTGATTATTTGGCGGAGCTGGTTTCCGACGCCCTGGATAAAGGGGCTAAGGTGATCAATGAGGGCGGCGGAACCCCTTTCCATTCAATATTTACTCCCGCCCTGCTCTATCCGGTCAATGAAAATATGCGGGTTTATCACGAGGAACAATTCGGACCGGTGATTCCGGTCATTCCTTTTGAAGAAATTTCAACTCCCATTGGTTATATCGAGGAATCCAACTATGGACAGCAAGTCAGCATTTTCAGCAAAAACCCCGATGAGATCGCCGCTTTGGTCGATCCGCTGGTAAACCAGGTCTCGCGGGTCAATATTAACAGCCAATGTCAAAGAGGACCCGATATTTTCCCCTTTACCGGACGCAAAGACTCGGCGGAAGGTACTTTATCGATATCCGATGCTTTGAGGGTTTTTTCCATCAGAACTTTGGTGGCCGCAAAGGAAAATGAAAACAATAAAGAACTGCTGGCCGAAATCATCCAGGAACGGAAGTCCAACTTTTTATCGACGGATTTTATTTTTTAAACGAATTTGGGATTTCACAAAACGAGTTCTGCACCAGCTATGACTGATGCAGAACTCTAAAAAAATGGCAATGAACTTATACCTAATCCGAATCCATCCCTTGGTCGTGGCATAAGATTTTTTCCAACCCTCTTATTAATAAATGGGTTGGAGTGATATTGGGATTTGCATTGTATATGCCGGTATAAATGGTATAATATTTTTCCACATGATAGCCGTATAACGGTATCCCTTTCGAAATAAACTTCACATTATAAAATTCCGCCATATTTTCGAATGCCGTATATACATCTGCGTATTCAAAACGATTCATTTGCAGAATCTGATTGAAACCATCAATCAAAAGATGAGTTCCCACCTCGTGACTGATAAACTGGACCATCTCAGGAATATCTTGTTGATAATAAAAGGCATTCCGGTCATAACCAAGGGAATTGGCATTTGGACCCCTTTTATTGGCAGTAAGTAAAACAATTTGTAAAGGGAAAGGTATTCCCTATCTTCCGGTATTATTTGGCCCAAAGCCTGTAAATGAAATATGTAATTGGGAAATTCTTCGACCACTGCTATGACTTGCTTTTTGCTTTCACCAAAACATGGACTCCATAAGCATAACACCATCCAAAAAAGGAATAAAATTTTGCGTTGGCCCAATTTCTTCCCCCCTTCTTCACTTCCCGCCGCTTTGATTGCTTTGATGAATCCTTTCCCTATTCATACAAAACCTCCCTTTAGAATCCCGCTTCTTCATTGATTAAAACGATCGTCATATTGACTCCATTGGGTTTTCTCCGGTGAATCGTCATCACGGAACATATGCATTCCGGAGAATTGCAATTTTCACATTTCCCCGTTTGAACACAGGGAGTCTTTTTATTGTATCTTTTGGCATTCAAAACAGCGGCGCTTTTGGCGCGCACCATAGCTTCTTCAAGGGTCTTGGCAATTTTATTCTTGCCGATTAAATAAATAACCTGTTTCGGGCCAAAGCATGTTGCGGCAGTCCGGTTACCATTCCCGTCAATATTGATAAGATGTCCATCGAGGGAAACGGCATTGGCCGATGTCAGATAAAAGTCGGTTGTTAAGGCCTTTCGATCGATGTCTTTCATATCTTCCGTGCCAACAGGAATATGGATATACATTTCCTTGGCGAGTTTGGACAAACTCTCCTGAAGTCCGGCGCTTTTCACTGTAATGGAATTGCCAAAGCCGATTGAACTTACCGGAGAATCTTTACCGATCATTTCATGGACTAATTCAGCTGCTTGCTTAATGTCTTCACAAACCTCCACTTGAAACCCCCGGCTTTTCAGAGTCTTCGATAATGACAAAAGCTGTTCATCCATTCATATCCGCCCCTATCTCAATTTATTTTTTCCATGCAACATTATTTTCGGCATAAGCGTACCGCCAGATAATCTAAAATCGCGTTTTTTTCTTCAATTTGCTCATCTCTCAATTCCCCAAGCCTGGCAGCGGTGATGATCATCAACCAGTCGGACAAACATTCCCTGTTGACGCCCATTTCTTTCAGATAGATATCCGTTGCCTGTTTTTTCATCCCGCGAATAAGGGTTCTATCATGAATTTCGGCCGGTACCGGGGTCATTTCGGTCAAATATACGGTTCTGGCAATATCTCCATATTCATGTCCGCGGCAAACATTCATGTAGTCAATCATAAAATACTTTTCCCGGCTTACGATGACATTGCCGAAATGAAAGTCTCCATGGCAAAAACCGTCCCCATCCGGTAACCCGTTGAGTGTGACAATCAATTTTGATTTCCATTGCCTGCTCAATTGATCCGTATCTTCAATATTTTTATTTAGAATGGATTTTAAACTGACGGCAGATGGCAATTTACAGGAAAGAATCTTTTTATGAACCAATGCTAAAGCCGTTGCGTATTTTTCAAGCAAAGCCGAAGGGGTTAGATTCTTTTCAAGATTATCCGGATCTAGCAGTATATCTTGCATGGACTTTCCATCGATCTTATCATATACGATACCATGCCGCCCATTCCAGTCAACAAGTTCATAACTTTTGACCATTGGAACATCCAATGGATGAAGTAATTTGGAATTTTCATATTCAATGAGCACGCTATGGAATGAATAACCCGGATGAAACAATTTGATAACCTTATCATTGCCCATCTCAAAAACATCGGCCGTATTTCCTTTACCAATCAGGGCTCCGATCATTCCGTCACGTCCCTATCGATCGCGGGCAACAACGGGGCCACTTTTAACGAGATTTCCTTTTCGCCATTTTCATTTTGGATAACCAGATCAGCCCTGTCCGGTCCTTGATAAGTAAGCCGGATAATTTGATCTCCCACTTTAAGACCATTTTTTTCAGCGGGTGATCCTTCCCAGATTCCAACAATATAGAGTTTTCCATTGGCACCGTATTGCGGCGTAAAACCAAAGGATGACATATTGGTTTCAAACGGTTTACTTTGATTCCGGATCAAGAATATTTTCTTTTTAGGATAGTTGATGATCACCTTGAAATGAGCCAGAAACCCGCTGGAGATGTTGATATGATCGCTATTAACAAAGGCTACCGGGAGATTACGGATCCGGTTACCGGCGATCTGAATTTCATTGATCCGGGAGAGCATGGCGTTTGAACCGCCAAAAGCGCTCATTGTGATGGCGCCCTGTGATTTTACCAGGGGACAATTTAAGTGCGGTTTCAATTGTTCCAGATCCTTAATGGGGAATGTCAGAAAATCCCCATAATTTCCGGTGTCGATTAAAGCGTCAACCCAATTGCCGTCGGCCAGTTTAAGCTTGGTTCGAAAATCATGGTTTACATAGGTAAATGCCGATCCCCTTCCCAATCCCGATACTTCTGCGGCGTTTAAGCGATTGAAAAAGCTTTGCTCGGTTGAAAACGTGAGCGTTTCCTTTTCGTAGTCAATATCGACGATGAAAAACCGCAAAAAATTGGTGCCAATCACTCCATCAAATTTGATCCCGAAAGATTCGATGTTACCAAAATCAGCAGCCAGGGCGCCGCAGTTTTGGACCTCGATGTCTCCTATTTTCAGTGATTTCAAAACCACTCCATCGATATTCCGGGAATTGCCCGCTGCATCAGCGACGATATCTTCCGCCGCTTTTTTTAAACCCATCGAGTCGGCAATCCTTTTATTGACTACGGTTATAAAGGCTCCGGTATCGACTAGGAAGTTATACTCCCGTTCACTATCATTGATTCTTGCCTTGATATAAATCATATGGTTTTCAAATTGGGAAGGGATTACACTTTCAGTGATGCTGCCGGCAGATAACCTCCCCCCCGCTAGAATTCTTTCGAATTCGGGAGATAATTTACAGCCACTCGCCGCAAAACACAAGAGGATAACTAACATGGCAATATATACTTTCAACTTTCCATTGACCAATTTCAATTTCTCCTCCCGCGCTCTTTTTGGCCGGTATAACAAGTTACCATTGATTCCGATGTAATTTTTCTTCCACACTGACTTCTTTTTGAGGCAAGAAGGCTATATTCTCCGCTTTACGGCCAAAGGGAATAAAAGCCGCCACTTCCATATCCAAAGGAATATTCAGGATATTCTTAACCCGTTCCGTATTTTGCGGGATAAAGGTAACCCCAAATTTTGTCCTTCATTTCTTCGGTTTGAGTAAGTTGAAGCCGAATCGCCTTGCTTTTAACCAAAATGAAATCCCATTGTTTTTGGTGATTGTAACTTGGCGCCTTTAGTCCTGCTTCCAAAGCCTTTTTTATAATAGGATCGGGAATTTCTTCATCAGCGAAATCTCTCACGGTTCTTCGCGTATTGATAGCCCTTATTAACTCCATATTGCCACCCCTTAACCCTCTCGGTTGAAATAAATTTTCATTCTTCCCCATATCCAATCCATTCAACTGCTTTATAATGAAAATGTCTCAGTATTGAATTACAGTGACCCATATGATATTGAACATGTCGGATCTGGCACAGAACTTTATCACAAAATGAAAACCTTTCATTACCATCAATAAGCTCAAGAAAATCTTGACTTTCTCGCTCATTAAAAAATTGCTCAACTTTCTTTCTGATTTTCTTCGAATAAATTTTAAGTTCTTCTTTGCTTAAAAAGTCAGAACAAGTTTTATCCAAATCAAAAGTTACCTCTTTATCAAATTTCGGTTCTTCATAAATTTCATCCGTTTTATGCATCCAATAATCGATACTCTCATATGCATGAAAAATCTGTTGCCAAAAAGGAAATCCGCCATTTACTTGAGTCCATATTTCATCCGGACATTGCTCTATCAATTTCTCCAACATATCCAGAGATGGGTCGAAATGTCTTTTCAGTACTTCTTTCAAATCAAATTGTTTTTCTCGCATTTAAACCCCCTCCACATACTGTAAAGATGTTATATGATAAAGTACATGCTTACACAATCGGCTACCCGGATCAATTTCGGGATGATTAAATTCCAGTTTTTTTACCATTCCTATTTTTTTCATTACATTTTCCGATCTTGTGTTCACTTTGGATGTGAAACTATATACCTCGCTAAATCCCAAGTCATCGAATCCATGAGACAAACATTCCTTGGCTCCCTCGGTTGCAAAACCTTTCCCCAGGCTTCTTTCTTGAGTCTCCAGCCAATTTCGGGAAATGGCCCAAAGCCTAAATCAATCCTTGACCAATGAAAGCCGATAAAACCGATGAATTCATTTGCATTTTTGATTTCCACCGCAAAAAGCCCATATCCGTATTGTCTAAATTCTTCTTGAATTCTTGATGATTCAAAGTAGGTCATATCCATTACCTCGTAACTTGTTTACCATTGGTTTCATAATATTCCCGGAATGCCGCGTGTTTCTTGATATCAATAAAATCCCGGTACGGCTTTTGTCCATCCGAATATTTCCAGAACGTTACGAAATGGGGGGTGATTTCGATAACCACCTCATCTTTAAGATGGGAATACTTTTCATACGAACTTCGATGCGCAAGTTTATAGGCCTCATCGAAAAAACGATTTTCAAACGGATGTCCCGTTATCTTGGCAATTCCCTCTATCTGGATGTTCCCGGCGCTTAACGCAACATTCGGATTCTCCGTGATTTGCCGGTATTTGATAAAATTTCGATCGGTCTGACAAAGTATCATCATTCCATCATTGATGATACTGATCGTTCTGGCAGTGACCCGGTTATCGGAACAGGTCGCTAAAACCATTTTGTTATTTTGGGAAATAAAATCAACCGCTTCCCTTTCGGCTTGAAAATAGTCCAATGTTTCCATGGTTGATATCCTTTGTTTTATGATTCACTCAGGAATATTTATTTTTTTGAGAATATCGTGGCTCGACTCCATGCAACTCTTAAATCGTTTTTTACCTCAAATCCATTGAGTTCTGCCTTCTTGATCGTTTTGAAATAGTCTTTCTTACTAACATGCAATTTAGGCTCTACTAGCAAATATCTCCCATCATCTTTCAAAATTTCTCTTATTTGTTGAAAAAACAAGTCCTTATTTTTCACTTCATGAACCATCCAAAATGTCAATACGAAATCAACTTTTTCTTTGATCCCGATACTCTTTTCATCGCATAAAATTGTATCCAACTTTCCTTCAAGATTTAGCTTTTTGATTCTTTTTTTTAATTTTTCTATCATACCGGCTTGCAGATCAACCGATATTATTTTACCTCTCGGGCCCACCATCGATGCCATTGGAATTGAAAAATATCCCGGTCCGCAACCAATATCCGCCACAAAACTACCTGGAATAACATATTCCTTACATATTTTCTGAGGATTATGAATAACCCTCCGGATACCATTGACTAAGCCAAAAGAAAGCCAAGCAGGACAAACTATATTGTTTCCCATAAAATGATCCCCTCTCGCCATTTTTCACTTCATGATTATTCTAGCAACTCAAGGATGCAATTTGCTAAAATTTACGGTTATGGCCATGACCTTCCCGAAAGCCGCATCCTAATTGGAAAACCGGCATTCTATTTTGCCTTCCATATATGTTGAAATAAGTAATTTGAATGCCTAACTGCGACTCACCTCCTGAGATCTATTTTGCTTATTGTTACTCTTGAGCCATCCCCCTCTCTTCCGAAAAGAGAGGGGGACTGAGGGGGTGAGTTGCTTTTAGACATCTTGAATCTTATGGAAGCAAAATTTATTATCAAAATTTATTTCACCCTATATAGTTATCCAACTAACTCAGGAAAAGTAATGGGTCTAGCCAGCAACCAGCAATCTAATAGCTGATTGAAAAGTTGATTATTGCATTTGCGCCGGTTGAACCGGTAAGCAAACTCATCAAGAAACAATTGAAGATGCTTGGAATTTAGTCCGTGAGCACCACGGTTGTGCGTTCTCAAACACTCTCCATAAATTCCGTTACATAATAATATAAAAGTTACGTACTTTGCAGTTTGGGATATTAACTCTTTAAAAGATATTTTCGAACTGTATCCCAATTAGGTTCGAATTCCTTTAAAATAATGCTTTTGCATCCAATTGCCAAATGCAATTCATTATCATCCCATCTATCGCCTATACCCGCAATGAAATGATTCTTTGTTTTCAGTTCCATGGCAATTTGCATACGATCTGGTTGATTTTTTTCTAAATATACATCGCCATCTGGAAATCCAACTTTATTGAGCCACTTTTTAGTGATATTTACATATGAATTGGGTCGTGCCCCAATATATATCAGATTATACTTATGCGATAATTCCATCATACACTCAACACTTCCCGGAGTAGGCAAGTCATTTAATATATTGCTTTCCAAATAAAACTCCGAAGTACCCAATAAGTGATTACGATGCCTTGTATCACAAATTGTTCCATCAATGAAAACAAGAATAGAATCCATAATTCAGCCCTCTGACCCTTATAAGAATTCACCGCTTCGTAAGGAATCAAACAAAATTTACCCCTGCGAGGATATTGGATAATCAATGGGTTCCCAACTTTAACAATAAACAACCTCCCACTTTAACCGGGTGATCTGTGATATAATCAATTGAATACCAAATCGAATCCATGAGGTAAGCCAATGGCAAACTTTTTAGACCTGGCCCTATCCCGCCGCAGCATTCGTAAATTTGAGGAAAAGCAAATCCCCGATCAGGATCTGGAGTATTTCATCCAGGCCGCAGTCAGCGCTCCCAGCGGATGCAACAGTCAATGTTGGAGATTTTTAGCCATCAAAGACCAGAAACTGATTACCCAAATCGAAACCGCCGTTATTGAAAAAACCGAAGCTCTCCTCGCCGTCAAACGCCACGAACTCAGCGAGGAATATCTAACCGCCAAACGAAAAGCAGTCGGTTTTTTTGCCAAAGCTCCCCTGGTAATCGCGGTGTTTATGACCAAGGTCAAGTTTTTTGACCCCACCTTAATGGACGCTCTAAAAGCACAAGGATATGACGAAGAGAGCATTATCAGACTCTATGCCAATTATGATCTGTTATCGGTCGGGGCCGCCATTGAAAATATGCTCTTAGCTATCCATGAAAAAGGATATGGAGCCTGCTGGATGAACGAACCGGCTATTGCCGGAGCCGAAATCAACCGGATTTTAAACGTTCCCCCGGATGAGCGGTTTATCAGCCTGATTCCCATTGGTTACAAAGCTTATACCCCGCGGCCCAAAGAAATGAAAGACTTGGCAAAAGTGTTTTCCGTGGTTTGATGGAGAATCTCCCCATCAAGCCGGGAGCCTTGGACGACCAGGACAACGTTGGCTTCAATGAATTCAATGTCTAAAGGCGACCCTTTTCCTTAAGGGGAACTGGCTGGTATTGTGGGCCAACCGGGATGTTAAAACTTCGGAACGCAACCGTCAGGGCCCGAGAAACAGGCGAATACCCTTTCAGCGCTAGGGTAGGTTTTGGGCCTATCACCCAGAGCTTAAAGGGAACTGGCTCAAATTGAGGGCCAATCGCGGTATTTCAAGCTTCGAAGCTCAACTGTCAAAACCCGTGAGTCGGGCTCATACCCTTTAAGGTTTTCGAAGCCTTATCACACCCTACTTCCGGCATATAAAAATTCCGGTGTCCTTGGATACTGAAATTTTGCCTTCACTTTCCAGCTTTTTAAGAATATAACGGCGGAATTCATCAATTTTTTCTTCTTTTAATATCACCCTGTCCTCGGTTATTCCGTTGAGAGATAAAAAGTAATCGACAATCGCGTCCGCTTCGGTGATTGCTAAGGAATCATCATATTTTTTCATTTCAATATCGCTAAAAAATTGGCTTAATTGGTCCCCGCCGTTTTCAAGTGAAAAATTGCCGATAACCGGCGGCGCAGGGGGATTGTCGTTGAATGGCTTGATCAAAGATTTCAGTTCCTGCATGTTTCTTATACTGGCCGTGGCGGCGTAAAATACTCCCTTATTTTTCAAGACCCGTTTGATTTCCGCCAGGGCTTTTTCCCGGTTTGAAACATGATAGAGCATATTATTGGCAATCACCCAATCAAAGGACCCCTCCGGCAGGTTGATGTCTTCCACATCCATGACCATAAAGTGCAATTGGAGTCCTTTGCCGGCCAGGTTTTGACGGGCTTCATTCAACATCCCTTCTGAAGCATCCGAAAGCGTTATCTCCCATGTATCCGGAATCCGCCCGGCATTCACTTTCCATAACAATCCGGTTCCACAGCCAAGTTCAAGTATTTTACAATTCTCCCGTTTTTCAAATTGGTCAAAGATCCATGCCGGCCATGGATATGGGTTGGTTCGAAATTTACTGTTGAGGTAAATTCGCGCCTTAAACTTGTCTGCATTTGCATATTGCTCTTTTCCAAGTTGCCGGTTGATTTCCATTCCAATCCCCTTCCATCCACCAAACCTACCTGCGATGAAGACTCAATAAATCCCCTGAATTTTTAACACGTTTGCAGTTTACTGGGAAAACGAATCCGATCCGTTATAATATTCTTTATATTCTTTTAAATAACCTGCCTTTTTTAACTTGTGGGAAAATATCCAAACATCAATCAAGAATGTTTTTCGCTATTGACTTGAAATTACTTTTCCCGAGGGCTTCCCTATCAAGGCTGAATGTTAAAGCCCGCTACACCGGGATACGTATGAATAGTTTTGAATACAAGTTCAATACTACTTCAAATCTTCCAGATTTATTGCTTTTCCAACCCCCATAGTGATATGGTTTTCCTGATATGCTTCCTGAAGCATTTTATAAGCAAGATCCCCGGTACAATGGGATGAACCCACATAACGGACTCCTAATTTTTTAAAATCATTTACAACTTGACTTATATATTCCTTGTTTTGTTCCAGCAGGTGAAAGCCGCCTCCTATAAAGATTAAATCTCCTGGCACCACTTTTTTTGCCTTCAATAAAATTTCGATGATTCCCGGATGTCCACAACCGGTTATAACCACTAATCCTTTAACGGTTTGGATTACTAATGACTGTTCTACCAAAATACCTTCATCTTTTATCTGAGAACTATATATCTTTGCATTCATTTCACCAGTTGAATAAAGGTACTTGCAAATTAGTTGCGGTCCGGTTATGGCTATCACTTTAGGAGAGTATTTCTTGATAATCTTGATGAATACTTTGCTATTGAAAAAAGTTTGTGGCACATATAAGGTTAGATTTCGGTTTTTCTGAAGAAGACTATTTAACCCTCCAATATGATCCGGATGTATATGCGATAATACAACGATATCTATCTGACTGGGATCAATATTTAGTTTTTTCATATTATTCATTAAAATTGAGCCTTTTTGTCCGGTATCAAAAAGAATAGTTTTTTCTGTCCCTTTAATTAAACAGGAAAACCCCCAATCCCCCTTGAGTCCTTGTTGGTACACGGAAGTATTATCATAGAGATCAAGAATACTTAACGTTTCAAGTCCATCCGCTGAAACATTTGAGACACCCATTAAAATTATTAGTAGAACAACAATTAGGATTGATTTTTTAATCATAATCATTCTCCTTTATCGATATTTTACAGGGCCTATTGCAATAATATTCCCTATATTCTTTCAAATACCCTGCCTTTTTTTACTTGTGGGAAAATATCCAAATATCAATCCAGATCACTTTTGCTTTATCTCTGTGTAATTTTATCCCGGCAATCCTCCCGCCTTATTGCGGGAGGACGCCGGAACCGGGGCTGTCTAAAAAGCAATTCAAAATCAATAAGAAATACAATATATATCGTGCGCACGCAGGCGCGGCGACTTCATCGAATCGGTTGATTTCAATATATCGTATTTTTTGATCATGGGTGCCATCAGGCACGGATTTCCTTTTAAGATAGCCCCATGGTTTTCTCAAGAGTTATCCGCCCGGGTAATCCTGGAAAACTGGCCTTTCCTGAACCCAAATTCAGGCCAGGTCTCCTCGGGAAGCTCCATACGGATAATCTTTTTGGCGTCGCTGCACATACTCTCCAAATGGTTCATAATCTCTTCCGTCTCGGCTGTCGCCTCCTGACTGCGGGCCTTCAGGGCGTTGCGGTTTTCACTCTTCCGGATTGCATCATTGTATAAACCGCTCATTTCAGCGATCACTTCCTGAGTGATTCCTCTTTTGCCAAGCTCGCCCAGATGAGCGCCGAGCCCGGCTATTAAGTTTTTAGCCGACAAGGTCCGCTCTGCAAATGTTGCCATCTTGATGTCACCTCCTTTCAAAAGGCAATAAAAAAAGAGCGAATCGTGGATTTTCGCTCTTTCAAAAGGTCTTTAATTTTTTTAGGTTTCATCCGCCGTCACAAGCCAATAAACACCGCTTCGGGTTTCCACCCGTGGCCTTATGTTACCGGCTTAAAAGTCTGACGGGACTCCTTCGGAGTCCCGTCAGATACCTTTAACCCATTACCATATTATCACATTTTTTTGGAAAAAGTGTGTCGATTTTGTCCCGATGACTCTAGATCCCTCCAAATCAACAAAAAATTGTAGCTCCTAAAAAAATATCGCTGCAAACAATGATCACTCCTTGGTTGAAAATGGAAGTATTTTGTATCAAATCTGCAAATCCATACGCATCAACAAAAATCAGCCTGAACAAACGAACCGTTGTTTCCAATCCAATGTCGAAACCGGATCGATCCCGGGCCGACCTTGGGCATACGCAGTCTAAAAATGCTTTTCTCTGTGACTCTCTTACGATTAATCCAGGAAAAGCGCTAAATTACACGAAATCAAATCCCACCGCCCGGGGCCATCCTCTTTTCGTGCCCTTTCGTGGGTTTGGTGGTTCATTATCGGCTCAGGATTTCAGCCGATTCATTCTTTCCGTCATCCATTGAATTCATTCCCTCACAAAAATAATTCTTTCCGTCATCCAATGAATTCATTCCGTCACAGAAATGATTCTTTCCATCATCCATTGAATTCATTCCGTCACAGAAATGATTCTTTCCATCATCCATTGAATTCATTCCGTCACATAAATCATTCTTTCCATCATCCATTGAATTCATTCCGTCACATAAATCATTCTTTCCGTCATCCGATGAATTCATTCCGTCACATAAATCATTCTTTCCGTCATCCGATGAATTCATTCCCTCAGGGAAATCATTCTTCCGGCTTCCCAAGATCTTTTTGCCGCCACGGGGAAAGCAGATTGCGTCATGATGAGTTAATGGCCTAACTTCCATCAATTTCTTGACAACCCAGCGGAAGTATTTTAATATATAGTCATCTAGTTAACTAGTAAACTATAAAAATTAATCGTGAGTAAAATGACAAGGAGTTGAAATCGACCATGGCTATCACCATTTCTATTGCTGAAATCAAACAGAAAGCCTATGAACTGGGGGCGGATTTGTGTGGCGTCGCTTCGATTGACCGTTTTAAGGAAGCTCCGGAGGGCTTTCATCCTCAGGATGTTTTGCCCTCTTGCCAGTCCGTCATTGTCCTGGCATCCCGTTTTTTAAAAAACGCCCTGGAAGCCAAATCAACCGTCCCCTACACGACAGTGCGAAACGAATTAATGGCGCAAATGAATCACCGGGCGGTTGCATTATCGGAGTATTTGGAGGATCACGGAGCCGTCGCCATCCCGATGAATTCGACCGGGCCGGACGAGTGGGACGCAAAAACCAATAAATTCAGAGGAATTATTTCCTTAAAGCATGCGGCGGTTTTGGCCGGACTGGGCAAAATGGGCAAAAACACTCTTCTGGTCAATGACAAGTACGGCAACATGATCTGGTTAAGCGGGGTCTTTGTCGGGGAAGCATTACCGGCCGACCCTTTGGCATCCTATGAAGGCTGCATTCCAAACTGCAGATTATGTCTGGATTCCTGTCCGGTAAATGCCTTGGATGGACTCTCCATCAATCAGCCTTTGTGCAGAAATCACGCTTTCGGAGAATACAACGGGGGCGAATGGCGGATTAAATGCTACATTTGCCGCAAAGTGTGCCCCAATCGCAGCGGAATTAAAAAATTGAATGAAGGAGAACTATCATGACCCATGATGGAATTTGTTTTGAAAAAGCCCATCCTTTTGATCTTCAGTCCATATGGTATTTACTGCACGCCAACAGTCAAATGATGCGCGAGGAAGGAATATTGGCCGTTCTTGACCGGCTTTATATCTTGCATTACAGGCAAAGGATTCTGGGGGTCCTTTGTGGAACTTATGAGCAAAGGAAAGTCATTATTCATTGGGTGGCCATTCATCCGCTATATCCGGAAAAGTCCCTGAGGGAAGCGATGATCCGGGAATTCACGGCTGTGATCTGCCGGGAGCCCGGAATTCCTTCGGCAAAAGCCCGTTTCCTTGGAAAAAGGAAGAAATGGTATCCATCCTTATGGAAAAAGGAACTCATTTTATTCAACTGAAGGGATTGCGATGGAATTTAAAATTAATAAAAGTTCGGAGTTTCCTATTTATCAACAGCTGAAGGAGCAGATCAAATTTTACTTGTTAAGCGGCGCTTTACAGCCGGGAAGCCAGGTCCCCACCCCAAAAGACCTTGGGATCTACCTGCAGATAAACCGCAATACGGTAATTGCCGCCTATAAGGAATTGGAACAGGAGGGTTTGCTTATGACCAAGCAGGGGCAGGGAACCTATATCGCCGGTAAATTACCTCCCGCCAATTTTCAAGACAATCAGAAATTAATCGCCCTGGCTCAGGAAGCGATCGAACGCACCAAAGCGCTGGGCTTTACAACCGAAGATCTTTTCACGGTCATCTTTAATAAAACGATTTTGGGGCTGGAAAACTCGGATCAGGCTTCCGGCAAACATCCCCGCGCCTTCATGGTCGAATGCAATCGGGCGGATTTGGATCATTACCGGAATACTCTCCAAACAGAGCTGAAGATCGAGGTTGACGGGTGTTTACTCCATGAACTTCCGGACAAAATCCTCCAGGAAGAAATCAAAAATGCCGACTTTATCGTAACCCATTTTACTCACCTTGAAGATGTCAAAGCCCTGTTGGAGCCCTATCACAAACCGGTATTCGGGGTTATGGCCGCGCCCTATCTGGAAACATTTTTAAAAATCAAAGCCCTCCCGGCAGGATCACGGGCCGGTATCGTCTGTATGACCCAGGCCTATACGGAAAATATGAAAAAAGCCATTGCCGATGCGGGTATCGATCATATCACTGTAGAAAACTGCGGCCTCGATGAAATGGATGCTTTCCGGCAAATGCTCACCCGGGTCGATTATCTCATTAGCTCCCGGGCGGTTTTCGACGATGTCCGAAAAATGATACCGGCCAGCATCGGGCTGCTGGAATATTCACCTGAACTGGACAAAGCCGGAATCCAAATGTTGAAAAAATTTGTGATGGATCAGTTAACCTATTCACAACGTTGATTCGGGAATTCATCCGAAATAACTTTTTTATCACGTATGGATGTCCTAAAATAACCGTTATTTTCATAGTTTCCTATGAGTCTCCTTTTCAAACATTATGCCTTACGAATGATCGGGACAACAGATAATCTGGAAATTCTCGGGAATCCGATAACTTTTTTTGATTTCTTCCAGGATTCCTTTGTAAACTCCCAATCATCATTTGCTTGAGGGGTTCTTCCGGATATAAGGGATGAACGGCTACCCAAAAATCTTCCGTTTGATACGAATTCAATTCCCTATACAAGATAGCCAGCAACCGCTCACCCTTACCCTCTCCCTCTTCCATCACCAGCAAGTGGTCAATATTCTCCTTTACTTTCTCCCGGCTCCATCCCATGCTGTTGGCATGCAACAAATGCCAAATGCCCTCAATATCCTTCGCCCCGGCGGAGCGAATTGTAATCGTTTTAAAATCCATTCCGATACCTCCTATCCCTAACCCAATAAGTTTAGTATAATGTATCATAAGGGAAGTGGCTAAAAAAGAACCACAAAAAGAGAATATTCATAGTACCACTTTTCCGGAGGAAGACATGTGGCTATCAATCGGCAAGTTGAGCGAGGCATCCCTAACCAAACAGGTTTACCAGCAGATTCGCGCCCAAATCTTACATGGAGAAATGAAATCCGGTGAAAAACTGCCTGCTACCAGGGAATTAGCTAGTCAAATCAATGTATCGCGGAATGTCATCATCGAAGCCTATGATTTGCTAATCGCCGAAGGTTTTCTGGAAAGTATGCCGGGCTCCGGTACCTATGTAGCGGATGGCGCATTTTTGGAAGAAGGCCAAACCGAAACTTCAATACCGATCCAGGGATTCCAGAATTCCCGGTCCCAAACGGAACAAATCGATTTCCGCTCCGGAATCCCGGATTTGCGCCTTTTGCCGAGGAAAAAATGGAGCCAGCTGGAGCAAGCCGTTTGTTTGGACTCTCCGGCCGACATTTTTGGATACGACTCTCCGGAAGGACGAAGCGAGCTTCGCAGCGCCCTATGCCGTTATCTAAAAAAATCCCGCGGGGTTTACGCAGGGCCCGAACAGATTATCATCACTTGCGGGGCTGTTCAGGCCCTGTCCATTATCACCAAAGCCCTGCTCACCTCCGGCAGTTCATCCATCATCGAAGATCCCATTCACCGTGAAATCCGGAATTTATTTGAAGTCTATACCGATCACATTTTTCCGGTTCCGGTCGATGAGTCAGGCATCAGGACTTCCCAGTTGCCTCAAAACCTTAATCCCTCTCTGATCATGCTGACGCCCTCCCATCAATACCCCCTTGGAGTGGTATTGCCCATCCAAAGAAGGATCGAACTGGTTCAATATGCGCGGGCCAAAGAATGTTATATTGTCGAGGATGATTACGACAGCGAATTCCGCTACCAGGGAGCGCCCATCCATTCGCTGCAGGGTTTGGACCCCAACCGGGTCATTTACATCGGTTCCTTCAGTAAAATCCTTTTTCCAGCCCTTCGGCTGGGCTACATGATCCTGCCGCCCGCTTTGATAACCCGTTGCCGGGAGCTAAAGCATTTACAGGACAATCACGCGCCGATCTTGGCCCAACTGACCCTGGCCCGCTTTATCGAAGATGGACATTTAGAACGGCACATCGCCAAAATGAAAAAAGCCTACCGCGCCAAACGTGATTTATTAATAGCCCATTTGAAAAAAGCCTTCCCGGAAGGGGTGAAAATTACCGGAGAATCAACCGGTCTCCATTTGATTGCCGAATTTGAAAAGCATTCTTTTGATGAGGAAGTTGTGGCGGGCATAAAAAAAACCGGGGTCATCGTCCACCCGGTCAGTGAGCATGCGCTGGAAAAAAAGAGCCACATCCATCAATTGATTTTGGGCTACAGCCATTTGAGCCACCCGGAAATCGTGGCCGGCGTGGCTCAACTTAAAAAGGCGCTTATTCCTTAATCTCTACCGGTGAAATCACACTAAGTGAATAGTGCTGAAAATACTTGGAAGCTACCCTTTGGATATCGGCGGCGCTCACTTCATCAATCAGCTTCGGATAGTCTTCATCAAAGGAATATCCAAGCCCCGACAATTCATAACTTCCCAGAAAATAATTTTGAGCCGAATTGGTTTCATGCTCCATAAGATATCCGCCTTTAAGGGCGATCTTGGCCACGTCCAACTCCTGGAGAGATACGGGTTCCGTTGTCAACCTTGAAAACTCTTTCAGGATTCCATCCTTCGCCGCTTGATAATTTCCCGGGGCCGTCGCCATGAACGTATATAGGTATGAAGAATAATTGGCCGCCTCATAACCGGTGCTGACAGTATAGGCCAAACCTTTTTTGTCCCGCAATTCCACAAACAGTCTGGAGCCCATATCGCTGCCCATAATGTAATTAATTACCGACATGACGGGATAATCGGCCTCTCCGATTTGAGGCGCAGGAAAACCTAAAATCATAAAGATGGCCTGGGAATTGCGGGAGCCAGTCACCTGCCGGTTTTCTGTCGTTGTTTGAGCGGATACCTCTTTCTGTCCCGCTATTCCCCCTTTTTCCCATCCCCCGAGAGTTTTAGCCAAAATCGCTTCGATTCTCTGCGGCTCCACATCTCCGACCACACTAATCACCAGATTGCCCGGTTGATAAATCTTCTTATACCAGCCAAGGAGATCGTCCCGGGTCATCCTGGCCACATTTCCGGCGATTTCATCCGGGGTCATCCCCATGGGGGAGTTACCATAGAAAAGTTTGAGAAAATTTTGATACGCTTCTCCAACCGGTTGATCCGTCGAAGCTTTTAGCTCCTGGACCATCAGCGCTTTCTCCTTGGCAACCTCTTTCTCAGAAAAGTCAGGGTTCATCAGGGTATCCAAAAATATCTCAAAACCGGTATCAAAACCTGTCAAAGTCGTTTTAAGAGAAACCGTCCCGGAATTATAATTGACGATGTTACTGCTGATGGAAGCGCCGAGGGATTCGGTTTGGTATACAATATCCTGGGCGCTGCGGGTCGTCGTTCCCTTGATTAATACTCTTTGCATCAGTTTGGAGATGCCGCGCTCCCGGGTGGATTCGTAGAGAGCCCCCATTCCGGCAAAAGCATTGACAACCACTACTTCATTGGCGGTATTCCGTTTGACCAATAAAGTCAACCCGTTTGCGAATACTTTCTTGATTACAGCCGATTGTTTTTGAAGATCGCTCTCCGCTTGCACAGGTTGATAGAATCCGCCAGCAATCGCAAAGCCCAAGATCAAAACGAGCAATCCCTGAGAAACACCAATTCTTTTATAGAAATTCTTATCCTTGCCTCGAAAGTACATCATCGGATTATTTCACCTCCAAAGGTCTAACTGTGGCCAAGACATACGCTTGTGGATTGAGATACTTCCTGGCGACCCGCTGAACATCTTTAACGGTGACCTTTTGAATCTCCCCAAGGGACACTGCCGCATTGGACGCATCCCCGCTTACCTGGTATTCGCCCAATATTGAGGCGATATCGGCATTGCTTTCCACGGCATAAGCGATTTGGCTTCGGACAATGGCTTTGGCCCGGGACAACTCTTCTCCGCTAACGCCGTTTTTGATGATTTGGGAAATCATTTTTTGAACTTCCGATTCCAGAGCCACGGTCGTTCCCTTTTGCATTTGGGCATAGATCGCGAACATTCCGATGTTTTGGTAGGATTGATATCCGGCTGCAATTTCATTGGCCAGATCTTTCTTCTCCACCAGTTCCTGATGGAACCGCGAGCTCCCTCCGCCGCCGAGGATGACACCGAGAACCGATAAAGCCGCCTCGTCCGGATCATTCATACCCGGACCCGGAAATCCGAAATAAAGGTAAGTCTGATCCACTTGCATGGTGGCTTCAATTCTGATAATTTTCCCGAGCCTCGGTATTTTCAATTTGGAAGCTTTCTTCCTGGCTTGAACTTTGCCGTTGTTTTGAAAATCTTTAAACAAACTTTTTGCCTGATCGATAATCTGCCGGGTGTCGACATCTCCGACCACAACCACTACGATATTGCCGGGGATGTAATATTGACGGTAATAATTCATGAAAGTATCATGATTAATCTTCGCCAGCGTTTCCGCATCCCCTAAAACATCATTGGCATACGGAGTTCCTTTAAACACGGCCTGATAGGCCAGGAGTCCCAATTTCCCCCGGGGGTTATCTTCTTTGAGCCGCTTCTCTTCCAGGATTACCTGGCGTTCTTTCTCAATTTCCTGCGGGTCGAAAGAAGAATTCATAATGGCATCGGCCTGCACGTCCAAAGCCAATCCTATCTCTTTGCTGGGAACCACCACGTAATAATGGGTGGTGTCAAGGGAAGTTTGGGCATTTTGATAACCCCCGACAGCTTTGATTTCCTGGGCGATTTCCCCCACTTTCCGCTTGGCGGTTCCCTTAAATAACATATGTTCAAAAAAATGAGATAATCCCGCGATTTCCGGGGTCTCGTTTTTGGCCCCCGTGCCGACCCAGATATCAACCGCAGCAATCGGAGCCGAATGAACTTCCTTGACAATTAAAGTTAAACCGTTTTCCATTGTAATTCGGGTAAAGGAGCCAAGGGGAGTATCTGTCCCGGGTGAATCTCCCCGGACGGAAGGGAGTATGACAAATCCGAAAAAAGCAATGAACGCTAAAATCAATCCTGCATAATGACTCTTCTTTCTGCCTTGTACCATATTCATTCCCCCAAAAAATAAGTGCGGACTTGATCAACACCAATAGTTCCCTTTTCAAGGATGCCTATCCTATTGAAGCTGAATTATCCATCCATAAATAACGGATTACTTCTTTGTTAATTTCACATTTCTATCAACAAATCCTGTTAAAATATAAATGGAAAGACACTCCTCTGGCGGTAAAGTTTCTTTCCAGGATTATTTTTGCCATAAACGGCGTCAATTTTCAGATAAAAATCTTTCATAAAGAGGAATTACGATGAATATCGGAATTATCAGCGATACCCACGGTTCAGTAACAGCCTGGCGGGAAGCTTATCAAAAGTACTTGCAAAAAACCGATTTAATCATCCATTGCGGGGACGTTTTATATCATGGGCCTCGCAATCCTTTGCCGGAAGGTCATGACCCTAAAAGTCTGGCTATGGAACTGAATTCGCTAACCATACCCCTGGTCATTGTCCAAGGAAATTGTGATGCAAAGGTCGATCAGATGGTGTTGGAATACCCCCTGGAATCGCCTTATGCCCATATCTATGCCCCGGAATTGAAGATCCTGGCCCATCATGGTCATCATTGGACCCCGGAATCCACACCCGCCAAAATAAGCAGTTTTTATGACATCATCATCTCCGGACATACCCATGTTCCCGAAATTCGTAAAATTGGACAAACCATATATCTCAATCCCGGAAGCCCGGCCCTGCCGAAAAACGAGGAGAAAACTCCCACCATCGCCTTGATTGATCAAATGAAAATTCAAATCGTCGATATCCGGAATGGGCAAACCGTTGATGAACTTCAGTTTTAATTGACTGCTGGCTATCGGCTGTCAGCTTTTAGCTGTTGGCTTTGGTGTCCGTTAAAGTCAATAGCTAGCAGCTAATAGCCAATAGCTATCCTTACACCATCCCCACCACGACTTGGGCAATATTGACGGCATGTCCGTCAATGCGTAGAAAACTTTCAATCAGATCCAAGTGTTCAGCGCTGGTGGCAATGGTTTTTTCATTACCGCCCTGCATCCGGTCAAAATGACTGTAACGGAGTTCTTTTTCCAGGCGCAAAATTTGGGGATGTTCTTTAATCACCCGCATCGCCGCTTTTTCATCATGATCGGCAAAAGCCTTTAAAGCCAAATCCAACCGTTCACGGACTTGGGCAAACATGTTTTCCAATTCTTCAAGCCCCTCCGGGGAAAAAGCAATGCCTTCGATATTTATTTTGCGGATATGTTTACCCATGATAATCATAATATCCCCGATATGTTCCAAGTCATTGGCAACATATAAAATTTCAATGCTTTGCTGCATCAGCTGATCCGAAATCCGGTTATTGCCTAAACTCGTTAAATACCTGCTGATCTTGCTATATAATTGATCGATGGCCGGTTCCACCTCATCAATGCGATCAACAGCCCTATCATCGCCAAATTGAAGGGCGGGAATCGTTCTGACAAGCATCTCTTCCCGCAAAATCCGGGCCATTTCCAAAGTTTGAAGCCGTGCCTGGTTTACAGCCAATTCAGGAATTTCCAAAAGGGTTGGATCCAGGTAAAGCGCTTCTCCCAATGTAATTTTACGGCTGGGCATCAAACGTTCCATCCAACGGGCTATCGTCCCGGTAAACGGTAAAAAGCCAATCACCATTACCAAAGAAAAAAAGGTGTGGGCATTGGCGATTTCACGGCTTAAATTCCCGGAGCTGATAATCATCCACCCGGTGAGAATCTTGTAAAACGGTAAAAAAATCGCGGCAGCGATCAATTTAAAGAAAAAATTGGCGACTGCAGCCCGTTTGGCATCAAATCCGGGAGTACCGATACTGGAAATGATACCGGTTACCGTTCCACCTAAGTGAGCGCCTAAAACAAAGGGAATGATAGAATAGATTCCGATTAAATCATGAGCGGCCAGCGACATCATTAACGCCAGAAAAGCAGGGCTTGATTGCATAACGGCGGTAATCACAAAAGCGACTAAAAACCCCAATACCGGATAGGAATCTAATTCAATTAAAATATTGGCAATCAGCGGATAATCTTTTACTGGGGCCATGGCGGAATTCATAACATGCATGCCGTAAAATAGAAGCCCAAATCCCAGCACCGTTTGTCCGATATTGCGCAGCCTCGAATGTTTGGCGAATATATAGAGGATCATCCCGATAAACAATAAAAGCAAAGCGAGATTGGTCGTTTTAAAAGCTATCAATTGGATGGTAATCGAAGTTCCGATAGCGGATCCCAGAAGAATTCCCAAAGCCTGCGCCAAGTTCATCAATTCCGCGCTGACAAACCCCACTACCATCGCGGATACCGCATTACTGCCCTGGAGGGCAAAAGTGAGCACCGCACCCATGAAAACGCCAATCAAGGGATTGCCGGTTAGGGCACGAATCAATTGTTGAATCCGGTGAGCGGCCAGTTTTTGCAGGCCTTCGGAACAAAGTTGGATCCCGTAAATGAAAAGGCCTAAACCACCGGCTAGACCAAATAATGATGGGAATGGATTCATCGATACTCCTTATTTGCTTTTAAAGGGATGCCGTTCCCCGCAGTCAATAAAAATGACCATTTCTGCAATATTTACAATATGATCGCCAATACGTTCCAAATACCTGGCGACCAACAACAAACTACTGGCTTGATCCACATATTCAGAGCTTTTTTTCATATAAGCGGTTAACTCCTTAAGGAGTGAAATAAACAAACTATCCACCTGATCATCGTCACTGTCAAGTTGCCGGGCTAAGGAAGAGTTGTGCTTGGTAAATGCCTCTAAACTTTTGTTCATCATCTGTTGCACCAGCTCCACCATATGCGGAATATCGACCAACGGTTTAAAAAAAGGCGTTTTAGGCTGTAGATCCAATGTTAACTCGGCAATATCGCAGGCGTAATCATTGATTCTTTCAAGCTCGCGGCTAATCCTCATGGCAGCCGATAAAAAACGCAAATCCCGGTCCATCGGTTGTTGCAAAGAGATCAATTCCAGAGAATCCATTTCCAAAGCCTCTTCAAGGGCGTCGACAGCTTCGTCGCCATCAATCACCGCTTTAGCCTTTGCAATATCCTGACTTACGAAAGAATCCATGGCCTCTTTTAAAGAGGCGCCGACTAATTCACTCATCGTTAAAATTCGCCGGTGGATTTCAATGAGAGCTTTATCATAAGCATTAAGATGTTTCATAACGTCTCCATTACAAAAACTTTTGGAATCTTCTTTCCTACCAATACCTTCTTTTTACAATCGTACCATCTTTTAAAAAATCTGACTACAGATTTTTAACCAAAAAACGATAGCTGCCTACTTTCAATATAAGTTTCAAAAACAGCGATTCACCCCATGCTAATACTTGGCGGCAAACGTAAAAAAAACCACCAGGAAGAATGAAAATGAAGAAGAATGTTATAGAAAGTTTCACCAAGCAAGAAGGGGGACTCATTCTGAATTTACACTCTACCAAGAATACTGGTTTTAGAAAGATAGAAACTTATTATTCCTTTTTCATTCGATTCATCATCATATGTTGGGCCGCTTTGTGCATAGACTGGATGATTATTCCAGACATAGTATACGCCGATAACGCTCCATCTGAAATGAATAAGGTAAAGGTCATGACGCTCAATATGCATAATGGTTACGACGAGAGGTGGCAGAATAATCTAACCAAAGCTTTGGCGTTCTTCGAAACCGAAAATCCGGATATCATCATCCTGCAAGAAATCGAGTCCCAAAAATTAAAACGATTTAAGGCCGCCGGCTATAAAATTGTCACCGGCATGAACCACAACCTTTTTCGGTATCATTTCGGAAATGCCATTCTTACCCGCCATAAAATCATTTATCACCGCCATCACTATTTGCCTAGCAGCAAGGAACAGCGCGGACTTGATGAAGTTGCAATCGATGTAAACGGTGTTCCCGTGATTGTTTTAGGAACTCATTTGGGTCTGGGCCGAGTGGAGCAACGGAATCAATTTCAAGAAATTGAAAGAATCCTAACCTACCTCCAAGGTCCTGTCATTTTGAGCGGAGATTTTAATGTACCACCGTCGGATCAACTATTTGTCAATTTGCAAAAGGATTATCATGAAATCGGCCAAACCGTTCCCGTCACCGCCAGTTTCCCCACCAGCAATCCCAAAGTACGTTTGGATCAAATTTGGCTTAGCCGTCATTGGCGTCTATTGAAGGCTCAAACCCTGGATTGGGAACTTTCCGATCACCGGCCGGTGGTAGCCGAATTAACTGTTGATCCGCCATCCGTACCGGTTATCAAGGAAAGGATCCCTGAAGTCATCCCGGTGAATAACCCCTTATTGCCGAATGTTGAGGGATCTCTTTCGACCTTAACCTTTTCATTTCCATCAAGTATTGAAAGCCGCCAAGACAAACTGGGCGCTTCCGTGGATCTGCCCTTAGGAAGTCCGTTTCATATTTCGGCGGAATATGACGGATCCAACTATACTGCAGCTCTGAATTATAAAATGGTTACTTTTGACTTTCGGGATTATATTTCAAAATGGCGAAACATCCGGGGCAAAGGGAAATGGATCGTTTCCCTGGCCCGTGATAACAAGGATCAAAACTGGATTTCCTGGGAGCAATATTACCGCTGGAATGATAACCAGGGTACCAAAATCATGCTTTCCAACAGGAATGACAAAATCAATTGCCATATTGAACAAACCATCCTTACATCCCAAAAATTCGGCTTTCTGATGGGATTTGATACCCATCAAAAAATATTAGGAGGCATATGCTTTTCTCCCGATCGAAAGAATGCCTTTGAGCTCCGGTGGCATCCGGGAGATTCGGACCAAAAATGGCAGTTCCGGTGGAAATATCAAAAATAACAATTGCCACTGCTTTGGTTTGAAAGCCTGATCAAAAAAACGCCTCCAGAATTCGGCGGCGTTCCTATGGCAAACTTTTCATCCGGTCCATCCGCGCCTTCAATGAAGCCGATGAATCCTGATCCCATTACCATTTTATCACATTTTTCCGGTAAAGTGTGTCGATTTTGTCCGGAGAACTCTAAATCAAGTTTATTTAAATAACGCCGCGGCAGCAAAAAAACCGGCAGCAACCGTTTCCATCCAAAAACTTGGAAAACCGGCAATTTGAATAATTCCTTTAAACATTAGAATTCCACAAATCGCTGTAATTAAGCCGATCCACCAAAGGGTATTTAATTTCATATCGTTAGGTTTCATCCTTTCCTTATAATTTGAACCTCGTTCCGGCGAATTTTTTTGCGACTAGGGTTTTGGTGGTTACTTGCCGGATTCAAGTTGAATACTATTTCGCCTTAAAAAAAGTTTTTTCCTGTATTGCATTGAGATTTTCATAAAAAAAGGCCTCCCCCATTTAGGAAAGCCTTTTTATCACGTAATATATTTTTTAAACCAATTCCATGCCCTTTTCAATGGCTTTTCTATTGATGTCAACCAAATCTTTCTTCTTACCGGTAAGGACCTTTTCCTGCAACACTTTCATGACGGTTTCTATATGCACAATCGAAGTGCTCTTTAATATGGCCCCGATGACTACCATATTGGCCACCCGGTTATTGCCGATTTCTGTTGCAATTTCATTGGCCGGAACGGCGATAACTTTAATATCGGTCCGTTTCGGTTTCACGTCGATTAACGATGAATTATAGAATAAGATGCCGCCGGATTTGATCATTCCTTCGAATCTTTCCAGAGACGGCCGGTTCATCGCCACCACAAAGTTGGGTTCTGAAATAACCGGTGAGCCGATTAATTCGTCGGATACCACAACAGAGCAATTGGCCGTTCCTCCTCGCATTTCAGGGCCGTAGGATGGAACATAAGTGGTATTTTTACCTTCATACATGCCTGAGTAAGCCAGCAATTGACCCATCAACATAACACCTTGACCGCCAAAACCGGCGAAAATCGATTCTAATAACATTTTAGGCTCCCTCCTTCAAATCTCTGACGATTCCCAGGGGGAACCTTGGAATCATATCGGTTTCCAACCATTTTAAGGCCTCAACCGGTGTCATTCCCCAGTTGGTCGGACAGGTTGACAATACTTCCACCATTGCAAATCCTTTACCTTGGATTTGAGCATCAAAAGCTTTGCGAATCGCCTGTTTTGCCAAATTGACGTTTTTCGGATCATGGGTGCTGACCCGGGCCAAAAACACCGGTGCTTCCAAAGTATTCAGCATTTCGGTCATTTTAATCGGATAACCGGTTGTTTCCACATCCCTGCCATAAGGCGAGGTTGTTGTTTTCTGTCCCGGTAAGGTTGTTGGTGCCATTTGTCCGCCGGTCATTCCATAAATGGCATTATTCACAAAAATAACGGTAAACTTTTCACCGCGATTAGCGGCATGAACGATTTCAGCTGTTCCGATCGAAGCCAGATCGCCATCTCCCTGATAGGTGAAAACGACTTTATCCGGCAACACCCGTTTAATTCCGGTGGCTACCGCAGGCGCGCGGCCATGGGATGCCTGTTGGCAGTCGCAATTGAAAACATTGTAAGCGGTAACCGCACAACCTACCGGTGCGATCGCAATCGTCTGTTCGCGAACCTTTAGTTCATCGATTACTTCGGCTACAAGACGGTGAATGATTCCATGGGTACACCCCGGGCAATAGGAATATACTCTATCTTGCAACGCTTCAGGCCTTCCGAATATTTTTTCCATTAGGCCACGCCTCCTTTGGAGAAACATTTCAGCACCGCATCATAAACCTCAGTGACTGAAGGAATTGTTCCGTTGAGTTTTCCGTAAAAGTCAACCGATGTTTTTCCATCAACAGCCAGCCTTACATCCTCCACCATTTGGCCGACACTCATTTCAATCACCATAAACCGTTTGCCGGCCTTGGTCAGTTCTTGAATCCTTTGGGTAGGAAATGGCCATAACGAAATCGGCCTGAATAAGCCAACCTTTTTCCCTTGCGCTCTTTCCTTGAGCATCACTGTCTTGGCGATTCGGGCGGAGGTGCCATAAGCGATGATAACCAAATCGGCGTCATCGGTTTGCTCCTCCTGGTAACGGACTTCATTAGCGGAAATTTCCCGATATTTTTGCTGAATCCGGACATTAATTTTTTCCAAATCTTCCGGAGCAAGTCCTAAGCTATTAATGATTCGTTGGGGTGTTCCCTTGGTCATTCCCGTTGTTGCCCAAGGTTTTTCCGGGATTTTCAAATCCTTGACTTCGGATAAAGTTACAGGCTCCATCATCTGGCCCAAGATACCGTCGGCAAGCACCATCACCGGATTGCGATATTTATCGGCTGTTACAAATGCTTCATACATTAAATCGATAATTTCCTGAACTGAAGCCGGCGCAAGCACAATCAGATGATAATCGCCGTGCCCACCGCCCTTGGTCGCCTGAAAGTAATCGGCCTGTGAAGGGGTGAGTCCTCCAAGTCCCGGTCCGCCACGGGCTACGTTTACAATTACACAAGGCAATTCAGCTCCGGCAATATAAGAAATACCTTCTTGCTTTAAACTGATTCCCGGACTGGATGAAGAAGTCATTGCCCTGGCTCCTGCTCCGGCAGCGCCATATACCATATTTATTGCGCTAACTTCACTTTCGGCTTGAATAAATGTGCCGCCTATCTGGGGCAACCGTTTGGCCATATACTCCGGCACTTCATTTTGAGGAGTAATGGGATATCCAAAAAAGAAACGACAGCCTGCCCGGATGGCTCCCTCGGCAATGGCTTCATTTCCCTTCATCATGACACGATCTGCCATATTCAATGCAACCTCCTTGAATTAATTCTTTGAATTTATTTATAAACTTCAATGACTACATCCGGACACATCCGGGCGCAAAAAGCACAACCAATACATTGACTTTGGTCGATAATTTCAGCCGGTTTGTATCCCTTCGAATTAAATCGATCAGCCATTCTTAAGATCTTTTTTGGGCAAACACTGGTACAAACCTCACAGCCTTTGCAACGTTCTTCATCGAATTTAACCTGGGCCATTCCATTTCCTCCTTTAATTTTAATATATAAAAAAAGTTGGTAACGGGTCTAGACAATTTCCTAACTTATTAGTACCTGATAATAATTATAATCGTTTCATTCGCTGAATGCAATCACATAAATGCAGTAAATCCGGTTCGATTTATTCTTCATGACAGCCGTCGATATCTTCAGTTTGATATCATCAACTTTCCCCTAGGAACTACTGCCGCCTCCAATGTCAGGAACGCCATGGCGGCATCATCCGTAAAGTTACCGGGAAAACAGGATAATTGGTAAATTGGGAACGATTTTCGATAAAAAATCCTTCTTCTACCATATGATAAACAATAGGCAACGCTAAACGTTCAGCAAGTCCATTCACAAACTCAAGTCCGCTCTGCCAAACTTCCATGGTCGTATCCGGCCCCAAGTTAATATTGGAAATCATTCCGGTAGCCCTCAGGCGACTGGTATTTTGGATTGCGGCGATTAAACCGGCAGCTTCGGAAATATTGCGGGTATCCGGCCGGTAGGGGTTTACCACAATGAGCATATCGTAAGGTTCTTTTACGAAGTACGGATTAAACCGTCCCAAGGCCCTTGCTCCGGCTGGATCGCCGCCGACATCAAAAACCACTTGATAGCTGTGATCTTGAAGCAATGAAAAAATCCGCGGCGATAAGGACGGTATATCGGAGTATTCCATCCCCGGCTCTGACGAAACGACATCCAACCCTTTTCTTTCCAATTCCAAGGCAAGATCCCGCGAACGAAAATAAGGGTTTACAATATCCAAATCAATCAAACCGACTTTGTTGAAATTCGTTGATTGGCCTCTAGATGCGGCATCCAAAGCATAGGCAAGCGCAAATTCGGTTTTGCCGCTACCATAAGCTCCACAAATCACACTTAATCTTTTCATACTCATCATCATTCTGTATCTCCTAAAATGTTTACTTCTTACGGATGAAGCAATCCGCGAAGATAACCCACTAAATATAATGAGCCGCTGGCAATTGCAATTTGGGCATCGGATTTTAATAACAAATTCAAAGCTTTTTCAGGTAATGGTTCAATAAGAGTTGGTATTCCCAGCGCCTGAAAACTACTGGCCAGTTTTTCCGGGGAAGTACTTTTAGGGTCCGGCACCGTGGTTACAATAACATGATCTGTGATGGGGGCTAGTATTTCAGCCATTACATTCCCCGGACGATTATTCAAGAGTCCGAACAATAAATGGACTTTTTGTCCCGGGTAAATTGTTTGAATCGTTTTTACCAAAGCATCGGCTCCATCCGGATTATGAGCCCCATCCAGGTATAATTTGGGTAAACTTTGAATCTTTACTCGCTCCATTCGCCCGGGCCAAACTACGCTGGCCAAACCATTCAATAAGGCGTCAACAGGCACCTGAATACCGGCCTCTGCCAAAAATTCCATACTAGCCAGCACATTAAGGCAATTCATCACTTGATGTTCCCCAAGAAGCTTTAAATTCACCCGAAGTTCACCGAAATATGGATCTTTGGCTCTAAATTGGGTAAACTCTTCAGAAAAATTCAAATCCTGGAAGGTAATTTTTCGAGCTTCTTTACATGGTGCTTTGCGTTCCAAAGCGATCTGGGTCAAAAATTTTTCGATTGCAGGTTCCTGGATTCCAATTACTACCGGAATATTGGGCTTAATAATTCCAGCTTTTTCAAAAGCGATCTTCTCTAAAGTGTCCCCTAAAAATTCCTGATGATCCAAGGCAATGTGGGTAATCACCGTCAAAATCGGCTGCAAGACATTGGTGGCATCAAATCTGCCGCCCATTCCCACTTCGATAATGGCGATGTCCACATTTTGACGGGCGAAATATTCGAAAGCAATTACGGTTCCCACTTCAAATTCGGTCGGATTACCAAATCCATCTCTTTCTACCTCTTGCAGGACAGAGGCTATTTGGGTTACGATTTCCGCCAACTCTTTTTCAGAAATCAAATGATCATTGATCCGAAAACGTTCACGGTAAGTAACGAGATGAGGGGAAGTATAACAGCCTGTCACATATCCTGTTTTTTGCAATACCGCATTCATCATCGCAACTGTGGAGCCTTTACCATTGGTCCCGGCAATATGGATGGTGGGAAACTTTTGATGAGGATTATTAAGTCTCCGTAAGATTTCGGTTATTCGCTCTAAACCCAATTTAATCCCGTGTTTGGTACATTCCTTAATATATTGGACTGATTCTTCATAATTCATAAGCTGCCTCATTAAAAACAATATTGAAAGCTTTTTTCCATAAAAATCGAGTGGTATAATAATACCATTATTGTAGCACAAGATCGATCGAGAGCCTACATGTCTGACAATATTTTTTAGTCAATCGTAACAATTCTGATCATTATTTCTGTTATGATGATTGGATATCCTATACGAATGAGAGAAGGGCTTAAAATGCATATTGTTTTATACCAGCCGGAAATACCGCAAAATACCGGAAATATCGCCAGACTCTGTGCTGCAACCCAGGCCGAACTTCATTTAATTGAACCCTTGGGCTTTTTTTGGGATGATCAGCGCCTTAAAAGAGCGGGTCTGGATTACTGGGAATTGGTCAATATTGAACGGCATCTTAATTTACAAGCTTATCTTGATAAATATCCCGGAAAGGCCATATATTACGCGACAACCAAAGGTGGGCATTCTTATAGCGAAATAAGATATACAAGTGATGATGTCATTATGTTCGGCCCTGAGACCAGAGGTTTGCCGCCGCAAATCCTAAGCATAAATCCGGCCCATAACATCAGGATTCCGATGTTTGAAAAAGCCAGATCGCTTAATTTATCAAATTCAGTGGCCATTATTTTGTATGAAGCCATTCGGCAGAACGGATTTCCCGGATTGATATAAAAATTCACGAAAGAAAAAGTAGCAACCTTCAAGGGGTCGCTACTTTTTTAATCCATTGAAATTTTTACTTAAGGCCTAAACCTGTTCTACGCTTTTAACTTCAGGTATCGTTTGTTTCAAGTAACTTTCAATACCGTTTTTAATGGTCATGGTAGACATGGGGCAACCTGCGCAGGCACCCTTTAAGCGCACCTGAACAATTCCATCGACATAATCTACAAACTCAACATCACCACCGTCGGCTTGCAGTGAAGGACGGATTTTATTTAAAGCATCATTAATTTTTTCCTTCATGAGAGACTCCTTTCTAAAATTGCTTGTATAAATATTACCAAACTCAAGACCGAATCGCAATGAAAAACCACAAATTTAACATAATGACGAACGATTCCATTCCCTAATTAGCATGTGCTAAAATAGGATATATGATTCTATAAAAAATCAATGAGCCGGATTTGTGGTTTCCCCTGCTGAATCTGAGGCCGGGCTTGAACTCGAATTCGTTGAAGTTTCCGGAACTTCCACCCGGGAAGCGCTTTCCCGTAAAATAACCAAATCAACCCTGCGGTTCAAAGTGCGTCCCTCAGGGGTATCATTGCTGGCTATAGGCTTAAATTGACCGAACCCAGCCGCCGATAAGTTAGCTGCTTGATTAGGGTATTTAGAAATCCAGTAAATGATAACATTGGTGGCCCGGTCCGTCGATAATTGCCAGTTGGATTCATACCGGGCTGTATGAATCGGCACATTGTCGGTATGCCCTTCCACCCGGATTTGCTTTTTGGTGGCGAAAATAATATCGGCCAGCCTATCCAATATCTCTTTGGCTTTGGGCGAGAGTCCGGCGCTGCCGGATTGAAAAAGCAAAGAATCCGCCAAATTAACCACTAAGCCCCGTTCAGTAATTTTAGCATCCAACTTTTTGGTAATCCCTTGTTTGGCCGCGTACTCCTTCACCAGCTTGACCATGGATTTAAATTCATTGTTTTCACGGACCGAAATAAAGGAGGTATTGGTCATTCCGGTTCCGCCGCCGCCATTGCTGTTAATCATATTTTTACCGCCGGATCCGAAAGCCATACTCATAGACGTTGCCAAAGCCTTAAATTTGGTCATATTAACATTGGCCATGGAATAAAGCACCACGAAAAGCACGAACAACAATGTGATCATGTCCAAATAAGTTAAAGTCCACCGTTCAGAGTTTTCTACTTCAGCTTCTTCTTGTTTTTTTCGCATGTTAATTAACCTCTTGCGCCCATGGATTCTTTGCCTTGATCAGGCCGTTTCGTAGGCGGCAGGAAGGAGGTAAGTTTCTCTCCAATAACCCGCGGATGTTCACCGGCTTGAATCGAGAGAATGCCTTCGATAATAATTTGACGAGCTGCCGATTCTTCTTTGCTGATAGCTTTCAATTTATTACCAATCGGCAACCAGAAAACGTTTGCCGAAAAAATCCCGTAGAATGTCGCTGTAAAAGCCGTTGAAATTGATGGTCCCAAACTCGCCGCATCCGACATATTCGCCAAAACGTTAATCAGTCCCATAACCGTTCCGACGATTCCCATTGTCGGGGCAAATCCACCTGCCGCTTGAAACAATGACGCCGCCGACTTATGGCGTTCTTCCATATACCCCGTTTCAATCTCCAAAATCTCCCGCACCAATGTGGGGTCAGTACCATCCACGATAAGTTGAATTCCTTTTCGCAAAAAATCATTTTTAACACTGGCGATCATTTCTTCCAGCGTTAGCAATCCTTCTTTACGGGCCATTTCAGCATAACGAACCATCTCGCTGATGAGTTCGGTAATATCCATCTTATCTTCTTTCATGGCAACTGAAATATATTTCCCGATATTCAGAAAATCCTTTAAGCGCATGCAAATCATCGTTGCTCCAAAAGTTCCTCCAAAAACAATCAAAGCTGCCGGAAGATTCAATAGACCAAGCAGACTGGTAACCTCGCCATGACCTTCCAAGATTCCCGATAAAATAATAGAGGCAACCGCCAAAATCAAACCTACAATCGTCGCTAAATCCATCTGTTTCACTCCAAATTATATGTCTTCTCTCTTCTTATCGGTCTATTAGCGGAGAAGTTTAGTCATTTATTAAAAAAACATGTTGGAGTTGGCCCTTAATCCCGGTTTTCTTTCGGTTGAATGACTCCGGCAGTGATAATGAGTTTAAAACCCTCTTCGATACTCATATCGAGTACCATTACATCTTCTTCGGGTACAAAAATCAGAAACCCGGTTACCGGATTGGGAACTGTTGGTATCAGTACACTAATCAATTTCTGATTGGTTTGTGTATTGATACTTATCGGAGCTTCGGAAGTTAAAAAACCTGGGGAGTAAAGCCCCTTCCGCGGGTATTCAACCAGCACAACTTGACGGAAAGAATTTTTATCCGCTTTGGTTAACGTTTCGGTGATTTGCTTGGCTGTACCGTAGACTTTACTGAGAATAGGAATTTTATGGAGGATGTTTTCCCCGAAAGAAATTAATTTCCGCCCCAAATAATTGTGGGCTAAAAGACCGGTTAAGGTAATTAAAAGCAACAGGGTGATCAAGCCAAGTCCCATAACACGGATTTTAAAAATCCGGAAAATGAGCCCTCCTAAAATAGCATCCGTTTGATTAAAGGCCCAGATTAGCAGCAAAATTGTGACAACCAAAGGAATAGTAATAAATAACCCGGTTAAAAAGTACGTCCGTAAATGTTTGAACATTCAACCACCCTATCACAATAAATAATTGATTCTAATTAAGTTATCGGCCGTTAGAAAAAACAAAGGCAATGAATAAAGGAATGCTCCTTCACACGACTGCTCCTGTCAATTCAATCATTTCATTCAACAGCTTTTCAAACACTTTTAACGCATCTTGAACCGGCACAGACGACTCCATATCCACTCCGGCTTTTCGCAACAAATTTAAAGGGTAATCCGAATCACCACTCTTAAGAAAATCAAGATATTTGGCAACCGCGCCCGTTCCTTCTTTCAAAATCTTTTGGGACAGGGCAACCGCTGCCGAATAACCCGTGGCGTATTTGTAAACATAAAATGCACTGTAAAAATGGGGAATACGGGCCCACTCCATGGCGATTTCGGGATCAACAACCGTCTCTTCGCCATAATAGAGCTGATTTAATTTTAAATATTGTTCCGAGAACCACTCTGCGGTCAAAGCGCCGCCATTTTCCACTTCCTGATGAATTATCTTTTCAAACTCGGCAAACATAGTCTGCCGGAAAACGGTCGTCCGGAATTGTTCCAGATATTGATTGAGCAAATAAAGTTTTTCCTGTAAATTAACGGAATTAGCAAGCAAATGTTCCATCAACAAAGCTTCATTTACAGTAGAAGCCACCTCAGCGACAAATATTTTATATCCGGCATAGATATAAGGTTGGTGATGATTGGAAAAATAACTATGAAGCGCATGCCCCATCTCGTGAGCGATCGTAAAAACGTCATGAACTTTTTCTTGATAATTGGCTAAAATAAACGGATGGGTATCATAAGCGCCCCAAGCATAAGCGCCTCCTGTTTTGCCTGCGTTTTCATAAACATCAATCCAGCCGCCATCAAATCCTTCTTCTACCAACTGAATATATTCCTTTCCCAAAGGATGTAAACCTTTGAGTACCAATTGCTTTGCTTCCCTATAATCGATCGTTCGTTGGTATTCCGGGATTAAAGGTGTATATAAATCGTACATATGTAATTCCGGTATGTTTAAAAGTTTTTTGCGCAATTTTAGGTAACGGTTTAAAGCCGGAATATAATCGTGAATGACATCAATTAAACGATTGTAAACATTCGTAGAGATATTGTCATCATATAAAGAGGCTTCCAATGCTGAATTAAAATGGCGGGTCTTGGCATAAAAAATGTCGGCCTTCACAGAAGCATCCAAAGTGGCTCCCAACGTGTTATGAAAATTAGAATATGTACTGTATAAGGCCTTAAAAGCATCCTGGCGAACCCTGCGGTCTTGACTTTCAATATACTTGGAATAACGGCCTTTGGTAAGCTCGACCTCTTCACCTTTCTCATCGGTAATGACGGGAAACTTAAAATCCGCGTTATCCAGCATGCCGAAAACAGTTCCGGCAGCATCAGAAATCTCACCAGTTTGGGCCAGGATTTTTTCTTCGGCGGCTGATAAAATATGCTGTCTTTGCCGTTCCAGTTCTTTAAAAAAATATTCATAGACTTTGAGTTCCGGCTGCTCTTGAATATATTGCCGGAGACGTTCCGGCGGGCACTCTGCTAAAGCCGGTACGATGAATGATAGGGTACTGCCCACTTCAGTTGCAAGGCTCTGAATACGGTTGGTAAGAGCTTGATAGACTGCGTTCGCATTATTTTCATCCTTATGCATCTTGGCATAAACAAAAAGCTTATCCAGCAAGCGGCCGATTTGATCTTTTAATCGGAGAACATCCAAGAGATTCTGGCCGGAGTTTAGAAAATCAGCTTGAACCTCGTTTACTTTGGCTAAATCATCTTTGAGTTTTTTAAAATCCGACTCCCAGTTGTCTTGACTTCCATAAATGTCACTTAAATGCCATTTAAATTCATTGGGAATCTCATCCCGTGTCGGTATTTGTTTCGAGTTTGCCATTGATTATAACCTCCCGTTTTAGGTACAATTATCTTAAGATCCATAATATTCTTCCCCAAACTTTGTCAATCCTTTAGGGGATAATTTTTAAATTTTTAGTGAGAATTTTCCAGTTTATTCAAGCCAGCCATTCTTTACCGATTGAATTTCGACGAATTCGCTCAATTTCTTTAAGCTCCCCAAAACATAATAAAACTAAAAATACCGGTAACCCGGTATTCACTCATATTTAGTGGATTATTTCATATTATAATTTAGTCCGAATTGAAAATATAACTTAAGAAGCCATAAAAAATAAATAACAACCCGCTTGAGTTATTTCTTCAAAGCGGCCCGAAATAATTTAAAGAATCGGTCATTTTGTTCAGCCGTTCCAAAAGTTACCCGAATATGATTGGGTAGACCAAATGAGTGGGTTGGACGCACAATGACCCCATTTTGCAGTAAATAGCGATATATCTCCTGACTATCTTGCTTACAGTTAATTAAGATAAAGTTGGATTGGGTCCGAAGATATTCGACCCCCAGTTCATCCAGCTCTTCATAAAAATAACGTCTTCCGGCCAAAACCAATTCTTTACTTAATTGAATATGTTTTTTGCTTCCGATTGCTGCTACTCCAGCTGCCAAAGCTAAAATATTGACATTAAACGGGTCGCGAACCTTCTGCATTTGAGCAATTAAAAAAGGTTGTGCTACTGCATAGCCCAAACGTAAACCAGCCATACCGTGGATTTTGGAAAAGGTGTGATACACAATAAGGTTATCAAAACCTTCACGAATGAAATCCAACCCATTGGGAAAATCCGGATCATCTGCAAAATCGGCATATGCTTCATCCAATACAACAAGAACTTTTTCAGGTAAACGCTTTAAAAACTCAACCAATTCGTCGCGTTTGACAATGGTTCCTGTTGGATTATTCGGATTGCAAACAAATATCAGTTTCGTGTGACTTGTTACAGCTTCGCCCATCGCCCGCAAATCATTTCCCAAAGACCCATCCGTACTTGTTACAAGGACAGGTTTCGCACCCATCAAAAGTGATACTGTTTCATACATGCTAAATGTCGGTGATGGAATAATAACTTCATCGGTAGGCTTTAGTATTGTTTCTGCCAAAATACGATTGACATCATCTAACCCGTTTCCAATTAAGAGTTGTTCAGGGGCAACCTTTAGCTCATGACATAGCGCTTCCTTTAAATAAAAGTGATTGGCATCGGGATACATATTTACCTTATCCAACAACTGGGTAATTGTTTGCCGAACTTCTTTTGAAGGGCCTAAAGGATTTTCATTGGAGGCCATCTTCACAACCCCGTTGATTCCCAGTTCCCGTTCCACTTCTTCAACGGGCTTTCCTGGAATATAGGGCGGAATTTTATCGATGCAGTTTCTGAATAGATGATTGGAATTCATTTGAGGGCTCCTTTATTCCTGTGCTGTAAGATCAAGTCTAAGCTTGACGGCTTCTCGCAAATAAACCGGCTTAACTTCTGATTTTTGCAAATCGGTATAAAAATATAATAATGCCCGAATACATAAAGGCAAAGCACCCAGTTTGGGAATTTCCTGGGCGCACATCAATGGTGTATCGACAAGTCCGATTTTACGTGCAGCTACGGCAGGAAACTCACTGATAATATCCGGAGTGGTTGTAAAAAAAATACTGACGATGTTTTGGGGTTGAATCTGGTTTTTTTCCATCAAACTTAATAACATTTCCTCGGTAGCGGAGACGATTGCGGCAGGTTCGTCTTTATGGATAGTAATCGCTCCCCTAACAGCTCTTAATTGCATAATATCACCCTATCGCCCGGTGGCTTAAGCCGACCGCCACTTCGTCCAAATGAATCAAACCGATACAAAAAAATGCCGCAACACTAATATGATCTCCCTTACGGGCAATACCTAATTTCCCGCCAATGTTTAACCCGATGGATTTCGTTAAAATTTGGGACATTGCATCACGAGTAGCCCCTGCAATAGCCCCTTCTTCCAAATGGCATTCTTTAATGACCTGCTCACGTTTGGCAGCCACGATTGCGCGCTCCACCAAAGTTTTCATAGCCGGAATTGCTTCCCCGCCATAATCAATTGCAGCGGTCCATATTTCCTGGGTTCGGTATTTCTCTTTCATTGCTTTTTCATCTTCACGCGAAGCAGTCATAGCAATCGACAAGGCTGCTCTAGCGACTTCTCTGCTACCGGTTTCCATCTCCGGGCATCCCCTTTCGAGAAACTTGGTTGAATGGAAGAAAAAAGCACCGATTTATGCAGTGCTTTTGGTAAACTTAAACTTCATTTAAATTTAGCATAAATTAGGCTTGATTACAAGTCAACGCGCCTTAAAACTTTTGTAAAACTTGACAGGTTGTCCTTCGTATTTTTCAGTTAAAATTAGACTGCTTCGAAAGTCCGAATTGGTTAACAAAATTTGCATTAATAGCATTATGGAAAAAAAGCCCACTAGGATCCAAGCGCATTTACATTCGCACATTTGAAGTTTAAAAAATATTTTTTCATACCAATGATGTCTTAATCTAAGCGCCAAAGAAATTTGCTCCTTGAAGTTTTCAAAGGATATAAAATTAGTATTACCGGAATTTAATAAGAGTATAGCTCCCCCTTACAGGCAATGCTGCGGGCAACCTCCAATCCGGCTACAAAACCAGTTGAAAAAGCAATCTGTAAATTAAAGCCACCGGTATAAGCATCCACATCCACCACTTCTCCGGCAAAATATAGCCCTTGAATAAGCTTTGACTCCATCGTCTTGGGGTTTATTTCTTTAGTGTTCACACCACCTGCGGTAACAATAGCCTCAGCAATGGGTCTTGGTTTAAGGATCGTTAAGGTCAAATTTTTCAATAAATCAACCAAATGCAACCTTTCTTCCTTATTAATCTGGTGTACCGGTTTCAAAGGATCAATAGCAGACAATTCAATGATAACTGGAATTATTTTTTGAGGTAATAATTCATCTAATACATTTTTGAAAATTTTATTCAGAGATTTGGAAAAATCTCTTTGGACTCTTAAATCCAACTCTTCTTTAGTTAGTGCCGGTTTCAAATCAATTGAAATCGATACTGAATTTGGCTTGTCCAAGACCAGAAGAGAAATTTTTCGGCTTAAACTCAAAATAATGGGCCCGGAAACTCCAAAAGAAGTAAACAACATCTCGCCAAATTCGCTCTGGAGCTTTTTACCCTCATGGAAGGAAGTAATTTCCACATTGACAAGAGATAAACCTTCCAGGCGCTTTACCCAAGGTTCGAGTGTCTCAAGAGGTATCAATGAGGGCGTTAAAGGAATGATTTGATGCCCGGCCAAACGTGCAAATTGATAGCCATCACCTGTGCTCCCGGTCCCGGGATAAGAAAGGCCTCCGGTGGCAACTAATACCTTAGATGAATATACCTCTTTTCCGTTATCAAGCCGGACACCGCGTATTCGACCAGGTTCTATAACCAAACCAGCAACTTTGGTGGAAGTTCTAATTTCAACTCCACTACTTTTCAATTCCTGATATAAAACACCAACCACATCTTGAGCTTTGTCCGATTCGGGGAAAACCCGGTTACCCCGTTCAACTTTTAAAGGAAGTCCTAAGCTATTTTGAAAAAAGTTCATGAGCGCTTCCGGGTTCAACCGTTGAAATGCACCATATAGAAATCGTCCGTTTCCAGGAGTATTCGAAATTAACTCATTCATATCCGTTAAATTTGTAAGATTACAACGTCCAGCTCCTGTTATGGCTAACTTTCGCCCTATGGTCTTATTTTTTTCAAATAATATTACACTGGCGCCCTTACGGGCTGCGGTGAATGCAGCCATTATTCCGGCAGGACCTGCTCCTATTACGATCAAATCGGCATCAATTTTTAACACACCTGGTCCTCCTGTGTCATGTAAAGCGCTATTTGTTTTTTCAGATCCGGAACTATCAATTCAGCCGCTTTGCGTCCTATCTCCAAGCACTCTTTGGCTTTATAAAAATGTAAAGTGCCAATATTCCCAAGCTGCGGAGTAATTATCAAATCAGCTTGCAATATTTGCCGTGAGTCCAAAGTATTTCCCATAATATCCAGGACCTTTGCCATAACATCAAAAATATTGTGGACTTCATGTTGGGTATGATCAAACCCAACATTAACCGCAACCGTTATATCACCATTAAGCTGCCGGGCTACTGACACAGGGACTCCGGAAACAACCCCGCCGTCTACTAAAGTCCGGCCATCCAAGTTAACCGGCGTAAATACACCCGGTATGGAAATACTTGCCCGGACAGCCGACGCTAAAGGACCATTCTTGAAGACGACTTCTTCTCCGGTAAAAAGGTCGGTAGCCACGGCCCAAAATTCTATCGGCAGCTCTTCAAAGGACTTACCTTTGGTCAATAAATCTATAACCGCCTTTACCTTCGAACCATCGATTAAGCCCAACGTAGGAAGATGAAAATCAATCAAATCTTCCCAATGAAAGTATTCAACCAGTTGTCCCAAATAATAAAGATCCGTACCCGCCGCATAAGTTGATCCTATCAATGCTCCCATACTGGTACCAACGATTCCTGAAACTTTGATACCGGCTTCTTTTAACACTTGGAGCACTCCAATATGGGCAAACCCACGGGCTCCTCCGCCACCTAATACCAATACGATTTTTGGATAACTGTTTGTCATTATAAAGAATGCGCCTCTCCTTCCAAAAACTCAAAAAGGGATTCAAGCCCGGTGACAAAAATCAGAGCCAATCCTAAGACTTGAGTCTCATTGTTGAGAAAATCATCGCACAGTGTAAAGTCTTTATCTAACCTCTCAGAGCATAAAGGGAAGAATATGAGCCTTATTCGGCCGCACCATCACTGATGATCTCTCTAAATTAATTTATTGTAGCTAAATAAGGATAAAACTCTTTAGTACATCTTCACCTTCTATATATTACATAATATCAAATGAAAGGTAAATACTGTGAGTAAATTTATTCTTAAGGGCAACCCTGAATATAAAATAACCGATTGGATTGACTATGCTCATCAAAAAACGGGGCTGTCTTTAAAGTGCAGCCCCGTTAGATAAGTTTTACAAATTTTATTAGGCTGAAATAACCGGCTCCCCACCCATCGTGATGGGAGGAATTACTTCAAGTATCGGTTTAAATACGGCAAGCCGGATAACTTCCTCAATTCGCTCCACAGGGATAACGGTAATCCCCATTTCATCCTCAAATATTTTCTGCCAATTTTCTTTGGGTATTAATACTTTTTTGGCACCTGCTTCTTTAGCGGCATTAATTTTGGCGACGACTCCGCCAATCGGCATCACCCCGCCTCTAATCGATAATTCACCGGTCATGGCAATTTCATTATCCACAGCTTGACCTGTTATCGCTGAATAAATTGCGGTTGCTAAAGTAATCCCTGCGGAAGGACCATCAATGGGAGTACCCCCAGGAAAATTAATATGGATATCGTAGTTTAAAGAATTAATATTCATAAATTTCCTTAAAACTGTGAGTACATTTTCAACTGAACCCAAAGCCATACTCTTTCGTCGGAGGGTTCTTCCGCCCCCGCCCATTTCTTCCTCATCGACCACTCCGGTTGTGGTAACTTTCCCTTTACCGGATTCGGTTACGGGAATGGCGGAGACTTCAACCTGAATCACAGAACCCATATTGGGTCCATAAACCGCCAGACCATTAACGTATCCCACTTGCGGTTTAGACGGTATTTTAATACTTGGCCGAGGGGAATATTGACTGCTGTGAATAACCCATTCCAAATCCTTTACAGTAACTCTTTTACGGTTTTCTGTGATTGCCAAACCCGCTGTAATTTGAATTAAGTTAACTGCATCTCGTCCGTTGGTGGCGTATTTGGTGATAATATCGATAACACCCGGCTCAAGTTCAAAATTAATTTTTTGGGCGGCGTTTTCAGCTATCCGTTTAACATCACCCGGAGTCAATGGCTGGAAAAAGATTTCAACGCAACGGGAACGAATGGCGGGCGGAATATCCTGCGGCATGCGTGTTGTTGCTCCCACCAGACGAAAATCAGCCGGTAAGCCATTTTGAAAAATATCATGAATATGACTTGGAATATTCGTATCCTCGGAACTATAATAGGCACTCTCGAAAAACACTCGCCGGTCTTCCAAAACTTTCAGCAGTTTGTTCATTTGAATGGGATGAAGTTCACCAATCTCATCAATAAATAAAATGCCACCGTGGGCTTTAGTTACTGCACCGGGCTTGGGTTGAGGAATTCCGGCAATTCCCAAGGGCCCGGCTCCTTGATAAATTGGATCGTGAACAGAACCCATTAAAGGATCGGCAATACCGCGGTCATCAAACCGGGCCGTGGTGGCATCAATTTCAATAAACCGGGCATATTCTTTAAACGGCGAATACCCTTGTTTTTTGGCTTCTTCTAATACTACCCTGGCTGCTGCAGTTTTGCCAATACCAGGTGGACCGTAAAGTATCACATGTTGTGGATTAGGGCCGCATAATGCAGCCCGTAAGGCTTTTAAACCATCATCCTGGCCGATAATTTCCCCGAAGTTACTGGGACGGGTTTTTTCAGAAAGGGGTTCCGTAAGTGAAATACGCCGTAGCCTTTGTAATTTCTCCATTTCTTTCCGGGATTCCCTGTCTACGGCAGTTTTATTCCCCTGCTGCGACTTGAGTAAGTTCCAAAAATATAAACCAATGACAATCGCAAAGAACAGATTAATAAGACCAAGTACATTCCCTAAAACCTCCATTGGCAATACTCCTTTCAACCACAGTCTCGAAGTTAGTAAAACGCCTCCAAAGATTTTATCATTTGGATTGAGGCGCTTTACTAGTATCACCAATATGATCTTATTTAAACCCAGAATTATCAATAAAAAATCCCAACCTACAAGTTGGGATTATAAAATGAGTCGTTTTAAAGGGATCAAATTCTTTAAGCAGATTCTTCTTTCTTCTTTTTACGCGGTTCTACTCCAACTAAAATCGGCTCACCATTTTCTTCGACCATTGATTTGGTAACAACACAACGTTTTAAATCATTGTGAGAAGGCAATTCATACATTAAATCCATTAATAATTTCTCAATAATTGCCCGAAGTCCCCTGGCGCCAGTATTACGTTTGATAGCTTGTTTAGCAATAGAATCAAGAGCATCCGGTTCAAAGGCCAGTTCGATATTATCGATTTCAAACAATTTTTGAAATTGTTTGGCCAAAGCATTCTTGGGTTCAGTAAGAATCTGAACCAAGGCTTTTTCATCCAGAGCATCTAAAGCAACAACAATCGGTAATCGGCCTACAAACTCTGGAATTAGACCGAATTTCAATAAATCCTCCGGCATAATTTGCCGCAAAATTTCTCCCAATGGTTTTTCTGTTTTTGAGCGGGCCTCGGCTCCAAATCCCAAGGTTTTCTTCCCTATCCGATTTTCAATGATTTTTTCTAAACCATCAAATGCACCACCGCAGATAAATAAGATACTCGTCGTGTCCAGTTGAATAAATTCCTGATGAGGATGTTTTCGACCCCCTTGAGGAGGAACCGAAGCAACCGTACCTTCTAGTATTTTTAATAAAGCTTGTTGAACTCCTTCACCGGATACATCCCGGGTTATGGAAGGATTTTCGGATTTTCGGGCAATTTTATCGATTTCATCGATATAGATAATTCCTCTTTCAGCCCGCTCTACATCGTAATCAGCTGCTTGAATAAGTTTTAAAAGAATATTTTCAACGTCTTCACCAACATACCCGGCCTCAGTTAATGAGGTGGCGTCGGCAATAGCGAAAGGAACATTCAAAATCTTGGCCAAAGTCTGAGCAAGTAAAGTTTTACCGCAACCCGTCGGTCCCAATAATAAAATATTACTCTTTTGAAGTTCCACATCCTCAAAACGTTCTTCAGAGTTGATCCGTTTATAGTGATTATAAACAGCGACTGCCAAAGTTCTTTTGGCGTCTTCTTGGCCAATTACATACTGGTCCAAAATTTCCTTGATTTCTTTAGGCTTTGGATTATTCCCAATGTCCAAATTGACTTCTTCACTAAGTTCCTCATCAATAATTTCATTACAGAGTTCAATGCATTCATCACAAATATACACTCCGGGACCGGCAATCAGTTTTTTGACCTGTTCCTGTGCTTTACCGCAGAAAGAGCATTTTAACTGGCCTTTTTCATCTCCAAATTTAAGCATCTTTCCACCTCGCTTTCGGCATATTTTGTGGAAATCTTATTTCCTATTCCATGACAATCTTCAAAACTTACTTTTTTTGACTGATAAATATATCGTCAATTATCCCGTATTCTTTAGCTTCCTCTGCAGACATCCAGTAATCGCGGTCTACATCTTTTTCGATTTTTTCAAAAGGTTGGCCGGTATGTTTTGCCAAAATGTGACTGCCAACTTCTCTCATTCTTAAGATTTCTTTGGCTTGAATTTCAATATCGGTTGCCTGCCCTCCCACACCGCCTTGAATGTGAGGCTGGTGAATTAGAACTCTGGAATTGGGTAATCCGAAGCGTTTTCCTTTACTTCCAGCAGTCAACAGGATTGCCGCCATACTGGCCGCCATACCCACACAAATCGTTGATACTTGCGGCCGTATGTATTGGATTGTGTCATAAATCGCCAAACCTGAATATACTGCCCCACCAGGGCTATTAATATATAAGAAAATTTCTTTATCGGGATCTTCTCCTGCCAAAAAAAGCAATTCAGCTATGACCAAATTGGCTAAATTATCATCAATTGGACCACCCAAAAAAACAATCCTATCTTTTAATAGACGAGAATAAATATCATATGCCCGTTCGCCGCGATTGGTTTGTTCAACCACCATCGGTACCAAATTCATATTTATCAATTTGCTCCCCTCCTAGCATGTGCGCTCATGTACGCGAATATTCAGCGCTTATTACTTTTCAACGATCTTAACAGTAGCTTGTTCTTTGATAAAATCTGCAGTTTTTTCCAATAAAATAGCCTGTTTGACTCCAGAGAGCCGACCGTTTTTCTCCAAATCCTTTTTTAATCTATCAGGATTCTTTTGTTCATACATTGCTGCCAGTTCCTGAATTTTTTGATTGACTTCATCTTCAGACACTTCAATATTTTCAGCCTTAGCAACACTGTTCAAAATCAAATCGGTTTTAACCCGCTTCACGGCTTCGGGGCGAAAATCTTCCTTCACTTGTTCGCTGGTTTTTTGAGTGTATTCCAAGTATTTCTCTAGAGTTAAGCCTTGATATGCTAGGTTATGCTCAAAACGGTGCAACAAATCTTCCATTTCTTGCTTAATCATTGTTTCCGGGACATCAACCGTAGCATTATCGACTGCAGTGTTGATAACAGCATCACTAAAATTTGCTTCCGACTCCCGCTCATTCATTGCTAGAATTTTTTCTCGCAGATCATTTTTCAACTCGTCGACAGTCTCGAAATTACCCACTGATTTAGCAAATTCATCATCTATCGTTGGAATTTCTTTAACCTTAATTTCATGGAGCGTTACCTTAAAGGTTGCCTCTTTACCGGCTAAATCTTTACTATGATAGTCTTCAGGAAATTTGACCGTGATGTCTTTCGAAGTTTCAGACAACATCCCAACCAATTGCTCCTCAAAACCCGGTATAAAACTGCCGGATCCGATTTCTAACGAATACCCTTGAGCAGCTCCACCCGGAAATGCCTTACCATCAACATAGCCTTCAAAATCGATGACCGAAAAGTCACCTTTTCCAAGTTCCTTTTTATCGCTCACCACAAGCTCAGCATGACGTTCTTGCAAAGATTTTAGCCGTTCTTCGATTTCGCTTTCGCTAACCGTGGCTTTTTTCTTTTCAATTTCCAGACCTTTATATTGCCCCAATTTCACTTCAGGCAATACTTCAATTTTTGCTTTAAAAACAAAATTTTTACCTTCTTCAAAGGGTTCCTTGATTTCCAATTTCGGCTGATCGATGGGCTCTAAATTATATTGCTCCATCCCCTTGAAATATCCTTTGGATACAATTATATCTAAAGCATCCTCGTAAAGAACAGTTTTTCCGAACTGAGCCTCAAGAATTGGGCGTGGAATATGTCCCTTACGAAAGCCGGGTAAATTTACCTTATTAACAACGATTTTGTAACTCTCTGCCAAAGCATCTTCAATTTCTTTGGGCTCAACCGTAACCTCCAGCATGACAAAATTCTGTTCTAGTTTTTCCAGGTTAAACTGCATTTATGCTCCTCCGAATCTGTACTATAATATATGTTTGACGCTGAAATTTCTTGCCCTTTATCTGCATTCAGCATTTCGACACTTCAATTTGAAACTCCTGCTAAACTATTATCGCTCATAGGGCTCAGAAGTAAACGAAATTCATAATTTCCACTATGCAAATTTTTTCCGCATGATTTCGGTAAATCCCGTTAAAATTTCAGCATAAAAAATAAGCCCCGGCTATCCGAGGATAATAAAATATTACCTTTGTTATCTTGAAATGTCAATAGCTTCGGATGAAAACAATTTAATTGGTGCGAGAGGCGGGACTTGAACCCGCACGGTTGCCCACTAGATCCTAAGTCTAGCGCGTCTGCCATTCCGCCACTCTCGCATCGTATAAAAGATTATAGCACCGGCATGACAAGACGTCAAGCCTATTAACATTGTATTTATTGAAATAACCCAGTAATCCATTCCCAAAGTCGCTGGAAAATCCCTTTTCGCTGAACGGGGGCTATAGCAACCACCGGACATTTTTCCAAGACTTTTCCACCCAGTTCCACTCTAAGTTCACCGACATGTTGAGCTTTTTCTACCGGCGCCTTAATGGACTGAGGCAAACTTAAATTCATTTGTAGTTTTGACTCCGTTCCTTTCGGGATAACCAGGTTAATTGGACTCATGGCAGAAACCGGAACTTGTTGCTGCACTCCTCCGGCAACATTCACCGCTCCTAATTTCTTGGTAGAAGAAAGGGTATAAAGTTGAAAACGACTGAATCCGTAATTAAATAAAGCTGTTGAGTCAACATACTCATTTTTGCTATGTAATACAACGACGATCAAGCGATGATTATCCTTCGTCGCCGACGTAACCAGACAGTGACCGGCTTGGCGGGTATATCCTGTCTTTACTCCATCAGTATACGGATAACGCCACAACATTTTATTATGGTTATACATCGTCCGATCCCACTTATGTCCGGGCCAACTAATGATTTTTTTCTTGGTATTTACAATTTCATTAAAAATCGGATTATGTAAAGCATAACGGGTGATGAGAGCCAGATCGTAAGCTGTGGTATAATGATTTTTTTCCGGGAGGCCGTTAGAATTTATAAAATGACTGTCTTTAGCCCCCAATACTTTTGCTTTCTCATTCATCCAGGCGGCAAAATTACTTTCCGAGCCGGCCAAATTTTCTGCGACGGTAACGGAGGCGTCATTTCCAGAATTTAAAAGAATACCGTATAATAAATCCTCCAGAGTATGGGTTTCACCAGGAGCAAGCCAAATGGATGATCCATCAGTTTTACTGGCTTTTGTGCTTGTAACCATTTCCTGATTCATTTTACCGCGCTCAATTGCTAAAATCGCGGTTAATATTTTGGTGGTACTGGCGGGGGCTAGTTTTTTAGATGCGTTTTTTTGATATAAAATTTCACCCGTAGTGTAGTCCAATAAAATTGCTGCCGAGGCGGTTACTTCAACTCCCTTAGCGGCAAATACGCAGGTTGTAGTGATAATTGGAACCATAAATACAAAAAAATAAATAAGCCGCTTTTTCATAAGAAAGCCTCCACCCAGTTGTTTGTTTATTCATTTCTGAAAACAGTCATGAAATCCTGCGTATACCTTTGCTTTTTATTTGGAAATTCATGGGTTTGTTTAGAAAAAATCTATCTTTTTAACGTATATTGGGTGGATTAGTTGCCAAAATCCGGTTCATCTTTCAATAAAAATAAAAAAACCGCATATAACGCGGTTTATTTAATGCTAAATTCAGGAGACGATTTGTTTATCATTGCTTTTTTAAAAATTAATGGATTTCTTTTTCTTGATTTTTGGGACTGATGAATTCATGCAATTTATCCAACAATTGTGGGGCTGAGTCCAAAATACGATCCACTAATACGTTGCTTTCGATCGGCAATAATTTAGTTTGCTCTTTACCGACTACTAAAAAAGCTACCGGATTAATGGTAATTCCGGCGCCGCTTCCTCCGCCGAATGGGAGCTTCTTACTACTCTCCGTTGTTTCCTGGTTCCGTTCACGATCTTTATCCTTGGCTTTTAACATATTGGCCTCAAATTCACTGCCGCCGGCCGCAAAACCAAATGAGACTCGCGAAATTGGTACAATAACACTGCCATCCAGTGTTTCCACCGGATCTCCAAGGATGGTATTGACATCAACCATTTCTTTAATATTCTGCATCGCGGTTTTCATTAGACCTTCAATTGGGTGATCTTCCAAATCCAATACCTCCTTTCATCATGCGATGACGGAAATGTGCTATAAAAGCAGCAACTATAATATAGCCCAGTTTAACGCGGAATATACAGTCAAAGTTCAAGTCCAATCTCAAGTTTTGGAAATCCGGGATTACTTGAATATCCGGCCTCAAATCGAACTTTATCTTACGATGAAGATAACCTAAAAGGCTTGATTTGGCTCCCCATAAAACTCCATACATTGTGGCCGTACTCACCGGATTTCCAGTACCGAATCGTGTAATCCAGATAAATTTGGTAAAACGCCCTCGTCTTTCCAAATCTTCAACTACAAATAGCCAGCGGTGATATTGGGCAGGCAAAAAATAAGTAAGCAAAGTCATCCCTAAACCCCATTTTTGATAGCTCTGAAAAAATTCCCGCCAATTGCGGGAATTTCCTTGATAGGATGTGGTTTTCTTTTGGCGGCGGATTTTCCGTAAAAAAAACCATCGGCCGGAATTTTTCTGTTGTAGTTTAACCCCTTTCGCTGTTAATTGGAGTAAACTAATGGCTCTGCGTCTTTTCAATAAACCATGTAAAAAAGACATTTCTAACACTAAGGCATCGTCCCAAGCTACCTTTTGATAAAAGATCCTGAATTCAACAGGTAAGAAAAAAAACACACAAAACACACTTAAAAACAAAAAAAGCTGAACCACAGATTCACCCCAAGGTTTCCAGTCTGTGGTTATTTTTCCACTAAAACGTGGACCTATGCGTTTCGAAGCGAAAGATACTTAAATGTTTCTTAATCACGCTTCGGAACTGAAAAACCAGGTCGCCGATGATTGTTGATAATAATGTCAAGGCCAGGATCATACACCAATCGGCAGTCTTTAAGGAAGTGGTATAAAAAATCCTCTGAAACCAGGGAATCATGATAACCGCCACTTGCATTGCACTGGAGATGAAGGCTGCACCCAAAAGATACCGATTTTGAAAAGGATTGAGCTGCAGTAAACTCTTGGATTCCGAACGACACTGAAATACAAAAAACAACTGGGCAAAAACTAAAGTTGCAAAGGCCGCTGTACGTGCTTCCATTAAACCGCCTGTCTTTAATTTCAAAATATAAACCAGTAAAGTAACCACACCGATCATTACACCCTGGAACATTATTTTCAGACCCAATCCGCGTCCAAAAATCCCTTCCCGGGGAGGCCTGGGCCGCCGGTTCATATTGTCCACATCTGCCTGATCCATTCCGAGTGCAATTGCAGGAAGGCCATCCGTAACCAAGTTGACCCACAATATTTGAATCGGCAGGAGAGGGAAAGGTAAACCCAACATAATACCGCCAAACATGGTTAAAATTTCCCCCATATTACAGCTCAACAAATAACGAATAAACTTACGGATATTATCATAAATTGTCCGGCCTTCTTCAACCGCCGCAATAATTGTGGCAAAATTATCATCCGCAATGACCATTGCTGAAGCCTCTTTCGTGACATCGGTACCGCTTTGACCCATGGCCACTCCAATATCCGCTTCTTTAATTGCAGGAGCATCGTTAACACCATCCCCGGTCATGGCAACAATTTGGCCTTGCTGCTTTAATGCCTTAACCACCCGTAATTTATGGTGAGGTGAAACCCTGGCAAAAACGTCAATTTGATGAATAATAGCAGCAAGTGCTTTATCGCTTAGCTGATCAATTTCTCTTCCGGTAATAATTTTACCTTCGGGTCTGAGCAAATGAATTTGTTTGGCTATAGCCGCCGCCGTCCGCGGGTAATCTCCAGTAATCATTTTGGTCTGAATTCCTGCGCGCCTGGCCTTTTCGATGGCTCCTCTTGATTCCGGCCGCGGTGGGTCGGTCATTCCCATCAATCCGACAAAGATTAATTCCTTTTCAGGATCATTATTTTTCAGATGGATTTCATCAAACCGGGCTGGCCGGTAGGCAAAGGCCAGGATTCGCAAGGCTTCGGAACCCCATTTTTCCGTACAGCTTTTGACTTCCATTTTCATTTTTGTAGAAAAAGGGACAATCCCAACATTAGACCAAATATGGGTGCAGCGCTCCATCATAATATCAGCGGCACCTTTGGCCAATAATAAAAGACCATCTGGATTTTTAACCCATACGCTCATTCGTTTGCGCTCCGAGCTGAAGGGAATTTCTCCAAGGCGCATTTGTTCCAGGGTGCAATGCACCGGATCGATCCCAAATTGTGAAGCCGCTGTCAGCAATGCTCCTTCTGTCGGATCGCCGATAACATAGAGTGAATTCCCTTCCTTTTGAAGTTCAGCATTATTGCAAAGAATACCGATTTCCAACAGGCGTTTAAGTGCCCCTCCAATTTCAGCCGCTGTCTTTTTGATGGGATTATTTGACTCGAAACCATACTCCCGTCCCCCGGTCCAAAGCCGGGTAACTCCCAATTTGTTCTGGGTCAAGGTTCCCGTCTTATCTGAACAAATCACCGTGGCGCAACCCAAGGTTTCCACCGCCGGCAACCTGCGGATGATAGCATTCCGGCGAATCATTTTCTGAACTCCCACTGCCAAGACAATGGTAACAATAGCCGGCAAACCCTCTGGAATCGCAGCTACAGCTAGACTTACAGCAGCCAAAAACATCTGACGGGGTGGCTCACCCCTTAAAACTCCCATTGTTCCTACAGCTGCGCAAACACCTAAACAAATCACAACCAGCCATTTTCCAAGCTGTTCTAAACGTTTTTGTAAAGGAGTTTCTTCTGTTTGAGCATTATTTATCAATCCGGCTATTTTGCCGATTTCTGTGTTCATTCCAGTTGCTGTAACAACAGCCCGGCCTCTTCCACCGGTAACAATCGTGCCCGCGAATACCATATTTTTTTGATCACCGAGTGCGGGATGGGGGTCTTTATGAACATGCTCATCTTTTGAAACTGCCAAAGACTCGCCGGTTAAAGTAGCCTCATTTATTTCCAAATCGGTGGCCACAATGATTCTACCGTCGGCCGCAATCCTATCCCCGCTTTCCAAAACCAGAATGTCACCGGGAACGATAGATTTGGCAGGCACTCGCTGAACTTTACCGTCCCGAAAAACGTGGGCCAGGGGTGCGGTTAATTCTTTTAAAGCTTCTAAAGACTTCTCTGCCCGGTATTCTTGGATAAACCCCAGAAAAGAGTTGAGAATGACGATAGCGACAATCGTTATCGCATCAGCCTTTTCTCCCAGCAAACCCGAAACAATTGCGGCTCCAATCAGTACTAACACCATGAAATCCTTAAATTGCGAGCCTAAAATTTGCCACGGTGAAAGCTTCATTCCGGGAGTTAGTTGATTTTGCCCCACTTTGGCGAGTCTGCGGCTTGCTTCAGAAGTTGTCAATCCTTTCTTTTCACAGCTGGAGAAATCTTTGATTACATCTTTGGTTTCAATGTTAAACCAGTTGGACATATTCTCCTCCATTGACCAAACTGTCTTTCATCGCTATACTTACTAAGGGAGGTTAAAAAAAATGCCTATCGATGCTCCAGTGATTGCCCAAATTTGTATTGAACTCTCTCGCTACCTGCCGGTAAGAATCAACCGGATTGACCAAACATTTACCGATGAGTTCATTCTCAGCGGCTATGGGTCCGGCACTGATTTCAATTTATTAATTTCCCTAAATTCCGGATATGGCCGTTTTCACCTGGTAGACCCAAATTCGCGGATTGACTCGAAAGAAGTTCCGGCTCCCCCAACAATATTTGGCGCCTCAATGCGAAAACGTTTTTCAGGTTCAAAATTAATTGCGATTGAATCCGTCCCCTTTGAGAGAATCATCAAGCTAACCTTCGAAGTTTATGAACAGGCGCTGGGGATCATCAATCGTTATCTTCTGGTTGAACTGACTGGTAAAAGTTCAAATTTAATGATCTGCGACGAAAATCTGGTTATTACCGATGTCTGGCGTAAAGTTAACCCCAAAAGGCCGGAAGACCGGGAGGTTGCTCCGGGCATTTCCTATGAATTTCCGCCGACCGGTGGACGCTGGCGGCCGGTTTCCATCAATGAAGCGCAATTCGCGATTCTCTTGAGTCAATTGCCGAAAGATGTTTCACTGGAAAAGTTTTTTCTTAAACATTGGTATGGAATATCGGCTCTCTCCATTCACGAGATTACCCGGGCTGTCCATTTTTCTCCGGATACACTCTGCCATCAAATACCGGCCGAAGACTACCCCAAACTATTTTCCGCTTTTAATTCCTGGGCAGATACCGTTGCCAGAGGAGACTTCAAACCGATGGGTTTATTTGACGGGACCGGAAGGCTGTTGGACTGTTCGGCGCTATCGATTCATTTTCCACCGGCCAATATCTCAGTTCGCCCTATCCCAACCCTGCATAAGGAAGTCGCCGTTCTCTTTGATCAAAAACAATTAACAAGCCGCCTCAAAGAAGCGAAAATAAATCTGGAAAAAAAGATTCATGCCCAAATCGAAAAGACCCGTACCAAATTAGCGAAGCAACAAGCGGAAGCGACTGCCGCCGATCAGGGTGACCAGTTGCGAATTACCGGTGAACTTTTAACTACATACGGATTTCAGATTACCAAAGGCAGCAAGGAAGTAACTCTTTTGAATCATTATGATCCGCAAGGCAAGGAAATCCTTATCAAACTGGATCCCTCGCTGTCAGCCCAAGCCAACGCGCAGGTTTATTTTAAAAAATACCAAAAAGCCAAGAAAGGTCAAGTGGCGATTGGTGAACAAATCGTCAGGACTCAGGAAGCCCTTGAATATTTGGAAAGTATTGAGGTTATGGCCCAAAACGCCATGAATCTTACTGACCTTCACCTGGTTTTGGAGGAACTTCAACAAAATGAAGCTGCTAAAAAAGCCAGAATTCACCCGGTCAAAAAAAACGCGAAAAAGGAAAAACCTGTACAGCCCCGTCAATATAAAACACCTGCCGGACATACCATCCTGGTCGGCCGCAATAATCTTCAAAATGACCGCTTGACATTTAAAGTCGCAGATCCGGATGATCTCTGGTTCCATACCCAAAAAATACCCGGTTCCCATGTTATTTTGAGGCCTGAACCCGGGGTCCCGGTTGATGACGAATCCTTGAATTATGCCTGCCAACTGGCAGCATATTTCAGCAAGGCCAAAAATTCCACCAAAGTTCCGGTCGATTATACCAAGCGGAAAAATGTCAAAAAGCCTCCGGCATCAAAGCCTGGTTTTGTCATTTATGACTTTTTTAAAACCGCAATTATAACGCCGGATGAAAAATTGCTGGAGCGACTTGGGATCAGAGACGATTCCATTAGCAGTTAATTATCTGATTTTTTACTTCCATCTATAAATTTACATTTTCTTCATGAAAAAGTTATCTTCTGCTTGCTCAGATTTTACGATAATCGAACTTTTAATAACCCAATAATCATCTTTATTTCCCCGTTTTCCCAATCTCTCCCTGATGAGTCCGAATATTAATATGGATTAATCACGAGAAAAAATGAAAAAGCAAAAGAAAAAGGAAGATAATTTTATTAAATCGCTATAATCGGTTAAAATGCAAATTTTATCCCATCTTCCTTTTCTTGAAAAAAGAGACCAAGCTTAATACAATAATTTCTGTGATTAGCACTCAGGAGTAGTGAGTGCTAACAATAACGCAAGGAGGGATATTATGAACATCAAACCTTTAGGTGAAAGAGTCGTTGTCAAAGCATTAGAAAGTGAAGAAAAGACTAAAAGTGGTATTGTGCTTCCGGATACAGCCAAGGAAAAGCCGCAAAAAGGTACCGTTGTAGCCGTTGGCCCGGGGAAAGTTCTTGATAACGGTCAAAAACTTCCTTTGGAAGTTAAAGTCGGTGATAAAGTGCTTTTTGCCAAATATGCCGGTACTGAAGTGAAAGTGGATGAAGAAGAATACATGGTTTTAAAAGAGAACGACATTCTGGCAATTATTGCTGACTAAGTTGATGGCTTGAATGAAGTTTTAAATTTGAAATTGGAGGCTAAAAATATGGCTGGAAAACAGATTTTATTTGATGAACAAGCCCGCCACGCACTGGAACGCGGTGTGAATACTCTGGCGGATGCAGTAAAAGTCACCTTGGGCCCCAAGGGACGCAATGTAGTTTTAGAAAAGAAATATGGTTCCCCAACCATCACCAATGATGGAGTAACCATTGCCAAAGAAATTGAAGTTAAAGATCCCTTTGAAAATATGGGAGCTCAACTTGCGAAAGAAGTTGCCACTAAAACCAACGATATCGCAGGGGATGGAACCACCACCGCTACCTTACTCGCTCAAGCCATGGTACGGGAAGGTCTTAAGAATGTGGCTGCAGGCGCCAATCCTATGGTTTTGAAAAAAGGGATTGAAAAAGCAGTTGACGTCGTAGTTGAAGAAATCAAAAAAGTCAGCAAAAAAGTTGATAAAAAAGAATCCATCTCTCAAGTAGCTGCAATTTCCGCTGGGGACGAAGAGATCGGAAAACTCATCGCTGAAGCCATGGAAAAAGTGGGCAATGACGGTGTAATTACCGTGGAAGAATCCAAAACCATGGGCACCAACCTGGAAGTCGTCGAAGGGATGCAATTTGACAAAGGCTATGTATCCCCTTATATGGTTACTGATCCGGAACGGTTGGAAGCCGTGTTGGACAACCCTTACATCTTACTCACCGATAAAAAGATCAATCTAATCAAAGATTTACTCCCAATCCTGGAAAAAGTAATGCAACGCGGCAAACCCCTTTTGTTGATTGCTGAAGATATCGAAGGAGAGGCCCTGGCTACACTGGTCGTCAACAGGCTCCGCGGTACCTTGAACATTGTCGCCGTTAAAGCCCCGGGATTTGGCGACCGTCGTGAAGCCATGCTGGCTGATATCGCCATCGTTACCGGCGGCCAGGTTATTTCCGAAAAAGTCGGCGCCACTTTGGAAAACACCACCCTGGAGATGTTGGGTGAAGCCCGTCAGGTGAAAGTGACCAAAGACGAGACCACCATTGTTGATGGTAAAGGCGACAAAAAAGAAATTGCCGCCCGCATCGGTCAGATTAAAACCCAAATCAAAGACACCACTTCCGATTATGATAAGGAAAAATTGCAAGAACGGCTGGCCAAGTTATCGGGCGGTGTGGCTGTAATTCAAGTTGGTGCTGCTACCGAAACCGAAATGAAAGAGAAAAAATTCCGAATTGAGGATGCGCTTTCAGCAACCCGGGCTGCCGTCGAAGAAGGCGTTGTTCCCGGTGGTGGCGTCACTCTACTACAGATTGCCCCAGTACTTGATAAATTGAAAGAAAACGGCGATGTTGCAACCGGTATTTCGATTGTCCGGAAAGCACTCACCGAACCCTTAAAACAAATCGCTCAAAATGCCGGTGTTGAGGGTTCGATCGTTGTTGAAAAAGTCTCTTCAATGCCTGCTGGACAAGGATATAATGCCTTAACCGGTGAGTATGTGGATATGGTGAAAGCCGGTATCATTGACCCGGCCAAAGTAACCCGTGGTGCTTTACAAAATGCCGCCAGTATCGCAGCGATGGTACTCACCACCGAATGCGTCGTGGCAGAAATCCCTGAAGAAAAACCCGCAGCTCCGGCTATGCCCGGCGGCGGAATGGGTATGGATTACTAAGATACTATTCTCTTCTCTTACAAGAGCTGTCTCAATAGAGGCGGCTCTTTTTTTATAAATAAATATCCCCGGTATAACGGGAGATATTTATTTACTTGTCTTCCATCATAAAATAGGGCATAATGAAATCAAAACAATGGATTATTTTCGCTACGCATCAATTGATAAATACCCAAAGGATCGGCAATGACAAATCTAGCTATCGAACAATCCTATATAACGACCCCCGCTTTTCAAGACGCTCTCGACTGTATAGCGAGTGGTACTCCGCTCACTTTCATATCCGGTAAAGCGGGCACCGGGAAATCAACCTTCACCAAACATGAACTAACCAGACTTCCCGGTAATACGGTCTTTCTCTCCCCTACCGGCATTGCGGCTTTAAATATCGGAGGACAAACTATACATTCCTTTTTCAACTTAGAACACGGTATGCTTTACCCGGAACGAATCAAGGAAAGCCGGCAGCCACAGATTTATAAAAAAATCGACTATCTGGTTATTGATGAAATTTCCATGGTACGGGCGGATTTAATGGATGCTGTTAATCACTCCCTCCAAATTAACCGCAAATCGACCGAACCCTTTGGGGGCGTGAAGCTAATCCTGATTGGAGATCTCTATCAATTGCCACCGGTTGTGGTTCGCGAAGAGCGATCCGAATTCAACCCCGGAGGGCGTTATAAAAACCGTTTTTTCTTCAATTCTCAGGCCATTCGTTCCGCAATCATCGGCGATTCATTTAAATACATCAAATTTGAAGCCATTTTTCGTCAAGAGAGCCAGGAATTCATTAATCTCTTGGAACAAGTCCGCCAGAATAACCTATGTCAGGATTTAATCCGCGCCTTAAATGAACGGGTCACTGCCGCAACCATCATTGAGCAACTGGATGAGGTTACAGTGTTAACTTGCACCAATGAAGCGGCCCAAGCTTACAATACCAGTAGATTGGAGGCGCTCTCAACGCCAAAACACCAGTATCAGGCGAATATTGAAGGGAAGTTTAGCCGGGAGGATTTTCCCACCTTACCCATACTCTCTTTAAAAGTGGGCGCTAAAGTGATTTTTATCAAAAATGATCCTGGGAAAGCATGGGTCAATGGGACAACCGGGGTTATTAAAGAACTTGGTCGGGATGAGCTGATGATTGAGGTGGATGGGATTGATTATCCGGTATCCCGGGAAACCTGGGAAAAATATCAATATCATATCCATAACGGTAAAATTGAAAAAGATGTCATCGGCACCTTTAGCCAGTTTCCCCTGAAACTTGGCTGGGCTCTAACGATTCACAAGAGCCAGGGCCTCACCTTAAACAACATATACCTGGATACCGGCAGAGGCGCCTTTGATTCCGGTCAAATCTATGTCGCTTTAAGCCGGGTGCGCAATTTGAGCAACCTCTACCTCAAACAACCACTTTCCCAGCGGGAACTGTTAACCGACGATGGGATTAAGGCTTTTCTTGAATATATTGAGCGCTTTATCTGGCGGTAGCATGATATGATACGGCAACGGTTAATCTACGCCAAACCATGATTTACGGAGCTTTTGAAACCAGTTCAAAAGCTCCTGTTTTGTAAGTTTAAAGAATGACATTTTGCGGCGCGCCTTTTAACCAGGCAAGAACATTATCAAAAGCGATTTGGGCCCGTCTTTCCAAGGCCTCCCTAGTAGCAAACCCAATATGGGGAGATAAAATTACATTGGGGGCGGTCATTAACGGATGCGTGGAAGGGATCGGGGGTTCCATCTCAAAAACATCAATGCCGGCGCCTCCAATCTCTCCGTTTTTTAAAGCGGCGGCCAAGGCATTATTGTCAATCACAGGACCCCGAGCCGTATTGATTAAAATCGCAGAAGGTTTCATGAACCGGATCAGACGTCCGTCAATAAGGTTTTTGGTTTCACCGCATAGCGGTACATGTAATGAAACGATATCACTCTGCGAAAGCAGATCCTCAAGGGTAACATATTGGATTCCCAAAGCGATTCCTTCCGGTTTTTGACTACGGCTATAAGCAAGGACCGAACATCCGAAAGCCTTTCCGATAGCGGCTACTTGCAAACCTATCGCCCCTGTCCCCACAATTCCAAGGGTTTTTCCATAAAGTTCGTTACCAAGCAGTCCATCCTTGGTTTTACCATTCCGGGCGGCGCCATCGGCGGGAATCATTTTTCGTAAAACTGCAATGGTTAGGCCGAAGGATAATTCAACTACCGAGTGGGTCGAGTATCCGGCGGCGTTGGATACGATAATATGTTTTTCTCTGCAGGAGTTCATCCCGACATGATCCACCCCGGTAAAGGCGACTGAAATCATCTTTAAATCCGGACATTCCCGGATAACATCATCCGGGTAAGGCTGATTCACTAGCATTACCCCATCTGCTTTTTGCGAACGCGTCATTAATTCATCGTTGTTAACAGCCCGATCTGAATAAGTTACAACTTGATGCCCTTCCCTTTCAAGGCTTGAGACCAATCTTTGCAGTATTGGTTCCCCCACTCCCAATGGTTCCAATAAAACAATCCGCATTCCCAACACGCTCCCCGTTTGAGGTTTCCTTTTTTTAGTAAAAATACAATTTACCTACACTTCTTACCTTGAGCACTTCTTCATCGGAAACCAACTTCCTTCCAATCCGATCAAAAAGAACCGAACAACTCTAATTCAAAAGGAATTTTAACAAATAAAAAGAATATTTTTTATAGGATAATTATATTAACACTGTAATTCAACATAGAAATAACTCGCGAATTTCCCCTTTTACGAAAAGAAATCTTTACTCTACGCCAATGAAATGAAAAACCCCATCTTTACGAATTACCCATTGACTCTGGTACGTCAAAAACGCTTCCATATTCATGGACCCTGAAAAAGACTTCTCGATGCGTATTATCCGGGTTTAAGTATTTCTAAGAGGTGGCAAAATTGATAAAAGTTTTGGTGGGTCATAGTAGAAATCACCAATCATCGACTGCAGTCCGTGAAGTTATAGAGCAACTGTACCCTTCGCTGGATGGACTTTCACCTCAGGCCGGAATCTTATTTTGTGCGGAGGATTTTAATCATGGCTTGATCTTATCTGTAATTCAAAAAAATTTTCCAGGCATTCAAGTGATCGGATGCACGACCAACGGTGAATTTTCATCGCTATATGGTTTTACCGAAAATTCCCTCACATTCATGGTATTCGTGACCTATACAGCCGAAATCGGAGCGGGTGTGGGCAAAAAGGTTTCCCTTCTTTGTGGAAAAGCCGGACGGCTGGCGGCCATCTCATCCCGGCTCCGACTAAAACATCACCTTTACCAGCAAAGATTTGCCATAACCTTTTCACCTCCTCTACCGGATGGAATCAAAGGAATTGAAGGAGGGATCCGGGAAATCTTAGGCCAAACTTTCCCGATCTTTGGGGCTGTTCAAACGGCCCATCCTAAAGGAAAACATAACTATCAATTTTTCAACGGAGAGGTATTGACGGACAGCGTGGTTCTGCTTTTATTTGCCGGGGCGGTCTCCTTTTCCCGCGGCGTCAGTGCAGTGTCATTCCAGGGTAAAACAAAGGCGGAAGACTTCTTCCAACAGGAAAATGTCGATAAAACAGCGGTAATCCCATCCTGTACCGATTCTATCCGCCAGGCGTTAGCCCAATACCCCGGTTTCCGCCCTGCTGCCGCTTTATTCTTTTCCGGGTCGGAAAGGAAAATCCTACTGGGCAATCAAATCATCCGGGAAGCTGAGACAGCACGATACCAGTTAGGAAACATTCCCTTTTGCGGTTTTTATCCTTACTGCCAGTTCGGTGCAGCCGAGATCAACGGCGGGGATGAGCGCACCCCATTCGTCACGTTGCTGCTGGGTCCCAATAATTTAAGGGATGTTTAGTGCTCAATTGCTTTCAATCACGGACAACTGTGATCTCATCCCATCCTTCCTCCAGGGTTGGTGGCTGCATTTGGTGATACATTTTTGCAATAACTTGCTCCGGAACAACTCTGTTTCGTTTCATATTCCTGGTAAGAGCGGCCGATAAGGAAATGCTTTTGAAATAACACTTTTTGATGGTCGATTCGGGCAGCAAGGACAATATCTTTTTTCTATCCCTAAGGGAAAGATTGGTCGCATCATAGATAACATTCTGTTCTTCATTCAATAACGTTTTAATCTGCTGATGCGCCATGGCAAATACGCAACTATCCTTGGTCCGGTTTTCTTTACTGCCCGTATATTGAAAACGCAATTGATCAGTGGAAATCAAAACGGCATTGTAATTCCTGGCCAAAGTTTCGGCTAGTGTCGACTTACCGCTGCCAGGAATACCGATAAGCATGATGAACAATCTATTTTTCATTAAACTCCCATCCCTCATCACCGCTATAAATCATCCGTTTGGTCATGCCTCCGTCGACGGTGATGTTTTGGCCGGTAATAAAGGTATTTTCCTGATCACACAAAAACATTACCGCCCGCACGATATCCATGGGGGTGCCTACCCGACAAACCGGATGTTGATACTTATCGGCAAGACTGTGTTTGTTGTCATACTCTGTGTCAAAATTTGCCCTCACGTCGATCCAACCTGGACTGACACTGTTGACTCTTACCTTCCCTGCAAGACTGATCGCCAAGGCATGGGTCAAGGCCGAGATGCCGCCTTTGGCCGCGGTGTAACTCTCAGTATCCCGCTGCGACATGATGCTTCGGGTGGAAGAGATGTTTACAATAGCCCCCTTATCGGAAAAATGGTTTTGAAAAAGTTTAGCCAGCATATACGGAGCTGTTACCCCCACTTTTAAAACATAATTAAAATCATCATAGTCACAGCCGGAGATGATCCCTTTCCGGCTTAAACAGGCATTATTAATCAGAAAGTCAATACGGCCATAGGTATCGATAACGCGTTTAGAAAATTCCTCCAGAACCTCAATTTCAGCAATATCCCCGGCATAAAAAAAACCTGCTCCGCCAGTGCCTGTCATACGGGTCAATGCTTTTTCCCCTGCTTCTTTATCCAAATCAATAAAGGCAACTTTTGCTCCGCGTTTAGCGAATTCAGTGACCAGGCAAAGACCAATTCCATTGGCGCCACCGGTAATAACGCCAATGCTATCATTGAAATTCATGCGCCACCTCATTTCAGGAAATAAACAGCTGTTTTCTTTCATTGTATCATAAAAACTTGGCAATTGCCGTAGGGTAGTTTGTGATTAAAATAAGAGTCCTAAAAGAGTTGACCCGGTTTGAATTATCAATCGATCAAGAATATGAATATTGGGCATCCCACTTAAAGATTTGGGCCGCTTTTTCCCCGGGTAATTCGGCTAAATCTTCATAATCGCTAATCCGGCCTACATCCCACCATTGGTAGTCACTGATATATCCATAAATCGCTATATTCTCCGCCAACAAAGCCGGAAAAATATCGCCCGGTAAATCCACTTCTTCCTTTTGAGCGATGAATTTTTCAATAAAGGGAAAAATGCGCTGGTCCAGTACATAAGCCCCGGTACTAACCGGGCGGTTTAAGTTGGCTTTTTCATAAAACTTCCGAATGCGCTGCTGTTCATCAATTTCGGCAATGCCTACCTCAAGACGATAATGGGTGGAAAAAGCGACAGTAACCGGACCCTTATGGCTGCGGTGAAAATCAAATAAAGCCCGGTAATCCAGATGGCAAATGGTGTCTCCGGGAACCACCAAAAAGATCCCCTCCCCTTCCTGTAGAAGTCTAGCTGCCCGCCAGATTTCTCCTCCTTTTCCGGCAGGGCGGGGACCATAACTATAATCGATATGAACATTCCATTTCTCCCCGTTGCCGAAATAATTCTGGATTTGCTCCGCAAAATAGCTTACCGCCACAACAAAATTTTTTACACCGCTTTCAATAAGGGGTAAAATCACCCATTCCATGAGCGGCTTGCCATGTAAAGGCAGCATCGGTTTGGGTACATAATTGGTGATCGGGTGCAACCGGGTTCCTTTACCTGCTGCCAGAATCAACGCCTGCATGGACCAAACTCCTCTCCTTCATAAATTGTTCAAGTATCGCAGCCGCCCCTTCCGCCCCGCCATATTTTTCCCCTAAATTTCTTAACTTTTCCGCCTGCTGCCGAAAGGAATCATCCTCCAAAGTCCTTCGGATCGCTGCCGCCAAAATCTCAGGGGTCAAACCCCGTTTATCAAGGAGAATGCCGGCTCCGTTTTGAGATAGCACCCTGCCATTATCTTCTTGCTCCGCCATCGACGGTACCACCACACCCGGTTTACCGCAGGCAATACAATTCATTAAGGTCGATGAACCTCCATGAAAAACCGTTACATTACTGGCCATAATTAACTCCAATCCCGGGACAAACTGGTGAATGACTACATTCTCCGGAGGGCGGTATCCGCCGATTTGTTCTGCAGAAACCGCCAAACCCGTGGAAATAACCCCCTTTACTTTGGGCAGTGACCGGAATGTCTCCACCGCCAAATTCAGGAATTCTTCACCAATCAAGGAAGTTCCCCCGCCGATAGTTACATAAACCAGCGGTTGATCTTGATTCCCGCTGTGACGAATTTTTAATTCCTGTTGGTTTGGAAGTTTTTCAGGACTTTCAACAAGTAAAGGCCCGGTAAATTGAATTTTGGACTTTATTTTTTGAATCCGTTCCCCGAGTTCCGGGAAATCGCAACTTATTCGATTAAAATCAATATCGCCGCTGATCTCGGGCATTCCCTCCAAAAAGATCAATGGAACGGTCTCCATCCCCTCGGAAAAAGATTTCTCAAGATCCCCCCGGGAGAGGGAAGCGGCAATCATATTGCGAAACGTTGTTCTTTCCTTCATCTTTTTCAATAAATACTCCAGAGTCTTTTTCCCATGAGGCTGCAACATGGTTAATGAAGCGGGAATACAGGCCTCCTTAGCGCTGAGAATGCTCAGCGGAGAACCGCAAAGCATCAAATCCGGACGCTCGGCAGCTATGGCTTCCTTCTCCCTTTGTAAAGATAATCGCAGGCAAGAACCTATCTTCGCACCCATTTCCTTTTGATAATCCAGATCATTCAATTGTGCTTCATCCGGAAATAGTTCAATTTCCGGCATGGAGGATACTGGGATGATTTCGATTCCATGACTTTGGATGACCGGGATTAATTTCCCTCCGGCCAAGAATTTTACTTGAGCGCCCCGCCGCTGCAACGCTTTGGCTATGGCCGTAACCCTCATGGTCTGGCCCAATGCCGTACTGGATCCGATTTGCGAAGTACATAAAATTTTCACGCTCTAAGACCTCGTTTGTTGTTTTACCAGCTTTTTTGATTGTCCGTTCTTTTGAATTCACCCTATAATCTAATCAGGAATCCAAAAAAATATTTATCAAAACCGAAAGTGGGTGCTGTCCCAAAAATAAATTCCCCGTTAACGCTTGCGCTTTTAAAGAAATACAATCTATTGAAACCAGTATGTTCGGCAATCATATCGATTGTATTTTGAGTTGATTCCAAACTGCTTTTTAGACAGCCTTCCAATGGAAATGCGAGTATTTATCGAATATCTTTCTTTATAATCTTCCTTTGCGGCTATGGGTAACAAAAAAGCATCCCGAGATAGGGACGCTTCTGATACCGGCCATTATGAAGAGGATGACTCGCTGAAAAATACTTTTAGCCCAGATTCTTCGGCTTGTGCGGTTTGTGTAACAAGCCGCAATCGAACAGTCAACCGCTGGGGTTGGATGACTACTTATCATTGAATGCTTTAAAATCCGCTTTATCATTTCTATTCATACCCGGGCCAAATTTGGCTTGTTTCCGTTATAGCGGATTGATTTCCGTTGCCTCATATCCGGCTTCCTCAATAGCCTCTTTTAAAATTAAATCAGTCACGCCGTCACTTACTTCAACAATCGCATTTTTACCAACCAAATTGACTTCCACGTGGCTAACTCCAGATACCCCTTTCAGTGCTTCTTCGACATGTTTTACGCAATGACCGCAGCTCATTCCTTCGATAGTAATCTGTTTTTTCATGATTGAAATCTCCTTTTCTTTTTATAAATCAAGGGCCTGATCAACCCTCAAATTTTTCTGATACTTCACATTCTCTGATGAGCAAACCGATTTTAAATCCTTCTCAGGTCCTGTCCAGATACTTATCCAGGATATAAAGTATCTCATCAATTTTTTCATCGCCTTTTCCTTCCATAATTCCACTGACCACACAATGGTGCATATGATTTTTTAATATTTTCATATTCGCCTTCTTCAAAAGAGACTGTACCGAAATGATCTGCTTTGCTATGTCGATGCAGTATCTTTCTTCATCAATCATCTTCAATATACCGTCAATTTGTCCCCTGGCGGTTTTCAAACGATTGACGACTTCAGCATCATCCTTATGCTGCATTCCTAATTTTCCTTTCGTATATCGCTCTTCACTAACCCCTCCCAGGGAGGGGTCATAATTCATATTATCACCTTTTAATAGGATCGACAATAGATCATTTTGAGATATCCTACCATCACCCATAGAGTAAATTCATGATGGAGTCCGATTTTATCGTTCTAAAAATCGATTCATACACCGAAGCCATCGTGCAAGCGCATACCTAGTCGTTTTTCCCTGCCCTGCCTCTTAAGGCCAACTCGCCAGAACCGTACCCCATATGCGATTATGGCCTATGTTGGGCAAATGGGGTTTTCAAAATATAGGTGTATATTTCCAGGCCCACCCATAGCCTGATGAGTCTTTAAAATAATTTTTCCCTCTTATCTCTAGGCATCCCGAAATTCCATGTTATTTGCTTCGATTTTCTCCCTTTGAACTAGAAAAAGCTCCCTCCGGGATAGAAAAAGCTTGTTATTTGCTTCGATTTTCTCCCTCCGATCGAGAAAAAGCTCCCCCCAGGATAGAAAAAGCTTGTTATTTGCTTCGAATTCTTTCGTTTGATATAAAAAAGCTCCCGTTAGGATACCAAAAGCATTTTAGCTGTATGGACAAGGATACCAGAAATATGGTTTTATGTTTCAGGGAAGTAATCTGCCGGGTTTAATGCCGTTCACCATTTATTAAACCTGTAAATCTTGCTGTTCATCCTGTCTTCGTTAACCACTGACCGTTCATTCCTCTTTTCGTGCCCTTTCGTGGGTTTCGTGGTCGATTGTCTTTTTCTGCCTTTGTCATTCAACTTAAAACCTTTTTAACCACAAAAGGCACGAAAAAAACACGAAAAATTAATATTTCCGCGTTTCATGGGGGAGGCCGCTGATTTGATTCAGCCCCGGGGTGGGCATCGGTGGAAGTTTCCATATGGAATATACATATCCCAAACCCGTTACGGATCCGATCTGGTTTTCATCATTTCGACCATGAGTTTTATAATCCAATAACCCTTCAGTCAATACCAAAAAAGGGCTATTTTTTCAAGCCATGGTCCGTTCCATCCTGCACATAAAAAAGCCATCCCCACCGCCGGATATCGGCAAAATCGTCAACCATTTATCCCAAGGATCATCTAAATAACGGACCGGCATTTCCGGCAAAAATGTCCCAAAATCAACCGCCTGAAATTCAGGATGTTTGGAAAGAAACCACAGAATTTGTTCCTTATCCTCTTCTGGTTCCAAAGTGCATGTACTGTAAATTAAACGTCCGCCAGGCCGGACCAACCGCGAGGCATTTCTAAGGATTTCCCGCTGAACGGCGACTAGATTTTCAATATCTTCCGGTTGGCGACGGTAACGGGCATCGACCCGCCTCCTTAAAACACCGGTTCCGGTACAGGGAACATCGACTAAAACCGCGTCAGCCAAACCTCCGCCCGGAATTTTAAAATTACGGGCATCGGCCAAATAAGGACGAATACTTTGTAATTTCAATCGTTTGGCATTTTGAGTGATTAAATCGATCTTATGAGGATGATCATCAATACTCCAAATCTTGCCTTTATCGGCCATTAACTCGGCTATATGAGTACTCTTCCCACCGGGCGCGGCGCAAAGATCGATGACAGTCTCACCAGGCTTTGGTGCAACCAAATGGGCGACCAGCATTGAGCTTTCGTCCTGAACAAATACTTTCCCGTTTTGAAATGACGAAAGCTTATCCAAAGGTCCGGACGCCGATTTAACTTGGATCGCTTCCGGTAAAAACAACCCCATTGAATATTTGATGCCGCTCTCATCAAACTCATCCAGAATTTCATTGATAGATCCCTGATATTGATTGAACCGCAAAGTTAAGGGAGGCTCCTCATTGTTCACCTGCAACATCTGTTCTGTCCGGGCTTCGCCGTAACGGTCAAGCCACCGCTCAATCATCCAGCGGGGATGAGAATATTCGATCTCCAAAAATTCCAATAAGTTCAGGCGACGGTTGGGCGGTTTCAATTTATCCTTATTTCTTAAATAAGCACGGATGACCGCGTTCACTAACGGAGCCAGCCCCTGATAAGGCGAGTTCTTGGTTTGTTCAACGGCGCTGAAACAAACGGCCCGGGCCGGGATCTCCGGTAAATACATCAATTGATAAAGAGCGATCCGCATGATATTTTTAACCGGCATTTTTAAAGAATCAAAAGGACGGCTGAGCAGCCGCCCCAAAAAATAATCCAGCTTATAGAGATGCCGGTATACCCCGTAGGTCAGTTCAGTACAAAAAGCCCGTTCACGCTGCTGGGCATCTGGATGCTCACGGAATACTTCCGGTAACGCTAAATTTAAATAGGAAGCCCGTCCTTCAACACGGTTTAAAACCAGTTCGGCCAACTTGCGGCCACTGATACCATCACTCATCCCGATTTCCTCTAAGCAACAACATTCGCACCAATTGCAAAATCGCCATGGCAGCGGCGGCTACATATGTCAATGCGGCAGCACTAAGTACTTTACGAGCTCCCGCTTCTTCCTCACCGCGTGTCAGGAAACCGGTACTGGTTAACATCATCAATCCACGGCTGCTGGCGTTGAATTCCACCGGAAGAGTAAGGACTGTAAAAAATACGAAAAAGCTAAACAAAATGATGCCCAAGTCAATCAGGAATTTATTGCCGCCGAAGACCAGACCTAGAAAAAACAAGATATAGCCTAAATTGGAACCAAAACTGGCCACAGGGAAAATGGCGTTACGGACAGAAAGCGGAACATAAGCGTGAGCATGTTGAATGGCGTGTCCGGTTTCGTGCGCAGCCACACCCAAAGAAGCAAGGGATCGGCCATGATAAACTTCTGGAGATAACCGTAAAATCCTGGAACGCGGGTCGTAATGATCCGATAAAGTTTCCGGTGTCAGCTCAATTGGAACATCGGATAAATGATTGCTATCCAGTAATTCACGTGCGACTTGGGCTCCGGTCTTTCCGGAAGCCGCCGGGACATCCAAAAATTTGTTAAAAGTTGATTTAACTTTTACCTGGGCATAAATTGCTAAAATAACTGCCGGGATTAATAAAAAAAAGGTCCAATCGAAAAACATCGCTTTCTCCTCCTTGAATATAATCTTTACACTTCACAAAAAAGCATACCGCATTTTAAGCAACGGCCATTGGCACATTCTTGGGCTGTCATGGCCCTTTTGCCGGCGGGTTGCATTTTGGTGATTAATAAAGGCGCATCGCCGCAAGCTACGAGTATTCCTTGTTTCTTTATAATTTGCAAAATCGACCCGGGTTCAACCGACGACGCGTTAGAACAATTACAATCGGAAATAATATGGGTCTCTATGATTTTAAAACGTTCATTATTCAAATAAGTTTCCGCACCCGGGAGAGGGGATAGGGTCCGGACTAAATTATGAATCTGAGCGGCAGAACCCGACCAATTGATTCGTTGTTGTTCGGGTTTTAATTTCGGAGCTATCGTTGCCAAAGCGGGATTCTGCTTTTGGCGAGGTGCTTTACCTGCAGCAATGTCATCCACCGTTTTCACCAGCAACTCTCCGCCGATTTCAGCCAAGCGGGCATAAAGGCTTTCAAAATTTTCATCCAAATCAATCGGTGTCTGTTCCTGATAAATAATATCTCCCGTATCCCATCCTTCATCCATATACATTGTGGTAACACCGGTTTGGGTATCCCCATTCAAAATACTCCATTGAATCGGCGCAGCCCCTCTGTATTGCGGCAGCAACGAACCATGCACATTCACGCACCCATAGCGGGGTCCAAAAAGAATTTCCGGAGGAATCTTCTGACCGAAAGCCACTACAACAACTAAATCTGGATTTAAACTGTTGAATAAGGCCATAAACTCAGGGCCGGTAACTTTTTCAGGTTGCCAGACCTGTAATTGATGTTTTGCTGCAATATTTTTAACCTCGGAAGGTTGAACCCCCATACCACGCCCTTTGGGACGGTCTGGTTGAGTAACAACGCCTATAATTTCATGACCGCTTCCTAATAAATGTTCAAGACTGACCCCTGCAAACCCAGGAGTCCCCATAAATAAGATTCGCAAGACTTTATTTCTCCTTTGGCAAATAATCGATAAACAATATACCATCCAAATGGTCGATTTCATGCTGTAAAGCCCGGGCTAACAGCCCTTCCCCGGTAACCGTTACCCTTTTGCCCTCCAGATTGACATAAGATACGGATACCTTTTGGGCTCTGACAATATACTCATTACGGCCCGGTATGGATAAACACCCTTCTACATCCTTGTTTTCACCTTCACAAAGGGTTATTTCCGGGTTAAATAATACGATAGGCCCCTCACCGACGTCGATCACCACCAAACGATCGGAAATTCCAATTTGAGGAGCTGCTAATCCCACACCATTCGCATTGTACATAGTTTCCAGCATATCTCTAACCAACACCCGTTGACGCTTGGTGATTTTAGTCACTTCTTTAGCCTTTTGGCGTAAAACCGGGGCTCCCTCGGTTAATATTTTTAAAATGGCCACATTAACACCTCACTTACGTATTGTTATCTATCGAGAATATTACCGGCTACAAGCCAGTTCCGTTCAATAATCGATGAAAAGAATTCCATCCAAGTGGTCAATTTCATGCTGTAAGACCCTTGCCAGGGGGCCGATTCCATGAATGGTCATTTTTTTGCCATCCGGATTTAAAAAAGCAACACTAACCCTATCGGGCCTGGCAACATATTCACAGCGGTCGGGAATGGATAAGCAACTCTCGACTTCCTTTTTTTTACCTTCTTTGGCCACAACCACCGGATTGATTAAAACAAGAGGCCCCTTACCGATATCAATAACCACCATCCGTTCTAAAATGCCGACTTGAGGGGCTGCAAGTCCCACGCCATTTTTAGCGTTATACATGGTTTCCAGCATCTGCCGCGCCAGCAGACGGTGTCGCTTGGTAACCCTGCTGATTTCTTTTGCCTTTTGACGCAACCTCGGGTCCCCCAAAGTTAAAATCTCTAAAACGGCCACCTTATATAAGTTCTCCTTCTATATTTGATACCTTATACTACCAAATAGGGGTTACGGTCCTTAATCACCCTAACCTCCTGGTGCTTTTGAAGATTGAATTGCTGCCATGCTTCTTTAACAATCCGCTCCAACAAATCCCCTCGGTCGCTCTTGATTAACATTTGCCAACGGTAGTTGTTTTGAATTTTAGGAATCAAGGTGGGACCAGGCCCCAATACTTCGATGTTATATGGAGGAAGGTTCTCCAAAGCAAGTTTTTCCTCAATCCCTTTAAGGATTTTACGAAACCCATTGGCCGCAGTCATGACTTTAAGTTCATCCAAGCCTGAAAAACCGATCTTAACCAATTCCATGTAAGGCGGATAAAAAAGTTCGGCCCGGTGCCGGATTTCTTCCTGATAAAACCCCAGATAATCATGGTCTTTGGCAAATTTTAAAGAGTAATGTTCGCTGTCATATGCCTGAAAAATGACTTTCCCCAATTTTTCACCCCGTCCTGCCCTTCCGGCAACCTGGGTTAATAATTGAAAGGTGCGCTCCGCCGCCCGAAAATCAGGAATATTTAAAGTGGAATCGGCCGAAATTACTCCCACCAAGGTCACTCTCGGCAAATCCAAACCTTTGGCAATCATTTGAGTCCCTAACAAGATGTCAACCTCACCCGAGGTTAGTTGCTGATAAATCTGCTGGTGAGATCCTTTCTTCGCTGTGGAATCCACATCCATTCTTAAAATATGGGCCGCCGGAAAATTAAGTGCCAATTCTTCCTCTAATTTTTGAGTCCCATGGCCAAAATAACGAATTCGCGTACTGTGGCAATGTGGACAGATGTCCGGAACGGGCTGCCTATAATCACAATAGTGACACCGCAAATTTTTTTCATTTAAATGATAGGTTAAAGCGACATCGCATGCCGGACAACGCAAGGACTTTCCACAATCCCGGCACAAAATGAAAGTTGAATATCCGCGCCGGTTTAAAAGCAGAATAATTTGTTCCCGATTGGCCAGGCTCTCCCCAATTGCCGTAAAAAGCTCCCGGCTCAAAACATTTTTGTTTCCGTCTTTGATTTCCTGGCGCATATCCACTAAATTGACCGCAGGCAGTGGATTCTGATTAAACCGCTTCGCTAAATGAAAATATTGATATTTTCCGCTTTGCGCATAAAAGAATGATTCCACCGAAGGAGTTGCGCTGCCGAAAATAACCTTGGCGCCGGTTAACTCTCCCAGTTTCTCTACCACCTGCCGTATGTGATAGCGGGGATTTTCTTCCTGTTTATAAGTGGTTTCATGTTCCTCGTCAACAATAATCAATTGAAGCTGTTCAAATGGTGCAAAAACAGCGGAGCGGGCCCCCAAAACAAACCGGGCCTTCTTTTCTTTGACCCGATGCCATTGATCATAGCGTTCTCCATCCGACATGTTACTGTGGAGCAGAGCAACAAGTTCTCCAAAACGGTCACGGGCCCGCTTCAAAGTTTGAGGCGTCAAGGCGATTTCCGGCACCAAATATAGTACCTGACCGCCATGGCGAATCACTTCCGCGGCCATTTCAAAATAAATTTCGGTCTTACCGCTGCCGGTTACCCCATGCAATAAAAACAACCCACTGTTAGCAGTCCCGGAAATTTCATGATAAATATCCCGTTGTTCGGGACTCAATTCAACTTCCCTGGCAACAATTTGTTGTTCAAACCCTGCCGGGTTTCGCTCTGCTGTGATTTCGGCACAACGGATATAACCTCCGCCAAGCAAACGCTTTATCACCGACGAACTGACTTCAGCCGTAGCGCAGAGCTGAGCCGAAGTCAATCCCGAAGGATCTTTCAGTAAAGCATTTTTTACCCGCCGGCCGGTTGCCGATCCGTCCTCAATGTCAGGGGCCACCCAGCGATATATTTTACAAACTTTGGCCTTGACTTTAGGATCGGCAATCCGATAACATCGTTTCAATAATTGATTTTGTATTAAAAAATCCCAGATTTGCGGTAAGGAATGGAATTGTTTACTCCACTGTTTTTGATTCCATTCATGCTGGATTCCGGTAGTTATAATCCCGATTACTTCCCGGGCTTTGGCGTCAGAAAAAATCCACCCTAATTTTGTTTCAATCGTTTGAATATCCACCGCAAGCTGGTAATAAATTTCCCTTGATAAATTATCGCCTGGGGGCAGACATAATTTAACGACATCAGCACGACTGCAAAAATAATAATCGGAGAGCCAGTCGATTAATGCAATGTGGGTGTTGCTGATTAAGGGGTAATCATCAAGAAGCTGCGAAATAGCCTTGAGATTTTTAAAATCGGATTGTTCAGTAAATTGCCAAACATAGCCGACATTGGGCCGATTCTGAAATGGCACTCTAATCCGGTGTCCGATTTGAATGTTTTTTTGAAAAACCTCGGGTACTTCATAATCAAAGAGACGATCCAGATTCTGAGCCTGGGAAGTGATTAAGACTTTAGCGATGATATTGTTCATTAACTCGAGTGACCCTCAACTTGTTTAAAAAACATAAATCTCCTTATACTCCGTTTTATGGAAAAAAATAATACGTAAAGAATACCCTTCCAACTAATTCTTTCATTATTATTATAAAACAAAAATTTCAGAGTAACAAGGAACTGAGATATTTTTTACAAGGTAATTCGTCTGTCAATCCTCTCGCAAACCTCTTCATTGGAGCAATACTTGACTATACGAGGTTAATGTAATATCATTTTATGTTGAAGTCGTAAATCAAAAAGGAGATCAGTCAACAACTATGAAAGACAATACATTCAAGGTTATTGCAACATACAGGAATAATAGTAGAAAAGAAGCCGTTATGATGTCGGAAACTGCCGAGAAAGCAATCGAAAAAGCAATCCTAGGAAATCATTTACCACTCAATTTTATTGATAGTTTGCCGATTTTTTGGAGAAATTATAACCCGATCGAAAAAACGCTCCATATTATTAATTCGGATCAAAACTATAAAATTGAACTCATCCATAACAGTACCTACGAAAAATCCATTTTCAGCAATAATGACCTTTCCAATTCTGATATCACTTCGGTCGTCGTGGAGAAAGCGTAATCTTTTCAGATAAAAGGAGGCTGTCTAAAAAGTAATTCGAAATCAATAAGAAATTGGGACAGCCCCTTTTTGATTGTTCCCCATGAATATGAAAATAAAACTTCGCCGCTTTAGGGTGTATCCTTCGGTTCGTTTTATTTTCATTGATTTTTATAACAGCCCTTTGAAGGGCTGTCATGCGTACTATCTAGAAAATACTTTTAACCCAGATTCTAGATAGAAGGCCTGCCCAGCGAATCTTTATTACTTCGCTGTCCCAGCAAAGCTGGAGTGGCTGACTATTTGGAAAATCAAATGGATCCGATACTCAAAAAAAAACCCTTAATTGCTAAGGGTTTTAAAATTAAATAGAGTTAATAGAAACTTTTCACAGTAAACAGCAAGCTCTTGAATCCGATTGAATTTATTTAATTCCCACTTTGGTTCTTTCTATTTTAATCTTACCGGAATGAATTTCCCGTAGCGCTGTAGATACTGCTTTATTTGACTTTTCTTCGCTTGTTTGTTCTTCTTCAAGAATCTTGCGAGCCCGTTTAGCAGATGCTGTAACCAAAGTATACCGACTATCGACATGTGTTAAAAGCTCATCAAGCGGTGGATAAATCATCTTATTCCTCCTTGTGTGGTCATCAAAAACGTATGTGCGTGAAACTATAGCGCAACATATGTGCTTAGATTATTCGCCATAAAAATTTTTATCCAGAAATCCAGGTTCTTGGCGACTGACTTTCAACCGTTCAGACTGAATAATACATTCAATTTGCCGGCATGTCAAGTCAATTTCTCGATTTACGATAAAATAATCATATTCGGGGACAGCCTGCAGCTCTTTGTCAATATTCTTAAGACGTAGCATAATTTCCGATTCCAATTCGGTTTTTCTGCCCATCAAACGCATTTTTAATTCACTCAGCGAAGGTGGAGCCAAAAAAATTAAAATGGCTTCTGGTAATGCTTTTTTTATCTGAGCAGCCCCCTGCACATCAATGTCGAGGACAAGATCCAAACCACCGGTAAGCATTTTTTCAACGTAAGATCTGGGTGTTCCGTAATAATGCCGATAAACTTGAGCCCATTCCAGAAAATCGCCTGCCGCGATACGTTGGGTAAACTCAGAATCTGAAAGAAAAAAATAATTTTTACCGTCAATTTCTCCCTGACGCGGGGCCCGGGTTGTGGCCGAGATCGAGTAATTTAAATTGGGTAGATAATTAAAAAGATTACTTATAACGGTATTTTTACCCACTCCCGACGGTCCAGAGACTACAATTAACAAACCGCGCGGCATAAACAATTCTCCTATTCTTCGGGGTCTATCGATATATCTTTGGAATTTAAGCGATGAGCGACTGTTTCGGGTTGGACCGCCGAAAGAATCACATGATCGCTATCGGTAATAATAACTGCTCTGGTACGTCTACCATAAGTAGCGTCAATTAACATACCCTTGTCACGGCTTTCTTGAATAATTCTTTTGATGGGTGATGACTCGGGGCTGACAATAGCAATAATGCGATTGGCGGAAACGATATTTCCAAACCCGATGTTGATTAGTTTAATCTCCATAGTTTTACTTCAGGGCTCCCTTCTTAATTACTGCCAAGTCTCTCTATTAAAGCTTGTTTTTGGCGGTTTCCGAGGCCCTGAATACGACGGGTCTCATCAATACCGATATCATTCATGATCTTTTTTGTTTTCACTTTGCCGATACGCGGTAATGATTCTAACAAATAGACTACTCTCATTTTTGCAACCACATCGTCATTAATATTTTCAAGCACTTCTAAGATGTTAGTCTTCCCATTTTTCAGGTTTTGACGGATTTTTGCTCTTTTGCTCCTCACTTCTTGAGCTTTTTTAAGAGCTTTACGTTTTTCCTCTAGTGATAGTTTCGGTAAAGCCATTATTTTCACCTCCTATTCAATGTTTTGAATTTGTTCACGTATTTTCTCCAGTTCAGCTTTGAAGTTGATCACCAGTTGTGCAATAGTAATATCACTTGCCTTTGAACCGACAGTATTAATTTCCCGGTTTAATTCCTGAATTAAAAAATCCATTCGCCGGCCTATCGGTTCAGTAATTTCCAAAATTTGGTGAAATTGTTTCAAATGGCTCTCAATACGGACCAATTCTTCGGTAATGTCGGATTTATCCGCAAAAACGGCAACCTCAAGGGCCAATCGGCCTTGATCGAACTCGATTCCTTCGGTAAGTTCCATGATCCGTTTTGTTAGTTTTTCTTGATAAGCTGTAACCACTTTAGGAGCTTGTACCAACAATTCTTGACGATAATTTTCGAGGGTGGACAGTTTACCATAAATATCGCGACATAATCCATGTCCTTCTATTTTACGGTTTTCTATTAAAGATTGCAAAGCCATATTTAGAGCTTGCCTTACATTTTCAAACAATTTTTCCTGGTCGATATCGGGTTGACGATATTCAAGAAGTTCCGGTAATGTGATCATTGTTTTGATGTCAATCTCGCCTTCAATTCCGCAATTCTCTTTCAGTTCTCGGATGACTTTCAAATAAGAACGAAGATAGGATGGGTTCAATTCTACTTGGTCATTGATGGGAGAGAGTTGCTCGATGATTACCGATATTTCGACTTTACCCCGTGAAATCTTACCGGAGATCTCACGCCGCAATTTGTCTTCTAGAAAGCTGTAGCTTTTGGGGATTTTAAAATATAATTCTAAATAACGGTGATTGATTGACTTAAGGTCGATCGTTACATTGAGATCTTCGCTGGAAAATGTTCCTCGACCATAACCTGTCATACTTAAAGCCAAAGTTAAATGTGCCCTTTCTAAATTATTTATAAATATTTATGATATTCAAATCGTTGCTATTTATATTCCACTCTTTGTACCAAATTCCTCCTTTTTTCCAGGAATTTTCCGCACAAAGCGGGAACTTTTTTATCCGGGTACCGTTAAAGCAAGTATTAACAGCAAGCATTTCTAAGACAATATGGATTGAAAAAACAAAACACCTATTTCGATCCAAACGGAGGTTTAAGCATGAACCGAAAGTATCTTAGCTATTTCGCAATAGCATTAATCTCTTCATTCTTTACAGCGGCTCTTTGTGTGGTTTTGTTGCCCAAAATGTATAATCCGAATAATCCTGTCCGGCTGAATTACGCAAGTCAAGCCGGCATAAAAAAAGTTGAATATCTCAATGAACAAGTCGGCAGCAACTCCATTATCAATGCCCGGCAGAAAGCAGCCCCGTCTGTTGTCTACATTGATACCGTGGCAGTAGTAACCGCCACACCGGATATTCCTGAAGAATTTCGTGATTTCTTCCCGCCGGGACTTTTTGGCGGAGGACAACAACAAGTTCGGGGCGCCGGGTCCGGGTTCATTATCCGCTCCGATGGCTACATTTTAACCAATGAACATGTCGTTCGAAACGCCCAAAATTTGAAGGTAACTCTCCAAGGCGGCAAAAAGTTCGACGGCCGAGTTATCGGCACCGATCCTCAAACCGACTTGGCCGTTGTCAAAATTAATGCCAAAAATTTACCTACTGCCGATTTGGGGGATTCCGACAGTTTGGTCCCCGGACAATGGGCGGTAGCCATTGGTAACCCTTATGGTTTTCATGATACGGTTACTGCCGGAATCATCAGCGCTTTGGGACGATCAATCGATGATCCGAACAACAGGGGCTACTTGATTCAAACGGATGCAGCGATTAATCCGGGAAACAGTGGCGGTCCTTTGGTCGATCTTTCCGGAAAAGTTGTCGGCATCAATGAAGCGATCATTGCCAATGCCCAAGGTTTAGGGTTCGCAATTCCGGTCAATTTAGCGAAAAAGGTATCGAAAGAACTGATTGAGAAGGGTAAAGTTCAACGTCCGGCCGCTCCATGGCTGGGAGTGGCTTTAACGGCGCTCAATGACCAACTTGCCAATTATTATGGATTAACCAATCTGGAAGGCGCGATCATTCAAGTTTATTCAAACAGTCCTGCCAGTAAGGCCGGTCTTCAAAATGGCGATATCATAAAAGAAGTAAACCATGTTAAAATAAAGAGTCCCCAGGATGTCGTCAAAGAAGTGAGTAAAGCGAAGGTTGGCGCACAAATTGAACTGTTAATTCTTAGGGATGGTACGATGCGGGTGATTAAAGTGAAGTTGGAAGCCAAGCCCCAACAATTGGAGAAGAATATCAATACCCCTAACCAAAATGGGTTGCCTTTCAACCGCTAAATTTAGTAAAAACTGTTTATACAAGTTTCATAAACTTTTGGTATAATTAAAATCAATAAAATATGAACTCTATTCCTTATGAAAGAAGGTGGACCGATGTCAAACATTATTACTGAAGCATTATCCCGAACCCAAGTCGCTCAAGATCGTACCGAAATATTTGAGAGCCTGGTAAAAACTTATGAAAAACCCTTATTTCAGTTTGCTTTTCGTTTGTGCGGAAATCACCACGAAGCTCAAGATTTATTGCAAGAGGGTTTCTTCCGGGCTTACAAATCATTTAATAAGTTTGAAGACGGTACCGCTTTTGACCGTTGGCTTTATCAAATTATTCACAACCTGTATATTGATCATTACCGAAAAAAGAAAAACCGGCCGCTGGTTTCCTCCATCGATGAACCCAGCCCGTATCTGGAAAATGAAAAACCAATCGAAATTGCCGACTGGACCAGTAATCCGGAACAGGAAGCAGTCCGTTTTGAGTTAGGTGAGCAAATTCAAGCAGGATTGGCCCAGTTGCCTACCGAATACCGTTCAGCCGTTATCCTATGTGATATTCAAGGTTTGTCCTATGAGGAAATTTCTCAAATTCTTCGGTGTTCAATAGGGACGGTTCGTTCAAGAATACACCGCGGCCGCAAAATATTGCGCCGGGTATTGCTTCCCTATGTTCAAGGTAAGGAGGTTAAAGAAAGATGAATTGTCAACACACCCAAAATCTAATTTCATCTTTTATTGATCATGAACTTAGCGCCGATGAAACTCGGGAATTAAGAAAACATTTATTTACTTGTCCCGAGTGTGAAAACGAGTATCAAGAATTAATCCATATTAAAGAAATTCTGGAAAATGTAATTCAGGAACCGCTTGATTTTGATCCATTGAAAAATTTGCATTCCCGTTTGGTAAACGAAGAGGACTCCTTCCTCTCGTTTTCAAACCATGGAATATGGATTCGCCGTTTGGGTATTGTCGCTGCTTGCTTCGTAATCTATTTTGTTACCAGTACCATCCTTTTCCCTGATAACCGGAATACCATCCCGCAGCTGTCTGTCAAACGTTCCCAGTTAAAGAACACTCCGGTAGCCTGGGATCAAAACATCTCGATTGACCAATCGGTATCGGTTTATCAAGCCTCCCTTATCTTACCTTAATCCGGTATCTTGGAAAACTATACTTAATAAAGGGGCTATTGCAAAATATTTTTAAATGAATGAGATTTCACGCCTTAGCGCGCCAATATATTGCATCAATGAATATGCAAAAATGGTATATATTGTATATCTCTATCAGTAAATTTCTTTTGCAACAGCCCGTTCTATATATCATTCAATCCAAATAATACTGCTCATTGCACAAAAGGGCAGTCATTTTCTTTTGGCCAAAAAATAACCCGTCTAAGTCGTCTCAGACGGGTTTAAAGCTTGTATTGAGTCCTTCTTAATTATTTCTTGGCGACGGAATCTTTTAAAGCTTTACCGGCTTTGAATACCGGAACTTTACGGGCAGCAATTTTAATTACTTTACCGGTTTGCGGATTGCGTCCATTCCGAGCTTCTCTTTTTCTAACATCAAAGCTCCCAAAGCCAATTAATTGGACTTTGTTGCCTTTGGTAAGAGAACCTTTGATTGCCTCCATCATTGCATCAATGGCTTTACCAGAAGCTTTTTTAGTTAATTTGGTTTTAGATGCCACTTTGTCGATAAGTTCTGTCTTAGTCAAACAAATCGCCTCCTAAATTTAATGAACTATTGGGGTAACACCTGCATTGGCTGCAACTGTTTTTCGGACCCCCGCTAGATTAATATTCGGTAATAATTATATAAACTTTATAGTTAATTTTAGCGGTTTTGCAATTTTATAATTCTTGAAAGGCATCTTAATCCTGTCCATATTACAATCTAATTGTTTAAACTATAACTTCATAAAGGCTCGAGAGTTTGTTGATAATCGGACTCCCCTGATAAAAAACAGTTTCACAATCTTATGCGTAAACCCCCCCTTATTTCATACACGGCAAAGAATAAAAAAACTACAGGTAACAATCCTGTAGTCAACGCGTTAACTCCATCAATATGATTTTTAGTCACCGGATTCGTAATTGGTAGTAAGCTCCCCAAAAGCGAAACCATCTTTTTATTGATTTTCCTGTTTCGTTACGGAAGGACTGTCATCTTCTTCATCGGCCTCTTCCAATTCGTCAAGTGCTTCACAGACCTTGGCAAACTCATCGTCATCTTCAATGTCAACTAGAACCTCTTCGCCTTCTTCATCTGCTTCAATACGGAAAATCACAGCCTCTTCTTGGTCCTCCTCGCTGTCTTGTTCCTCAGGTACCATTACTGCATACTTGGCCTCGTCGACTTCCACGATATTTAATAGATTAAAGCGATGTTCATGCCCTTCTTCATCAACCAAAGTTATCCAGTTTGTTTCTTGATCAGCCATTTTTATTTCCTCCTATTTATATTCATTCGCCAATTTTTTACGGCAAATTCCCTACCAAACTTTACAGTCTATGCCGGTCTGATTTAGATTATATCATTTTGGAAATTGAATTGGTTCTCTCATAATATCAATTTTGAGCTCGCTTTGCTATTTTACCCTCTCAAGTCATCTTAATACCTTTTTTAAAATCCAAAAAGTTTTGTAGAATAATAGTGGCAGCGACTTGATCGATTTTCCCTTTCCGTTGTTTCCGTGACAAATCAGCCTCAATTAATAAGCGTTCCGCTGAAGCTGTCGATAGCCGTTCATCCCAATATTCTATCTGAATACCCGATAAATTATTTAAGGCCGTACCAAAATTTCGGGCTTTATCTGCCATAATTCCTTCCGTACCATTCATATTTTTGGGTAAACCTAGAACCACACCATCAATCTCGTAGTCTTGAATCACCTGTTGAAGATAGTTTAAGTCTTGTTTTAAAGAACCCTTTCGGTGCCAAACTGAGAAAGGTTGTGCCGTTAACTCCAGAGGATCACTGATTGCAAGTCCAATTCGCCGTTCTCCTAAATCCAGTCCCAACCAACGCATATTCGCTCTCCAAATTTACTCATTTTCCGATTATTTTTAGCCATCCACATAAAGAAAGAATTACTTTCGGACCCTAATTTATTTTTGGACCTGCCGGAAGTAAAATTCGAATTTGAAAGCCAAAGTTCGGTAAGGTAGACCGTGAACCTTCAATCTTAAATTTAGTATCCGCAATCTCATTTTGGCGGGCCAAAATATCCTGAGCCTCCGTGACAAGCTTTCCCTTGATTAAATTTCTTATTGTGCCTGGATTTAGCAGCCCTCTGATTTGCCCTTGCCCTTCCAGTTCTATATTTGCAGTTTGATCATCCGATTGGGTAAGATGCATGGATACCAAAGTTGCTTTATGATCTTGGGCCTCAAAATGAACCGGAATTACCTTTTTAAACTGCCCGCTTAAAAATTTCTGTATTCCTACTGCAGTAGGAGCCAAAATCTTCACTTGATACTCCATAACAGTTTCTACAGAATCACTTTCGACGCCAATATCCGGTTTACTGGTTATATGAATGATTTCGGTTTTTATAAGATCTTGTATATAAACATAGTCTTTATTTACCATGCTCCGCGCTTGATCGGCAAAAGAAAGCTGCATCTGTTTACCGGCCTCATCCTCACCTTTTTTTACATCATTCAAATCTACAATCGCCACTTGTTTATCAATGCCATTCCGTGTGGGGAGAGGGTTAGTTATCTTCAATAGATTGTTATATCTTCCTTCGATACTATGAATTGATTTAGCCGGCTGATTACCGACTGCGCCTCTTTGATCTGCGGTTATAGCAACTTCTGCTTTTCCATAATTCTCTCCGATTACAATTCCCAGTTCTTTTTTTGTGACTTTTTTAGGGATTAATACGTCGTTATCGGTCCGAAAACGAATTCCGTTTTTCCCGTAAAGGATACTTCCTTTAGGAAGTAAAACCGGTTGATTCGAACCATTGATAATCATCACTTTACCAACAGCTGCCGTAACACCGACAAACTTTCGTCCGGTGGTCACAGTTTGTGTGGTAACCGTAAAATTCTGTATCAAATCTTCTGCCGGTATATTCCCATGAACAATATCAGCATCCGTGAAGGCACTTCCTATCTGAACCGCCGATTTAAAAGTCAAAGTTTTAATTTTAGGGTATACGGTGACCACTGCCTTAGGTTGTAAAAACCACCATATGGCCATGACTAAAGTAAATAGCAGCAGGACCATTGCAGGTATCATCCGACTATATTGAGAAGTTTTAAACGATAAAGGCTTTCCGTTTTGGGACAGGGACCTGGTGGTGCTTTTAACTTCCTCCCCGGACTCTACTTCATAGGGTAAAGGACCGGCACTCATTTGGTTATCACGGTTCCAAACTGTTGAAATCCCCAAACGTTGCGCTAATGAAATTAAAGTTGGTTCAACCCCGTTGATAATGATTTCTTTTTCCTCTTCTTCGGCGTAAAATTTTAGTAGCCGCAGGTTGATTTCATTCGTCAACAAGGAACAATTCTCAGGCACTTCAATCATTATCTCCGGTTCGGAACTGTTAATAATTTCCCTTGCCAGTTGCTCAATTTTATAATCGGGATTCAATTGAATGGTTTTATGAATCCCCATTTGAATCATCTCCTTTATCCAGGCGGACGCGTTCAATCCAATCTTCCATAACCAACAGCAAAAGCATCGGCAGTCCGAAGATATACATGGTAGTGACAGTGACGATTCCGGAATCGTTAATTAATAATGCCACGATTGCAGTAAGCGTTAATCCAAAAAAACCTCTGGTTTCATCCGGATATTTTTGAAGAAAACGGGATACGATAAAAGGTGGTTTTTTATATAAAATTGGGATTGCCAATAAAATCAAAAGTAAAACCTTAGTCCAAAACGTATAGGCGATTAAACGAAAATTTAAATCTAATTTTCGCTTAACCAGATCAGCAATGGTGTTGAAGCCTTGACTCCGGACAATATCTAAAAATTGTCCAAAATGAGTCATATTGATATTATTGAGATAATAATCCCACAATCCTACCAGTACCAATAGAGAAATTGCGGCGGCAATCAAGCCGACAATGTCTTTCCAATGAATCGGCCTACCCAACCAAAGGTATGTGGTAATCCCTAAACCGATAAGGGCGGTAGCGCCACCTCCAACACTTGAACCCAAATTGGGATGAGCAAGAAAAATAGCTATAAAGCAAGTAATAGCCCATAATATTTGTTTTTGATAACCGGTGATCTTCTTTAACTGTGTTGATACCGCTACAATTGTAGCTCCTAATAAAAAACCCATATATTCATTGCCGACACCATAAAAACGGGCACCTGCAACGGCTGAATATCCAAAAAACGAACGTAATTCCAAAAAACCATTAAAAAAACCTTCCAAAAGGATTACTACAATCGTTAACAAGGCAATACCGGATAGGATTAACAAGGGTTTACCTTTGGACCAATAGCGAACAATAAACCAAATCAGCATGGCCAGTCCCAATGTCCATCCCAAGATGGCATACCAATTAAGAGGATTGATGGCGGCTTCTATCAGAAAAACAACTGGAATCGTAATTAAATATAAGTAAGCATTTGCTAAATAATTAAATAAAGTATGATGCTTGGACCAAAAAAATGCACCCACGACTCCGAAAAGTATTAATCCAATCAATATATAGGCATAAGTTGTTAAAAGAGGCCATCGCACATTATAATTTTGAATTAATTGTTGCTGTTCGTCCCGGACTGTCTGCCAATCGCCTGACACCCGTTGCAATATGTGCCCGCTAAAATAACGTGACTTTGGAATATTCAAATAGTGGAGTATGGTAATTGGCAAATCATAACAGGTAATAATCCCTGTTTTTCGAGTGCTTGGCGAATAAAGAAGTCCACTTTCAAAACCCGGTCCTAGAATAACCACCGGGCTTAACCGTTGTCCGGCTCCGGTATTCCGTAGTGGTGCCTGGGCGGTAAAAAGCAAAGTCAAAGTTTGGCGATGGTCAATCTCCTCAAAAAATCGTCCCACTAAAGAATCGTAACGGTGTAATATCTGCCTTCGGTAATTTCCCCATTGAGACTCAGTCAGATAAAGACTAAAACGTTCCAATCTTTCTAAGTCACCGAGTGTCACGGCTATTACATTCGCTTTCCCACGAAAGTCATGCCAAGTATTAAAAACCTGCTCATTATTAGTGCGATGACCAAATGGGAAAGAAGAATCATCCTGGATGGAGTCTCCCCCGATATTCCCCAAATCAAGCTGCCCTTTTTGATCCATTAATAAAAGCGCACCGCTACGACTGATCAAATCGGCATCAGCATTTCCAACGGCTGCCGTTTTGAATAAATTCCGATGCAGTAACTCTCCAAATAACCCAATATTAGGAGTAATATCCTTGCTATTGAGTTGAATCAATTTAGCCAATCCTATATGTACGATACCCGACGAAGGTGCCTTATACCCCATAAGGGATTGATATAAATCTCCCGCTGGTATCTGCCTGAATTTTTCAGAAGCCCCAAACAGCAGGTAATTTTCTTCAGCAGTCTTTACTTGGGTGCCGCTGTTAAAAGTAAAATAAATTTGATCCAGATTCACCGGTTCCGAAAGCGGAGTCGTCATAATCCCTGTAGTACCATTTTTCACCAACCGGTGGAGGTTGGGATACTGGGGCGTAATATCCTCGAGAGTTAAACGAGGTATATCTAAAATCAATACTTCCTTGGAATTGGCTGCGCATAATGCAGGCTTGTCTATGGTAAAAAATATCACCGAAAGCAAGAAAAACATAAATATCCGGCGCAACACGTTTAGCCACCCCTTGTCCAAGATTAAAGCCTGTCCACTTTTTAAATCTTTTGATGTCAAAAAAAAAACGGATAAATTCCGCTTTATCTCATAATACCCAATCCTCTCCTAATTGTCAATCAGGCTCTGAAAACTTCAAATCAAGTTTTTCAGAAATCGGTTCCCCGGCAGCTGAATTTTCATCATGAAAACAAATTTCATAAAAACTCCTAATGATAATACCCACAATGGCTCCCAAAGGAACTGCAAAAATCATCCCGATCAGGCCGAAAACCGCTCCTCCAAACATAATCAAAAAAATGACAGTAGCCGGGTTTATTCGTAGATTATAACTAATAATCCGGGGAGCTAAAAAAATGGCTTCAATTTGATTAATGACCAGAAATAAAATGATCACATACAATACAAGCCAAGGGGATTTAAGCAAGGCAAAAACAATTAAGGGAATTGCACCAATGATCGGCCCGAAATAAGGGATAACATTAAAAACACCAACAATAAAGCCTAAAAGAATCGCGGATTCAAATCCTAAAAGGCTCAATCCAATTGCAAATAACCCTCCAATGATCAATATATCCAGCAATTGGCTTCGGATGTAATATTTAAAAACTGCATCAATCTTCAAAAATGTGTGGGCCCAATGACTACCCATATATTTTTGAATCCATTGCAAAATATTATTTTTTATTCGCGGATAATCTCTGCTGAAATAATAGGCGATCAGAGGGATTAATAAATAAAGAAGAGATTGAGAGAAAGCCTGGATTACCGTTCTTCCTAATTGAATAAAAAAATCTTTAAGAACAGTTGTGATTCGTTGGGTTAAGTCATCGGTCATTATCTGCGGATTAAAAGGAAGCTGCCATTTGTTTACCATTCCACTTAATTTATTTTGAATATCTTGTAAATCCATCAATACTTGGGGCAACTTTCGAATTAATGTCGTCAAATCCCGGATCAGACGAGGAATCAACGTTTCTAAAACCAATACGCCCATTACCAGAAGAACTCCATAAATTGTAATAATTGCCAAATCGCGGCGGGCTCCTCTTTTTTGCAAAAATTCAACCATCGGGTTCAAAGCATAGGCCAGAAAAAAAGCCAAAATAAACGGCAACAAGATAGCCCGTGATAGATAAATGACTATCAAAATAAAAGAAATGATTACAATTAAAAAAAATAACTTTTTTAAGGTCAATCTTTGTCTCCATGATTCTTTGTCGTTTCACGCAAGAGGCAAATAAAAAAGGACTGCCCGCTAGTCTTCCATAGATTCATCCAATATTAAGAACAGTTTCAGCCCTAATATTGCATAATATCCTATATCAAGACAAGGAGACAGTCTATGAACTAATTATGAAGTCCGGTGTGCCAGTTTTCGTGAAAATGCTTGAGTTCCATTCTTTACAGCAGAAGTCCATCTTCTGGCATTATCCTGCACCATTTTTACAGTTCCTTGAGTCCGTCCACTTAATTGGTCCACCTGCGCATTCATATTTTTCATGACGCCGGTGTTTTTGCGCATTAACATAACGATTCCAACTGTTGCCCCAATTACGCTTCCGGTTATAATCCCCCTGACAAGCTTATTCATTTTAATACCTCACCTCTTTCCAATAGGACGATTAATGGATATTATCTCCCATTTCAAGAGGGGCTAATCATAATTTTATGGAATTGTCTTATCAATCGTCCCACCGCCCAGCATTAAGTCACCTCTGTAAAATACCACAGCTTGTCCCGGAGTGACCGCTCGTTGAGAGGTTTTAAACTCCACATTTACCTGACCTTCATCAATCGGGCGGATTGTGCAGGAAACCGGTTTGGCGCTATAACGGATTTTTACTTCAACTTCCTGTGGAGAATCCAAATTCTGAAAAGCAATCCAATTCATTTTTGAGGCAATCAATCCTTTGCTAAACACCTCTTCTTTGGTTCCGACAACAACTTCGTTGGTTTCGGGATTGATTTTAGTCACAAAAAGGGGGGTCCCCTTTGCAATTCCTAATCCTTTTCGCTGGCCAATCGTAAAATTAAAAATTCCTTGGTGATGTCCAAGAATTTGTCCGTTGGAATCAACAATCGTCCCCGGTTTAGCATGACCCGGTGAGTATTCATTAATAAAACGGCTATAATCTTGATCCGGTACAAAACAAATTTCCTGGCTATCCGGTTTATTGGCTACACTCAATCCCAACATCGCCGCCTTTTTACGGATCGCGGTTTTCTCGTAACCCCCGAGAGGAAATAAACTACGGGACAATTGTTCCTGATTAAGGCCGTACAAAACATAACTCTGATCCTTCGTACTGTCGAACCCTTTCCGTAACAACCAGCGACCAGTCGATGGAGCCTGATCTTTTTGCACATAATGACCGGTTGCTATGTAATCTCCACCCAAAGATAAGCTTTTTTCAAGAAGATTGTCAAATTTAAGACTATGGTTACAAACAATACAAGGGTTGGGAGTCCTGCCCTGAAGATATTCGTTCACAAAATAATCGATGACTTTTTCCCGAAAGGGTGCTTGAAAATTCAGTACATAATAGGGAATACCCAGCTTACCGGCAACGGCTCTGGCATCCTCCACTGCTCCTAAAGAGCAGCACCCTCCCTCCACCTCAGTGCCATAAGGTAAATCACTGGGCCATATTTGCATGGTGACACCTATGACTTCATATCCCTGTTCAAGCAAAAAAGCAGCCGCTACGGAACTATCAACGCCGCCGCTCATAGCCATGATGACCCGAGCCATATTTCCTCCTTGTTTCTCACGGAATTTTAAAAATTTTTGATACCAACTAAAGCATTAATAAATTAGCAGTCAAATCCCTGAATAAAAAAATTTGAATAATCCTCTTTGGTCACTGGCTCTGACTCCTGGCTCCACTTCTCACTGAATCATACAGCGGTGACATTGAACGCAATTTATTGACGATTTCCGGCAAAACTTCCAGTAAATAATTAATTTCTTCCTTGGTATTGGATTTACCTAAGGTTATTCTAAGAGAACCATGGGCAATTTCATGACAAAGACCCATACCCAATAATACATGAGAAGGTTCAAGCGACCCGGAAGTGCACGCTGAACCGCTGGAAGCTGCTATTCCTCTTAAGTCTAAATTCAGCAGCAAAGATTCACCTTCAATATACTCAAAACTAAGGTTTACATTGCCCGGTAAACGCTCCGTCCGGTGACCGTTTAAGCGCACATAATCAATCTTATTGAAGGCAGTGTCAATAAGATAATCTCTTAAATAGGCAATTTTACTTTGATTATCCGACAACTGGCTGTTAGCCAGCTGTATAGCTTTGGCAAGGCCGACGATACCGGCAATGTTTTCTGTGCCCGCCCGACGGTTCCGTTCCTGTCCCCCGCCATGGATCAAGGAGTGAATCCGGGTACCTTTGCGAATATATAAAGCACCTACTCCTTTAGGACCGTAAAACTTATGAGCGGACAAAGAGAGCAAATCAACGGACAAATCATTGACATTGACCGGAATCGAACCCACAGATTGAACCGCATCGGTATGAAATAGAATTTTTCTTTCCTTCAAAAGCCTACCAATAACGGCAATTGGTTGAATAGTCCCTACTTCATTGTTGGCATGCATGATGGAGACTAAAATTGTCCGGTCCGTAAGAGCCTTCAATACATCCTGCGGGTCGACCAAACCGTCTGCGTCCACAGGAAGATAAGTAATTTCAAACCCTTGTCTTTCAAGATATTTGCAAGTATCAAAAATGGCATGATGTTCAATGGATGAAGTAATAATATGATTTCCTTTGTCCTTATAAGCTGATGCAATTCCCTTGAGCGCCAGATTATCGCTTTCAGAGCCGCACCCTGTAAAAACAATTTCCCTGGGTTCGCCGGCTCCAAGTTCTTTGGCCACTATTACCCGGGCATCCTCAATAATTTTTCTGGTTTCTCTGCCAAAGGAGTGAATACTGGAGGGATTACCAAAGGAATCCGTAAAATACGGCAACATGGCTTGTAAAACTTCCGGGTCAACCGGAGTGGTCGCCGCATGATCAAGATATATTTTTTTCAAAACTCCTCAACTCCCAAAATTAGCATCCATCATTTCTTATTGATTGAGGTCTCTTGAAAGCACATCATAGTTTTACCTGTCAATGCCTTTTGTATGTTGATGACTATTCCATTTATTCTATTTGCGCCAGTTGATCAAGAAAGTCCATGATTTTTTTAACCGAACCAAAAGAATTATACTGAATAATGAGTTCACCTTTGTTCAACATAATCTGCTCCACACCGGAGAACCGAAGAACCTTTTTGAAATCAACGAAATCCCAACATTCCTTGGCGATACTTAAATTATTGGTTAAAATAAACCATTGATTGTCCAGGATGGTATCCCCCGTTAAAAAACGCTTAAAATCTCCCCATTCCCTTTTTTTCATCCGCAGGGGGTAAAACTCTAACACCGTATCCCCACAACAATCATGGTTATGAACGTTCACCCTTATTTCTAATCCTGAACTAACTTTTAAAGAATCAACCGAACCTTCCAAAAAACGGATTTTTAATTCCATTCCCCGATAAATCGTATGAATTTGGGAATAAACATTTCCGAAAAAGATACTATTTTTTTCAGGAACCGTATTTAAATGAGAAGCCAGTTTCATTAATATATGACGATGAAACAATTTCACCGGCCAATTGGTAATAAAAATTGAGATGATGAAAAAAGCGATCAATAATAAACCTAAAATATACATTGCCTAATTCCTCCGCTATCTATTGACCAGCCTGAATCTTATTTCGATGGATATGGTATTATTCAGATCCTATTATTCAACAAAGAAGCCGGATAATTACTTGATAAACCGGATAACCAAGGACATGACCAGGACGAAAAAGAAGCCAATCGTCACAGCGAGTACTCCACTTTGTTCACGGTCATTTCGTAAAAAATTGAAGCCTACTAAAAGGCCAACAATACTTACAACAAACATAATTTTTGCATTGGCTGTCGCTGTTACAAATAGCAATATTCCGGCGGAAATCACGTTATATTGCAAGGCCGTAATTTTCATTCGTTTACCTCTGAGACTCACTCACAAAGAACATGATTCTTATATGCTTTGCAGTAAAAATTTCGAATTACGCCCCACTCGTCCTTCTCTGACGGGTAAGTTAATGGCCAATAAAACAATCGACTAAAAATATAGTCGCCTCACTTTTTATTAAAGACAATCCCATCATTAAAACGGGCGTTATATGCATCAAAATTGGGAACAATTCGATGATAATCCTGTCCTACCAAGGAGGAATTGATTATATAATCAGCCGAAGCCCGATTGCAAGCAACTGGGACATTCCAGACGGCAGCAATCCGAAGTAATGCTTTGACATCAGGGTCATGGGGTTGCGGTTCCAGGGGGTCCCAGAAAAAAATCAGCATATCAATTTTTCCTTCGGCAATGAATGCACCAACTTCTAAATCCCCCCCTAAAGGACCGCTTTTAAATTTATGGACATCAATTTCCAGTGCGGTTTCCAATAATTTTCCCGTAGTACCAGTTGCATAAAGATGATGTTTTTTTAAAATATCCTTATATTCTCCGGCCCATTCCAGTAAACTTTTCTTCTCGTGATCATGAGCAACCATGGCAATATGTTTTGACTTGAAAGTTTGCGGATCATGACTTGGCATATTCTATTTCCTCCGTATTTACCATTTCCTTCATTATACCTTACTTCATGGCAAAATGCTTGGAATTTATACAAATTGATCCTGAGAAATAAAAAGCCGGAGGCTGTCCAAAAGCAATTTAAATCAATAAGAAATACAATGAAAATACCAGTTACAATTGTATTTCGATATCGCTAAATTTACTTTTGAGACAGCCCCCGGACCGACGCTCTTCATCCATTAAACTTTAATAAGTTTACACAGTAGCAATGAAAACAGTCTTAGCCCAAGTATTTATCAATTTCTCCCGTGATTTCTTTTTTTGGTCTAAAGCCCACCAGTTTGAACGCTGGATTACCATCCTTAAACAGGCAAATCGTCGGGATACTCATAACCCCATATTCACTAGCCAATTGCTGATTATCATCTACATTAATCTTACCCACTTCAATTTTCCCGGAATATTGAGAAGCGATCTCTTCAATGACGGGTCCCACCATCTTACAAGGCCCGCACCAAGGCGCCCAAAAATCTACGAGCACTGGAACTTTGGAATCCAGGACTTCTTTTTGAAAGTTATTTTGATCCAAATCAATCATTACGAACACTCCCTTATCGTTGATAGCTTTAGCTGGTCAATAGTTTAACTTTTCCAGTTGCCATTTTTGGGTAGACGCAAGCAACTGCAAATGTCAAATTCATTATCTCCATCAACTATACAGTTCATTCCTGGATAAAATTTATTTTAAACACCGGCAATTTCTGAAAGCTATCAACAGCTTTCGCTTTCACACTCACGGCACTTGATAAACTTGAAGCAGATTGGTTGAACCCGGTTCGTTGGTTCGAACTCCGGCAGTTAATACGATTAAATCATCTTCCCGAATAAAACCATTTTTTTTGGCCGCTTCGACACTTCCATCAAGCATACTGTCAATATCTTTCGCAGCCGGTACAATTAAAGGATAAACACCCCAAGAAATCGTTAATTGCTGAGCCACTTTTTGAGATGGAGTAACCGCCACAATCGGAGCCTGCGGCCGGTATTTAGAAACAGTCCTAGCCGTACTTCCTGATTGAGTTGAACTGATGATGGCGGTGGCTTTCAAATCCAGAGCCGTTTGACATGTTGCATGACTGATAGCATCGGCAACTGTAGGGAAAACGCCAACTTTCTTCTGGTCCAAGAGTTGATCATACCGTAAAGAATTTTCAATCCTCTGCGCAGTCTTGGCCATCATCTCCACAGCTTCTATAGGGTATTTACCGGCAGCAGTTTCTGCGGAAAGCATAATAGCATCCGTACCATCTAAAATAGCATGAGTAATATCAGTAACTTCAGCCCGTGTCGGTCTTGGATTTCGAATCATCGACTCCAACATTTCGGTAGCGGTAATAACCGGCTTCCCAGTACGGTTACATAAATCTATCAAAGTTTTTTGGATGATAGGGACTTCCTCTAGAGGAACTTCAACCCCCAAATCGCCCCGGGCAACCATGATCCCATCGCAAGCTTGCAGAATTTCTTCGCTGTTCCTGAATCCTTCTTCATTTTCGATTTTAGCAATTAAAAGTTGCTGGCCACCCAATTCGGTCACAAGTCTGCGGATTTCCAACAGATGTTCCGCTTTGCGGGCAAAGGAAACTGCTATAAAGTCGACTTGCTGCTTCACGACAAATTCGATATCGGCCGGATCTTTCCCCATCAGGGCTGGTAAATTAACTGAAACGCCCGGTAAAGTTACCCCTTTACGGGAAGTTAACTCTCCGCTATTTAAAACCTGGCATTCGACTTGAACATCCTTTAAGGCCACCACACTCAGATTGATCATGCCGTCAGCGAGTAGAATTTTACTTCCTAATTTAACATCTTGGAGCAACGTTGGATAATCGACATAAATAAAACCTTCGGTTTTATCCTTAGCCGGATCGGTCGTTAAATGAAGCCGGTCACCCTCTTTTAATAACAGTGGTTCTGTTTTGAGTTTTCCGATGCGAATTTTCGGGCCCTGAATATCGGCTAAAATTCCCACAGTTACTCCAAGCCGCGCGGCAGTTTCCCGAATTAACCGGATCCGCTCGGCATGTTCCTCGTAGGTACCGTGGGAGAAATTTAAGCGAGCAATATTCATACCCGCTTTAATCATTTTTTCTAAAATTTGCGGATCTGTGCTGGAAGGTCCTATCGTACATATGATTTTGGTCTTTTTCACAGATGCCTCCTAAACATTTGCCATAATGTTAACCAATTCAAGCTCCGATGGATTAAGTGATTTTTTAGTATTAATGGCTTCATCTAAATTACAGACGCTGATTTGATTATTCGTATACCCAACCATCTTTTCACTTTCTCCCGCCAATAACAAATCAACGGCTTTTGCTCCCATCAATGTTGCAATTTTGCGGTCAAAGAATGTTGGTGTGCCACCCCGTTGCAAATGGCCTAAAATTGTAATCCGAACATCAAGGCCGGTCCGTAACGATAAGTAATTGCCCACTTTAAAAGAACTGGAATGTTCGATATTGTTCGGGTCACCAAATAATCCTTCCGCAACTAATACAATACTATGCGACTTCTTACGCGAAGTATTCTCGAGAATTTGGGCCGCCAGACGTTCCAAATCGCATGGGATTTCCGGAACCAGAACCGCCTCTGCACCCCCGGTCAGAGCTGCTGATACTGCAATAAACCCATTATTCTTTCCCATTACCTCAATAACACAAGTCCGGTTATGGGAGGAAGCGGTATCCCTTACTTTGTTCATAGCATCTAAAACTGTATTCACGGCAGTGTCAAATCCAATGGAATAATCGGTACAGCCGATATCGTTGTCAATAGTACCGGGGATTCCCACAGTTTGAAATCCCATTTTATTTAATACCTGAGCTCCACGGAAAGAGCCGTCACCACCAATAATGACCAATCCATTCAGTCCAAGATTTTCCAGTTGTTCTTTGGCCTTTGCTTGCCCTTCCGGGGTTTTAAATTCAAGGCAACGGGCTGATTGAAGGATTGTACCGCCCCGTTGAATAATGTCTCCTACCGAACGGGAATCCATTTTAACCATATCGCCTTCCAAAATACCGCTATATCCCCGTTTAATGCCATAAACCTCACAGCCATGAAAAAGCGCTTTACGAACGATGGACCGAATCGCAGCATTCATGCCCGGAGCATCGCCACCACTAGTTAACACTCCAATCTTCATTTTTGCCTCCGTTGTCCGTTTAGTTTTCGTTGTATTTGCCATAATTGCGATACCTCTTGTATCTGTCTTCTAACAACATTTGAGGGGACATTTGCAATAAAGATTGCAAATGTTTCAAAACGGCAGTTTTTATATTAGCAGCCGCTTCAGTCGGATTTTTATGAGCTCCCCCTAATGGTTCCGGAATTACTTCATCGACAATTCCTAATTTTAAAAGATTTGAAGCGCTAAATTGCAAAGCTTTCGATGCTTCGGTAGCCTTTGAAGCATCTTTCCACAAAATTGATGCGCAAGCTTCAGGAGAACAAACAGAATAATAAGCATTTTCCATGATTAAAACTCTATTGCCGACACCCGTTGCCAAAGCGCCGCCACTCCCACCTTCTCCAGTAATGACCACCACAATTGGAACTTTCATGTTAGCCATTTCCCGGATGTTACGAGCTAAAGCCTCAGCCTGACCGCGTTCTTCGGCTTCAATTCCGGGATAAGCTCCTACGACATCCACCAAACAAATAATAGGTCTATTAAATTTATTAGCCTGTTGCATCAGGCGTAATGCTTTACGATACCCTTCCGGATAAGGAAGTCCGAAACTTCTTAAAATGTTTTCTTTAGTGTCCCGGCCTTTTTGTTGGCCCAAAATCGTAACCGGAATTCCCTCAAAAAAAGCTACTCCTCCTACCATAGCCGGGTCATCGCGAAAGCTACGGTCGCCATGAAGTTCAATAAAATCAGTACAAATCATTCCCATGTAATCCAAAAAAGTAGGACGTTTAGGATGACGGGCTATTTGCATTCGTTGTAAGGGCGTTAAATTCTTATAAATTTCAGTGCGCAGGGAATTGGCCTTTAATTCAAGCGCCAGGATCTGTTCTTCCATATCAATCCCTTTTTCCCTGGAAAACTGTTTAATCTCTTCAATCTGTTTTTCTAATTCTAATACAGGTTTTTCAAATTCCAATATTGGACCCAGATTAATTGCCATCAACCCCACCTCCATTCATATGCACTTTAAGTAGCTGAGTCAGGGTTGCTTTCAAATCCTTACGGTTGACAAGAATATCGACAATCCCGTGTTCCAATACGAACTGGGATGATTGAAAACCTTGCGGTAATGTTTGCCGAATGGTTTGTTGAATAATGCGGGGACCAGTAAAACCAATTAAGGCGTCCGGTTCGGCAATAATAATATCTCCCAGTGAAGCAAAACTCGCAAATACTCCTCCCATGGTAGGATCGGTTAAAAGTGAAATATACAAACAACCCGCTTCCGATAACCTGTTTAATGCCTGACTCGTTTTCGCCATTTGCATAAGGGAAAATATTCCCTCTTGCATTCTGGCCCCTCCGCCTCCTGCAGATACAGCAATAAAAGGCAATTTTTCTTTGGTGGCGTATTCAATTGCACGGGTTATTTTTTCACCAACGACCGAACCCATGGAGCCAGCCATAAATCCAAATTCAATAATGGCAAGGCTCACCGGAATGCCATTAATTAACGCCCGTCCAATAATCGCACCCTCATTGAGTTCCGTATTCTTCTGAGCTTTTTTGATTCGCGGCTCATATTCAGGAAAATTCAAAATATTAACCGTTTTCAAATTGGAGTCAATTTCCTGAAAGCCATCTTGATCGACTAATAACTCCAAACGTTCTTTGTAATTAATTCGAAAATGAAAATTACATTTCGGACAAACTTTTAAATTTTTCTCCAGATCTTTATGGTAGGTAATTTGAGAACAGCGGTTGCACTTTACCCATAACCCATCCGGAATTTCCTTCTTTTCTACAGCATCAATACGGCCATTGAATTGTTGTTGCTCACTTTTAACAGTAATGTATTTCGGTTTCGTTTTAAACAGATCTTTTAACAAAAACTCCACTCCTTAAGCTTATCTTAGTATTCTGGAGCATTTTACTAAAATATCATAATTTCTATAAATTGTCATTAACTATATTTATTTCGTGATTCCAAGTAAATATCCTGCTCAATTAATTTCTATAAAATCAAAACCTTTGAAGCGCATTGTTGATAACCTCATTTGCTTCCTCGATTTCCAATTGGGTAACCATGACTTCTACATTTTGTTCTTCCTTCACGGTTGAATTAGATTCTTTCAATTTCACCAGAATACCTTCTATTTCCAATAGTTGTTTTAATATTGCGGCTATTCTTCGATTTGGCGCTATGTAAACAGCAACCCACATTGAAAGAATCCCTCTTTCCAATTTAAGCGCAAAAGCGCCTATATATCAGGATAAATTAGTATATCAAGCTTGTCAAGTAAAAAAAACGAGAATTAACACACTAGTAATCTCCTTGTATTCATTTTTAATAAAAAATTCAGAGTGTTCTCTATAAAAAATAAAAAACCTTTTAGGAAGCCAAAAAATCCAAAAAATATAAAGTCCTTCAAAAAAACGATTGTATCAAATTGCATTCACCAAGTTTTTAAACAAGGTACCCCGTTCCTGGTAATTTTTGAACATATCGTAACTGGCACAAGCTGGCGATAACAGCACAACCTGGCCTGGCACTGCAAGTTTTGTTGCTGTTTCAACAGCTTCTTCAAAAGTTTTGGCCGGACTGATCGGAAAATCCTCCCGATTTTTTTTAACTGCGGCAATTATCTGGGGTCCGGTAACACCGATTACAACCAAATGTTTACATCGATTGACAATGACTGGGGCAAGTTCATCGAAGGGAAGATGTTTATCATAACCGCCGGCAATTAGAATGGTAGGTCTGGTCATGGCCATTAAACCGGCAATAGCCCGATCAGGCGTCGTGGAAATTGAATCGTTGTAAAAAAGAACCCCGTTTTTTTCCCGAATAAATTCCAAACGGTGTTCGACTCCACTGAATTCTTCCACAACTGGGGTTAAATTCTCGAGAGGCACTCCGCTGATTCGTGCGGCTAATGAAGCAGTTAATATATTTTCAACGTTATGGTCGCCTAAAAGTTTCAGACGATTTCTAGTGGTCAATATCTCGGTATGACCGTCCAGCCGAATCACCAACTTATCGTCTTCCAAACAAGCTCCTTCATCAAGGTTCCGCTTACGGCTGAAATAATACAATTTTCCTTTTACCTTGTCGGAGAGGCCACGGGTAATTACATTGTCATAATTGAGAATGGCAATATCCTTGTTGCTTTGATACTGTAAAATATTGCTTTTGGCTTGGATATATTCCTCCATGGACGCATGAATATCCAGGTGGTTGGGTGTTATATTGGTAATAATCGACAATTGCGGACTTTTGGTAACAGTTTGAAGTTGAAAACTGCTAAGTTCGAGAACAACCTTAGAGGATTGGTTCATGGCCGGCAACTGGTCCATCAAAGAGCGTCCAATATTGCCACCGACAAAAGTTGCAGGAAAAGCCGATGCCATCATTAATCCAATTAACGTGGTTGTTGTGGTCTTACCACTGCTGCCGGTAATCCCCGTAATTTGCCCCGGGCACTTTTCAAAAAACAACTCCATTTCACTGCTGAAAACCGCCCCCTCTGAACGGGCTTTTTGTAATTCCGGCAAATCCTTTTTCATTCCCGGAGTTACATAAATAGAATCAAAACCGTGTAAATGACTTAAATAATCATCACCCAGGCAGTATTCAAGCTTTAAATCGCTTAATTTGCCCATATAATTTTGAAGTTCCTCTGCTGATTTCTTGTCAAATACTGTTACCTGTGCGCCTTGTTCTACTAAATATCTGATTAGAGGAGTATTACTAACGGCCAAACCGATTACTGCAGTTTTTTTAAGAGTTCCCATCATCCATCACCAGTTTTCCAAATTATTATTGACTAACATTCATAGTATATCGCTACTGGAAAATAAAAGACACCACTCAAGTCAAAGCTTTACTTCGACAAACAAAACACTCATCCTTCTGGCGAGTCCTAAAAAAAGCAGAGGGCGTTTCCGCCCTCTGCTCCATGTTGTTTTTATTAAATCGTATTGCTACAACCGAGCACGTTAACGATTTTATGTTTAACCATTGCCTTGATGGCTTCCCGGCCTGGAGCCAAATATTGTCTTGGGTCGAAATCGCCAGGTTTCTCGGCAAAGTGCTTCCGGATGGAAGCAGTCATGGCTAGCCTTAAATCCGAGTCTATATTGATCTTACACACCGCCATTGAAGCCGCTTTCCGCAGCATTGATTCCGGAACGCCTTGTGCGCCTGGCATTTGACCGCCATACTTGTTAATCATCTCAACAAATTCAGGAATAACCGAAGAAGCTCCATGGAGAACGATAGGGAAATTGGGTAACCGTTTTTCGACTTCTTCTAAGATATCGAAACGTAATCTAGGTTCACCTTTAAACTTAAAGGCACCATGGCTCGTCCCAATCGCAATAGCCAGAGAATCAACTCCGGTCCGCTTAACAAATTCTTCAACCTGATCAGGATCTGTGAACGAAGCATCCTTTTCAGATACATTTACAGCATCTTCAATACCAGCAAGCTTACCGAGTTCCCCTTCAACAACAACGCCTTTCGAATGGGCATAATCTACCACTTCTTTGGTAATTTTAATATTCTCTTCAAAGGGATGTTTGGAGCCATCAATCATAACTGAAGTAAAGCCGCCATCAATACAGGATTTACATACTTCAAAATTTTCACCGTGGTCTAAATGAACGCAAATAGGTAATCCGGTATCTTCAATAGCAGCTTCAATTAATTTCATCAAGTAGACATGTTTGGCATATTTCCGAGCACCTGCCGATACTTGAAGAATCAACGGTGTCTTTTCTTCTTTGGCAGCTTCGGTAATGCCCTGAACGATTTCCATGTTATTGACATTAAAAGCGCCAATAGCATATCCGCCCTTATAAGCTTTTTGGAACATTTCAGTTGTCGTAACTAACGGCATTGACTTCACTCCTTTGGAATCCTTATTTTATACGAGCGCGCATGCGTGCGAGCTTTCCAGTCAAACCTATTTTACCAGATTTAGGTTTAAAAGCAAACTAGTTTTATAAAAAATATCCAGTATATTATTTCCCTTTCGAGTCCTATTATCCCGCAACACTTGCCCAAAAAGCAAACCCCGGATTGTCTTCCCCTTCATAGGAAGCTAAACAGCTTTCTTCCCGGGTTAGTGCCTCAAGAAAGTCACCGTTGATAACGGCCTTGGCTTTGCCTACAATCTCTCCCCGTTCCACCAGGAGGCATTGGTCCGCTGTTAATGAAAAATGGCCTGAACTTGCATCCTGGGTATGTAAACCTAAAATCGAATATACTATCATTCCCTGTTGAGTTTGCTTAATTAATTGTTCCCAGGTATCCATGGTTCGACTGGTCTTGATAAAAAATCCCCCCGAAGGAATCGGTGTGGGAAAGAGTCCCGCTTTTTTTGCATATTTCAGGCTAAGTATCGGCGTCTTCAACCTTCCCTCACTAATAAAGGAGGCTTTACCTCCAGTCACGCCCTCACTGGTACATGGGTACGACATTGCCCGATAGGGCAATAAAGTATTGACTTCTAGAGATAAATCTTTTCGCAATACTTGTTTTTCCTTTTTGAAATCTTCAAGCTCAAAGCGGCTTTGGCGATTAACGACTAAACTACCGTAGAGATTGGTTAATAAAAATTGCCCCAAAAAAGACTCAAAAATCCCCGGGGGGAAAAGTAGTCGCATCTTTCCGCCAGCTTCCCGTGGAGGACTTACAGTCAGCAACGAAGCAATATTAGCGGTATTTTCAATCACCCGATTCATTTCCAATTCTGTGGGCCATTTTTTTTCTCCATAACTTTCCCCATAACAATCATTGGCTTCAAAAAAGAAATCCACCGGACTCTGGGAATAAGCCACTTGTAAGCCTTCGGAATTTAGAATAACTCGAGAACCCGCATAACAACGAACTTTTCCATCTATTTTTTTAATGCCCCGCTGGCTCAAAAATTGTAATCCCTGTTCCAATAAATGAAACGGCAAAGGATCTTGATGGTCGATAATGTTTTTGACTCGTTCATCAAAGAGTTCCAATTGAGGGATATTTTCAGGCTTATAAAGACCCACTCCATCGGGATCATAATACGTGGTTGCCCGCCAAACATCCATATATTCCGTAAAATTGTCAACAACACCGGAGTCAAGCTTAGCTGAAGTGAATTTTTGACCAGCCCAGATAAGATATATTTCACCACTAATACTTCTTTTATATCCCGGAGCCGAATATGGACCGCCAACACGGTTATTTTTGAGACCAACCTCAAATCCTCTGGTTTCATACAAATCGATCCGCCAAGCTGTTAATTCCCGATTTTGTCTTGAATAATCGTTTAATCGTTCTGCTAAACTCGTTGCCAACTCCATTTTAATTCCCCCCAATTGTTACTTCGGGATTTTTATCAATGACCAAAAAATAATGGGAACCACCGCAGCTTGGCACTCCTTGTCCCATTTTACCACAAGTCCCGATAGCGTCGATCTGTAGCTGACCAATAGCTGCTTTGACGGATTGCAATACTGATAAAATTTTGCCACTAAAAATTGCAGGCTTATAAAGAACAGGTTCCTGAGATAACTGGTAAATTCCCGAACAATGAAAAACAAAATCTCCAAAAGCCGGGTTCACCTGACCGCCTTGAAACCCCGCCAAATACAAAACATTTTCATCATCCTTCATTAAATGGTTATCGATTAAGATATGATAAAGATCTTTCGGAGTCACGGACTCAAAATCCTGATTAAGGGGGAGCGGTTTTTCCATTTCAATGCGAATATTGCTCATTCTGGCAATCGGGAGATGAAAGAAATTTTCAACCCGTTCAGCCCCGGTGTACGGAACGCCTGCTCGATCCGCCGAAAAAATATCGGAAAGACCCGCATTCAGTTTTCCATGATTGACAATTTTGACGGTCTGACGAATTTCTCCCACTGCACTTATGGGTTGATAAGCATAATCGCCTTCAAGGGGTCCGTCAATAATTGATAAATCCGAGCCGGCCACAGTCGTTCCCGTTTTAAAATGCCCATTTTCGCCAAGAATGGAACTTTCAATCGAATCTGTTTCCGCGGCATGGCCAAAAGCCTCATGAGCGAGTCCCTTTGCCAAAGCATAATCAATCACTAGTTTATAATGTCCACCTGCCAGCTTAGAAGCTGATAATAAATTCAATGCCAGCTGAGTAGCTTTTTTGGCCCGCTCTTGAATTTTACGAATGTTCTCTTGTTTGATGAGCACACCCAAGTCAATGCCGGATAAATTGGCAAAAGTGGTGGCTGTGTCATCGGTGGATTTAGCGGTAATACTATGATACAACATCGAACGGGGCGTATTGAATGCCGTATCGGTGCCGTCAGAACGAATAATCCGCCATTCTTCGTCGGTCAGACGCAGCAGAGTACGGACAGATAATCGGGAATCCATAACAGTTAATTCGTTGTTCAGTTCTTTTAGCTGGGTTTCGATCTCCGTCAGGCTCAATGTACCATATGGATTATCTAATTGAATCTCCCTTCTGGTATGATGTTCTTTGAGCTTAAAGATCTCTACATTAGGTTCCCCCTGAAAACTTTTACTCTGCTCGGCCAGGAAAGCCGCCTTATCGAACAAGTCTTTCATAATCTCTTCGTTGATCTGATCGGCAGCTGCAAAACCAATGTACCCATCGGGTGTAAAAACCTGAAGGCCCATTCCTTCCAGATTGCCGCTACTAATTTCTTCCGTCTTGCCGTTATTGATATGAACTCCTAAATCTTTTCGGCTTTGCAAACGTAAAATAAAATACAATCTCTTGGCAGTACCAATTTCTTTAGCTAAATCGATAATTTGATTATATTGATCAACTCTCACTTTTCGGCACCTCATTTTTTTATCAATTGACAATTGAGAATTGACATTGATAAAGGATAATGTTGAAAATCTTATTGAAAACCCGTTCCCTTTCAAATACCATCTGCGTGGTATGGGCAACTTACACCTATTATGAGCTTTGTTTTTAATCTCAATTCTCAATTTTCAATTCTCAATTGATTTCATTTAAATAGGTGCTCAGCCCTAATTTTTGTTTCAGCAGCAACGACTTGCGGAGCAAATATATTTAACAAGCCTTCGCCAAAAGCCTGAAGATCAAGTTGTGGCAACCAAGAAAATAAATCCACTGTTAAAAATTTTTGCTCAGGGAAGACCTGGATTAATAAATAGGAAGCCTCATTGATTTCTCCACTAATCCGCATTCCTTTTTTCAGGGTCTCAAAACGTAATCCGACTTTCCCGTTATCGGTAGTGGAAATTAAACGGTTCATTTCCGTTTCAAGCCCCTCGGGATCCTCCCAACACGGATTTTGGCACAGATAAAGGTCGGCCATATAGTGCCGTCCAAATCCCGTCTTCAACCGGACAACCCTCCCCCTTCGTCATTTTCATATCTCTCTATCATATGTAAATGAACGAATAGGGGGAAACGCGTCTCGATAAATTGTTTTTATTCAGTTGATTTTTTTAATTCTTCTTCCAAGTCAGCCATTAATCGCTTCATTCGATCAACAAGCGGTGTTATCCGGGCTAAATCGCGTTCCTGTCTAGATTGCTTTATTTGAAGGTGTAATTGTAAAACAGAATGTTCCAAATCACCTACGGCTTTTTCGAGTCCAAAATTATTAAGCTTCGGCCTTGTCATCTTAGAATCCAAATGAGCCTCTGCGTTTAATACGAAACGTTCTCCCCAACGGGGAATAAGGGGATTGATATTAAAACGCTGTTGTATTATACCGGCAAAATCTTTTTGAGCGCCATTTTCACCATGAACTATAAAGAGCCCTCTTGGTTTTTTAGTAAAACCGCCCAACCAATCCAACAAACCCGCTTGATCGGCGTGGGCCGAAAAACCTCCTATAGAATGAACCTTGGCTTGAACATTGACCTCTTCACCCATGATCTTGACGACTTTGGCGCCTTCTAAAAGCCTTCGTCCCAAAGTTTCTTCAGCTTGGTAACCAACAAATAAAATATGAGATTCCGGACGCCACAGGTTATGTTTTAAATGATGTAAAATTCGCCCGGCTTCGCACATCCCATTGGCGGAAATAATTATCGCCCCCTTGGCAGTGGCGTTTAATTGTTTGGATTCCTCAGCGCTCCGCGCAAAATGAAGATTGGGAAACTCGAACGGACTCTCATGCGCTGCAAAAAGTTCCCGAGTTTCTTCATCGTAACACTCCGGATTATCCCGATAGATTTCAGTGACGGAAACCGCCATCGGACTATCGATATAAACCGGTACCCGCGGAATTCTCCCATTACGGAGTAAACCTTTGATGTAATATAACAAATCTTGGGTCCGGCCGACTGCAAAAGCAGGAATCACCAAATTTCCGCCTGATTTAACAGCATCGGTAATTATTTTCCGCAATAATTCGACCTTTTGATCCTGATCTTCATGAATTCGGTTTCCATAAGTGGATTCAATCAATAAATAATCAGCATCTGCAATTGGGGTCGGATCCTCAATAATCGGTTGATTTTTTTGTCCCAAATCACCGGAAAATACTATCTTGGTGGTCATTCCGCCTTCGGAGATAAACACTTCAATAATCGCCGATCCCAAAATGTGACCGGCATCCCAAAAGCGGACCCTCACTCCGGGTAAAGGTTGAAATTCTTCCGAATACTGTTTAGCCCTAAACTGGCTCAAACAATCTAAAGCTTCCGCCGCCGTATATAGTGGTTCCTCCGCAGGAACGCCGGTCCTTTGACGCTTACGATTGCGCCATTCAATTTCCATTTCCTGGATGTGTCCGGAATCTGGGAGAACAATTTTGCATAGCTCTACTGTTGCTTTGGTCGCATAAATCTCTTTTTTAAAGCCCGATTTGCATAACTTCGGGATAAGGCCGGAATGATCGACATGGGCATGGGTTAATAGCATAAAATCCAAGGAGCCGGGATAGAAAATAAAATCCTGATGGTTGAGTTGACGGACTTCTTTCGGACCTTGAAACATTCCACAATCCACCAGGAAACGGCCGGAAAGGGTTTCCACCAGATAACTGGAACCTGTAACGGTTCCAGCGGCACCGCAAAACGTAATTTGCATGAAGTTTCCTCCTCTACTTGAGTTAATGATTTTTGTACCAGCTCCCAGCCGAAAGAAACCATTTAGTTTCATAAAAAGTTTTGACAAACCGGCTGCTCTCTGTTATACTTATACCTGTACCTTTTCCGGGGTGTGGCTCAGCTTGGTAGAGCGTTCGGTTCGGGACCGAAAGGCCGGAGGTTCAAATCCTCTCACCCCGACCATTTCAATAACTGGTGATCAGTAAACAAATAAAAGCCGTAAGGCTTTTTTTTATAAAGACTTCGGCTTTTTTCGCCAATTCCCTCTATTTTCTGCAATAAAGTTAGTGTTAAATAACATCTCGGATCAATGCCGTGGGACTCACTTGTTTTTCACTCCAATGAAAACAATTTACAGCCTCGGTTTCAACTACACTTGCCCCAACTTTATCTCGTGCATAAACTTCTGCGATAACAGTACCTTGGATTACATAATCTCCCACTTTGGCTGAAAGTTTAATGCCTACATCGGGTTTGATAATATCCTCCAATTTATTTCGTCCGGCGCCTAATTTCATAGCGCAAAGCCCCAGTGCCCGACAATCAATCCGCTCAATCCAACCATCTTTAGGAGCTAACACCGGCTGGACCACCGGTGCCAAAGGTAAAAGACCCGGCTCTTCCACAACTCGGGAATCTCCTCCCTGGGCGGTTATCAACTGTTGAAGTTTCGCAGCCCCGGCGCCACTCTCTAACATCTTCTTCATTAAATCAGCTCCTGCTTCCGGCGAGTCTGAACGCTCAGCCAGATAGGCCATATATCCACCCAATATCAGACATAACTCAGTTAAATCAGAGGGACCTTCCCCTCGTAGCGTCTGGATTGCCTCCACAACCTCCAGACTATTACCGATAGCCCGGCCCAATGGCTCATTCATATCGCTTAATACTGCCTTAAAACGGCGGCCCGCCCGGTTGCCGATTTCCACCATGGTTCTGGCGAGCTCCAAAGCCTGATCATAATCACGCATAAACGCACCGTCGCCGAACTTAACGTCCAGCAAAACCCCGTCTGCGCCAGCCGCCAGTTTTTTAGACACAATACTGCTGGCGATTAAGGGAATACTTTCAACCGTAGCTGTTAAGTCCCTTAATGCATAGAGTTTCTTGTCTGCTGGTACCATATGTCCACTTTGACCGACCAGGGCAACACCGATTTTTGCCACTTGGCTTAAGAACTGTTCCTGGGGTAAACTGGTTTTAAAACCTGGTATTGCTTCTAATTTATCAATGGTCCCTCCGGTATGGCCCAATCCTCTTCCGGACATCTTGGCAACGGGTATTCCGGCTGAAGCGACGAGCGGGATCAATACCAAAGAAGTCTTATCACCTACACCACCCGTACTGTGCTTATCAACCTTGGAACCAGATATTCCGGATAGGTCAATCATTTCTCCGGAAGCCGCCATCTCCAAGGTTAAGTAGGTACATTCATCAAAGGTCATTCCTTGAAAATAGACTGCCATGCACCATGCGCTCATCTGATAATCCGGGATTTCCCCCGCCACAAACCCCTGAATCAGATAATGAATTTCATCGCGGGTCAGTTCTCCACCTTCACGCTTTTTCCATATCAAATCATAAACTCTCATGTTTTGCTGTCACCTCAAGTTATTGCGCGTTCGCGAAATCATGCTCACTAACGCTTTTTATAGCAAATTATTATCCCGCCAAAACCCAACCCTGAATTCTATAAAGCGATACGGCTGGCAAATTCCTCTCCCACCGGCCATGGTTCAAGATTAAACCAGGCACATAAAGATGCAGCGATATCTGCAAAAGTACCCCGGGTGCCAAGGTTAATACCTGCAGGTAGACCGGGTCCCATTATCAAAAGTGGTGTATATTCCCTTGAATGATCCGTGCTGGGAGTAGTCGGGTCACAACCATGATCTCCCGTAATCATCAAAACATCCCCTTGATCAAGTTTTAGTAGATTTTGACCGAGCCAATGGTCAAATTCCTGTAAAGCCTGGGCATACCCTTTCGGGTCATTTCGGTGACCATAGAGCATATCAAAATCAACGCAATTAGCGAAGACAAGTCCTTTAAAATCACGTTCAATAAGTTCACTGAGAAATGCCAGAGTCTCCGGATTGTTATGGGTATGGTTGGAATCGGTTAATCCTTGAGAACTAAAGATATCTTCAATTTTCCCCACGCCATAAACCGTAAAACCGGCTTCTTTTAAACGATCAAGCACCGTTTCTGAAAATGGTTTGAGCGAAAAATCCTTCCGCCCGGGTGTACGATAAAAAGAACCCGGTTTTCCGAGGAAGGGACGGGCAATCACCCGGCCTACTCCATGTTTTCCTTTCAACATTTCACGGGCAATTTCACAAAAACCATACTGTTGCTCCAATGGAAAAATTTCCTCATGGGCCGCAATCTGAAAAACACTATCTGCCGATGTATACACTATTAATTTTTTTGTATGGATATGTTCTTCACCGAGTTCAGCAATAATTTCCGTCCCGGAGGCCGCTTTATTTCCAAGTACGCCATGACCCGTCCTTCGGGAAAATTCATGAATGATTTCATCCGGAAAACCCTGGGGATATACGGGAAAAGGCTGTGGAAGAACCAGGCCAGACATTTCCCAATGTCCGGTAGTGGTGTCCTTTCCTGCCGAACGTTCCGCCATTTTTCCAAAAATCCGGCCTTCAACAGCGGAAGAAACGCCTAAAATATCCGTTAATTTACCAAGCCCCGCCGCTTCCATGTTCGGTAAGCTCAAGCCTCCTAAATCTCTGGCGATATGGGCCAAAGTATTGCTTCCCTGATCGCCGTAAGTTGCAGCGTCAGGCAACTCACCTACTCCAACACTATCCAGTACAATCAAGAAAATGCGTTTGATTTTCATTTTTTGCTCCTTGGTTTCATTGATTTCTGTTATTATTAAAAATGGGGGCCGGTTTCCCGAGATAATAACCCTGTCCATAGGTAACGCCGATTTCTTTCAAAATCTGTACCGTTTCGGCGCTTCCAACGAATTCGGCTACAGTTTCCAGGTTGAGGACTGTTGCCAAATCTTGCATTGCCTGAACCAAATACCGCAAGGTCATATCACTATCCAAAGCACTGATGAAAGCGCCATCCAGTTTTAATTGATTGACCGGTAGATTCCTTAAGTAAGAGAACGAATTAAATCCGGCTCCAAAGTCATCCAAGGAAAATAAGCATCCAAAAGCCCGTAGACGATTGATCCATTCCTGAGCTGATTTTAAGTCACGGATTACCGACGTTTCCGTGATTTCAAAACCGATTCTTCCCGGCCCAAGCCCATATTGGAGCAAACTGTCTTCAATATACTTTAATAAGCCTTCGTCGGCCAGGCTGCTTCCGGAAAGATTGATGAATATCTGGAGATCCGGATGTTCTTGCAAAGTATACAATACATGCCGGACCATCCAGCGATCGATTTGCGGCATCAAGCCAAATTGTTCGGCGGCCGGTAGAAAGACATCCGGAGTAATCACAGTATCATGGCTCTTCAGTCGGATTAAAGCTTCATAATGTTTTATGCGATTGTCTTGCAAGCTGACTACCGGCTGGTAAAAAATCAAAAAGCCGTCCACTTCCAAAGCGTCTTTTATTAAAGACACGATTTCATTGGTTTGGGATAACCGGACCATGGTGTTATCCTCTGGATAATATAATACTGCCCGGTTTCGGCCCTGCCGTTTTGCGGTATACATTGCAGTATCGGCTTGAGACAACAGCGTTCCCTGATCATGATTGCCGTCGATAAGCACCAGTCCGATACTGAGTCCCAAATGAAAACTATGGTTGTCAAATACAAAACGTTGTTCCTCGATGGTTTGACAAATCCGATCCGCGATGGCTTTTGCTTCATTGATATCTTCACTATCAAGCAGTAATGCAAATTCATCCCCGCCGATCCTGGCAAGCAAATCATATTCACGTAAATGTTCCTGCAATAAGCGTGTAAAAGCGACCAGTACTTTATCACCTATGGTATGACCCATCGTATCATTAACAACCTTAAAATTGTCCAGATCCATCATCATAAAGGTACTGGGCTTACCCCGGCGGGCACGAGCAACTCCCTTTTTCAAAGCATTCTCCAGCAACCGCCGATTGGGTAGACCGGTTAACTGATCATGGGTTGCTAAAAAACCCAACTGCTTTTCCTGTTCTCTCCGTTTGGCGTCAATCTCCTGTAAATGAGCGGCCATTTTATCGAAGGATTGAATCAAGAAATCCAGTTCATCGGAAGGGCGAATTGGCTTAATATCTTTTGAAGGATTGGGTGTCCAATCGTTAAGGCGAATGTCAAAATTTCCTTCCGCCAACGCATTAAAACCATCTAAAATTTGAGCAATTCTTTTACCCAATAAGATATTGGTTAAAACATAAATCACCATCAATAAAGCAAGAATCGCTGCGCTTGAACTTAGTAAAGTGATTAAAAAAACTTCCCGACTTTGTTTGATCAATAAATTTTTGGAAAAGGAAATTTTTACATAAATAGGTTGGCGGAGACCCGCACCGGCTTGTAAATAAGCATCCAAAGTTTTGGAAGTCTCCGAAAAAAACTGGGGCTGATTTCGTAAAACCGGCAATGTCACTTTTTTCCCAATTCTTTTGATGTTTTGATGCGCTAAAATTTTTCCATCTTTATTAAGTACCGCGACTTCAACAATATCCCCGGAGCTATTAGAAATCTGCTCGCAAAGATTGCTAAAGCCATATAGAGAACTCTCCGTACCAAAGACTCCTATGGTGTAGTTAACTCTTTCCAGTAAAGGACTTGCTAAAGCTACTTCCCTTAAAAATATTTGATTTACCATATGATGCCGGTTTAAACTTTGAAAAAGCGCAGCATCTATCGTAATAATAATTAAAACAGTAATCCCCAGAGTTCGGAACATGTTCATAGAAATTCTTGGGGTCTTCATTGCAAATACCTTTCAAAGTCTTTTGCTAATTTCGCGGTAACAATGTAAGTTTTTAATTATTTCGCCGCCTTTAAACATTTCCCTTTTTGAAAGAAATTTCCAGAAAATATTTTAAAGAGATTTTAGAATAGGTATGACTCTTTTTTATTTTTCCATAAACTCCAGCCAATACCTTTTTAGCCCCGAAAATTTTTGAAGTTTAATGCCCAAAAAAAGAACCGGAAAAAAGAGTTCTTTGGGGGCAAACCTCCAAGATCCTTTTTACCGGCTCCTTTGCGCCAAAATCCGGCTGCAAATTTAAGGATTCAACTGTTCAAGCCGTTCTTTAATCTTCAATGCCTTGTCTTTAAAAGTTGCCAGTTTTTCCCGTTCTTTAGCAACGACTTGAGCCGGGGCTTTGACCACAAAGGATTCACTATTGATCCGCGACTCAATCTTCCCTATTTCTGCCTCTAATTGGGAATACTCTTTTGATAACCGTTCCTTCTCTTTTGCCACATCAACCAATCCGGCTACCGGCATAAAGATTTTAATGCCGGCCGCAACGGCGCTGATGGATTTCTCTGCCTGATAGCTCCCATCCTGATAGCCCTCATCACTTATCAACTTAGAATCACCCAAACCGGCCATGCTGGAAATATATTGCATATTCCGTTCCAAAACCAACTTTTTATCCGCTGAACTTACAAACACGGCTTCGACTTTCTTCTGAGGCTGAACACTGGCTTCTGCCCTGATATTGCGAATTGTCCGAACGACTTCGATCACGGCTTCCATTTCGGCTTCGTCCGCTATAAACTGATTTTTCTCATTTCCTGTGGGCCATTCCGTTATCATGATGCTTTCGCCTTCATGAGGCAAAGCCTGCCAAACTTCCTCCGTTAAGAAAGGCATAAAGGGGTGCAATAATTCCAGGGTCTGCCGTAGTACCCTGGCCAAAATGGATTGAGCAGTCTTTCTTTCTAAAGAATTCTCCTCCTGATAAAGACGAGGTTTTGAAAATTCAATATACCAATCACAATATTCATTCCATAAAAAGTCATATAAGAGTGAAGCCGCGGCCCCTAAATCAAAACGTTCTAAAAGCCTTGTGACCTCGACCGTCACTGTTTCCATACGGGACAAAATCCATTTATCAGGAAGCGTCAACCACTCTTGGGGTAAAGAAACATTTTGCCCTTTGGCGAAAGAATTTAGAATGGTAGAATGCAAATCATTGACCAAATCACCCTGAGTTTCCATTTCTTTCTCATAATGCATCAATACGAAACGGGCGGCATTCCAAATTTTATTGGTAAAATTACGGCTTCCTTCGACCTTCTCCATTTGGAAGCGCTGATCCTGGCCCAAAGCTGTCCCTGTAGCCAAGGTGAAACGTAAAGTATCCGCTCCAAAATTGTTGATGACATCCTGAGGATCAACAATGGTTTCCGGTCGGGATTTGCTCATCTTTTTACCAAACTTATCGAGAACCAGTCCATGAATTAACACTTTCCTGAATGGTATTTCTTTTTGAGACTCCATCCCCATGAAGATCATCCGGGCCACCCAGAAAAAAATAATATCTCTACCGGTTACCAACACCGAAGTCGGATAAAAATGCTTTAATTCTTCGGTTTGCTTAGGCCATCCCAAGGTTGAAAAAGGCCACAGTCCGGAAGAAAACCAGGTATCTAAAACATCCGGATCCTGCTCCAGCTTTTTACTGCCGCATTTGGGGCATGCTGCGGGATCAGCGCGGGAAGCTATCACCTCATGACAATCACTGCAGTACCACACCGGAATCCGGTGTCCCCACCACAATTGTCTGGAAATACACCAATCCTTGATATTTTCTAGCCATCCCAGATAGATTTTGGTAAAACGTTCCGGAACAAATTCGATCCGGCCATCGAGCACTGCCTGAATTGCCGGCTCGGCAAGGGGTTCCATTTTAACAAACCATTGCTTGGAGATTAAAGGTTCAATAATGGTGTCGCAACGGTAACATTGGCCTACCGCATGGGTGAGTTCCTCAATACCCATCAGGTAGCCTTCCTGTTGCAAATCCTTCACCAGAGCTTCCCGGCATTCATACCGGTCCATTCCGGCATATTTACCGGTATCCCGAGCCATCTTGGCATCAAAGTCGATGACGGTAATCTGTGGCAGATTATGACGCATACCCATTTCAAAGTCATTGATATCATGGGCCGGAGTTATTTTAACAGCACCGGTGCCAAAACTCATATCCACATAGGCATCGGCGATAATCGGGATTTTGCGGTTCATAACCGGCAGGATGACTTCTTTTCCAATCAAATCTTTGTAGCGGACATCATCAGGATGAACGGCCACCGCCGTATCCCCCAGCATTGTTTCGGGACGGGTAGTGGCAACTTCGATGAAACCGCTGCCATCGGCTAACGGATAACGAATATGCCATAAATGCCCCTGCCTGTCCTCATGTTCCACTTCAATGTCAGAGATGGTGGTATGACATTTGGGGCACCAATTAATCAAATAGCTTCCGCGATAGATTAATCCTTTTTCATAAAGTTTGATGAAGATTTCACGGACTGCCTCTGAACAGCCTTCGTCCATTGTAAAACGTTCCCGGTCCCAATCACAGGACGCGCCCATTCTTTTCAGTTGTTTGATAATCGTTCCGCCGTACTGCTCCTTCCATGCCCAAACCCGTTCCAGGAACTTTTCCCGTCCCAAATCATGTTTGGTAAGCCCTTCCTTAGCCAAAGCCTCTTCTACTTTGGCTTGGGTCGCGATACCGGCATGATCGGTTCCCGGCATCCAAAGGGCATTATAACCTTGCATCCTTCTCCAGCGTATTAAAACATCCTGTAAAGTATCATCGAGCGCATGCCCCAGATGAAGAACTCCAGTCACGTTAGGCGGTGGAATCACAATGCAATAAGGCTTTTTATCCTTCTCGACTTCAGCGTGAAAATACTTTTTTTCAAGCCAAATCTGGTACCATTTTTCCTCCACGCTTTGAGGGTTATAAACCGTTGGTAAACTCATCCCAATAAACCTCCCTTTAAAATTACGATCCCTTTAAAAACTGTTTCTTGAATTCATCAAAAGCTTCGCTCCAAACAAAAAATTCCCCCGGAACAATAAAAAAAGACCTCGCCTAAAAAGGACGAAAGTCTTAACCTCCGTGGTACCACCTAATTTTCCGAATTTACGGGCTCTTTATGCTGTAACGGGCGACCCGACCGGAGCTATTGAAACGTTCCTCCCTACTTTCAACCACAATGAGAACGTTCGTTCACTAGCCGGTAACTCCCAGGCGACCTTCAACTTTTCCCGGGAAGGCCTCGCACCAACCGGCCCTTCGCTTGCCCGCCAAAAGTTTACTCCTCCTGATCACTGCCGATATAAACTATCTTATTTGCTTTTTTAGATTATACAATTTACTAATTTGAGTGTCAAGTAATTAACGGCTATGGGGAAATTAGCACCCGAAAAAATGAAAAATTCTTGTCAGACAGCCGCTCATTTATTTCAATCGTTAACTTCTTGCCAAAACCAATCAAACACCAATTTTACCATTGTGCAGAAAAAGATATGATAGTAAAATATTGTAAGAAAAGAAACGCCATGATAAGCCGGAAGCCAGGATTAAAATATAAAGAATATCTATGCAAATGGGTTATGTTTTGACAGAAACCTATTACGCTAAAAAAGTGAGATGAAGCGACTATAAAAACCATCGATTTTGATTTCGTGGCCGATTTATATGATACTTATGTTACTGTAGATTTTGACATAGATTTCTTCAAAAAGATTACCGCCGAGCAAGGGAAATGCCTGGAATTGATGTGTGGAACCGGTAGGGTATCTATTCCGCTACTCCAACAAAATGTCAATCTGACCTGTGTTGATTATTCTCAAAGCATGCTCGATGAATTAAAGAAAAAAGCAAAAGCTCTTCATCTTGCTCCACGAATCGAATGCCAGGATATTTGTGAATTGGACTTGAATGAAACGTATCCGTTGATATTAATACCCTTTAACTCTTTTTCCGAAATAACCGATTCCGGCAAACAAAAGCGGGCTTTCTTCAAAATTTTTCAGCATTTAGAAAAAAACGGAACCTTTGTTTGTACCCTCTATAACCCGGATCACCGGATGCAAACCGTTGATGGACAACTCCGTATCCTGGGTAAATTTAAAGTAGACAAAGGCAAATCTCTGGTAATCTCGTATTATAATCAACTAGAAAATAAAAGCGGCGTTGTTAGCGGTATGCAATTTTATGAGATTTATGATCAACAGCACCAACTCATTGATAAGCGCTATTTGGAAGTTTCTTTTTCATTGATTACTAAAGATGAATTCATCGACATGGCGCAAGAAACCGGTTTTACGATAAAAGAAATCTACGGAGATTATGATGGCTCGCCATTTACGAATCAAAGCCGGTTTATGAATTTTGTATTAACCGCCTAAACATATACCTTTTCCACATAAGGAGATGTCATGACCCCGAGCAAACTCCAGTAATTCGGCAAAAATTGAACCTTCTCGCCGACTTTATGGCCTCCTTGAGCCGCTATCACCATATAATCACTACTGCCACCCATTATCCTAAGATCCGGATCCAACGGTTGCAGCCCGGAGAGGGGTGTATCCTGATGGCCCAAATTGATCAAGAGCCGAATTCCCGAGTCCACCTTGGGCAAATCCGGTTTCCGGCCAAATGCATCCATCCCGACTTCCCCATCCGCCTGATCCGGCTTCCACTGCGCCTGTGTAATCTCCGCCTCTACAATAAAAGCATCGTGATATAACTCTGGAAGGGTAGTTCCGTTTAATGTTTCCCGGCCCAGAAATATTCCTTCCCCGATTCGCAAATGATTGATTCCGGGAGGAATTTCCCCGGAATATAATAAAGGCAAACTGCTGGAATTTCCGCCGGAGATATATTCCAGCCTTATTCCGCATTCCTTTTCAATATCCCGGGCTAAACTTACTAATTTTGCTAATTTAGCTGGCGATGGCTTCACTCCTGCAAAACAGGAAAAGTTACTCCCAATCCCATGAAGCTGGATATTGGGCAATTGAGCGCACCGGCGTGCCAGTTGGAGTAAATCATCTTCCAGGACTCCTTCACGCCGGTCCCCTAAATCAACCATTAATAAAACCCGGTGAGGGATATTCGACCGACTAAGCGCTTCCAAAACAGCCGGCTCCGTGTTCAAACTAATGTCGCTATATTTTACAACTTCAGAGATCCGGCTAAGGGCCGGCAACCGCAAAAGCATCTTTGAAACGTGAGGGTATGGTGGGAGAACTGCTAAATTCTCCAGCCTGGAATCGCCTATATCGGTGAGACCGGCATCGATCAGGGTATGCAAAATCCGGCTATTCCCGGCCACTCCTTTGACCACCGCAGTCAGGGTAATACCCGCCTGTAAACACCGTTGTTGGATTTTTTGATAATTATGAATCAATTTTTCCAGATTAATCAATACGCGGGGCAGGTTATTCATTTTTGCGATTCCATCAGGGAAATCGTCTTGATTTTCCGGAGATATTCACGGATAACCTCTTCATAACCCCGTTCCGTTGGCTGATAATAATGCCGGCCTCTGATATTTTCGGGCAAATAATCCTGTTCCACATAACCGCCTTCATAATCGTGGGGGTAACGGTAACCGACGCCATCTCCCAATTTAGCCGCACCCGGATGGGAGGAATCCCGCAAGTGAGAAGGGACGATTTGGTTCTCCTCATCCCGGACATCCGCCATGGCCTGGTGGATTGCCTGGCAACTGGCATTGGATTTAGGGGCGGTCGCAATATAAATGGCCGCTTGGGCCATAGGAATCTGCGCCTCGGGTAAACCGACCATCTCCACTGCCTGCGCAGCCGCGGTAGCTACCAAAAGAGCCTGAGGATCGGCGTTCCCTACGTCCTCGGCTGCATGAATCATCATTCGCCTGGCAATAAACTTGGGATCTTCTCCTGCTGTAATCATCCGGGCCAGGTAATAAACTGCCCCATCCGGATCCGATCCCCGCATGGACTTTATAAAAGCTGAGATTGTATCGTAATGGGCCTGTCCGTCTTTATCATAAACCAACGGCCGCTGCTGGATACAATCGGCTATAATTTCAATGGTCAACCTACGGATACCGCTTTCCGGAGCGGGTTTAGTGGTTAAAGCAGCAAGTTCCAAAGCATTCAGCGCCACCCGGGCATCCCCGTTGGCAACATTGGCCAAATGAGCGATAGCGTTCTGATCCATTTGCACATGCAACTCCGCCAGCCCTCTTTCTTCGTCAATCAGCGCTTTATGAATAATTGATTTCAAGTTTTCGCCTGTCAGTGAATATAACCGAAAAATCATGCTTCGGGAAACCAAAGGCGAATTCACCTCATACAAAGGGTTTTCAGTGGTGGCACCGATTAACAAAATCGTACCTTCCTCAACGGCAGGCAACAAAGCGTCCTGTTGTGATTTGTTAAAGCGGTGAATCTCGTCCACAAAAAGTATGGTCTTGGTTTGATACAATTTATAACGTTCTTTCGCTTCGCCGATGACTCTGCGGATATCGGCCACCCCGGCTGTAACCGCATTAATACTTTCAAAATGGGCTTTGGTTGTTTGAGCAATAATCTGAGCCAAGGTTGTTTTGCCGGTGCCGGGCGGTCCATAAAAAATCATCGAAGTCAGCCGGTCGGCCTCAATGGCCCTTCGCAACAAACGTCCCGCGCCCACAATTTCTTCCTGGCCCACAAATTCATCCAGGGAACGCGGCCGCATCCTGGCGGCAAGCGGAGCTTCTTTCTGTTTTTGATCTTCGGAAATACTTGAAAATAAATCCATCCTAAATCACTCCATCAATTCCATCGAAATGTGCTTTCCTATTGATCTATCTTTTACCTAAAGCCGGATAATCCTGCTTATTTTGATAAATAAAAACTCGGGCGCGGGAGTTTCCACCAAAGGCTTTCAAAAAGCCCAGATTCTCTCTATGTAAAGATTTCCGGTCGATAAACCCATTGAATGCTGGTATAATGGAATTTACATGTGCAATGTTGAAAGGAGGTATGAATATTGTCTTTGATGATACGATTGCCGAAAGTAGGCAAGCAAAGCTTGATTTTGGGGGCGATTTTCTTTTTAATGATAAGTACCCTTACCTTACGGGCGGGCGAGGACCGGCCTCATCGGGGTAAAAGTCCTGACGCTCAAGGACTCAAGATAAGCAGCATGATGAAAACAGAGATGTTATTCACGCAGAATATTCTTCAGCCACAAACGTTGATAAATTCAAAACAATCAGCGCCGCCGGTTCAAAAACCGGCCCTAAAGCCCCAACCAAAACCGGAGACAGTTGCCCGAACCCGACCGGTTGCAAAGGATGAATTGCCGTGGCTGGCCCGAATTATTCATGCCGAGGCCGGCGGGGAAACAATCAAAGGGCAGGTGGCAGTGGGCGCAGTATTACTGAACCGTATAAAATCGGGTAAATTTCCCCAGTCTATCAAGGCGAATATCTTTCGTCCCGGAGAATTTGAATCCGTGTCCAACGGCTATATCTGGTCTAACCCCTCATCTTCTTCCTACAGGGCGGCCCGTTTAGCCCTTAAAGGATGGGATCCCACTCACGGTTCGCTCTATTTTTTTAATCCGGCCAAGTCAAGTTCGAAATGGATTTGGGGCCGGCCGGTTTATACCGTAATTGGGCAGCATAATTTCGCCGGATAGCCTTATCCGTTTAATCTTTGATTTGTGTCTCCGGTGTCTTTGTGGTAATGCTTTTTAGGCCACAGAGACACGGAGACACAGAGTAACCGGCTTTAGTTCATCACTGACCCATTTTCATCATTCGTCTTATTTAAATCCGCGGCCGGGTTGGTTTTTTGAATCTTCATCAACTCAACGGAGCCTTTTGAACTAACCAAAAACCGGAACGTCCTGCCGTATTTCTCTTTATAATCAAGTTGCCAATGGTCGTAATTATAATTGATTCCTTTTAATTTGCCGAGTTTAATGTCTTTATAGGCCGCCCAGGTCTCAACAGCCCGTTTGGCTTTGGAAAGAGTGGTGATTTCCCCAACTTCAACCTCACCATCACTGCTAAAAACGTTCCAATTATATTTGGGGGAAAATCCGGCAACTTGAGCGGGTAATTCCCAATCCCCGGCTTTTAATCCCACCATAACCCGGTATGGTCCCGATAGTTGCTGCTTTTTAATGTTACCGGCATGGAAGGTCAGATCAATCAAACGATGAGTTGGCGACCATACAAACGGTAATACTGTGGTGCCCACTGCAACCCAATGGCCGTTTTTCATGGCCTCAAGGTTTCCGGTTATAATAAATTGCCCTTCCTGGTAGGCTTTCAATCCGATACTAAAATGGAGTTCTTCGGACAGGTTGTCATGATTGTTGTCCACTAAAGTAAAGCTGCCGGGAACCTCCAATTCCACCTGCTGATCAAGGACTACTTCCGTGGGGGCCGCGCCGGTAGGGATCAGGAACATCATCAGAACGAGCAAAATAGCCGATGCGACGAGTATTTTTTTCGCCAATTATATCACTCCGTCTTATTTTCGGAGTAATTTCGGTAATTGTTCTGACAATCCTTTATGTAATATCCGCCAACTATGAGAAAGCTAACCTTTTGAGAGCATTTATCACATCGGACTTATTCAGCGGCTTTAAGAAAAAATCATGGGCGCCGGCTTTTAATCCTTGAACAATAGCGTCCTTGGAGGAACTGGTACTGCAAATAATAATCTTGACCTTGGAATCAAGTTCTTTAAAGAAATGAATCGACTCGATCCCGTCCCATTCCGGCATGAATAAATCCTTAATGACCACTTCCGGATGGAACTCACGAAATTGCCGGCAGGCTTCTTGATAAGTCCCTGCTTCCGAGACTTCATAACCGGCTTCGAGTAAAAAATCTTTTAGCATCGCCCGGAGTAGAGGTGAATCATCAACAATCAGGATTTTCACCATAGCCCCCCCAGTTTTAGAGCAAGTTCTCCTTGAGAAATTAATAATCAACAAGGTGTATCAATATCGGCTCTCCGAAAGGAATTTCGGGACTACCCGCATTCAAAGAGACAATATGTTATTCGAGAAAAAACTTCGCTCTCCTTCCGTTGTTTCCAGAATTTTATCAACTGGGCGGCAACTCGCCGTTATGAACTTCATAGCTCCAATTCCGCCCTTGGTTATTATCCCAATTTAAGGCATCATCCCGAAAACAAAAATTAAATTTGGACGGTTCATCGACCTGAATTGTAACCGACCATCCTCCATCGCGGGTTTTTTTCATTGGAAGATCCACGATCTTGTCCCACTCTCCCGAGCCATATCCGGCATGGAGAAAAATTTTACTCGCACCGCTATCGGCAAGAAGTCCCTTATATTTGATCTTCAATTCTTCACCAAGAGTAATCGGCACCGGATCCAGATAGATTCCATCCACTGCTTCTTCCATTTTTTTACGGGGCATCGATTCCAACCTCCATTTTTAAAAAGTAAAACCATGGGGGTTTAGTTTATCCGTAAAAATAGCGAATTAAACATTGAATTCATTCAAAGTGAAATCTGACTATGTTTATCCTCTGAAACAAAATTTAGGCCAAATTGTAGATTATAATTGGGAATTATGATAATATTTAAAGTTAGTAATTGAAATAAGAGGTGTGAAAAATGTCTCCTCATTTCCCCCAACCTTTGGCGGTTAGCGAATTTGGCCGTAAAGCGCAGATAAATATCCGTTTATCGGACTTTGAGATTCCCCCTATGCAGGATATCCTTTTAATCGGAAAAAAAGCACCCATCGGACCAGAGGCCGTTCGCAGAATGGTTGATGCAATGTCGCCCGAACAATACGAAATCATAGGCTTGGAACATAATTTTTTTGAGGCGCTCGTCATTAAGAAGTCTTTATTAAAACAAATATCCAAAGAAAAATTATTGCCCATTATTTTGGAAGAAGGAGAATTAATCGGATCGGAAGAGCTGGTAATCAAAGCGCAGATCAATATTGTTTATGAAATAAACCGGAGTATTTCCTTGTAATGACTAGTATAAAAAAAATAATGACCGACGGAGTAATTACAATAAGTCCCGACTGTTCGGTGCGCAAAGCAATCGAAATGATGGAACAGTATCAAATCGGATGTTTCCCCGTGGTGGAGAACAATCAACTCTTAGGCCTGATTACTTCCAGGGACACCAGAATCAACCATCCAAACCGCTTGGTGGCCGACGCCATGAGTAAAAAGGTCATTACATTATCATCAAAGGATTCTGTGTGGGAAGCGGAAAAACTTTTGAAACAATATCAAATCGAACATTTAATTGTCACGGAAGATAGCCATCTGGTGGGTGTGGTTACCAAGGCGCAACTCTACGCTGAATTGGGGAAATATGTTGATTCCCTTACCGGTTTGTATACGGCTGATTTTCTTCGGCATAAAGCTTTGGAATTATTGCACGAAGGAAAGGAAATCACCATCATTTTTTTTGATGTAGACAACTTCGGAATGGTTAACAAAAATTTCGGCCATATCATCGGCGATGAAATCTTATGCAAAGTCGCTGAAATCCTATTAAATTCGATTGATGGCGACAAAGATTCCTTATGTCGTTATGCCGGCGACGAATTTTCAATCTTAACCATTAAACATTACCATGTGGCTTTGGATTTGACGGCACAAATAACAAATGCCCTCCGGACCGCAGACTGGCCCAACAATCTCAAGGTAACTTTGTCGAGCGGTATTGCCGGAGGAACACCTATTACCAGCCATCACGAGGATTTCGTTAAACTTATCAATAAACTTATCAACAAAGCCAGTTTGGCTTCTACAAAAGCTAAACGCGAAAAAAACGTATCTTGATTCATTAACCAACTCATCAAACTTGCAGCTTTGATTGATAATCTCATAATTGATACAACCTCTTAAATTATATTCTCTTTCAAGGTCTTCTTTAGCCGTCCTGATCTCTATCTTTAATTCATCCAATGACATTATATGATACTCCTGTAAACAATTATCTAAACTTATGGTTGTTGAGGCTGTCTAAAAAAGTAATTAAAAATCAATAAGAAATACAATATAAAACTTCATCAAAATCGTTGGTTTCAATATATTGCATTTCTTTATTGCTAATTTTCTTTTAGGACAGCCCCTGCTGCCTTAAAATTGTTTTGGATCTTTCTCCAAAGTTATCACTTCATCCGGTGAAACCACCTTGGTTCTTTTATCAGTCAGGAGTTGAGAATCACTGGCCATATGGCTGTTTCCTGGTTGCTCCATCAAATGATGTGTATTGCCGGAAAATTTGATTCCGGTCTTATCAACTTTATTCTGACCATTTGCCAACTCGGATAATTCTTGCACCATTCTACGCATGCTCTCGGCCTGAGCATTTAATTCCTCTGCCGCCGAAGCGCTTTCCTCGGCACTGGCCGCATTTTGTTGAGTAATCCTTTCCATCTGGCCCATTGCCGTATTAACCTGTTCGACTCCTTGCGCTTGTTCTTTACTGGCTGCGGCGATCTCGTCCATGAGTTCACTAACTTTCTTGGACTGAGCGGTAATTTCTTTCAAAATTCCATAAACTCTCTCAGAAACACTAACCCCTTTGTTGGAGAGTTCGATATTGGTTTCAATGATAGCGGTAGTATTTTGAGCCGCCTGAGCGCTACGCTGGGCCAGATTTCTTACTTCCTCTGCTACTACCGCAAAACCCATGCCGGCCTCTCCGGCCCGGGCCGCTTCGATCGCGGCATTTAAAGCCAAGATATTGGTTTGGAAAGCAATATCATCAATAACCTTAATAATCTTTGAGATTTGATCGCTGGATTTCTTAATCTCCTGGATCGAATTTACCATTTCTTGCATTTCGCTGCCGCCTTTATCGGCGGATTGATTGGCCTGCTCGGAAAGTTGAGCCGCCTGTTTTGTGTTGACAGCATTTTGCTGTAACATGGAGGAAGATTCTTGTAAAGTAGATGATATTTCTTCTATAGACGATGCCTGTTCGGTGCTGCCTTGAGATAATTGCTGAGCCGAAGCGGATAATTGAATCGAAGCTGCTGCCACTTGATCGGAACCCTCAGTTAGTCCTGTGACGATTGCGTTAACCGGTTTAGTAATACTACGGGTAATCAAGAAAGCGCCACCTGCTCCTAAAATGACGCAGATAGCCACCAAAAACGACAACAGGATAAAAGAATCATGAAAAGTTTTGATCGCACTTTGATTGGCAACCATGCTCTCGGCTTCCACGAAACCAGTAAGTTTTTCTAAGATGTCCATATTCTTCCGGTTGACCGGTTCAGATTCATTTTCCAACAGCAACGCCGCTTCAGTCATTTTCTGGGCGGCGATCAATCCGGTTATTTGATTACTAATCGGTATACTTTGAGCACGCCCGGCGAGGAAATTTTGATACTCCTTTTTTTCTTCCTTTGTCAAGCTGAGTTTTTCTAAACTGTTAATGGCTTCCACAGATTTAGCCCGGCTTGCTTGAATATCGTTTTCAATCCTTTCCAAAATTTCCGGATTATTGTTATAGATAATAGTACCCCTGGTATTTTTGGACATTGTCAAAGTTACCATTTGCACAGTATCAACAGCTTTTATTTTTTCAGCATTATCCATCATCATTTTCATTTTGTTATTAGTTTGCCACATACTGTATAGTGCAACTCCCGCAATAACAAAAACAACCGCTAACATCATACCATACCCTAAAATGATTCGCGTACCAAGCTTCGCCTTTATCTGCATGGTTTGCCTCCTTTAATTTACCCGCGATTCATAAGCCCGCCCGATTAGACAAAAAGCGCTTTTCAAAATATCAACTTTAATCAGCCTCATCCTTGGCCTTCCCCTTTGAAGCGGATCAAAAAATCCTGCAAAACTGCCTCGCAATGTTCCCGGATTAGGTTTATATCTTCGTCCGTGGCTTCCTCAACATGAATACCGGCAGTCAGTGATATGGGCTGGCCCAATTGCACACAAAGCCGCCTGGTCAAAGACGCGGCGACTTCATGATCCAAATGCCCCGGTACAGGAATCAGCCACATATCACAGCTCTGGCCGCGACCCCTCAGGCTGGCCCGTGGCACAGCCAGCACCACACCGCCCACATGGGGCGCCTCACCTCCGGTTAAGCTACCCACCCAGCCTGCCGAGGTATCCCAAAGGCGCAACAACACTTGATGTCGGCCCGTTCCCTTCGATAATTCATATACAACCCCGTTATCTTCCAACGTCTTCACCGTCCTTGCCAAGCCACAAATTTCTCATGCTCCAGGCCAAACTGCATCAAAACCTTACCCAAAACGTGCTGCAGCTGCTCCTCCGTAGTCTTCAAACCATTGTAGAACGTGAGCATTGGCGGCACGATGGAACAGCCATATTCAGCCGCTATTTGCATATTATGCAAATGAATGCGGTTAAGAGGCATTTCCCTTGGCACCAGTACCACCTTGCGCCCCTCTTTCAGGCAAACATCGGCGGCACGAATCAACAAATTGGAGGTATAACCGTTGGCAATACCGGAAAGTGTCTTCATGCTGCAAGGCACGATCATCATCCCGGCGGTGACAAAAGAGCCGCTGGAAATGCTCGCCGCCAGATTACGGTTGTCATGAACATAATCAGCCAAATTGTTCACCTGCCCGGTTTCCAAGTCGGTCTCTTCCATAAAATTTCTGACTGCGCCTTCGGAAATTACTAGATGGGTTTCTATCTCCGGATAATTTTTGAGCGTTTGTAATAACCGATAACCCATAATAACTCCGCTAGCGCCGGAAATCCCCACGATTAAACGCATCAATTTGCATCTTCCCTTCAGTTGTTCACTGAAACAAAATTCCGGAAAAAGAAAGACCCACTCGAAGCCTGGATAGGCTGCGCCGACCAAGCTTCGATAGGGGTCCAACTACGGAGTAATTAGATAAGTATCCAAGCCCAGTAAGTTAATAAGAATACCGCTCCCTGCAGAAGACCGAGAACCGTTAGAAAACAACCATACTTCACAATATCCATCCAGCCCGTTGTGTTAAAACCAAGAGAGAGCACGATAGGCGTGGCCTGATAGGGAAATAGATACATTCCGGCGCCGTATGGAAGCAACATTCCCACAGCTTTTGCCGGTAAAATATTCATTTTCAACAGAATAGGCGTCAGCAGGGATACCTCGCCTAGTGTTTCTAAAATAAAGTGGAGCACAAATGCAAAGACAATAATGAAAAGACCGGCTGTGAAAAAACTGGCATTTTGCAAAAAGCCGAAATTCATCAATTGGGCGCCGGCCCAGGAAGCAAAGCCGTTATTGGTCAAAACAACCCCTATAGAATAAGAACCGCCCGCAAAGAAGAATGTGACCAGGGACATTTGATTGAAGTCTTTGATGGTCAGGAACCCGACGTAAGGCAGGAAGAAAAGCATTCCGATAATAATCCCGATTTGGTTGGTATTAAGCGGTAGGTTGATGAACCCGCCGAAAGCCCATAAGATAATCGCCAAAGAAACATAGATGGCGGCCTTCTTCTCTTTTACCGTCATTGGCCCTAAGCTTTCCTGCGTCGCTTTAATATTCTCCTGCATTTTTTCCCGGGAGAGGTCGACGTCCGGCTTATACTTCCTGGTTATATAAAGATAGGTGCCAATGGCGGGGATTGGGGCGATGATCCACATCGAGAGAAGCCAATCCAACCAACCCAATGAAACTCCGGCCAGATCATGCAGAAAACCGGCAGCGATAAAGTTGGGCAACGAACCGGTGAGGGGCACGCGGCCAAAGGTCAGACATAAAATCGCCACGAAACAGGTAAGTCCGGTGCTGATCTTGTTCTTGGGATCCTTAGCAATGCCGAGGGCGTCAAAAATACCGACAGCCAAAGCCATCATCAAGGCGACGTCGGCGGCAGCGGAAGGAACGATGAACGGGAGAATAAAGCAAAGAATAATAAAGGCAGCCACCAAACCATTAAAGGAAAGAGGAACTTTAGACAGGATAATTGAGGCGATCCGTTTCCCCAAACCGGAGACTTCCACCCCTTTGGCGATCACTAAGGCAAAAAAAAGCAACCATATGGTGGGGTTGAAAAATCCGGAAAAAGAATCGGCAGGACTGGCAGTTTTAGTCACCATGAAAAGGACGCAAGCGCAAAGCGCAGGTATCATGGGCGGCATAGACATAAAAATCCACCAGATCGCCGTCAACAAAGCGATTGCAGTAGCATGAGATCCAGCCGGACTTAAACCGGGAATGCCGGCAAACCAAACCACAAAAAAGACAACAATACCAAGAAAAAACCCTATAATTTTATACGGAATGTTCATTTTCTTTTTGACCGTGTCTATCATATAAAACACTCCTTTGTCTATTATTTAAGCAGAGTATCCCATCAGACAGGAGAGATACTCTGCCTTATCTTAGCTATTAGTCTTTGATATCACCTTTTTCGATGTAAGGAGCAAAATAAGTTATATTCGGGATTTTACCGGGAATACCCAGTTCATCCCATCTTTTTACCGCTTTTTCATAATCCTGTTTGGTAATCCCGGTACGGGGAGCAAAATTTTTGATATAGCGGAATTCCTTACAGGCGAAGATAAATGCTTTGGAACCCGAAAAGCGCAATTCAGGCGGGTTCTTGCTGGGGTCAAGCGGCGTAGACCAGGTGTTGTTGATAATTTGGATATCGTCGAAACAGCGGCAACGGGTGGAAGCCGCCCACAGAACTTCATCCATATCAGTGGGATCGATGTCTTCGTCGACGATCCAGTAAAACTTACTGTAGAATCCGCCTCCTGCACAGCCTGCAGCGGCCATGGCAGCCTGCTGGGCATGTCCGGCATAGCTCTGCTTAATGGAAACGACAGTCATGCCCCAACCGCCGGCAGCAATGGCGGGAGAATAAACGCCCTGAATGGCCGGCACACCGGCAGCTTCCATATCCCGCCAAATTTTGGCAGCGCGCATGGCGCTAAAGAAGAAGGATTGTTCGCAGGCGCCCGGTTTATCTGCCATCATGGCCGCGGTAAAAATAGGCTTATTGCGGTGATAGACTGCCTTAATTTCAATATAGGTGGAGGTGCCGGCAGGTTTGCCATAATAGCCGGTGAACTCGCCAAAAGGCCCTTCACTCATTACTTTATTAGGATCGGAATACACATACCCTTCCACGGCAAATTCAGCATCGGCAGGAATTGGCAGCCCGGTCACCCGGCCTTTCACCAATCTTACCGGTTTACCGGAGAAACCGCCGAAGTATTCAAACTCAGATTCAAGGTTGCTAAAACCGGTCGATCCTAATACCGTCAGTAGGGGATCTACTCCAAAGACGGCCACAATGGGTAGCGGTTTCCCCTGTGCCCACCATTTTTCCTTGTCCAGACCGGCGCCCTTTCCGGGAGAGGTGAAAAAGCCCACTTTATCTTTGTCCATCAGCATATTCCGGTAGGTTCCCACGTTGTACCTCGATGTTTCCGGGTCTTGGGTAATGATAATGTCGCCAGTGCCGATATAAGGGCCTCCATCGCCCTGCCAATGCTGAGGAATGGGAAATTTATATAAGTCAATCTGATCACCGGTCAAAACATTCTGAAAAATAGGCGAGTCGCCTTCGGAAACATATTCTGGAGCCACTTTTTTGAAATGATCTTTGATATAGCGGATGAGATCGATCATTTTGATATTGCTGGGCTCCTGGCGGAACGTAAGAGCCAGGCGTTCAATGCTGCTACCAATGGGATTAAAAAGCACTGTACCGGTATCATAGCCTTTCGGGTTAACAAAATGGAGACAACTCTGTTCTTTTTGGCGGCCATTTAAGTAGTTTAAAGTACCCATTTCGATTTTGGGATCAACTTCACCGGCGATTTCAGCCATTTGCCCCGCTTTTTTCACAGCCGTCAACCATTCCCGTAGATCCTTAATTTCGACTAAAGCCATTTCATCTTCCTCCTCTTTTCAAATGATACTTCAGTGGTTCTGGTTCCTGTCATCTTTATACACCTCCAAAACAGAACCAGAAAGAATAATATGAAAGATGCTGTGTCAAGGAACGATCTGCCTTCCTTGCGTTCCCAAACTAAACCATCGTCCATATCCAGTAAGTCCCAAGGAACAGAACCCCTTGGGCCAAGCCGATCATCGTCAAGAACACTCCATACTTCATGATATCCGACCAATCAGTGGTATCGAATCCCAGCGAGAGTACAATAACTGTCGACTGGAAAGGGAAGATATAAAGCCCCGCGCCATAAGTGGTCAGCATAGCCACGGCCTTGGCGGGCAAAATCTTCATTTCCAAAAGAATCGGTGTTAAAAGGGATATCTCACCCATTGTCTCTAGAATAAAATGGAGCGCAAACGCAAACAAAATAATAAAAAGACCGGCTATAAAAAAACTCGAACCCTGCAAATAAGAAAAGTTCAATAATCCCTCACCGGCCCAAGCGGAAAAGCCCGTGGTGGTCAGCACTTTACCGATGGAATAAGAACCGCCGGCAAAGAAAAAAGTGACCAGGGAGATCTTGCTGAAATCTTTAATGGTAAGAAAGCCTAGATAGGGCAATAGAAAAAGCATACCGACTATAATGCCAACCTGATTGGTGTTTAACGGATGCCAGGAATCGGTAATCCAAAGCAACACGGCCAGCAAAACAAATACCGCCGCTTTTTTCTCATTCTTCGTCATTGGCCCCATGCTCTTGAGAGTTTCCCGGATCTGCTTTTTCATTGTTTCCTGGGAAAGAACCGTATCCGGCTTGTACTTTTTTGTAATGTAGAAATACGTGGCGACAGCCGGGATCGGAGCCATTACCCACATGGTAGAAAGCCAGCTAAGCCAGGAAATGTTGACGCCGGCCAAATCGTTCACTAACCCGACAGCCAAAAAATTAGCCAGCGAACCGGTAAGGGGCACGCGGCCAAAAGTTAAAGTCAGAATAGCCATAAAGCAAGTCAGACCAGTGCAGATTTTGTTTTTAGCACTTTTTTCTATGCCCAAAGCCTCAAAAATACCGATGGCCAAAGCCATCATCAAAGCGATGTCGGCGGCAGCGGCAGGGATGATGAACGGAAAAATAAAACAAAGAATGATAAATGCAGCTACCAAACCATTAAAGGAAAAGGGAACTTTAGATAGAATGATCGAGGCGATCCGTTTCCCCAACCCGGAGACTTCCACTCCCTTGGCGATCACTAAGGCAAAAAACAGCAACCATATGGTGGGGTTGAAAAATCCGGAAAAAGAATCGGCAGCGCCGGCAGTCTTGGTCACCATGAAGAGGACACAAGCGCAAAGCGCAGGAATCATGGGCGGCATACACATGAAGATCCACCAAATTGCCGTCAAAAAAGCAATGGCCGTGGCATGACTACCCTGTGTGGATAAGCCGGGTAAACCCATTATCCAAACGATCATAAACACGGTTATTCCCAGGAAGAACCCTATTGCCTTGGTAAGGCCAGGGCTTTTCTTAATCGTAGTGTTGGACATGTTGATGACCTCTTAACATCATGTATTTGATATTTACGCGATTAAAAGGGTACAAAAAAATTATACCGCTAATTTGAAAAGCCTTCAGTAGCCGGTATAATCTATTTATGTGGTTTCCGATATGCAATGACATTGAAAACCGTTTTTTATTTGTGTTGTAAACCACAATATTTATCCTTCCACCCCACAATCCATCGGGTGGAAATCACCCTCCATTTTTCTGAAGGTAAATCCACTGCGCTGCCAACTGGAATAAAACCTCCTAAAAAACAAACCATAACCGCTTTAAGGGCACGTTACTAGCGAAGTCTTAAGACTTTTGAAACAAAGCCCTCCAACCGCATTTCTTTTACAAAGCTGAGGCTGTCTCAAAAGTACTTTTAGAGACAGCCCCTTATTTTTTCTTGCTTGCTTTTACTGGCTCACCCTTAAACTAGTCGAGAAATTCCGGGACAAGCTGGAACACATTCTCTCCCGGAGCGATGAGTTGGAGAAAATCAAACAGCAGATAGAGGAACATGGTAAAGCCAGTCTTACCGATCCGGATAGCCGGTGATAACACGAATAACGGCGATTGTGGAGTCTGTCATGATATACAAATCCCGGTGGACAGTGGGCATTGCTTGGTAATAACGATGGATGTAGTAAGCAACCCTGGAGATAAACAGCAGCTTTCAATATATTCGATATGGCAAAAAGCCATGAGAGTGGATAAGTGATATTTGCAATACCAAGTTATATGTGCTAAACCTTCACTATCCAATTGGATATCCTCCTTTGCTTTTTATGCGGTTGGCGAACCCCATTTATTTTAGCAAGGGAGGATTCCTTTTTCCTATTCATAGGCATAGCCTCAGCTATGGCCGGCTTCAGTTTTAATCTTTTGCAAGGTTTTAGTGGTAGTCGTGCGGTGCATCCCGGCTAGCAAAGCCAGTTCTTCATGGGTCAGTCTTATGGATGAATCAGAGCGGGTACTCCTCTCAAGAGCCCAGCGTATTTTTTCTTCACTGGAATCCAAAGCGATATGTTCTACATCAACAATCAGCCGATTGAAACGCTGCGAAAAATTATGAATGATTGCACAACCAAATTCAGGATGGTCAAAGCATATCTTTTGAATTAAATCTTTATGAAACGCGCATCCGGTTACTTTCTTAAGGGGTAATAAGGAAATGATATTGAATTTCTCGTTAAAAAGAGAGCTAAGGCCTAAAATATCGCCGGAAATCAGCACTTCTACGCCTTTGCGTTTTCCAGAATCCCGTTCTCTTACCGTAAGCAACTTGCCCGATTCTATTATATACATCTGATTATCGGCAAATTCAAACAAGTATTCCTGGCGCGGCTGTAGAGAAAATCGCAAGCTATTTTTGCACAGTTGTTGTCCCACCTCTTCTGACAGCGACTTACAAAACTTGTTTTGGCAAGCATCACATACCATATGCCATTACCTCCTTTGCAATGAGCAGATAGCGAGCCATCCTAACGCTGTTTAAATTTCTACCGGTAAATCAAAAACAACAGAGCCATCGTCACCAAAGCCATCGAGCCGGTCTAAGTGCCAACTTAACAATCAATTAGCAAGCATAACATCTTAAAAAAAACTGGTTGAGCTGTTCAAGTTGGAATTCAAAATCGAATTTTTTCCTCGAACCGGCCATACCGCCGCTCAAACCATATTTTAGATTAAGGTCCTGAGCGTTTTTTACAATTCAAACATTCCGTTCTGCTCTCATTCTTCCACCTTCCATCATACATTCCGCATTTTTGAAAGAATTTAGATGATGTAAACTTGGGATTAATCTGTACGGTTGAGTTAAAGAATACCTGATTTAACAGCTTATTTGCCAAATTACTTCGACAAAATCTTCAATCTTCCTTGTGAACAACTCATTTATTCGATTTAACGAAGTAGCATTGAACTGCCGGTCCTGATCGCAATTTCCATTCAAATGTTTTTAAAATACCCTATTTGAAATATAATGTGTTTTTTTTGTGATTACTCCATGTTTGTATTATTCTTTTTAAATATCTTCTTTCACCCATTCATAAAAAATCACCCCATAAACCAACATATCCTGCCCTGACCAACCAAAGCAATTTTGAATCACCCCCGATTTGAAAGACAGCAAGAAAGGCTGGTATAATAAAACAAATCGGGAGGTAAAAAAATGAACGAAAGAAGAAAGTTTGATCGCGCATTTAAGATAGAAACCGTAAAGTTAATTACAGAACAAAGCCGTACAGTGTCAAGTGTAGCTAGCGAAATCGGAGTTCATGAAAATACTATATATAAATGGCTCAAACAACTGCATACCGATCCGGAAAACGCATTTCCCGGTAGTGGTAACCTTAAGCCGGAAGAAGACGGGATCCGCCGAATGAAACGATGGATGGCTGAATTAGAAGAGGAGAACGCCATCCTAAAAAAAGCTATGGCCTCACGTCCATAGGACGTGCCTTCACCAAACCAACGAGATAAAATATGGGTTGATCAAAGAACACAGCTCCGAATTCTCGGTGAAGAAGATGTGCCTGCTATTGGATGTTACTCGGTGCGCCTTTTACGCATGGCTCAACCGGCCCAAAAGTCAGCATAAAGCAACCGATGAAGAACTCTATAAAAAGATATTACAGGTTTATCTACAATTTCATCAACGTTATGGCAGTCTTCGTATCACCTGTCACCTTCATAATGAAGGGATTTGTTGCAGTAAAAAACGGGTAGCCCGTTTAATGGGTGAGCACGATCTCAAAGCCAAAGGAAGGCGAAAATTTAAAGCAACTACCAATTCAAAACATAATTATCCAGTAGCTCCAAACTTGTTAAACCAAAACTTCCGCGTTCAACGCCCCAATCAAGTTTGGGTCGCCGCTATAACCTATATTGCAACTGGCGAAGGTTGGCTATATCTTGCAGCAGTTATGGACTTGTATTCCCGAAAGATTGTAGGTTGGGCCATGGATAGCACGATGACTCGGCAATTAGTCATTGATGCATTTAAACAAGCTATTGGGCGTCGTAAACCGTTGCCGGGATTGATTCATCACTCAGACCGAGATAACCAATACGCCAGCACTGAGTATCAAAAATTACTAAAGAAACATCATTGCACTCCCAGCATGAGCCGTAAGGGAAATTGCTATGATAATGCTTGTATGGAATCATTTTGGGGCACGTTAAAGCGTGAACTAGTTTATTACAAACGTTATAAAACCCGTGAACAAGCTAAGTCGAGTATTTTTCAGTATATTGAATTGTTTTATAACCGTTGCCGTTTACATTCCAAATTAGGTTATAAATCTCCGTATGATTTCGAAATCTTGTCCTTAGCCGCCTAATTTGGTGTCTATTTTATCGGGGTAAGCTCGCCTTTCATTTTTAAATGCCCTCCTCCCCCTCCTGGCCCTCCTAACTTTTCTTCCGCTTTTCATGCTTTTACGCCCAAACTCCTCACCCCGACATTTGAGACACGATGTCGAAAAACGCCGCCTCTTTTCATGGAAGAAAAACGAAGATCGGCCCGAAAGCAAAAACCTGGTAGGGCGAACACGATGTTCGCGTCCCTGCTTGGAGGACGAAGATTTCCCTAAAAACGTCTTTTATAACCCCGGCTACGGATGGCCGAGGATAAAGAAGAGACCGGGAAACTGGGTTCCCGGCGGCCTTGCCGCTCGTTTCACGAGCGGAGGTGACATTTTGGACCGCTCCAAAAGGACCTCAGCCGGTGAAATCCGTGGACCATAATACTGCTCATTCATTTTAAGTATCATGAATAAAGTAACCCGCCGCCGCAATCCGTGTCCCTCAAAATATTATTTCTGCTGATATTGAAAATTCTGGAAAAAAATATTACAATAATATTCATAAAGGAAATAATGATATTCAATCCAAAAAAAGAAATATATATATCTTTTTATAACACCCCCTCTGCCCCACGTCACCCATAAACCCAGTCACTGCTTAGCTTTAAGCCGTAGGGACACCCTTGGGCAAGGCGTTATGAAATTGGTCCTCGACCGTCCCGAAATCGAAAAACAACTCCGGCTGTGAGAGAGAAATCTCCCCCCTCATAGGCCAACTCTTGAAACCAAGACGGCATCCGGGGTTGTGGGCCAGTGGGGCAAATAGGGGTTGCATAAAATATATATATGTTTCTTTCATGGAGAGGAACGAAACCTGGAATTGAGTGCGTTACTAAAAGCTCCCTCCGATCTAGAAAAAGCTCCTTCTGATCTAGAAAAAGCTCCTTCTGATCTAGAAAAAGCTCCTTCTGATCTAGAAAAAGCTCCTTCTGATCTAGAAAAAGCTCCATCTGATCTAGAAAAAGCTCCTTCTGATCTAGAAAAAGCTCCCTCTGATCTAGAAAAAGCTCCTTCTGATCCTTCTTCCCCGGCTTAGCAGCCGGGGGTAAGCAGTAGGCCAATACCAAAGGTGGATAATTTTCTTAAGCAAAAGTCACGGATAGCTCATATTTTCTTTATCATTGGACATCTTTTTAAAGCATTTGTTTGGCAGACGCTACCGTCACTTCCAAGACTGCGCGAATCCATGAGAATCTTTCCTTCATCCGGTCGAATTCTTCGCCGGATTTGACAAAACGGGTAGATCCTTTCACGATAAAACCGGTTCCTTTCCCCTTGTAACCTTCAATTTCCCTTGCGGCGATGGAAAGAATGGCTTCATTGCGGCTTGCCAGGTTCTTTTCGGTTTTATTGAAGCCATAAGCCGGAATTAAGAGCCGGTCGTCCGAAGTGGCGACAATGTAGCTATTCCAGGTATTAACCAGATGAGGCCCATCATCCCCGGCAGTTACAATCGAAACGGCTCCATCAGCAGGGTGGGAAAGAATTGCCAATAACTTTTCGTTGAGCATAATCTTGCATCCTTTCGTTTGAAAATTGATGAAGAATTTTGGATAGATGTATTATAAAATATAAGTGCCCCCAATTACAGAGCCAGTTCTTAAGAATAATACAGGGGCAGTTCGGAAAAATAACCCGGACGAGGCTATCGTCTGGAGATTTAATGGCAATAGTTAATTCCAAAATCAACGATGACGGTTGGTGAAACCAATGTTTCTATTGGACAACAGAGACCCCCGGCCTTTACACGTTAAACTCTATCATCAGATCAAAAATCAAATTTTATCGGGGAAATTGCTTCCCCATACCAAGCTTCCCTCCGTCAGGCATTTAGCTGCTGAACTATCAGTAAGCCGCAATACAGTGGAGTATGCCTACGAACAATTATGTACGGAAGGCTTTATCTATAGCAAACCACAAAGTGGTTACTATATTTCATTGCTTGATCAAGAATTCATTCCTCCTCCCCGCCGAAATCCGGAAAATCCCGAACCGGCTTTGGAAGCCGAGGAAATTTATTCGTTTGATTTTCATCCGGCGGGACTCGCTCCGGATAGTTTTCCCATTAAAGTTTGGCGTAAACTCTTGACAGATTGTCTCCAGGAAAATCCCGAACAATTTACGTTATATGGTAATCCCCAGGGGGAAAGGGAATTGCGCTATCAGATTCAGCGGTATCTGGGACTTTTCCGTGGGGTTTCTTGCAATCCGGAACAGATCGTCATCAGCAGCGGCCTCCAGGATAGTTTATCGATGATCGCGCCTATATTATACGGTGATCATTCAAACTTGGCGATTGAAGAGCCCGGACACTGGATTCCTCGAACCGTTTTTCAAAATTATTCTTTTTTACTCAATCCCGTTTCAGTTCATTCAGACGGTATTGACCTGGACTATTTAAAGAATACCGATAGTACGGTTGTCTATGTTACCCCGTCGCATCAATTCCCTTTAGGGTATGTTATGCCGGTGGAAAATCGGCTAAAGCTGCTAAATTGGGCAAAGACCGTTGGAGGAGTGATCATTGAAGACGACTATGATAGCGAACTCAGGTATCACGGAAAACCTATTCCGGCTCTACAAGGACTGCATCCCGAAGGAAATATAATCTATTTGGGTTCTTTCTCCAAAGTTTTATCTCCCGCACTACGAGTCGCTTATATGGTTTTGCCATACCGGTTCCTGAACGCTTATTCCAAGATGTTCGGTAATTTTACCCCTACGGTTTCATTATTAGAGCAAAGAACTCTATCCCAATTTATGGCACAGGGATATTGGGAACGGCACCTGCGAAAGATGCGAATCATCTATAAACGAAAACACGATGTGCTTATCCAATCGATTAAACGTTATTTCGGCACTGAAGCAAATATTCTCGGACAGGGAGCCGGACTTCATGTTGTTCTGGAGTTTACCGGAAATCTTATTGATGAAACGGAGCTAATCCAGCGGGCCCGGAGGGAAAACGTCCGGGTAATCCCCCTCGCCGATACATATCAAGCAAAAAATCATTATCCTGCTCGCGTAATGCTCGGATTCGGCAGGATGAGCCCTGATGAATTGGAAGAGGGGATTGAGCGGTTGTCGCGAGCCTGGAGGTTCTAGCTCCCCCAAAATGGCGGGAACCACCGGGGCTGTCGAAAAAGGAATTTATGGTGGATAATCTTTCAAGGTAAAAAAACACCCCCTTCCCTTGAATCGCTAATTTAAAGCGTACAGGGACCGGGGGTTCGTTTGATCATCGGCAAATTTTCTGCCTATCCTATGTAGAAAATACTCTTGCCCAAATGCTTCTCCCCTTCCCCTAAAAACGCTTAGCGCTTTTAGGGGAATTCAATGGAATTGCAGGCCTAAAGGCTGTAGCGTGCCAGCGAAGGCCAATAATAGACCCGAAAAGTTGGGCTAGTACCCTTTAAGGCTAAACATTACCCATATCTCGGAAAGAAGGCTGAATTGATCGAAAATAATCAACAAATAAAAGGCCTTCATTAAGTTTTTGGAGACCGCGCCATAATACTTTGGCGCCTGGTTTACCATCATG
>JAFABB010000050.1 GCA_023426245.1 Bacillota bacterium
CGGTTTGTATCAATCAAGATTCTTTCGGGAATCTTCCTTGATACTTTTTTTAACTCCGGGTATGTGTCCGGATAAAGCTTTGATACTCTTGCAAAAACCCATGTTCAACCAGAAATATGGAAAGCCGTACCGAGACAGAACGGCGCCCGGTGGCCCCGGAGACCCTTAAGGTTATTTGCCCCAATAGCTAAAAAACTTAAAAGCAAAAAACTATTTTCACAAAATTTTTCACATTTCCTCAGGAGAATAAAAATTGTTCTCCGGAGAATGACGGAAATTCTTCGGAGAATAAAAATTACTCTTGGGAGAATAAAAATTGTTCTCCGGAGAGTGACGGAAATTCTTCGGAGAATGAAAATCACACTCGGGAGAATAAAAGTTGCCCTCCGGAGAGCAGCGGAGATTCTTTGGAGGAATGAAAAATCGTTATTCTCCGGTGGCCGCAGAGAAAAGCCAAAAAACGGCAATTCCAGTGAAATTGGAAACTTAAGGGATTTTTTTAAAAAAGCTCTTGTCTTCGCCAGGTCCATAAAAAGTAAAAAAGGTGGATTAATATTACAACTTTCCGTTCGCGTTTACTCATTATAAAATAAAAATGTAAAAATGATAAATTTATCGTTACAACAAATGAAGGGGGAATAGAATGTGAAAAAGGGATTTTTACTCAGATTTTGTTTTGCCGCGTTGGTAATGGTATCATTGTTGGGAACCGTTGTTTTTGCCAAACCCGCGAAGAGAATTTCAATTACGGTCGCTTATCATCCCCATATTGTCGGCGCCGGGACTGTATTAATCGCACAGGAAAAGGGATATTTTGAAGATGAAAATCTGGATGTGCAGTTGGTCCAGTTTACTTCCGGCCCTCCGGAACTGGCAGCAATGGCGGCCGGAGATATTGATATCGGTTACCTCGGCGTCGGCGCCCATGTCTTTGCCGCCCAAGGCCACTGTAAATTACTGGTGATGGATAGCACCGATGTCAGCAACATGATTATCGCCACCAAAAAATCGAAAATTACCAGCTTGAAAGGGTTATATGGGAAAACCATCGCCATCCCCAAAGGGACTACCGCAGATATGATTTTCGGAATCGCTTGTAAGAAAGCGCATTTGGATGTCTCGAAAATTAATGTGGTCAGTATGGATATAGCCGGAGCGGTTGCCGCCTTTGTGGCCGATAAAATCGATGCCGCTGCCATCTGGGAGCCTTTTGTCAGTGAGATTAAGAAAATTAAAGGCCAAAATAATGTGGTACAATTGTTACACTCCAAGGAGTTTGTACCGAAAGCCGTATTTCCGCAAAGTTGGGTTGCTACCCCTAAATTTCTGGAAAACAATCGGGAAGCGACCGTTCGATTTATGAAGGCATGGATTCGGGCAAATGAATATCGTTATAACCATATGGATGAATGTATCAAGATAACTGCTAAATATTTACAGCAAGACGAGGCCACCACCGGTGTACTGGCCGGAGGTACCAACTGGCTGAACACAAAAACCCTTAAAAAGATGTATAGTAATGGTACGGCCCTGAAGTGGTACGGAATCGAGGAACAAATTTTCGTCGACAATAAAAAGCTTGACCAATTCGTACCGCCCGAGAATTTTGTGGATCCCCAATATTTTAAAGCGGCCATCAAAGAATTGGGAATGTAAAAGAGTGACTTAAAACTTCCTTGCCTTTGTTGGGAGTCAAAAACTTATCACAATATAGGGGCTATTGCAAAAAGAAAAATATCGATAGAGAAATACAATATATATGAGTGTTATAGGAATATAGATTAGGCTGCCTTTGCCAATGCTATATTCCTTTTTTTAGTAGCAAGATGTAACCGTTGAATGTTGAATAAGTAATTTCCCAAAGAAACTTGGCCTGGAATGAAAGGGTAAAAATAATGATCATTTTGCTGTGTATATTAATCCTGGCTTCAATTATTTTGATAGTTAAGGCGAGAAAGCCGGTGGCTTTCTGGATGGCTTTCGTCTTTTTCGGGTGGTTTCTAAGCATGATGGGATACATTATTTTTCTATCCAAATATGGAGGGTACTACTACCACGTTAATCAAATTTTATATCTTTTCGACAATATCCGGGTTTTTTTCTTAAACTTTTCCCTCTCCATTAACTGGATCAGCCGGATGTTATCGATAGGGAGAAGCATTTTTGTTGTAAGTTTAATCGGTCTAAGCTTCGCCATGGCGACGTCAGTGTCCAAAAAAACAAGAGTTTTTGTACTGGCGGGTAACTTCCTGATTTGCCTGGCCAATATAATCATTTATGAGCCGACATTTTACCGGCGACTGTTATATTTATTGCAGCCCAGTGGGATCTTTTTTATCAGTATTTTCATCCGCCTTTGGATATTGCTGGCTGTAGTTTTTACATTTTACTGTTTCATAAGCCAATACTATCGGTTAAGATTGCAGTTTGTCAGGAAACAATTAAAATACATCCTGCTATGTATATTTGCTTTGACGGTATTCTATTTTTATCTGGTTTTCATGGGGCCGATACAATTAACCGATATTCGCACCTATTATTATCTATATACCGATTTTGCCAATTTTAATCCGCCGTTAAATATTTTCCAGTGGGCCGTATTTATTGGTTTCACCGGAATCACTTCGGTCTTAAGCATCTTCTCGGTTTGGAAATATTCCGATGTGGAGAAGCGTCTTGACATGTCGGATTTATTTCACGAACAAAAGTTTTTATCGGTAAATAGCGGTGTTTCAGTAATTACCCATTCTCTAAAAAATCAGCTGCTCATGATTGAGGTGGTAACCAAAAAGATAAGCAAAGAGATTAATCAATGGAATTTGGAGGATAAAACAAGAGTCGAAAAGGTTGAGGAAAATCTGGAAAAGATTTCGACCATAACCAATCAAACTCTACAACGGATAACCCAGCTCTATAAGGCATTTAAAAGTATATCGCTGGATCTTAAACCCGTAGACATTAAAGAAATCGTTGATAAATCACTTGGCAATATCAAATGTTTACCCGAAAATATCAAAATCGAAACAACGAACAGGGACAGCATAACGGTCGCAGCAGATATTTTTTATTTGACTGAGGCCATTTCAAACGTAATCATTAATGCCTTTGAGGCGATCGGAGATAAAGAGTATGGCCGGGTGGACATATCTTCCCATTTGGAAGGGGGCTGGTGTGTCCTGGAAATAGAAGATAATGGGATTGGTATATCAAAGAATGAACTGGAACGGATATTTGATCCTTTTTACACCCGGAAGATTACGACCCAAAATTGGGGAATCGGTTTATCCTATGCCAAACAGATTATTAAGTCGCATTACGGTTATATTCAGGTAAGAAGTCAACCCCAACAAGGGACTGTTTTCAGCATTATTCTCCCGATAATCGATATCCACACCAGGAAAATTCAAAAAAGGGATTGGTGGACATGAACGTAATCCGTGTTTTGGTAGCAGAAGATTCGGATATTTTGCGGGAATATTTTGTCAGTATGATCAATGAAAATGATGATATGGAAGTCGTCGGTGAAGCCAGCAGGGGAGAACAAGTATTTAAAGTCATGGAACGGGTTGCTGTTGATATCCTTTTGACTGATATTGAAATGGAAGACCGGTTCGATGGTATTCGCACGGCGGAAACCGTTCACCGGTTATATCCGGATCTCCGGGTGGTATTTTTAACCGTGCATGAAGATAATGAAACGATTTTTGGCGCTTATGAAGCGGGAGCGATTGATTACGTGCTGAAAACGGCTTCACCCGCAGAAATTATTGAAAGTATACGGCTGGCTTATGAAAATCGATCATCGATCCGGCCGGAGGTTGCCATTAAAATTCGCTCGGAATTCACCCGAATCCGCAAGCGTGAATCGGATATTATCAACGCTGTCAATTTTCTCTCCATGTTCTCCCAGTCGGAACGGGAAATCATCCGGTTGTTGATTGATAAAAAGAAGATTTACGAAATTGCTCAAATCCGCTGTGTTGAAGTTTCTACGATCAAGTCCCAGATCAACATCATCTTAAAAAAGTGTAATATGAAACGAACCAAACGATTGGTTGAACTCATTGAGAAACTGAATCTGAAGAATTATTTTGATAATTTTTAGCATTCTATCTAAATTTCGGAAGTAAAAGGCTGGAGAAACAAAAGAAGCTGATGATTGTTGCAAAAGGAAACGGATCGCTCAAGATATCCTGTGAGGGTTGGATAAAACATACAACTTATTTTTAGAAAATGTTACGTTATAATGTAGATGCTGTTAACAAAGTGGTTTTTTTCAATAATTGATGGAGGAAGAATGATGGCAAAGATTACAACTTTAACGCAAACGGATTCGGTTCCCCAAAACCAAATCAAAACACCGATCTGGGACCGGATTGACCACCGGATAATGGTTTTAGTGTCTTTATGTTTGGGTTTTTTAGTGTGGGTCCTTTTATCCCAAATTAAAGAGGTGGGAGTCATTCTGGTTAGCCCCTTTAAAATATACAAAACCATGATGGCGGAAGCGGCGAGCAGTCGGTTATATGTGAATGTCACTGCCAGCTTATTCAGGGTGTTATCAGGGTTTGCCCTGGCTTTCCTGGCTGCGGTGCCGGTCGCTTTTTTGATGGGCTGGTATAAATTAATCCGGGGATTGGTAGAGCCTTGGATTCAGTTTTTCCGTACGATTCCCCCGATTGCCTTGATTCCTCTGGTCATTGTGGCGCAAGGCATCGGCGAGGGCGCTAAAATCACGGTCATTTTCATCTGTACTTTTTTGGTCATGGTGATAACGATTTTTCAAGGAGTCTGCAGTATTGATACGACCATGCTCAAAGCAGCCAGAGTGCTGGGAGCGAACGATCGCAACATTTTCTTTAATGTGGTGGTTCCGGCGTCAACTCCTTACATTATGGTTGCTCTCCGTCTTGGTATCAGTACCGGTATGACTACATTAGTAGCGGCGGAAATGACCGGAGCTACCAAGGGCCTTGGTAACATGATTCAGGAGGCGGGTTTGTATTTCCGGATGGATCTGGTAATCTTAGGAATTTTAATCATCGGGATCATCGGTTTTATCTTAGATAAACTTTTATTATTCTTGGAGAAAAAAATAACCGGATGGCAGGATGTCAGGAGGTCTTAAAATGAAAAATGATCAACAACCCAAGATTAGTATTGAAAATGTAAGCAAGATTTTTAAAGGCAGAAATGGCGAAATCAAGGCTCTTGATAATGTTAAATTGGAGATTCGCGAAAAAGAATTTGTATCCATCATCGGACCGAGCGGTTGCGGTAAATCAACCTTATTGAATATCGTAGCCGGTTTGGAAGGGCCGACGGAAGGCGTTGTCAAAGTTGACGACAAAATCGTGACCGGACCGGGGCGGGACCGGGGAGTTGTTTTTCAACAGTATGCCTTGTTTCCCTGGAAAACCGTGCTCAAGAATGTTGAATTCGGGTTGAAGCTTCAAAAAATCGGAAAAGCAGAACGCCGCCAAACAGCCTTGAAATATTTGGAATTGGTTGGACTTAAGGATTTTCAGGATGCTTATCCCAAAGAATTATCGGGTGGGATGAAACAACGGGTTGCCATCGCTAGAGCTTATGCGGTAAAACCGGAAGTCCTGTTAATGGATGAACCCTTTGGGGCGCTGGATGCGCAAACCAGGGTCCAACTTCAGGAGGATCTTCTGAACACCTGGCAAAACGAGCAGAAAACCTGCTTCTTCATCACCCACGATGTGGAGGAAGCAGTCATTCTTTCCCAAAAGATTGTGGTGATGAGTGCCCGGCCGGGAAGAATCAAGGAGATTGTCAAGGTGGACATCCCTTATCCGCGGAATCAGTCCATCAAACTGACTTCTCAATTCAATGAAATCAAGAATTATATCTGGAACAACGTTTATCAGGAGTATTTAGCGGTAAGGAAATGAAGTTCCGTTTGGAAGATGGGATACAAACCCAAAAGGGATGTATAAACAAAAATCAGGGAGGGGAAAAAATGTTCAACGTAAAAGTAAGAAGAGGCAAGATCTTAATGGGTATCATCTTGATGTTGGTGCTGGCAGCCGCGCTGACCGGGGTAGTTATCGCCAAACAAAATTTGGTTACGGTTAATGTTGCTTACCAACCCAACATGAACGGCGCTTCGATCATCGCAGTCGGCATGGAAAAGAAGTTTTTCGAGGAATATGGGATTAAAGTCAATCCGATTAATTTTTTAAGCGGCCCGCCGGAATTGCAGGCCATGGCAGCCGGTGATGTGGATCTGGGATATATTGGACCCGGCGCTACCTTTTTAGCCGCTCAAGGGCTGGCCAAAATTCTCACCATTGACAATATCAGTTTTAGTGATTCGGTATTGGCTACCAAGAAATCGGGTATTAAATCCGTCAAGGATTTAAAGGGGAAAACGGTGGCTACACCCAAGGGTACCACCGGAGAACAGCTGTTATTATTGGCTTTAGAGCGGAATAACATCAATCCGGCTGATGTTAATATCGTCAATATGGATGTGGCCGGAGTTGTGGCTGCTTTTGTAGCGGGAAAAGTGGATGCGGTAGCGATTTGGTCACCTTACACCGTCGAGATTGAAAAACAGTTGAAAAAAGAAAATGTGATGGTGCTAGCCAGTTTTAAGAATTATCCGGACAAAGCTTCGCCTGCCAGTTATTTGGTACGTCCGGATTTCCTGGAGAAAAATCCCGATGTGGTGGTCCGTTTTCTGAAAGGTTGGATCAAAGCCAATGATTACCGCAAGAAGAACCTCAATAATTCCATTGAATTCACCGGAAAATTGTTGGTTCAGGTCCAGCAGGAACAATTAGCGCAAATGGCTTCGATTACGCAGTTCTATTCTTCCAAAGATCTCAACCGGATGTTGCAAGACGGGTCGGTTTATAAAATGTACGATAATCTGATCAAGGCTTTTGTTAAAAACGGGCAGCTTCAACAATACGTGGATCCGAAAAATTTTGTGGATCCGGCGCCGTTTAACAAAGCAATGAAATAAAAAATTTTTACGGACACCCAGATAGACTATTTCTAGTTCTGAGCAAGCCTATTTCGACAGGCTTGTTCAAAGCTGTCTGGGCTATTTTTTGTTTGCCGGATTGTGAAATATAAAGAACCTAGAGGAGAATCTTATGTTTGGAACCATGAAAGCTATTTTTGGCAAAATCGCAACTTCTTTGATGTTTCTTACAAGAATCAGGGTCTTTTATCAAATTCTGATCATTATTTCGGTGATGGCGTTTTTTATGATCCTTCAAGGCCTTATTGGGTTCAAGACCATCAATTCTCTGGGTTCCCGGACCCAGGAGGTATTTAGTAACGGTTCCCAGGATTATATTAACTTATATAGTGTAAAGGTTGACTTGGAAAGCATTCGCAACCGCTATTATCAAGAGTTGACCGGTTTAAAGGGGTTTACCGCTTATTCCGGTATCGAGGACACCAAACAAATGGTAATCCGGCTAAAGAAAATTAATGCCCTCAAGACCGAGTTGATCCTGAAAGAACTCCAGGCTGCGCAGGAAATTTTAAATCAGCCCCCGGATCGGAGCCGTTTTGAGGAGCTGGATGACCATCTGACCCGGATTACCATGAATCTGGGTGATTTTGAAGATACCATCCGCAACAGCGCTTTTGAGAAAATGAGTTCCGGCCGTCAGGAAATTCATCGATCGGAAATAAGCACTCTGGTAATCTTGCTGCTTGGCTTGGGGCTCTCGATTGGAATCGGGCTGGCTGTTGCGGCCGCGATCGCTTATCCCCTCAATATCATGGTAAAGGCCGCTCAAAGATTGAAAGATGGCGATTTGGCGCAAAATATCCGGGCCCAAGGGTGTTTGGAAGTGAATGAAATGGTAACGGGTCTCAACAACGCCATTGCGGGACTGCGGGGTTTAATTGAAAAAGTCCATCAACAAGCGGCGTTTATCCTTAAGGCAGGGAGCGAATTGGCCACGGCTTCCGATGATTCCCGTAAGACTTCTTCCGAAATGAGTCTGGCGATGATGGAATTGTCAAAGACTTTCTCCGAGCAGGTAAACCAGGTAAATGACATTGCCCAAAATGTCGTTCAATTGGATGAACTGGTACGAAAAGTTTCCGCTGAAACTGAAAAGATGGCCGGCACTTCCCGAAACATTTCCGATTCCACTCAATTGGGGCAGGAAATAACGGCCCGGATAGCCTTGGAGATCAAGGAGGTTTACAATTCCACCGAAGAAATTGCCAAGGTCATGAAGGATCTGCGGCTTTCCTCGGATGAGATCCAAAAGATGACCTCAGTGATTGGCAATATTGCGGAACAGACATCCTTATTAGCCCTCAATGCTGCCATTGAGGCGGCCAGAGCCGGAGAATACGGGAAAGGATTTAGTGTGGTGGCCGAAGAAACCGGAAAACTGGCTGAACAATCAAAACAAGCGGCTTTAATGGTTACCGGAGCGATTAACACCATGGGCAAACGAACCGTCGATGCCAGCGAGGCAATTCAAAAAGGAATGGTCAAAGTTGAATCCGGATTGAAATTAACTCAGGAAGCCAAAACAAAGTTTGAGGGGATTTTCCATCAACTCCACGATATTCTGGCTCAAATTCATGAAGTGGCCGATTCGGCCCGAATCATGGAACGCAAAAATGAAGAAGTCAATGGTTCCATTCATTCCTTAGCGGCCAATAGTGAGGAATTCTACGCCAGCACCGAAGAAACTTCTGCCGCGGCTCAGGAACAAAGCGCCGTGATTGAGCAGGTTACAGGGATGGCCGAAAACCTGAAAGTCATTGCGGATAGTTTGAAGGATACGGTGGGGGTTTTTCATATCAATGAATCAACTACGAATGAACTTCATTAATTTGAGAATATATATCCAATCTTTAATTCATCAATCATTTTAATGATTTCTTTGGTTCTTTTCTTGTTAAACTTTTTCAGGATGATATTAATTTGGGATTTGATGGTGGCTTCCTCCACACATCGTTGCTTGGCGATGGCCGATATCTTGGAACCCTGAATGAGAAGCCGGAGAATTTCCCGCTCGGAATTGGTTAATTGCCCAACCAGATTCATCACTTGAACGATTTGATTTTCATTTTTGCGAATCCGGGAAAATTCATTCCGGATTTTTGCGGCTACTTCGGGACGGATAGGGGATTTTCCACTAAAAGCCGCCCAGATTCCTGAGATAATTTCCTCATTGGGTAAGGATTTGAGAATATAATCAACGGCGCCGCTATCAAAAGCTTCAAAAACAGTCTCATCGTCCTCATGAATGGTCAGGAAGACGATCCGGATTTGCGGGTGGTGAGAGATAATCTCTTTGGCTGCAAGGATCCCATCGTTTCTGATATCCATCTCAATATCCATTAAAACAACATCAGCACCGAGCCGATCCACCAGCGCAACCGCATCTTTTCCATTGGATGCATGCCCGACCAAAAGGAAATCGGGCTCATTTTCGATTAACTCGCAAAAATGCCGGCGCAAAATGGGGAGATCTTCTGCGATAACGATTCGAATTGGACTATACATGAATTTCTCTCCTTCGTTGCTTTCAATCGTTATCATCAACCCGGTATACTGGCAGCAAAATTTTGAAAACGGTTCCTAAACCAACTTCGCTATCGACATAAATATAGCCAAAATGTTCCTTGATCACCTGTTTGGCATAAGAGAGGCCGACACCCCAGTTTTTATTGGTATTTTTGTTGGTATAGAAAGGGTCAAAAATGTTGTTCATTTGGCTTTTCGAAATACCACAGCCATTATCACGGATTTTGATGATACTCCAATTTTCTTCCGTATTGCAATCGATCCGGACAGCTCCGCCGGGTTGATCGCCGATGGCTTCAAAAGCATTAATGATAATATTGGATAACGCTTCCGACAGGTGATTGGTGTCTGCCAAGATCGACCAGTTGGCTTCGCTAAAGTTGTATTCCAGTGAAATATTGGCCGGAACGGTTTTAAATTTATCCAGGGTTTGTTGGAGAATGGTTCCGGCCGGCGTTGGCTCGAGTTTGAGAATCAAACTTTTGAAGGGTTTGTATAATTGGTCCAGCCGATTCAGGGTATAATTGACAATCTCCGAGATATTATCGATATTTTGCCGGATTTGGTCCGCCGTGGCTTGAGAAGATAAATCTTCATTTTTTAATAATTGATTGGTCTTTTCAATCAACAATTTACTCATAATCAATTGATTTTTAATCGCATGGGTAAAAACTCTGGCACCGGTATTGGCGATTTTGAATTTTCTTTCTAGTTGTAAGTCGGCTTTTCCAAGTTGATTTTCAACTTCGGTATATTTCCAGATTGACAAAATGCTAATCAAAGAGGTCAGACCGGTAAAAATGACGCCAATATACCATTCCCATAAGGAAAGAGGCGGGTTGTAGTTGCTAAAGTCGGAATACAAATAATAATAAGTGCGGACATCGGTTACCTGCAACGGTCCCATAAAACCCAGATAACAATAGAATAAGGTCAGCACGACCATACCGGGGTAAAAACTTTTCAATTTTTTTTTCACCAAAGGTATGGAGATTTGGCGATACCCTTTCACCATCAGGTAGAAGGCGATAAAAACCGAAATCATAAACCAGGCCCGGGTCCCCAGACTAATCAGATAAATATATTTTCTTTCCATAAACCCAAAGAAATTTTTGTAAATATAGGGATCGTAGACCAGAATGTTCAGAACCGGGAAAACTGCGTTGAGGATATGCCATTTCCATATTGGACGTTTAATTTTATTAAATGTCAGTGTCAGGGCCAAACCGACCAGACTGAATATAAAAAGAGATCTCCCGGTGCTGATCATTCGGCTGATCAGGTCGATGGAAACCGGGAGTTCCAACAAAAAACGCCGTATCGTATCGGTCAAAAAAAGAATTAAATTGACCTTATAGTAAAAACCGCCGTATTTCGAAATAAATAAAATCAGGCCGGACATGCTGAAGCCCCAACCCAACAAAATTAGGGACATCCAATAAGCTGCCGGATTTCGCGCCCTGGATATGAATAAAATAATTGCCCCAAGCATGATAATGGCAAGTAGGATTACCATCGATCCCCATCCTTTACCGTCACGGCGTGCGCCTCATCGTTTATATTCATTATACCAGATGTTTTATGAAACGGTAATCCTTTGTCCAAGCAGTTAATTTCAGCTTGAAATTAAATAATAAACGTGATATGCTGAAGATAAATTAATTTCAGCCTGAAATTAATTTGGATTGCTTGTGGGCTCACTTAAAAGATATAAGTTGCCTAAAATGTTATAAGGAAATTGATATGGAAAAGTTCGAAGGTATCTCTAAAATTCGTATCGGGCATCGTAGTGAAATTCTAAATCAAATCCGGCGTTGTGGTCCCTTGTCCCGGACGGAGCTCTGCGAGAAGACCACGATATCTAAACCGACAGTTGGCCGGGTGGTTGAAGATCTGCTTGCTCAAGGATTTATCCGGGAAACCGGGAACGGCGTATCCCAACTGGGGCGGAAACCGGTCCAAATCGAGCTGAATCCGGAGGCCCGATATTGCATAGGAGTTAATATATCCCGGAATCATTTGCTGGTTTCACTGGTCAACTTCACTATGGAAGTGATAGCGAAAAAAAGTTTATCCATCAAAGGAATCGGGGATCCGGAAATTTTCAAACAAACCATTGCCCAAAGTATCCTGGAGTTGGTTCGGGGAAAAAAACTTAATCAACACAAGATTCTCGGTGTCGGGATTGGAGCGCCCGGGATTGTTGATTATAACCGGGGGATTATTCTCGATTTTGCCATCGCCCATCAGTTGGTGGACATCCATTTGAAAGATTACTTATGGGAAAAGACCGGCTGGGAAATAGCGATTGACAATAATGCCAATACCCGGGCATTGGGAGAGTACTGGTACGGCTTTGGCATGGGATTCCAGAATCTGATTTACGTGATTTGCAGTGAGGGCGTGGGCAATGGAATCATTATCGAGGGAAAAGTATTGCGGGGAAAAAACTGCTTCACCACCGGACTAGGGCATATGATTGTCAATGCCGATGGCCGGCCTTGTCATTGCGGGCGTAGGGGATGCATTGAAACATATAGTTCCACCGAAGCCCTTGAAAGAAATACCCGAGAAGCTTTGCAAAAGGGCGCCAAATCCATGCTGCTTGAAAAAACCGGCCATCAGCCGGATAAAGTCGACTATGAATTAATCTGCCGCTGTGCCGAAACCGGAGATCCATTGTGTTTGCAAATGCTGGAGGAAGCCGCCGCTTGTTTAAGCGTCGGCCTGGCCAATCAAGTTGGAACCTTTAATCCGGAATTAATAGTGTTATCGGGTGCTTTGTTTGATGCTTATCCCCCTTTTTTTGAAAAGGTGAGGACATTGACCCTGGAAAAAGTTTTTCCCGTATTGGCTAGAGATGTGATTATCAAAAAACGCCAGGTCCGGGATAACCTTTATGAAGCGGGGGCAGCCACTTTGATATTTAAATCATTTTTTAATGATTGATAAAAAAAGCGTATGTACGCGGGTTAAAGAAAGGATGAATCATCAATGTTAGTACCATTACGACCGTTATTGGAAGCAACCAACCAATACCATTTTGCCCAAGGTGGATTTAATGTCAATGCCGTAGCTCAAGCGCAGGCAGTAATCGAGGTCCACGAAATGTTCCGTTCCGCTGCCATTCTTCAAGGGGCCGATTTAGCCAATGCTTTTATGGGTGGGCGGGCCGATTTTATGAATGGAACAGTGGCGGACAAAAAAGTCGGCGCCAAACGGATTGCCGATGCGGTGAAAAAATATGGCGGAAATTCTTCCATTCCCATTGTAATGCACTTAGACCACGGGAAAGATTTTGATTCGGTCAAAGCAGCAATTGAAGGCGGTTATACTTCGGTGATGATTGACGGCTCCTCATTGAGTTTTGAGCAAAATGTGGAATTAACCCGGGAAGTCGTTAAATATGCCCATGCTTTAGGGGTAAGTGTTGAAGGGGAATTGGGTGTGCTGGCCGGAGTCGAAGATGATGTGTTTTCCGAACAATCGACTTATACCAATCCTATGAAGGTTTGTGAATTTTTTCAGAAAACAAAAGTCGATTGCTTGGCCATTTCTTATGGGACAAAACACGGCGCCGTGAAAGGTGAAGGGGTCAAACTTCGTAAAGAGATCGCTATCGCTGCTATGGAAAATTTGCGGCATGAAGGCATTTTTGGAGTGTTGGTATCCCATGGTTCCTCTACAGTACCTCGTTATATTGTTGAAGAGATTAACGCTCTGGGTGGAAAAATCGCCAATGCCAACGGAATTCCCTTGAATGAACTCAAATCGGTAATTCCTTACGGGATCGGTAAGATCAATGTGGATACCGATATCCGGCTAGCGGTTACCCGCAATATCCGAGAATATTTCATCAACAATCCTTCCAAGCAAAAGAGTTCTTCCATAGGTAAGGTTTGGGAGTTGATGGAAGAAAAAGCGGAGCAATTCGATCCCAGAGTATATTTAACGCCTATCATGGAACAACTGATCGTCGACGTAGCAATTCAAGACGGGGATATTTTGGCCCTCTCCGATTGCATCAAGCGGGGGGTCCGGGAAGTTGTAGGGACTTTGATTGTCCAGTTCGGCTCGGTGGGCTTTGCTTCCAAAGTCGAACCGCTTAGCTTGGAGCAAATGGCGGAACGTTACCGGAAAACCGGAATTTAAAAGAGTTCTGGAATCAATCGAAAGGAATGATTTTACATGAACGGGAAAAAAAACATCCGCTTGGATTTTACAAATATCCTTCCTTATGTGGGTGAGAATGAGATTCAGGCAAGCGTTGCTGAGAACACTGAATTGTTTCAAAAAATCAATCAAGGTCAAACGGCTTCGGCTGATGTTTTAGGCTGGTTTAATGTCGCTTCGTTAATGGATGAGATCATGCTTGAAAAAATTGAAACCAAGGCGCGCCAGATCCGGGAAGATGGGGAGATCTTTATTTTAATCGGGATTGGCGGCTCCAATCAAGGAGCGCGCGCCGCTATCAAGGCGATGCGCCCTGAATATTCTGCCGTTCCGGATAAACCGCAACTTATCTACGCCGGAAATAACCTGGCTGTGGATTATCTGAATTCCATTTTGAAACAAGCGGAAGGGAAATCGGTTTATGTCGATGCGATCGCCAAGAACTTCGCTACCCTTGAGCCGGGAATTGTTTTCCGGATAATCCGGAAATTCATGGAAGATAACTATGGGGAGAAAGAGGCTGCAAGTCGGATTTGCGCTACCGGCTCCCTAAACGGCAGTTCCCTGGAAAAATTAGGGCAAGCCAAAGGATACAGCCTTTTCCCGTTTCCGCTCGATGTGGGCGGCAGGTATTCGGTATTAACGGCGGTAGGATTATTGCCGATGGCAGTAGCCGGGTTGGATATCAGGCAAATGCTTGCCGGGGCCAGGGACATGGAGTTATTGCTGAAATCGGCACAATGCCAAGAAAACCCGGCGGTATTATACGCTGTAATTCGGAACCTATTGTTGAAGAAAGGTTATGGGGTGGAAATCCTGTCTCACTTTGAGCCCCGCTTGGAATACTTCGCCAAATGGTGGATTCAACTTTTCGGAGAAAGCGAGGGCAAAAACGGTACCGGAATTTATCCCACCACCTGTTCTTATTCCGAAGATCTTCACTCCCTTGGGCAATATATTCAGCAGGGAAAACGGTTTTTGCTGGAAAGTTTCCTAACGCTCGAGGAATCTCAAGGGACTTTGGCAATTCCGGAAGCTCAAAGAGATCAGGATGGTTTCGATTATTTGGAAGGGAAAGAATTTGCCACGTTAAATGCAGCGGCATATCAAGCCACGCTGAAGGCCCATCATGACGGGGGAGTTCCTTGCATGGTCATCAATCTTCCCGGTCTTAATGAATATTATTTGGGGCAACTGTTTTATTTCTTTGAATATGCCTGTTTCATCTCCGGGAGCTTACTCGGGGTGGACCCCTTTGATCAGCCTGGTGTGGAAGCATACAAGTCAGAGATGTATAAAACTTTAGGGAAGGATCCAGTTGGAAGATAAGGGTGAAAGAATCAATTAGGCACCTCTAGTTTCAGTTTTCAGGGCGCTAGAAGTATACAATTAAAGCTCTTTTTCCATTCATTCTCCGGGCAGAGCTTTGGATTAAAGGAATATAATAAAAAATGTAGAAAAAATAAAAATTCAATAAATCAGCTTCTTTATAGCTCCGTATTTCAGAGCAGCGGAGGATAAGCCGTGCGAAAATTGTTTATTTGCAAAAACAGCATTCAAAACAAATTGCTCGTGTCTTACTTCCTCTTGCTCGTTTTCATCGTTGGTACCATCAGTATGGCGGTTTATAAAATTTCAGAAGCGATCATCATCAACCAGGTGGGACATTCACGGTTGGAAGTACTAAAACAGGTTAATAAAAATGTAAACATCATCATTGATGAGATTAGTTCCATTTCCAATATTTATTACTTTGACGATACCTTAATAAAAATAATCAGTAAGCCGCCGCCCCAAGATAATTATGAAAAGAACACCGACGCCAATATGGTAATGGGGATTTTTTCCCAGTATACTTATTCTTTTGACAACCTTGAATATTATAGCGTATTATATGCATACAGCGGACAGGCTTATACTTCCTGGATTAACGATACTTATAAGTTTGAAAGCGTTTTGCGGTACCCCTGGTACCAAGAAATTCTGGCCAAAGACGGTAAAATTTTATGGGTCAGCACTTATAACGACAAGAAGGGTTACGGGGAAGATAAATATGTCTTTTCAGCCGCCCGGTTGTTAAAACACTATTACAGCAACAAACCTCTCGGCGTACTGTTGCTCAATGTAGATGAGAAAGTCTTGCAAAATACCTACCGTAACGCTCTAGATATTGGAAATAAGATCTACATTGCCGATAAAAACGGCAACGTCATTTCTAGTCCGGAAGAGACTTTACTTGGTACCAATATCGGGAACAAAAGTCAGCTGCAAAAAGTTATCGCCAACCCGCCGCTAAATGGTCGTTTCACATTCTACCGGGCCCACGCGAGATTTCTCGGTACGATTTATCCGATTCATAAAGTGGATTGGTTCATTATTGAAGAGTTGCCGTTTTCACAGGTATTAGCCCCCATGGATAAAATGAAGTATTTTATACTATTACTGTTGGCATTGGGAATGTTGGTCGGGTTCGGCTTGTCCTACCTGATTGCCAGGCGGATTACGTTTCCGGTTCAAACCCTGTATCATTCGATGCAAGAAGTGGAAAACGGTGATTTGAACGTAGTGACTAAAGTTCGAACTACGGATGAGATTGGTGAACTTAGTAAGGGCTTTAACAATATGCTCTCTAAAATCCGGCATTTAATGCAGAATGTACAAGAGGAAGAAAGGTTGAAGCGCAAAGCGGAGCTGGAATTCTTGCAGGCGCAGATTAATCCGCATTTTTTATATAATACCCTGACTTCGATCCGTTGCATGGTGGAAATGAAACATAACGAGGCCGCCCGAAACATGCTGTTTGCTTTGGTACGCCTATTGCGAAACTCCATCAGCAACTCTAACGAATTCGCCAGCCTCGGAGAAGAATTGAAATCTCTCCAGGACTATGTTTTGATCCAATCTTTTCGTTATCCCGACAAATTTACAGTGGATTTTGCGATTCAAGCGGAGGTCCTTGATTGCCAAATCCCCAAATTGATCCTGCAGCCCTTGGTGGAAAATGCCATTTTCCACGGGATCGAACCCAAGAAAACTACAGGCCAGATCAAAATCGGCGGCTATCAGGACCGGACCCAGCTGGTCTTCAAAGTCAGTGATGATGGGGTAGGCATGAGTGAGGAGCAGCTTCAAGTCGTCTGGGAAAAGAAAGATAAGCCCTCGGGCCGGGCCTTTAACCGCATTGGAATTATCAATGTCCATGAAAGACTGGTAATGAATTTCGGTTCTCAATACGGACTTGAGATTTTCAGCCAACCGGGCATAGGTACGACTGTTGTGGTTCGGATGCCGGTTTTCCGGAATGAGAAAGAAGGAGAAACTGGTGAAAATTTTGATTGTGGATGACGAAAAGCCGATTCGCCAATGGTTTGCTTTTTGTATTGAAAAGAGCGGCCGGCCTTACCAGGTTGTAGGGGAGGCCGCTAACGGCGAGGAGGCTTTGGTGATTTTTAAAGAATACTTGCCGGATCTGGTAATTACCGATATCCGGATGCCGGTGATGGATGGGATCGAATTAATGCGGGAGATTAAAGCCGTTGCTCCTACTACCGATGTGGTAATTCTCACCTGTTATCCGGATTTCGACTACGCCCGGGAAGCGGTGAAGCAGGGCGCTTTTGAGTATATGTTAAAGGCCGAGGTTCAGGATCGGGATATTTTAGATTTAGTTGAACAGGTCCGGAGTAAACGGGAGCAGCAAGGAAACTTAACAAAGTCATTGCAGATCCATCGTCGGGTGCAGATGAATGCCTTACTGGATGATTTAATCAGCGGAAAGCTGACAGAGGAGGAGCGGGTGGAGCAGAGGTTGCGGGAATTGGATATCGATCTCGCGAACCATTTTTTATTCGTTATGGCGATCCGCCCGGACAAGATCGAAAACAGCGGCTGGATTAATCCTCTCCCCGAATCGGTCGGGGGTTTTTATAGTTTTATTTATGAATCTAATAAGTCGATTTTATTAGGTAATTTAAGGGCAAACAACAGTCAGATTAAGCAACGGGAAGCTCTTTTCAAACTGGCCGAGGAAGTCCAAGAGGCTATTGGCGGGTCGGTGGGGGTCAGTCACGTATTTTCCGGTTTTGCCAATATCAGAAACGCCTGTCAAGAGGCTATGGTACTGCTGGAACAGGAATTTTATAAGGGAAAGGGCAGCATCATCCTGTCCGATCAAAAAGTCGAATATCGAAATGTTCCGGAAATCCAAAAACTGGGGAAAAAGATCATCGCGGCGATCGAAGGGGAAAATGGCCCGCGTGTTATGGCCGGTATCGAAGAGCTTTTGATTTTATTGGGAAAGGGAAATGCCGTTGATCTTCAAGGGGCGCGCCGCATCTGCCATGAAATCCTAGGAGTGTTGGGCGCTAAGGCTTATTTGAGCGAGGAAAGCGACTCGGTTGGGGAATTAAAGGTTAATATCGCCGAGGAGTTAGAGAATAAGCGTTATTTTTATCAGCTAAACGCTTGGGTGCTTGAGATCACCGGAATAATGATTGAAGGCTTCAAGATTCCGCAAGGTAAATATTCTGCCATTGTAAAACAAGCCCTTGATTATATGAAGGAACATTATAGCGAGTCGTTATCTTTGCGGGAAATGGCTACCTTAGTTCACTTAAACCCCAATTATTTTTGCCAGCTTTTTAAAACCGAAACCGGAGAGAATTTTAGCAATTATTTAACCGTATTTCGCCTCAAAAAAGCGGAAGAACTTTTAAAAAATACTGACTTGCGTGCCTATGAAATAGCTGAAAAAGTGGGCTATCCCAATCTTAGTTACTTTTCACGGATTTTCAAAAAATATACCGGCAAGAGTCCTTTTGAGTATCGCAATTCCTAGTATCTGAAGAAAAATAAAATGTTTAAAAACGAATGACCCAATTCCCGGGTCATTTGTATTTTTATATCATGAAATTTTTAGATCCACCTGAAGAAAAGTAAAACCGGTTCTGAAAATAAGTAAAATTGACCCGGATTCCAAATCGACCGGCTAGAATAGTTGAAGAAAAGTAAAATAAAGGAGAACATTGGTAATGTACTTTAAATTTACCTGGTTTTAAAATAAAGGCAATAAATAAAAAAGGGAGGTTATTTTATGAAAAAAAGTTTCTTATTGTTGATTGTCGTTTTGCTGTTAGTGGGCGTTAACAGTATTGACGCCAAACCCAAGCAGGTAGAGTTGAAGTTTTGGAAAGCAGGCAATGATCTCGTTTGGCATGACTATTTGTTGAAAACGATTCAAGAGTATGAAAAGAAAAACCCCAACGTGAAAATTGAATATGCCGAAGCGCCCTGGGGACAGATGATTGACACTAAATTGAATACTGCATACGCCAGCGGTTCCTCTCCGGACATTATCTGGCATGCCATCGCTTCGATCGCGCAAAGAGCGGATAAAGGGCAATACGAACCTTTGGACAAGTATATCGCTAAAATGAAAGACAAAGAGGACATCCTGGAGAACATTTATGAACTGGGAAAATACAAAGGTAAAGTATATGGTATGGGTGTTTATCCGGTTCCGGCGCTATTAGCCTATCGAAAGGATTTCTTTCAAGAAGTGGGACTTAATCCGGATAAACCACCGGCGACTTGGGAAGAACTTGCCGACGATGCTGTAAAACTTACTAAAAGAGATGGCCAGATTATCATCCGATCCGGAATGACGCTTCCCATCGACAGCTTTAAAAATTTAATACCGTTTGCGGTGCAAAACAGTGCCGAAAACATTAACAAAGGCGGCAAACCGGCTTTTGATAACTCCAACATGGTCGAGACCTTAGCCTATTTTACCGATTTGTTCAAGAATAAAAAAGTTAGCGCCGAAGTAACGGATGTTAATGAAAACCAACAAAGTTTGTTTAGCCAGGGTAAATCGGCTATCTCGATCATGCAGTCGACTTGGATAACTCAAATGCTTCAAAACGATCCATCTGTGAAGTCAAAAATCGGTTTCATTAATATGAAACGTAAAAAACCGGGAATCTGGAGCGGTTGTGAATTTCTCTTTATTAATGCTGAAAGCCAACATAAGCAGGAAGCTTGGAAATTTATTCAATATATGCTGAGTAAGGAAGAGATGTGGAAGCGTTATCAGGCCACCAAATGCCCTGTAACCCGGAAATCACTGATGGAACAATATCAGAAGGATGATCCGTTTTTAAACAAAGCCACCATAGACGCTATTGCCGCCGGAGTCGGGGCGCCGAAAGTATCCTGGGCATCGTTGTATATGTTTAAATATTTGCCCCAAGCGCAACAGGAAGCGTTTTACGGTAAAAAATCACCGGAGCAAGCGCTCAAAGATAATTTAAAACTCTTAAAAGATGAGATTAAGGCCATGCAATAACATTTCACATGGAGAGGGGCAGCGATTAAAAATCCTACCCCTCCTATGTATAAAAAGAGGAAAATAGATGAACATCAATCTTTCCCTGGTTAATAAGGTGAAACGGAAATACCGTCATCCTGGCGCTTATCTAATGATTCTGCCCAGCTATCTAATTTACGTTATCTTTGTATTTGTTCCGGTGATGAGTACCATTTATTTGAGTTTCACCAATTATGATCTTTATAAAACCCGAAATTTTGTAGCTCTTCATAATTATATACGTATGGTTATCGATCCGGTTTTTCTTACCGCAGCTAAAAACACAGTTGTTTATTCGCTTTTTGTGATTATCCCACAACTGGTAATTGGTTTGATCTTGGCGGTAGTGCTGAACCGGAAAATAATCGGGCAGAAATTTCATCGGGTAGCTTTTTATTTGCCCAACGTCACTTCCATGGTTTCCATCTCCATGGTTTGGCTTTGGTTATATGACCCTACCCTCGGTTTGCTTAATCAGATGCTAAAGGCAGTGGGATTACCGGCACAACGCTGGCTGTTCGACTTGAATTTGGCGCTGCCTTCAATCATTATTATGAGTATCTGGAAACTGATTGGTTATAACATGATTATTTATTTGGCCGGTTTACTACAGATACCCGAGCAATTATATGAAGCGGCCACGGTAGATGGCGCTTCTGCAATTAAACAGTTTTTTACGATAACAATTCCCATGCTTAAGCCGACCACCTTCTTTTTATTTGTGGTAGCTTGCGTACAATCTTTTGGTGTTTTTGATCAAGTCAATATTATGACGCAAGGTGGTCCGATGAACGCTACCACCACAATTGTCCACCAGATTTATGAACGGGCCTTCAGCGAGTTTCAAATGGGATATGCTTCGGCTATGGCCGTGTTGTTGCTGGTGATTACCATCACGTTGACCTTTGTGAATTTTAGATATGGAAATCAAGGGAGCGACTTGGAAGTTTAAATTAAAGGGTGGAGTTAAATGAAGAAAAAAATTTTCCATTGGATGATCAGCTTCGGATTATTGATTTTATCTTTGATCATGTTGGTGCCTTTTGTAATCATGATTTCAACCTCTTTGAAAACAGCGGAGGAAATTAACTCTTCGGCGTTTAACCTGTTACCGGCGGTCCCTCATTTTGAAAACTACCTCCGGGCGATGTCTTCCGGACCGTGGCCAAGGTACTTTTTTAATTCTGTTTTTGTTACTGCAGTGGTCACCGTTTTTAGTTTACTATTCAATTCTCTAGCCGGTTTTGCCTTTGCACGGCTGGATTTTCGTTGGAAGAATATATTATTTATGAGCATCATGATTGGCTTGATGCTCCCGGCTCAGATAACGATGGTGCCGGTCTTTATCATCCTGAAACACATTCCGTTGGCTGGTGGCAATAACCTCTTGGGACTTGGCGGCACCGGTTGGATTAACACTTATCCCGGTCTAATGATTAATCAACTGGCCGGTGCCTTCGGGATTTTTTTATGCCGTCAATACTATTTAAACTTTCCTAAAGCGCTGGATGAGGCTTCGGAATTGGATGGTTGTTCGATTTGGAAGACATATTTTCGGGTTTACCTACCTCTTAGCGGTCCGCTATTTGCCAGCCTCGGGGTTATTAAACTTACCACGGTTTGGAATGATTATCTATGGCCGTTAATCATCACTAATAGTGAAGATATGCGAACCGTGCAATTGGGTTTGACGGTTTTCAAAAATGAAGTTGTACAATGGGAGTTATTAATGGCGGCCACAACCCTGGTAATCGCGCCGTTAGTAATCCTCTTCCTTTTTGCCCAAAAGTTTTTTATTAAAGGCCTGATGGCGGGAGGAATTAAAGGGTAATTGATTCATAGTAATTTTTATATAAAAGGTGGTTTTAAAATGGCTCCAATAATTCAACCGAATATTCTGCTAATAACCTCCGACCAGCAACGTTATGATACGGTAGGACCCAATGCGCCTGCTTTTTTGAGGACCCCGCATTTTGACAGGCTTTGCCATGAGGGAGTAGTTTTCAGTTCAGCATATTCCGATTGTCCGCTTTGTGTACCGGCCAGAGTTTCGATCATGACCGGCAAACAAGTGTTTAATCATGGAATGGCGTTTAACGGAGAAACTTCGAAAGTTTTGGGACACGCTAATACTTTGCCGATGTATTTACGGCAATTGGGTTATCAGACGGCGGCCATCGGTAAGATGCATTTTGGTCCCCAGCGAATACGACACGGCTTTGATGAGATGATTATTCCCGAAGATTATTATAAACAGATGCGCCAAGAAGGTTATAACTGCCAGCCGATGTGGCACGGCATGGGTCAGAATGAGATTTATCCGACTATGGCCACCGTTCCGGAGAGCAAGACTCTGACGGCATGGATCGCCGAACAATGTGCCGAATATATTCTCGAAAGGCGTGATCCTTCAGTACCCTTTTTCCTATGGTGTTCATTTTCAAAACCTCATCCGCCGTTTGATCCGCCGGAGCCTTATTACTCAATGTACCGAAATTGTCCGATACCCGAGCCGATTTTTGGTGACTGGAGCGAACCTGATAAAGCCCCTTCGGCGTTTCAACGATATCAACAGTTGCAATCCTATGATTTGATACCTTTGGAAATAATTAAGGAAGCACGCGCCGCTTATTACGGATTAATCACCCAGGTTGATTATAATCTGGGCAAAGTTCTCGGCGCACTGCAAGATTTGAAAATGCTGGCGGAAACATTGATCATTTATACCTCGGATCATGGGGAATATTTGGGGGACCATCATACAGGGGCTAAAGGATTTTTCCATGAATCTTCAGCTCATATTCCATTGGTGGTTCGTTTGCCTCAATCATGGAGCAAGCGATGTCATGGTCAAACTATAACAACCCCGGTGACGCATGCCGATATTTTACCTACCCTGGTGGTCGCAGCTGGTGGTAATCCTCCATCAGATACCGACGGGATGGACTTAGTAGCCTTGGCCCGGGGTGAATTAAAGGAGAACCGCCAGTATTTGGAGGCTATGATGGGCAATGTCACTGAATGGCTGGGACCGGTCAGTGAATGCGACTACCTAGCCATCACCGACGGCCGCTGGAAATATATTTGGTATCCTGAGGGAGCAGTTGAACAATTATTTGACCTGGAAAACGATCCTCGAGAGTTGAAAGACATAGCGGGACTCGCTGAAAATGAAGGGAAACTCCTGGAATTAAAACAAGAGTTAATCAATCGCAATAAGGCCCGCGCTTCAAAGTTTATAATTGACGGAAAATTGATTACGAAACCTTTAAGGAACGATCAGACTGTCGAGCGGCGCAATCAAAGTTGGCCGGGGTATCATACCGACCATTTTCGGGTGGATGTACGCCATTAACTATTAAAATAAGTAGGAATGAAGGAGCGGGAGTTTAAATGATTAATTTCAGGTTGAAATTAAATAGCAATTATGATATACTTAGAGGCAATTAATTTCAGGGTGAAACTAATTAAATTTATAGGTTTTCATAGGAGATAAACTGATGAATGGTAATAGTAATTTTGCTATTAAACCATTGAAAATAAAGCCGAATCGAGTTTACCGGCCGGCTATCGGCGGCAAGCTGCTTGATGAATGGCAAGGCCAACCGGAGGGAGAAGACGGGCACTACTCCGAAGAGTGGGTCGCTTCGACTGTCCTGGCGCGAAATCCAAATCCTCTTCCTCTTGAGGGACTAAGCCAAGTTGCACTCCCTGATCAGTCGGTATCCACCACGCCGGTTTACCTGAAAGACTTGATTGAGGAGAACCCTCAAGAATTTTTGGGTGAAAGACATGTTGCAAAATTCGGGACTTCTACAGCCCTGCTTGTGAAGGTGCTCGATTCATGCAGCCGTTTGATTATTCAAGTCCACCCGGACCGGGATTTTGCCCGGGAAGGGTTCGGATCGGAATTCGGTAAAACCGAAGCCTGGTATATAATCGGCGGTAGAAAGATCGAAGGGGAAAATCCCTATGTCTTGTTTGGTTTTAAACCGGGAATTACCCGGGAAAAATGGCAGGAGCTTTTTGAGACTCAAAATATTCAAGGAATGATCGAGGCCTTGCACCGTTTTGAAGTTAGCCCCGGGGATGTTTTCTTGGTCGAAGGTGGGATCCCCCATGCGGCCGGGGCCGGTGTTTTCTTCATTGAAGCCCAGGAGCCGACGGATTATACGATTCGAACCGAGCGAAAATCGCCTACAGGTTTGCCCATGACAGAGCAGCAAATCCATCAAGGCCTTGGATTTCAAAAGATGTTCGATTGTTTTCATTATCAGGGATACCGGCGGGAGGAAGTTTTAGAAAAGTGGTATTTAAAGGCTCATTTAGTCCAAGAAGGGGCTGGCGGTAAGCAATTCTCTGTAATTCCGACGGATAGGTGCACCTACTTTTCTGTGGAACGGCTGGAGATCCAAGGCGAGTATACCACCTCCGGAAGGGGTGACTTTGCGATCGCCCTCATTCTTTCCGGTTCAGGGTTTGTAAAGTGGAAGCAGGGGCGTATGCCGGTGGAACAAGCTTGTGAAATTTTTTTACCGGCCGCTGTGACGGAAATAACCTGGGAAAACAGGGGCATAACTCCCATGGTGGTTATACTTTGCCATCCGCCGAAGGTTTAGTTTTAACTTTTAAGTTTTAAGAAAAAAGTCGGAAAGGATGGCTGGTTGGCAAGCTAGTAGAGCGTATCGTAAATAAATGGCAATCAAAATTAGGGCTGGGTAGTGAATGTTGGTTTGGGGCAATCAATAAAAATTTTGTTCCAAACGTTTGGACCGAGCAGGAATTTGACTTTCCATAGCGAATGATCCATGAAACAAAGTGAAAAAACACCCACACTTCATAGAAAAACAGTATATTTTATCCAAAAATCAGGAGCTGTCATTATGCCCGCTACCCTAAAAGATATTGCCGTAAAGGCCAAGGTTTCGATATCCACAGTCTCCCGGATTATTAATAACGATTTATCCAAACCGGCTAGTCAAGAGACCCAGGAGAAGGTATGGAAAATTGTGCGGGAGCTTGGGTATGTACCCAACCAAAATGCCCGGACTTTGGTGAAAAATCTGTCTTCTACAGAACAGTTGCAGAAAACCAAAGCTATTGGTTGTATTTTTACATCCACCAAAGATACCTTTAATGATCCTTTCTTTTCCTTTATAGCCCGTGGGGTTCAACTGGAAGCCGCCAAAAACAGTTATGTTTTAGGATACTCCTTTTCATCCTCCGACATGACTCAAGCGGCTTTATACAACAATATAACTGCCAACAAAGTGGACGGCGCAGTCGTCTTGGGACGGTTTGACCGGAATTTTTTGGATTTGCTAAAGGCCAATTTCAGCAATCTCGTATATGCCGGGCTTAATTGCGTCAACGGTGGATTTGATGAAGTGATTTGCGATGCATATCGTGCTTCGGTTTGCGCTGTAGAGTATTTGATTTCCCTTGGACACCGGCGCATTGGATACCTGGGGCCGGTACCTGAGGATGCTGACGTAATTAATGAGCACCGCTTTGCCGGTTTCCGCCAGGCCATGGCAGAGAGAAACTTGGAAATATCAGCCTCCTGTTTCAAGTCCGTTGAGTTAACTTCCGAATCCAGTTATCAACGGATGAAAGAGTTAATTACAGAAGGACCCTTGCCCACGGCGTTTTTTTGTGCCAACGACACGGTGGCCATTGGTGCGATGAAAGCGGTTCATGAAGCGGGGTTGAAAGTTCCCGCCGATGTGTCTTTCGTTGGTATTGATGATATTGAAATGTCTGCTTATGTAAGTCCGGCTTTGACTACTATCCGGGTTCCCAAGGAAGAATTGGGGAAATTTGCAGTGAAAATATTAATCGACCGAATTGAGGGGGGCCATGAAATCCCCGTGAGACTGGATATTCCCTTTGAATTGGTGGTTCGGGAGAGTTGTGCTCCGGTAAAGGATAGGTAATATTTTTTTATTCCCCAATCCAAAGGTTTGGGGCAAACGATAAGAAACAAACAGAAAGGAGTATGACGATGAAAGAAAAGATTTTAGTAGTCCATGGCGGTGGACCAACGGCAGTAATCAACGCTTCACTGTATGGAGTGATTAAGGAAGCCTTCAGTCATCAAGAGATCGAAACGGTTTTGGGGGCAGCCGGCGGGGTTGACGGGGTGCTGGAGGAAAAATTCATTGATTTTAAAATTCAACCTCAGACACTGATTGAACGGCTCCCGTTCACACCGGGATCGGCAATCGGAACCTCCCGGAGTAAGTTGCGGAGCGACGATTATGAAGCCATCGTGGCGCAGCTAAGAAAACACAACATCAAATATTTGTTGTTTAACGGCGGTAACGGTTCCATGGACGCCTGCGGACGGATTCAGGATCTGGCAACCTCATACGGGATTCAAGTTCTGGGTATTCCCAAGACAATCGATAACGATATTGCCGTTACCGATCATTGCCCGGGTTTTGGGAGCGCCGCCCGGTATCTGGCGGTTTCAGTGGCGGAAGCGGCCTTGGATGTTAAGTCGCTGCCGATCCATGTATCGATTATTGAAGCGATGGGACGGAATGCCGGTTGGATAGCGGCATCCAGCGTTTTGGCGCGGAAGAAACCGGGTGATGCGCCACATTTGATTTATCTTCCGGAGCGCCCGTTCCAGGCGGCGGAGTTTTTGGAAGATGTCAGCCGGCTCCATCAAAAGCTGGGAGGAGTGGTGATTGTTGCCAGCGAAGGACTGGTGGATCAGGATCATAAGCCGGTGGTGCCGCCGATGCTTACTAAAGGAAGAGATGTTTATTTCGGCGATGTCGGCACCCATTTGGCCATGCTGATATTGAAAGAATTGGGGATTAAGGCCCGCAGTGAAAAACCAGGCCTTTTAGGACGGGCCTCGGCTACACTCCAATCCAGCGTCGATCGGGAGGAAGCGATCCGGGTCGGTGAATTTGCAGTTCAATCCTTATTAGCCGGAAAGACCGGCGCGATGGTGGGTTATAAGCGAGTCGGCAATCATCCTTATCATTGCGAGACGGTGTTAATCCCTATCGGTGAAGTGATGTTGAATGAGAAAAAAGTGCCGGATATCTTTATCAGCTCCCGGGGGAACGATATTGGCGGCAGTTTCGTCGATTATTGCCAGCCGTTGATAGGAGACCCGCTGCCGGAATATGCGGAATTCCGCTAAAAATTCGGATGCAGTCTTGGAAGCATGAATACTGTGCTGCTACTTCATTTGAATTTAAGTAAATTGATGAAGAACCTTTGAAAAGTTGAATGGAAGGACGTGATGGCATGCATCATATTTTTGTGAATTTAAAACGGTTTGAGGTTCCAAGAAAAATGGGAGGAGTATGTCCGATGGATGATCCGCGTCGCTGGATCGAGACGGTGATGGATGAAACCATTGCCTTAGGGTTGGGAACACTCCAGGAAATTCATCTTACGTTCCTCTTACCGGAGTCGTTGCTGGCTAATGCTTTGGATCAAGTTTGGCATTATACGGCCGGGCATACCCGCACCCTAAGCCTTGGCTGTCAGGGGGTTTACCGGGAAGATATTGCGCCGGGAAGTAATTTCGGCGCATTCACCACCAACCGTCCCGCTACCTCCATGCGGCTTTTGGGATGTGAGTGGGCGATGATTGGTCACTCCGAGGAGCGGAAAGATAAATTGGGAGTGATTGCCCAATATGACCCGGAAAGCCTGACGGATTTAGCCCGGCAAAACAAGGCTAAAATGGCGGTGGATTCGCTAATCCAGGCCGAAGTTATTAGCGCATTGCAGGCCGGCCTTAATACCCTAATCTGTGTCGGAGAGACGGCTGCGGAGAAAGGAGAGGGGGACTTCTCCGCTCAGAAGCCACGTATTGAAGCGGTACTACGGGCTCAATTGGAAACCAACTTGAAAGGGGTGGCTGAATTCATTCCGGGCCGTCAAATTGTTATCGGATATGAACCCATCTGGGCGATTGGCCCCGGTAAAACTCCGCCCGGAGCGGATTATATCGGTTTCGTCTCCGCTTTTATCAAACAAGCGGTTCATGAATTATATGGCTTTACGCCTGCGGTGGTTTATGGCGGCGGGTTAAAGGAAGAAAATGCGGCCACGATTGCCGGAATCCCGACTATTGATGGAGGCCTGGTTGCGTTAACTCGGTTTACTGGAGAAATCGGGTTTTCCCCCGCTGAGCTCAAAGGGATCATCGATAAAGCATACCAGGGAAATTAGAGAGTGGTCGGTGGTTTTTCTTAAATTGGTCAGAATGCCATTGGCAGTGTAATACCAATGGTGGAATAAAAAAGGGGGTCATTTTATGAAGAAATTAGCGTTTGAATATGGCCGGGGATTGATGGAAACCAATCTCCCCGACAACACGGATATTTTTATCCCGGGAGAGACGGTTCCCGATCCTGCCTGTATTCCACAGGAAAAACTGGTTGAGGCGACAAGAGAGTCGATTCTGCATCCGATTGGCATGGAACCCCTTGCTAAACTGGCAAAGAAAGGCTCAAAAGTTACGATTGTTTTTCCGGATAGAGTAAAGGGCGGCGAACAGCCAACTGCGCACCGGAAAATTTCGATCCCGATTATTCTTGAGGAACTCTACAAAGCGGGTGTTGGGAAAAAAGACATCCTTTTAATCTGCTCGAATGGCCTGCACCGTAAGAATACCAAGGAAGAAATTTTTAATGTACTTGGTCCGGAGTTGTTCAACGAGTTTTGGTATTCCCATCAAATTATTAATCACGACAGCGAGGATTACGATCATCTGGTGGATTTGGGGACCACTGAGAGTGGCGACCCGGTTCTGATGAACAAATATGTCTATGATTCCGATGTTGCGATTTTAATTGGACATACGCAGGGTAACCCCTATGGGGGATATTCGGGTGGCTACAAGCACTGTGCGACCGGTATCACCCATTGGAGAAGCATCGCTTCACACCACGTGCCACAAGTCATGCACAGAAAGGATTTTACACCGGTCAGCGGCCATTCCATGATGCGTACCAAGTTTGATGAAATTGGGCAGCACATGGAAAAATGCATGGGTAAGAAGTTTTTTTGTTGCGATGCGGTTCTGGATACTTATTCGCGCCAGATCGAAATCAACAGCGGATATGCTAAAGAAATGCAGCCTAAATCCTGGATCACAGCCGACAAACGCACCTATGTCCACTGGGCGGAGAAGAAGTACGATGTTGTCGTATTTGGTATGCCACAGTTTTTCCACTATGGTGATGGAATGGGTACAAACCCGATTATGATGATGCAAGCGCTGTCTGCGCAGATTATCCGCTTTAAACGTGTACTCAAGGATAATTGCGTGATTTTGTGCTCCTCCATCTGCGACGGTTATTTTCACGAGGAGCTTTGGCCCTATATTCCGGAAATGTACGATATGTTTCAAAAGGACTATATGAACATTCTGCCGGATATGGACCGTTACGGCGAGTATTTTGCAACCAATGAGGAATATATCCGCCAGTACCGTTACGGCAATGCGTTTCATCCGTTCCATGGATTTTCCATGATCAGTTGCGGCCATATCGCAGAACAGAACACGGCCGCCATTTATATTGTCGGCGCGCAGAACCCGGGCATTGCAAGAGGCATGGGCCTTAAAACCAGAGCAACCTTTGAGGAAGCGCTGGCCGATGCTAAGAAAAAGTATGTCGGTGAAAACCCGAATATCCTTGCTTTGCCGCGGACTTATAAACTTGCTTCCGTTCACCTTTGCATGAAGAACGAGCCGTATGATGGAACGAACGGTTTTGCAAACTGCGCTTTTCATGATTAATGAAGGAGTAATCTGATGTGGCAAATACATCTAACGATGGCCGGGATGAATGTGGGATGGCCGGAATTGATTTTATTAGGCGCATTCATCGGTTTTCTAACAGGTATGTTTGGTGTTGGGGGAGGATTTCTCCTAACACCTTTGCTTAAAATCCTATTTGGAATTCCCTATCCGATAGCGGTGGGAAGCGGTTTGTTACAAATTTTTATCACAGGCACTTATTCCGCTTGGAAACATTGGAAATATAAAAATGTTGATGTAATTATGGGCATGATTATGGCCGGAGGTGCTCTGGGAGGCACTGAGATCGGAGTTCGGCTTTTGAAAGCGCTTAGTAGTGAGGGAAAGGTGATTATCAATTTTCATCCCTTGCCGATACTGGATTTGGTATTGAACGCGATATTTTTGTGCTTAATGGTCGGCGTAGCAATTCTGATCTGGAAAGAAACCTCAAGCTCTTCGGCTGAAGAAGAGGTAGCCTCCACTTTATCGAAACGTTTGCAGAATTACCGGATTCCACCGCAATTGGAGTTTCCCCATTCCGGAATTTTCTCAATGAGCATCTGGGTCCCGCTGGGAATCAGTTTTTTTGTGGGAATTCTGACCGGTTTGTTGGGTGTGGGGGGCGGATTCATCAATTTCCCCTTGATGGTCTATATCCTGGGTGTGCCGACCACCGTGGCCGTGGGCACCAGCGCCTTTCAATTGCTGTTTTCCACAGGGTATGGGGCCGTTCGTCACGCGTTGCAAGGCCATGTGGAATTGCTGCTGGTTGCTTTTTTACTCATCGGGTCATTGGCTGGAGTTCGAATGGGGATCCGCGCATCCCGTTTTTTAGGTGGCCGGAAGATTCGTAAATATTTTGCGTGGATTATCATTATGGCAATTGGGGTTATTATATGGGATATCATCCAAGAAATTTGGTTTTAGCGGCTTTTCAAGAAGAGATGAGCGTTTTCCAAAATACTTTTTAGAGCAAAAAGTAAAGTTTAGAAAAGGAAGCCTTCCGACTTCCTTTTTTTATAGGAATGTCTACAATCGGTAATGATCCATCAAAGCCGAGTGGATTTGGAGCGGAGGATTAAGATTCGTTCATGGAAAGATATGTATTAATATTTATATTATGTTTTGCGGGAAGCCTGATTCAGGGTTCTTTAAGCTTTGGGTATGGCATATTTGTCATGTCGGTGTTGTCGTTAATCCTCCCGTTAAAAACAACTTCAGTGTTGGTTGCGATTAGTTCGTTCTTTATCAGTTTTACTGTTTGTTGCAAGCTCCGGGGGAAAATCAACTACAAGGCAATTTGGCTGCCTTTGGCTGCAGGCTTGCTTTTTATACCGATAGGTGTATTTATTCTTGGTATTTGCAATGAAAACGTGCTCAAAAAAATTTTGGGCGCCAGTATTATTCTAATGGCCGTTTTTTTCTTGACAACTCGTAGAAAAACGGTCTCCATTAAGACAAATATTAAAAATCAACTTTTAGCAGGAATAACCAGCGGGATATTCAATGGCCTATTTAATATGGGAGGCCCGCCCCTGGTGTTTTATCTGGCCCATACCATTGAAGATAGTCTTTCCTATAAGGCCAGCCTGGAGTTTGTTTTTATTGTCTCTGGGGTTATTGTCTTGATAAGCCATGGTATCTGCGGAAATCTTACTGCTGAAATTATCCCTTATGTGATCCTGTCCTTTTTCGCAACCATTATCGGAAGCATATTGGGGCTTAAAATTTTTGCAAGGCTTGATAAAAAATTATTAACCGGTGCGATTGATTGGTTGATGTTGGGATTGGGAGTCATTTTACTATTGAAATAAAGAGCATTTTTAGGCTGGGTTAATATTTGAATCATCCATGCCGATATTGGGGTCCGTTTATTGAATCTTTTCCGTTCTTATATCCACCCTAACGTCCTAAATTGCAGAAATGATCCGGGTGATTGGATGAAGGGTCAAGAGGAATTGATTCAATCCTGCAACTTATAAAGCAGTTTCTTCTGAGCCGAGGCTGAAGTTGGTCTCGGCTCTTGTCAAACCACTCGCAACCGAGTTTAGACAGCTGTTCAAGAATACACATACCGGTTAAGATACTTGTTCTTGTTCTTCCGGCCTGCGGATAATGATCTGCAGGCCCTCGCCGTTACAAACCATTTCAAAAGACTGAATCCCGGCTTGAATGATTTTCCCTCTGATTTTTTCCAGCCGGTTTCGCCTGATATCTCCATTCAGTTGTTCTGATAATCGAATTCCGTAATCTTTCAACTTGTTTTCAATGCTGTTCCATTTTTGGCCGTCCCAAGAATCATCCCCAAGATAAGCGATTCCTCCTGGAGTCAAGATTCTGTAAATTTCTTGAAAAGTCTTTTGCGGACTGCGCCAATTGAAAATTGATTTTCGAAAAACGACCAAATGGATTTGACCATCCTCCACGGGAATTTTTAAAGGACTGCCCTTAACCACGGTAACCTCTTTTTCCATGCAGTTTTGTTTAAGCTGGAAAGCCAAATGATTTATAATATCTTCCGAATTTTCCATGAGATAAATTTGCATCCCGGTCAACTGAGCCATAGCGATTCCTAGGAAACAGTTATCACCATTGATTTCTAAGAAATTTCCGTTGCGGATACCGGTTTTTTCAATGATGGTTTGAGCGATGGCCCAATAAGATGAAAAAGGCAATTTACGTTTAACAAGTTGAAGAGAAAGATGATCGATAAAGGGTGGCACTAAAGAATTATTTATCATCTCCGGGCCTCCTGGCGAAAATAATAATTTAAACAAATTAAAACTAACTTATTGCTATTATACGGTAGAGACCCAAAAACTTCAAGTCGGATTTTTGAACAATATGACATATATATAACATCAAAAAGCGGTTTTGGGAAAATTCGACGAAGGAAGAAGGCGTATTTTTGAATTTTGTTAACATTATGTCATGATATTTAACATTTTAAGAGTTGACACCTTTTAAAAATTACCATAAAATACCCATATAAGATGTTTTAGTTAGTTTTAGTTAAATATAGATTCAACAGTAAATAATAAATCTAACATAAACATTACAATCAGAATTACCCATACTGAAATCCGGAAGGGAGGCACGGTTAAAATCGTTGGGTAGGCAATAACAGGGTCTTAAAAATAAAAAGGAGATATGAACATGAGAAAAATTGCATTTTACGGAAAAGGCGGTATCGGTAAATCCACCACCCAGCAAAATACGGCAGCGGCAATGGCCCATTTTTACAATCAAAAGGTATTCATTCATGGCTGTGATCCGAAGGCTGATTCTACCCGGTTGATTTTGGGGGGCATGAACCAGAGAACTCTCATGGATATGTTACGGGAAGAGGGTGAAGAAAAAATCACCGTGGAGGGTGTAGTTAAAAATGGGTTTAAGGGGATTCGTTGTGTTGAGTCGGGTGGACCGGAACCGGGAGTTGGCTGCGCCGGCCGGGGCGTTATTACGGCCATTGATTTGATGGAAAAGAATGGCGCATATACAGAGGATTTGGACTTTGTCTTCTTTGATGTATTAGGCGATGTGGTTTGCGGTGGTTTTGCAATGCCAATCCGGGATGGTAAGGCTCAAGAAGTGTATATTGTGGCTTCCGGCGAGATGATGGCCATATACGCGGCAAACAATATTTGCAAAGGCTTGCTTAAATACGCCAAACAAAGCGGCGTCCGTCTCGGCGGGATCATTTGCAACAGCCGCAAAGTTGACCGGGAAGCCGAATTCCTTGAGGAATTTACTGCGGCCATCGGTACCCGAATGATTCATTTTGTACCCCGTGACAATATTGTTCAAAAGGCTGAATTTAACAAAAAGACCGTGGTTGACTACGATGCGGAATGTAATCAGGCCAAAGAATACGGGGAATTGGCCCAGAAAATCATCAAGAACCAAAATTTTGTAGTCCCACAGCCCTTAAAAATGGACGAATTAGAGGCCATGGTCGTCAAATACGGCATCGCCGATTAGAGTGATCTGATCTTAGGTAAAGATTAAAGGAGGGGACCCATCATGCCTTATCATTTGTTTAAATGCAGTGAATGCATACCTGAGCGGGGAAAACATGCGGTCATCAAAGGGTCCGGGGAAAACCTGACCGATGCCCTTCCCCTGGGATACTTGAATACGATTCCCGGTTCCATCTCGGAGCGTGGTTGCGCCTATTGCGGGGCGAAGCATGTTATCGGTACCCCGATGAAAGATGTCATTCATATGAGTCATGGACCGGTAGGTTGTACGTATGATACCTGGCAAACAAAACGGTATATCAGCGACAATGACAACTTTCAGCTCAAATATACTTTTGCCACGGACATGAAGGAGAAAAACATCGTATTTGGCGCTGAAAAGATGTTGAAGCAAAATATCATCGAGGCTTTCAAGGCATTTCCAAATATGAAACGGATGACTATCTATCAGACCTGTGCCTCGGCATTAATCGGTGATGATATGAACGCCATCGCCGACGAAGTCATGGAAGAAATGCCGGATGTAGATATTTTTGTGTGCAACTCGCCGGGATTTGGAGGCCCAAGCCAGTCAGGGGGACATCATAAAATCAATATCGCCTGGCTTACCCAAAAGGTGGGGACGTTCGAACCGAAAATCACCAGCGACTATGTGATCAACTATGTCGGCGAATATAACATTCAGGGCGACCAGGTGGTCATGGACGATTATTTTAAACGAATGGGAATTCAGGTGTTGTCGACTTTTACGGGCAACGGTTCTTACGACGATCTCCGGGGGATGCACCGGGCTCATTTAAATGTGCTGGAATGCGCCCGGTCGGCTGAATACATTTGCAATGAATTGCGGAAACGTTACGGGATTCCGAGGTTGGACATCGATGGATTTGGATTTATGCCTTTGTCGCTTTCCTTGCGGAAAATCGGCCTCTTTTTCGGCATCGAAGATCAGGCCCAGGCGATTATTGACGAAGAAACAGCCCGCTGGAAACCGGAATTGGATTGGTACAAGGAACGCCTGCGCGGTAAAAAGGTATGCCTTTGGCCGGGCGGCTCCAAGTTGTGGCATTGGGCCAACGTGATTCATGAGGAAATGGGAGTCGATGTAGTTTCGGTGTATACCAAATTTGGCCATCAGGGTGATATGGAAAAAGGGATATCCCGCTGTGAAGAAGGGGCTTTGGCCATCGACGATCCCAACGAGCTTGAGGGGCTGGAAGCGATGGAGACGCTAAAGCCGGATATTATTTTTACCGGCAAGCGGCCGGGAGAAGTCGCCAAAAAAATCCGGGTCCCTTATCTGAATGCTCACGCCTATCACAACGGCCCCTGGAAGGGGTTTGAAGGATGGGTCCGTTTCGCCCGGGATATATACAATGGGATTTATTCACCCATCCATCAACTCTCGCTGTTAGATATCAGCAAGGATGAGATACCGACCGATAAAGGATTTGTGACCCAGAGGATGCTTTCCGACGCCGATCTGAGCGAAGAAGTCAAGTCGTCGAAAGTGCTCCGGGAATACACCGGCAAATATGATATTATCGCTGATTTGAGCCGGAAGACTTATCCGGAGTTTCCTGCGGTCAAACAGATTTCGGTGGTGTGATGATGGAGGGGATGACGACATGGAAAAAACCGAAGATTTGATGAAAGAACGGATTGAGCAATTGGTGAATTATATCATGAAAAAATGCCTGTGGCAGTTTCATTCCCGGGTCTGGGACCGGGAAAAACAAAACGAGGGAATCATCACCAAAACCATGCAGATTCTCTGCGATGATCCTGTGGAGACTGGGACTCCGGCTGATAAATGTTATTGGGTGGATGCCATCTGCCTGGCGGAGGCTTTTAAAAGCCTGTTCCCTTGGCTGGCCACGATGGATAAAGCGGAAATTAAACTGCTGATGCAAGGACTCAAAGAACGCATGGATTTCTTGATGATCAAGGGATCGTTGAATGCGGAACTTACCGACCCGCTGTACTAGTAGAGCGTATCGCAAATAAATGGCAATCAGAAATGAGGAAGATACGCTCTACTTAAGTAAAACGTTCACAATCATTGCGTAGTTGTTTAGAGAACGTTTTACTAGTAGAACCTTTGGTATATTTTGATCGGAGAAACAGTTCGCTCCCCCTTTTGGGGGTACGTTGGCTAAAACGGAATGGGAATTTTTATAATACGCCGGAGAGTGCGGAAATGCGTGTTAGGAAGGAGCAATATCATGTCCTGTGAATTAAAGCAAAAGGAAAGGGTTGGCGTTGTCAATCCCATCTTCACTTGTCAACCGTGTGGCGCTCAATATGTCAGCATCGGAATTAAGGATTGTATCGGCTTGGTCCATGGAGGCCAAGGCTGTGTGATGTTTGTCCGTTTGCTGTTTTCCCAGCATTTTAAAGAAAGTTTTGAATTGGCCTCATCCTCTCTCCATGAAGACGGCGCAGTCTTCGGCGCATTAAACCGGGTCGAAGAAGGTATCGATGTCCTTTTAATGCGCTATCCTAAGGTAAAAGTGATTCCCATCATCACGACTTGTTCCACTGAAGTAATTGGCGACGATGTGGATGGCGTGGTCCGAAAACTCAATGAAGGGCTTTTGAAAGAAAAATACGCCGGCCGGGAGGTCCATTTAATCCCTATTCATACGCCGAGTTTTAAAGGAAGCATGGTGAGCGGATACGATGTGGCTGTCAATGATTTTGTCACTTATTTTGCCAAAAAGGGCGAACCCAATGGGAAAATCAATCTAATAACCGGATGGGCTAACCCCGGTGATGTGACGGCTCTGAAGCATCTTCTTTCCGAAATGCGAGTGGAGGCCAATGTGCTTTTTGAAATTGAAAGTTTCGATTCTCCCTTGATGCCGGAAGGAAATGAAACCTCGCACGGCGATACAACCGTTGAGGATTTGAGAGATACCGCGAATGCCATCGGAACGATCGCCCTCAACCGCTATGAAGGTGGAAAAGCCGCCGGGTACCTGGAAGACGAATTCGGCGTTCCGGCCGTTATCGGACCTACACCCATCGGCATCCGGAATACGGATACCTTTTTACAAAATGTGAAAACCATGACCGGCACAGCCATTCCGGAGTCGCTGGTCCGGGAACGGGGTATAGCCATTGATGCTTTGACGGATTTGACCCATATGTTTCTGGCCGATAAACGGGTCGCCGTTTACGGAAATGCCGACCTGGTCATTGGTTTGGCCCAGTTCTGCCTTGACTTGGAGATGAAACCGGTCTTATTGCTTCTCGGGGACGACAACACCAATTATCCGAAGGATCCCCGGATCAAGGAACTTCAGGCCAATATCGATTTTGATATGGAGATTGTGATGAACGCCGACCTGTGGGAATTGGAAGACCGGATCAAAAATAAGGGGCTGCAAGTGGATCTTATTTTGGGGCATTCCAAGGGGCGTTTTGTCTCGATTGATTACAATATTCCCATGGCGCGGGTAGGGTTTCCCGTATATGACAGGGCGGGAATGTATCGGCATCCCGTGGTTGGCTACAGCGGCGCCATCTGGTTGGCTGAATTGATGGCCAACACTATTTTTAGTGATATGGAGTATAAGAAAAATAAAGAATGGGTGCTGAATGTATGGTAAGGCGTTGAATCAAAAGTTTCTGCCGAGGGCTGCCCGAAAAGCGGGAGGCTTAAGAAATATCTGATAAAGTATTTGCTTCATATGGATGGAAAATTGTTTTTGCAAGATTTTTCGAAGCCTGATCCGGCAGAATTGGAGGGGGTTGAGCATCGTGTCCCAGGAAAACTTGTCATCGCCGGATGCGGCGCAAGAAGCGGCGCGGGAATTTTCGGTCGCCACGGCTAAACATCCATGTTACTCGGTGAACGCGGCCCATCATTATGCCCGGATGCATTTGCCGGTAGCTCCCGCTTGCAATATTCAATGCCGTTATTGCAATCGTAAATTTGACTGTGTCAATGAAAGCCGGCCTGGAGTGACCAGTGAAATTTTAAATCCCGAAGCGGCCAGAGATAAGTTCATCCGGGTAAAGGAGGCCTTGCCCAATCTATCGGTGGTCGGTATCGCCGGTCCCGGAGACGCCTTGGCCAACTGGGAGCAAACACGACGGACCCTTGCTTTGATCCGTGAGGAGGATCCGGAATGTCTGTTTTGCCTCTCCACCAATGGATTGATGGTTCCTCAATACGGGCCTGAGCTGGTGGTGCTGGGTGTCAGCCACGTTACTATTACCCTTAATTGTATCGATCCGGAGATAGGAGCTGTTATTTATCATTTTGTCGATTTTCGGGGGAAACGGCATACCGGCGCCGGGGCCGCTGAAATTTTAATCGAAAACCAAATCGAAGGCATTCGTTATTTGGTTGGGAAAAGTGTTTGCGTGAAAGTGAACATCGTGATGATTCCCGGTGTCAACGCCGCCCATATCCCGCTGGTGGTTAAGAAGGCCAAAGAATTGGGGGTATTCATGACCAATATCATCCCGCTGATTCCGGCTCAGGGTAGCCGCTTTCAGTCTATGGCTCCGCCAAGCCCGGAGGAACTTAAGAGCTTGCGGGAAATATGCCGGAAGGATATTCTACAGATGTGCCATTGCAGGCAATGCCGGGCCGATGCCATCGGGCTGCTGGAGCGGGATATTGCTTGCCGATTCGGTGACGTTTCAAAAAAGGCGCCAGTTACAATCGTTAGGGAAAATAATTTTCAGCCGTCCGATCCGGGTGTAGCGTGAATGCAAAGTTTTCTCTGCGCTGTCTGTCTTGGCGGTAAACTTGTTTCGTTCCGGCGACCACGGTCGAAAGAATTTTCCAGGTGAATTTAGAAATCAAGGAGATGACTCAGATGATTATGATTCGGGCAATTGTCCGGCCTGAAAAAGTGGAAGAGATTTTGGCTCAATTGGCGGATGCCGGATTTCCGGCTGTCACTAAAATGGATGTGGTGGGAAGAGGCCGCCAAAGGGGACTTCAATGCGGAGATATTATTTACGACGAACTCCCCAAGGAAATGTTGGTCATTGTATGTGAAGATCAAAGCAGGCAGAAAATCATTGATATCATCGTACAAAATGCCCGGACCGGAGAAAACGGTAATTTCGGAGACGGTAAAATTTTTATAAGTCCGGTGGAGGAAGTTTATACCGTAAGTTCCGGCGTCAACCAATTGTAATGGAGGAATCGCTATGAAAGAAGTTGTGGCAGTCATCCGGATCGATATGATTAATCAGACCAAAAATGCCCTGCTGCAAAAAGGATTTGCCGCTCTCAACTGCAGCAAAGTATTGGGCAGAGGCAAGAAAAAGGTGCATTTTACGGTGAGGGATGAAACGGTTTCGGCAAAAGTGCTGGAAACGGTGTCGGAAGAACACCGGCTTATTCCCAAGCGGCTTTTGTCGATCATAATCAATGATAACGACGTTAAAACCGTCGTTGAGACGATTATCCATGTCAATAGCAAGGGTAGGCCGGGCGACGGTAAAATTTTCGTAATGCCTATCAGCGATGCGATCAGAGTCAGCAATGGGGAGACAGGGGCGGCGGCGGTTTGAAGCGTCTGGTCTCAGGGGCACGCCGGAGGGCAAAGTAAAACACGTGTGGAAAGGGGCGAGCGGCATGAAACCGGCATTATCTTTTTTCGATGAGACCATCCGCTGTATTAGCCGGGGTCGGGGACTGGCTTCGCAAGAAATACCTTTGCTGGCGGATAAAATCTTCCGGGCCACAGGGGCTGTTGTGGATATTCCGGTAGAGCTATTCCAGAAAATCTCTCCGGATACCTTGAGCCAATTCGAAAATGTGCGAGTGTGGCTAAACGCCGAAACATCGGAGATCCAACGCGCCCATCGAGGAGGGTGCGGACGGATTGCAATCGAATTTGACCCGTTAAGGGAGAATAGGGCCCGTTTCGAAAGGGCTTTGGAAGCAGCGCGCCGCTATGGAATGGAAATTAGCTGGGGTTGCATGGATGGAAATCACTGTACCCCGGAGAGGGTGGGAGTTTTTCAAGACCTCATTGAACAGGGAGGTATCCAGCGTTTGATTGTCGCCGATCGGGAAGGAAGGATGGAACCTTTCGCCACGGAACGTTTGTTGTCTGACCTGCGGAAAAAAATCGGCTGTCCGCTGGAATATCACGCCGATAATTCGATGGGGATGGCTACCGCCAATGTCTTAGGCGCTTTGCGAAGCGGTATCCGCCATGTGGCGGTATCTCTGGGGGGCGTGGGGCAATGTCCCGCCTATGAAGAAGTGGCAATGAGCGCCAAATATTTTCTGCAAATTCCGTTGACGGTATCTCGTCAATTGGCGCCGCTTTGCCGTGATGTTTTGGCGCAGCTCGGTCAGAAGATCGTGGAAAATAAAGCAATTATCGGTCCGGATATTTTTAGCCACGAATCGGGGATTCATGTGGACGGCGTCATGAAAAAGAGCGAGCTTTACGAACCGTTTTCCCCTGAAAGTGTGGGTCTTATCCGGCGGATTGTGATTGGAAAGCACTCCGGCAGGGCTGCGCTTAGCGAGAAATTGCGGCAATTGGGCATGGATATCCATCCGGCGGCCTTGCCCGGTGTATTGGAAAAAGTCCGTGAAGTTTCAATCCGGCAAAAGGGACCGCTCTCCGATGAACAGTTGGCCCAGGTGATTCGGGAGGTGGAATTTTGAAAGCATACATTGTCGATACCACTTTACGGGATGGAGAACAGTCGCCGGGATTGATATTCTCCGCATCTGAAAAATTAGCGATTGCTCAATGTTTGGATCGCGCCGCTGTTTTTGCGATCGAAGCCGGTATACCGGCAATGGGTAAAGAGGAACAGGCTGCCTTGACCATGCTTGCTTCCAAACCAATGCAAGCCCAGGTGATTGCCTGGAACCGGGCGAATTTGCAAGATATTGAGGCCTCGGTTCGCTGCGGCTTCTCGTGGATTCATATTTCGATTCCCATATCGGATTTGCACATCCGGTATAAACTTGGGAAGGACCGTCAGTGGGTGCTGGATAAATTGAGAGAAGCCGTCGCCTATGCCAAAAGCTTTGGCTGTCGCGTTTTAGTGGGCGCTGAGGATGCTTCCCGGGCGGAAGAGAACTTTTTCTTGCAGGTGGCTGAAATAGCTGCCGCAATGGGGGCGGAGCGGATTCGTTTCGCCGATACCATTGGGTGTCTGGAGCCGTTTGGCTGTTATGAGAGGATGAAACGACTGGTTTCAGGGTGCGCGCTGCCGATAGAAATTCATGCCCACAACGACTTCGGATTGGCAGTTGCCAACACGATCAGCGCTATTCTGGCGGGTGTTAAATTTGCCAGTGTTACGGTGGGGGGTATCGGAGAACGGGCTGGAAATGCGTCCCTGGAACAAGTAGTCAACGTTTTAAACACTTTGTACGGGGTGGAAACGGGTTTGGATTTGGAAGCGTTGTCAGAGGCCGAAGAAATTTTGACGCATCCTGTTTTTCCAGGAAAAAGTATCACCCTGGCGTAAAGAGATAAACATTGGATTGATTAAAGGATGGGTGAAAATTCATGAGGATTCATTATTTGCAACATGTTTCCTTTGAAAACCCCGGAACTATTTTAGATTGGGCAAGGACGAAGGGGTATTCCGTCAGTAGTAATTTGGTCTACCAGGATCAAAGATTTCCGGATCAGGATGATTTTGATTGGCTCCTCATCATGGGCGGCCCAATGAATGTTGATGAAGAGGCGCAATACCCCTGGCTTGCCAAAGAGAAAAGATTCATCGGGGAAAGTATCGCTGGGGGAAAAGTGGTGCTGGGAATTTGTTTGGGAGCTCAACTGATTGCCGAGGTGATTGGTGGCAAGGTAACGCGCAATCCCGCAGTTGAAATCGGCTGGTTTTCAATTCGCTGGAGTGAGGAAGCAGCGGCATCCCCGCTATTTTCGTTTTTTCCCCGCCAGACCCGGGTCTTCCAATGGCATGGCGATACTTTCAGTTCTCTGCCGGCGGAAGCTGTTTTGTTGGCGGAGAGCGAGGCTTGCCGGCATCAGGCCTTTATCTATAAAAGGCGGGTGGTTGGTTTTCAATTCCATTTGGAAAATACTCCGGATATCGTTGAAAACCTGCTCAACAACTGTGCGGATGAAATGCAGCCCGGACCCTACGTGGAATCGGCCGAAAAAATCCTGGCCAACTCCGGATATTTCAGAGAAACCAATCAATGGATGGATGCCTTTTTAACACGGCTTGAAACAATGGAACGGAAAGGAGAGCTATGATGAATCAAATTCGTTATATTCAAAGAATTTGCACGGATCAGGGGAAGATTGAAGCCTTGCTTGGGCGCATCCGGACCGGCATCCTGGCTATGGTGGCCGAAGGCCTGCCTTATGCGGTGCCGGTTAATTTTATATGGTATCGCGGAGCGGTTTACTTTCACGGTATGGGTTCGGGTAAAAAGGATGCTATCCTTTCCCAAAGTCCGCCCGTTACCTTTACGGTATATGAGGAATACGGTACGGTGACCGATCCGGTGCCTTGTCACGCCGATACTTCCTACTTGAGTGTCATGCTTTTTGGAACGGCCGAAAAATTGAGGGATTTTGAAGAAGCTGCCGGAGCTTTGCAGCAATTGGTCGACAAATATTTACCCCAGTACTATCATCGTTCTTTATCCGGAAAATTCATTGAGAAATACCGTTCCGCCCTGGATGGAAGAAGGGTAGCCGTATACAGATTAAAGCCGCTGGAGATCACGGCCAAAGAAAATGCCGCCGAAGAGGAAAAGATATTTCAGAGTCCGTCGCATGAGGGATCAACATGAGGATTATTGTTTCCGTAAGGAGGGTCCGATGGAAGAGAAGATAGGTATTATGATGAATTCCTGCGGCCAGACCGCTTCTTTGAAGGAAAACGGGATCATCAAAGTATTCCGGAAAGAAGGCCAACATTGGATCGATGTCCAAGAAATTGCTTATCGGATCGAAGATGGGTTGGAATTGCCGGAGATCCAAGAGGAGCTTCGTGCCCTTGTGCAAAATCTCGGTGATTGCCGGATTCTTATCAGCTCAAAAATCCGCTGTATTCCGGGAGCCATTTTTGAAGGCTTGGGCATGATTTTATGGGAAGCAACGGGAAAACCGGATCAGTATTTCGACAGCATTTCCGCCGAGATTGCAAAGATGGCCGGGAAATCCATCACGAAAACGGTTCCCACCCCGGTTGCCCGGGATAATCAAGGCCATTATTTTTTGGATCTCCGTCAGAGTTTGGAAGATCAAGGGCAGGAACATATCCCGTCACAAAAAATATTAAAGCCCTTTTTTCAAAATGTTTCTTTTGAAGAATTGGAAATCCTTTGCGATCATGTTCCTTGCTGGTTTGAACAGGAACTGTTTGGCTTTAATTTGCAGGCGGAGCCGGAAGCGCTGGAAGATGGGGCCGTTAGAGTGAAAATCGTTCCTTTGAGGAGGAAATGAAATGAATACCGTTTCAACCCGGTACGGGAGGTTGACAGGAGCCGACTCCGTTGAATTTTATCTCGATGGGGCGGTGGCCGAATGCATGCTTCATAGCCCGAATCAATTACGGACTCCCTATGGAGAACTGATACCCCAGTATGGCGATGGCGGAGCCCGCCGCAAATATACCCGTTCGATTTCATTCCATCGGAGCGGGGTTTTAAAGAGCATCTCCCTTCATGAACAAACGCGTATTGCCACTCCAATAGGGATTTTTCCTGCGGAGTTACTCACTTTTTATGAAAACGGCAATATTTGCCGCCTCTTTCCGCTAAACGGCAAACTGACTGGTTTCTGGAGCGAAGCCAATGAGTACGAATTGGCCGAGGAGTTTCATTTCAAGCTGTCGTTCGCGGAATTTAAAAGAAAAATTATCAGTATTCATTTTTATGAAAACGGCGCCATGCGAAGCCTGACTTTTTGGCCGAAAGATTCGTTGATGATTGACACCCCGATGGGGAAGATACCGATCCGGATCGGCTTTTCCCTTTATCCCGACGGGACCCTGCAGTCCCTGGAACCAAAGAGTCCGCTGCGGGTCAATACGCCTATCGGCAAAATTACGGCTTACGACTTTAATGCCAACGGGATATCCGGGGATGACAATTCTTTATGTTTCACTCCGGTAGGGGACATTCAATCGTTGATTACTTCCAGCGATCGGATTATGATGACCGATCCCAAGGGGAAGCGGATTTCTTTTGGACCGGGGCTCACTCCCAATATTTGTGACGACCAAAAGATGGAGCCTGTTCCTTTGCATATTGAATTCACGCCGGAAGGAATCGTATACGGCAAAAAGGGAGAAGTGCGATACAAGCGGGAACTTTATACCTACGCTATCCAAACCAATCATTTGGAAATGGAAAGATTATGTAAAGAATGTTCAGGCTACGAGTAGAGCGTATCGTAAATAAACGGCAATTAGAAATGGGGAAGATACGCTCTGCTGGAGTAAAACGTTCACAATCATTGAGTAGTTATTTCGAGAACGTTTTACAAGAGAGAGGTGGTTTTAGATTTCACCCATGAGTTGGCCCATTTGAGCGATATCATAACCGCCCATTCCGGAAATTTCATTTTTGAAAGAAGCTGAGGTAATCACGGCGATCAGTTCCTGAAATTGCGGTAGATTCAGGTCGTTTTTCCGGAAAATCAAATCATACCGTTCTTTCTGTAAGGGAATAAAATCAATTTTGGGCACTTGTAAAGCTGCTTTTTCGATTCCCACCCCCACATCCGCTTCACCCCGGGCTACACAACTGGCAACCGATAAATGACTGGGTTCTTCGTTGTTGTAACCGGCAATTTGAGTGGAGGAGATATTCAATTTCCGTAACTGTTCGTCCAGGAGCACCCGGGCGCCGGCGCCACATTCCCGGTTAACCATCCGGACGCCGGATTGGGTCAGATCGGTCCAAGATTGAATGGATTTGGGGTTTCCTTTTGCCACATAAAAACCTTCCATTCGGTGGACCAGGTTATAGATGAGTAAACGTTGTCCGGGTAATATTTTTCTCACATAGGAGATGTTATATTCACCCGTATCTCCGTCCCAGAGATGAGCGGTGGCCAAGTTGGCCGTTCCTTGATATAACGCAAAAAGTGCCGGAATACTGCCAAGATATTGCCTAAGGAACCGCAAATGGGGTAACTTCCGTTCGAGATACTTTGTAAGAACATCGAGTACCACATCTTGGCCGCAGATAATTAACCCATCCTTTAAACCGATTGCGCTCCGGGAGGCGATATCTGCGGTGTTTCGAACAATAGGGGATAGGTTTTGGATTAAAGCCGGGGTGTCGGATTTAACACTTTGAATATAGCGTTCCAAATCGGAAGCCTCAATCCGGAGCCTTCGTCCAACCTGACAACTGGGCATTTCCCCTCGCTTTATCATTTGATATACGGTAAAGCGGGATATTTTAAGAATATTGGCTACCTCTTCGGGTGTGTAAATTTGATTATCTGCCATTGACGTTATTCTCTGTGGAATAGTTTGAAAAGGACTTAAGGAAGCAGGCCAGTTCGTAAACTTTAGGGATCACATTTGAATGCTGAACAAGATGGTTCCGGAGTTTGAATGTGATTTGCCGACCGTCCATATGAAATCCTCCTTTTGATAATTCTAACGGACCGAAATGATTAAAGTTCGGCCATTAATTTACCCATTTCCGATATATCATAACCGCCCATTCCGGCCACTTCATTTCGAAACGTTGTCGAATGCAAAATCGCAATAACCTTTTGAAAATGGGGTTTTACCAAATCTTCCTTCCTCATCACCAAATCGTAGCGTTCCTTTTGCAATGGCACAAACTCGATCCCTGCAACTTGGAAGGCGCCTTTCTCCGTCCCGAGCCCCACATCGGCCTCACCCCTTGCGATGGAACTGGCAACCGCTAGATGGCTTGTTTCTTCATGAGAGTAACCCAGTACGGAAGTTGATTCGATACCCAAGTTCCGGAATTGTTCATCCAGGAGCACCCGGGCTCCCGAACCACATTCCCGGTTGACAAAACGAACTTCCGGGCGGGTTAAATCATTCCAGGTTCGGATGGATTTGGGATTGCTTTTGGCCACGTAAAATCCCTCATACCGGTAAAGCAAATTGTAGATGACAGTTTTTTGCCCCGGTAAGAGTCGCCGGACATAGGCTGTGTTATAGTCTCCGCTGTCGCCGTCCCAAAGGTGGGCGGTGGCGAGATTGGCGCTTCCTTTATATAATTCCAACAAACCGGGAATGCTGCCGATATAGTGGCGTAAAAAACGAAGCTGCGGCAACGCCGTTTGAAGATGACGGGCTAAAATATCAAGCACCATATCCTGGCCGCAGATAATTAATCCTTCGTCGAGGTTCACCAGAGACTGCGCTGCCTTGACTGTGCTTTGGGTCAGCGTAGGCGGGCAGCCTTTGGCATTTTGTTTGTAACGTTCCAGATCCTCCGGTTCGACGCGGACCTTGCGCCCAATATGATATGCGGTCAATTCACCCCGTTTGATCAATTCATAGACGGTGAACCGGGATATTTTTAAAATCTTTGCAACTTCCTCGGGGGTGTAAGAACTTTCGTCGCTCAAAATTTCCTCCGCTTAAAAAAGAGAATGTCGAAAACGATAAGATTATTCTTTCGCCAGCATCACCGAGGTGGATTTGATCAAGGCAATGATATCATCGCCCGACTTAATGTTAAGTTCTTCGATGGAATCAACAGTGACTACAGAAACGATTCTTTCGCCTTTATAATCAAGCACTACTTTGGCCATGACTTCCCCTTTGACAACTTCTTTGACAACAGCTTTCAATTGATTTCTACCACTGATTTTCATAGTCGAAATCCTCCTTGTTAATATAATCCATTATTGTGACGAAGTTTACCGGCGTTTATACCGGATTCGTACAAAAATAAAATGTTATGTCTATGTAAGTTTTGTAATTTTACTATTGTAATTTATTATAACATAAAATAAAATAATGACATATATTAGTTTTGATAGTTTATGTTAGTTGTTGTTGATAGAAGCCCGTTCAAAAGTCGTTTGGAACAGGGAAGGAGGTAATGCTCGTATTAACATAACATTCCTTCGGTACATTTTAAATTTCAAAAAAAATAAAATTGAGGTGATCCTGATGAATAAGAAAATTGTTGCATTGTTTTTATTGGTGAGTATGTTGCTTTTCGGAACGCTGGCTATTTTCGCCGCCGACCCGGTTGAGATGAATGTTTCGGCAGCTGCCAGCCTAAAGGATGCTTTGCTGGAGATCCAGAAACTTTACGCGGTGAAACAACCGAAGGTCAAGATTAATTTCAATTTCGGATCGTCCGGCAAACTACAAACCCAGATTGAACAGGGTGCTCCGGCCGATCTCTTCATTTCCGCGGCGGTCAAGCAAATGGATGCCTTGGACAAAGAAAACCTGATTGTTAGGAAAACTCGGAAAGACATATTAGTCAATCAGTTAACGCTAATTATCCCCAAAGATTCCCCACTGAATATTAAGGATTTTAAAGATTTAACCCGGGAAGATGTAAAGAAGATCGGCACTGGCGCTCCAGAGTCCGTTCCGGCTGGTCAGTATGCTCAGGATGTATTCAAATATATGAACATCACCGATGCCGTAAAGGAGAAATTGGTCTTTGGCACGGATGTAAGAGCGGTTCTGACTTATGTGGAAACCGGAAATGTCGATGCCGGAATCGTTTACAAAACAGATGCCCTAATTAGCGACAAAATTAAAATTGTTGCTACAGCCCCGGCTGGATCCCACGAACCGATTGTTTATCCGGCGGCCCTTTTGACCAATGCCGCCCAACCGAAAGTGGCGGCGAAATTTTATGCATATTTGACAAGCGCCGATGGGAAGAAAGTTTTTGAGAAGTATGGTTTTTCAGTAAAAAAGTGATGATTGGGTGAAAATCGATGTTTGACTGGCAGCCTGTTTTTCTTTCCTTTAAAATCTCTGCAATTGCCTTAGTGTTTGTAGTGGGAATCGGTATTTTAATCGCTTACTTGATGGTAAGGGGCAGCTTCCCGGGGAAAGATTTGATTGAAACTTTGATCACTTTACCGCTGGTATTGCCTCCGGTAGTGACCGGTTTTACTTTGCTGTTGCTTTTTGGCAGGCAAGGACCACTGGGCCGCCTGTTGAACAGTGCGTTTCACACGCAGATTGTGTTCACGCCATGCGCCGCCGTTGTGGCGGCGTTGGTGGTTTCCTTACCGTTGATGTATCAAAGCGCCAAGGCTGCTTTTCAGACCGTCGACCGCCATCTGGAGGATGTGGCCCGGACCTTAAAGGCCGGTGAAAGCAAAGTCTTTTTCACGGTTACTCTTCCTCTTGCGTGGCCGGGTTTATTGTCCGGAATCATCTTGTCTTTTTCGAGAGCATTGGGAGAGTTTGGCGCCACGGCTATGGTAGCAGGTAATATCCCGGGAAAAACCCAGACCATTCCGGTAGCGATATTTTTTGCCTCGGAAAGTAATGATCTGAAAACAGCAGGCCTTTATGTTCTGATTATCAGTTTGGTGACTTTTGTAATGGTCTTCGGTGTCAACCGATGGTCCAGAAATAAAATGGCGCGTTGGGCCAAAAAGGGGTGAGGGTCATGTTAGCCATAGCCATTCGGAAACAATTACCGGAGTTTGAATTGCAAATTGAATTTACAGTTTCCAATCATATCACTGTGCTCTTCGGCCCTTCCGGCTGCGGAAAAACTACGATACTCCGTTGTATTGCCGGGCTCGCCAAACCGGACCAGGGGAAAATGACCCTGGATCAAAATATTCTGTATGATTCAGGCGCGAATGTCTTCATGCCCCCTAGGCTCCGGGATGTCGGTTATGTTTTTCAGGAATATGCCTTATTTCCGCATATGGATGTAGAGAAAAATATCTTATACAGTATCAAGGACATCCATGAACAAACGCGGCTGGAGTTTAAAAGACTGACGGAGTTATTAAAAATAGATTCCATGTTGCATCGCTATCCATCGGAATTATCGGGAGGAGAGCAACAACGGGTGGCGCTGGCAAGAGCATTAATGGCCAAACCGAAAATACTTTTACTGGATGAGCCGTTTTCTGCCCTGGATAATAACATTCGCTGCCAGTTGCAGGATGAATTGTTGAGTATGCAGCAGATCTGGCAGATACCTTTTGTTTTGGTCACCCATGATCAACAGGAAGCGGAGAAACTCGGCGAAGAGATCATTTATATGAGCCGGGGACGAAAAGTAGCATAAAGATTGCGGGTTTATATGTTTGAAGAAGAAATACCATTCGGAACGGCGGCGTGTGCGAGGCATTAAACCCGGTAGATTGCTTTCCCCAAACATAAAAACCGGCCTCTATGTCTGCGGCGCCTTGGTGTCAATGTCCCTGCGGTCATTTTTTAACGTCGGAAAGAATGATTTTCGAATAAAATCGATTCCTTAACAACAAAAAAAGATCATTTTCGAACAGAAACGATGCATTGGATGACGGAAAGAATGATTTCCGTGACAAAATGAATTCCTTGGATGACGGAAAGAATGATTTCCATGACAGAATGAATTTAAAGCACGGACTATGAAAGGAACAAGTTTTAAACTGACTGAGAGTTAATGGTTATGGCCATATTTCAGTGTATCGTTCCTCATTCCAAATTCGTTCGGATTATTGCGGAGTCTGCCATTTTCATGCAATAAGATTACAAAAACTCATTCCATGTTTTTTAAAATTCCATAATATAGTTAAGGGAACCTCAAACTGATGTTGGAGGTGAAATGAATGAGTGATGTAAATGCCGAGCAAGGTTGGGGCGGCGGGTGTTGGTGGATTATATGGATTATCATCATCATCATCATCTTATGCTGCTTCTGCGGTGGCGGTTTTATTTAAATGACCGGAACCATCCAAAAAATTTATAGTCCGTAAATTAATGTTTTATCCTTTCCAAGGCTTATACTGCCTATCACACAAAATTTTTTCCATCCTAAAAGTAGAAAAGAGGCCTTTCGGAGACTTTCGCTTAAAAGGGATACGAAACGGGTTTCCTATCCAAAATGAGAAGTTGGATTCCCAATTCATGAGGAGAGTCGACGGTGACCTCTTTTTTTTATTGCTTAAGCCCCGGAGCGATTTTAGGAATTGTTTGATGGTTACAAGATGGAGTGGAGGTTTTTGGACAATGAAACTTTTTAACCCAGGCCTCGTTGATAGGAGTATCAACGCTTTCTTCTTTTGCGAGTTTTTCCGTGCGATAGCGTGAGCGCGGGCTTTTTGCGGTAGTAGGAGCTTATTTTATCTTTGGATACATTGGATTTTTTATCGTAATTCTTAATTGGCATTTGAATTGCGATCACGGTTTTCCAATTTTTGGTTGTAGATTTTTGTCGATTTTTAACGATATACCTTTGTTTTCCAAAGGTATTTTTGAAATGGTGGCGAATTGATAAATGACATCGTTTGTTTGAAAGGAGAGTTTCATTGGCATCTGCAATACGGAATCGAAAATTAAATCCCAATTGGGATAGTTTGTTAAGTCTTGAACAACGGCAACTTCTCGTGAAACCTGGGATGGGTCTTTCCCAAACTCTCCCTTACTTAGAAGCGGAAGAGGTAAAAGAATGGATGGATACCATTCTTAATTGTTTACACAAACTTGAAGAAAGGTTCAATTTGGAGAACTGATGAGTCTATTTTCGCTGCCTGCAGGGCGGCGTTTTTTATGGGATATGATTTTCGAACCCGAATCGTTTCTGATCTCCGATGTCGATTTATGAGAATTTCATTTTGGCATCATATTTTATGGAATAAACTTAATGGGGTGATGCACGAATGGCATCCAGAAATTGAATCACAATGAGGGTAAGCTCCGAATTCAGCTCAGAGAGAACTTATCGCCAAACCCGGATATTAGAAAGTTTATGGATGATTGACAGTCCAGGGGCATCATTTTATAATAGAATTAGCGCTCTGGTATTATCAAGATGAAGTGTTTTTTTACAAAGATGGATTTGTTATCTTTCTCGAGATGATGAATTTTTCAAGGGGACGGAATAAAAGATTCCGTCCCCTATTCCTACAGTTTGGATCGGGTTTTTCAATTCTTACACACACTTTGATGTGAAAGTATTATCCATGCTCTTTTTTTGATACGGAGGATTATATGAAACAAATCAAAACAACCGACGCAGTGGGTCATGTCCTCTGCCATGATTTGACGCAAATTATCAAAGGGGAAAAAAATGGTCCGGTTTTCCGTAAAGGGCATATCGTTACCGAGGAAGATATTCCGGTGCTGCTTTCAATTGGGAAAGAACATTTATATGTCTGGGAGAAGCAACCGGGCATGCTGCATGAGAATGAGGCGGCAGAAATTCTGTTGAGTATATGCAAAAATAGATATATGAGTTCGACCCCTGTCAAAGAGGGTAAGATTGAACTTCTTGCCGCAGTGGATGGCTTATTTAAGGTTGATGTGGAAAGGCTTAACCGTATTAATGCTCTGGGTAAAATGATTATTGCCACCCGCCATGGCAATTTTGCAGTATCCGAAGGAATGAAACTGGCCGGGATGCGTGTTGTTCCACTGGTAATCGGAGAAGCTGAAATGAAGGAAGCATTGGCGATCGCAGATAACAAGCCTTTGTTGCAAATTTTGCCTTTTGGAAATAAAAAAGCCGGAATTGTTACAACGGGAAATGAAGTTTTCTACGGCCGGATTCAAGATACTTTTGGTCCGGTCATCCGCCAAAAATTGGCCGAATATCATGTTGAGATTTTGGGTCAGGACATTGTAGGAGACAAACCGGAGAATATTACCCACGCAATTCTTGGTTATATCGACCGAGAAGCTGATTTTGTCATATGTACGGGAGGAATGAGCGTCGATCCGGACGATACCACTCCCGCTGCCATCAGAAATACCGGTGCCGAACTTGTCTCATACGGTGCTCCGGTTTTGCCGGGGGCTATGTTCTTGCTGGCTTATTACCCCTTACCTTCCAAGAGGATTCCCATTATCGGTTTGCCTGGATGTGTTATGTATGCCAGGCGCACAATTTTTGATATGGTACTGCCTCGTATCATGGCGGATGATATATTGACAGCCAACGATTTGATCCGTTTAGGTCATGGCGGATTATGTTTAAACTGTGAGGTTTGCACCTTTCCTAATTGCGGCTTTGGTAAGTAAAGAGCGGAGGGAATCCTATGGAAAATGGTTTGACTCATTTTGACGAAGACGGTAGGGCCATAATGGTTGATGTTACTGAAAAAGATTGTACCGAGCGGATTGCTGTTGCCAAAGGCAGCATCGTTGTAAGTCAAGTTGTTTTTGATGCAATTCAAAGCGGTACGGTGACAAAAGGTGATGTCTTGGGTGTCGCCCGAATAGCCGGTATTATGGCGACAAAGCGAACTCCTGATTTAATACCATTGTGCCATCCTTTGTTAATCACTAAAGCGGTGGTGGATTTTCAATTGGATCCTGAAACCTGTACAGTAGAGGCTGTATGTACAGTCAAGCTCAGTGGAAAAACCGGAGTGGAAATGGAAGCCCTCACAGGAGTGACGGTAGCGTTGCTTACCATCTACGACATGTGTAAGGCTATGGATAAGAATATGGAATTAACCGGGATTTTTCTTGAAGAAAAAGCGGGCGGAAAAAGTGGTCATTACCTTAAAAAATTGAATGAAGCTCGAATGGATTCTATAGAGGGCAATAAAAAGTGATAGAGAAAGGCTTTCGATGAGGGTGATTGGATGATCGACCAATATGGCAGAAAAATCGATTATTTACGTATTTCGGTGACGGATCGCTGTAATCTGCGTTGTGTTTATTGCATGCCGAAATCCGGTATCCAAAGCCTGCCCCATAATGAAATAATGACTTTTGAAGAAGTTATCCGGGTGGCCAAGGTTGCCTCGGGAATTGGAATCCGCAAAATAAAAGTTACCGGGGGAGAGCCTCTGTTGCGGAAAAATCTTATATTCCTTATCCGGAAACTCAGGGAGATACCGGGTATTGATCAGGTTACAATGACCACCAATGGTGTCCTTTTTGCTGTGTATGGGGAGCAATTGGCCTCTGCCGGACTTGGCGGGGTCAATTTCAGTCTGGATTCTTTGGATGCCGGTACATTTTTACAGATAACCGGTATTGATGCATTTTCAAAAGTATTGAGCGCCATCAAACTCTCGTGTCAATTGGGTTTAAAAACAAAAATCAATTGTGTTCCGATCCAAGAGATAAACAGCTCCGCCCTTATTGATCTGGCCGGTATGGCCAGAGCTTATCCGGTCCATGTCCGGTTTATTGAATTAATGCCGATTGGACTTGGAGCAAAGTTTACACCGATCGAAAACCAGTATGTGCTTAAGATGCTGACCCAACAGTTTGGAAAGCCCCAGCGAGTCTTTGGTGATTTGGGAAATGGTCCGGCGCGTTACTATAATTTCTCGGGATTTCAAGGTAGCATCGGATTTATCAGTGCAATAACCGAAGAGTTTTGCGAAAATTGCAACCGGATAAGGCTCACTGCTGAAGGGAAATTAAAATTGTGCCTGCATTGTAAGGAAGAAGCCGATTTAAAAACGCTGCTTCGAGAAGGCATAACGGATGAGAAACTTCAGGAAACCCTTCAAGATCTTATTTTTCAAAAACCTCGCCACCACAATTTTCTTGACGAGGCAAACGGGACAACCGATGGCAGGAAAATGGTTCAAATAGGAGGCTAATCATGGGGAAGATCATGGCCGTATGCATCAGTGAAAAACGCGGGATACCCAAAATTAATATTGCAAAGGGCAAGATTATTGCCAATTATGGTTTGGAAAATGATGCGCATGCCGGGAATTGGAACCGGCAAATCAGCTTGCTTTCCTATGATAAAGTCCAGGAATTTCGGGCTAAAGGCGCAAAAATCAGCGATGGTGCTTTTGGTGAAAATCTGTTGGTGAAGGATATTGATTTTAAAAAACTTTCAATCGGAACGATTTTACGCTGTAACGATGTTATTCTGGAGATGACTCAGATTGGCAAGGAGTGTCATTCTCATTGCGAAATCTACCAACAAGTCGGAGACTGCATTATGCCCCGGGAGGGCGTATTTGCAAAGGTTCTTCATGGCGGGACGATTGCTGTGGGAGATGATTTAGATGTTGATTCGGAATGATGGCATTAACCCATCCGTTTCATAGGATGAATCATTTGTGAGATTTGTAATTATTATCTCTGGCATCTCGATAACCCGATGATTTATCTTTTTTATTCAATTATGAATAATAGTCCGACGTAAAGGGGGTGCCATTTCATGGGTAAGGAATTATATAGGGAACTTCTGGCAATGTTGGAAAGTGGCATGAAAGTGGTAGTCCAAACTGAGTTTTCCGGCAGACAGGGGCGGATTGAGCAAGATCTGGTCCGTCAAATGGTTCCCGAGAAGCTATGCCATGGATTGGCTCTTCAATCGTTGGAACGGGGAATGCCCTTGGTTGAACCCCATGAAGAAAAAACGGATTTAAGCGAACCCTTTTTCCCTGAAGAGCGTTTAATTATCCTGGGCGGGGGACATATTGCCTTGCCGCTCGTTGAGTTTGCCGCGAAAGTCGGTTATTCAGTCACTGTTGTGGATGATCGTCTCAGTTTCGCCAATATCAATCGTTTTCCCCTGGCCAGGCAAGTGGTTTGTGCGCCCTTTGACCAAGCATTACGGGGGCTGACGATTACTGATAATGATTGTGTTGTGATCATCACCCGGGGTCACCGGCATGATCAAATTTGTCTGGAGCAACTGTTCAAAGGGGTCCAGCCTTTTTACACAGGAATGATTGGTTCACGCCGGAGAGTTGGAGCTCTTAAAGAACTATTGATTGGGGCGGGTTATAGCCGGGAGTTGCTTGAAAAGGTGCACAGTCCGATTGGCCTTGCTATTGGTGCTGTGACTCCTGAAGAAATTGCGGTTTCCATTATGGCAGAGATCATTGCCTGTAAACGGCTACCCAAAGAAATTAATTCGGGACAATCCCATTATTTGAAACGTTCGGATATCGATTTTGAGGTTATCCGGTTGTTAGGAGAGGGAAAGGATGAATCCAAAGCAGTGGTCACGGTGATATCCACGCAAGGTTCCGTCCCCCGCGGAGCCGGAGCTAAAATGCTGGTCTATCCTGACGGGAAAATTGTGGGCAGTATCGGTGGAGGTTGCAGTGAAGCGTCTGTCATCGGTGATGCCCGTCGAATAATTGGGACAGGAACTTATGAAATTAAAATAGTCGATATGACCGGAGATGTGGCCGAAGATGAAGGAATGGTTTGTGGAGGGGTTATGCAATTAATGATTGAGGATTATTGCTGACACTTTTTTGAAAGTTTTATATGGGTATGTCTTAAAAATTCGTCACCTTTTATTTTAAACGAAAATTGGAGATTTTAAAAAGGAAGCCAAAATTAGCTTTCTTTTTTCATATTTCGGAAAAGGAAGGTTTCTTAGTAAATATAAAGAAATTATTAATGAAATTGTGGAATAAACGAGGAATCGTTCATGAAAGTTGTAAATTGGCACAAAAAACTACACAAAGTTATCCAATCAGTAACGAAACGACAATCTTTCAACCGTCGAAAGAAAATACAAGCGTTGGTGAAAAAACGTACCACAAAGCTCCGTGCTGAAATTAACCAACTTCGGTTGGAACTTGCAGAATATAAATTGAAGGAAATCAACCACTTTGAAAATGATTTAACAGGCGACCCACCCCTGTCAGCCTATCAAATCCTACATCAAGCTTTAGCAGAATTAGAGTTGAGCCACTCACAGATTCAAGCTATTTTTGCCGCTCAAAATGATGTGGTTATCTTGTACGACACCAAAATGAACGTTTACCGGGCTAACCCATCCTTCATGATTCATTACGGATTTGATCCAACCGGACTCAATGTGAAAGACATCATCCGCCGGATATCCAGTCAATGGCTGGATCAAAGGGCGCACCCGTTTATGGAACAGCCGACACCCCGGGCGCTTCGGGGTGAAAAGGTGAGCGGATTGCGTTTTAAGGTTCAAAAAGTGGACGGTAGTGAAGCGATCGTTGAAAGTTCCTCCGGACCGGTGCGGATTGGAGAAAAGATTGTCGGTACTGTCACGGTTTGGCACGATATTACCGAACTGAAACGGGCTGAACTTGAATTATTAACTTCCAAAGATTCTTTAGAGAGGGCAAGAAAAGAAAGTGAAGAGCGCTACCGGGATTTATTCAAAAAGTCTCCAGGGGCGATAATTATCCATGATGGGGAGCGTATTTTGGAAGCCAACCCGGCGTGTGGAGAACTGCTGGGTTTTAAAAGAGCAGATGACCTTATAGGAATGAAAATTCTTGATCTTGTGGCTCCGGAATACAGGGAATCGTCATCTTTACGGATTCAGTTAATCCTTAATAAAGAAGTCACCTCATTGTCAAGGGAAATGAGCTTCATAAAATGCGATGGTTCCTTAGTTCATGTAAAAACTATGAGTGGACTGTGCCATTATCGTAACCGTTCAGTCATTCAGGCTATGCTTCATGATATTACTGAACTGAAAGAGTTGGAAGCTGGGCTTAGAAACCGTTCTACAGAACTATCCCATGCTTTGGCCACTCTTCAAACGGTGCTTGATACGATCCAAATCGGTGCAATGGTGGCTGAAGCCGGTGATGAGCGAATATCGTATTGCAGTCCTGCAGCCGTGGAAATGGTAGGTGCTCCACTGAACGGCACCGCCACTGGGCCTTTGCCGGGAAGTCCAAGATCCATTAAGATGTTACGCCCGGACCGTTCCGAGATATCTCCCGATAATTGGCCCTTAGCTAGGGCTTTGCGTAAGGGTGAAGATACCGAGAATGAAGAAATCATCATTCAGCGTGTCGATGGCAGGGAAGTGGTAACAGTCATCAATTGCGCCCCGGTAAAGGATAAGAACGGGATTGTTTTGAAAGCTGTTGCAAGTATGGTTAACATTACGAAGCGGAAACAGATGGAAAGCGCTCTCCGGGAAAGTGAAGAGCGCTTCCGGGTCTTGACTGAAGCCTTACCCCAGCTAGTCTGGATAATCGATACGAATGGTGATTTTCTGTATCTCAACAATCAATTTCACTATTATACAGGCATTCATGTTGATAAATTGATATGCCAGCATTGGAATGAATGTATTCACCCGGAGGATATTCAGAAACGGACTGAGTGTTGGAGAGAAGCTTTCCGTACCGGAAATCCATATCAAATTGAGTACCGAATCAGGCGGTATGACGGTGAGTATCATTGGTTTTTGGGCCGGGGAATTCCAATGAGGGACGAAAAGGATAATATATCTTATTGGCTTGGTACTTGCACCGATATCCATTATCAGAAAGAATTGGAACTGGAGCTACAAGAGACCAATTCACGGCTTCATAAATTGAATCAACAAACCATGACGACTCTCGAGGAAGAGCGCCGCATGATCTCCAGGGAATTGCATGATGAAGCCGGTCAGGCATTGACTGCGCTTAAGATGTATATAGAATTGATTTTGAAAGGATTGCCACCGGATGCCAATACTTTACGGCAAAGGATAGGTGAAGCTGTTAATTTAAGTGATAAAACACTTAAAGAAATTCGCCGGTTGGCTCAGGACTTGCGGCCGCCGGCTTTGGATGCTTTGGGGCTCAACTTCACGCTGGAAGATTTTTGTTATGAATTTAGTAAAAGGGTTGGGCTTTCTATCCGATACCAAGGGCGTGAGCTTCCGGCAATAAGCGGTATTGTTCGAATCAGTCTCTATCGTTTTTTGCAAGAGGCACTTACCAATATCGTGAAGCATGCCCAAGCTAGTTTTGTACAGGTTAGGCTTCGTTACAGCCATCACCAAATTTCCCTCGTTGTTAAAGATAACGGTAGGGGTTTTGTAATGAATCAAAGTGAAATCCAAGGCATGGGGCTTGTAGGAATGAGGGAAAGATTAACGATGCTGGGCGGGATTTTAAGCATTCATTCCAAACCGGGTCGTGGAACATGTTTGATGGCGACTATTCCTTGGGAGGCCGTTTAAATGATTCAAATATTGATAGCGGAAGACCATCATCTCGTTAGGGCCGGATTAAAAGTCTTTTTAGAGCAGGAGGAAGATGTAGCGGTTATCGGAGAAACCTCGGATGGACAAGAAACTCTTGAACTAACGGAACGGCTGAATCCGGATATTCTTCTTTTAGATATTGGCATGCCGAAATTAAACGGGATTCAGATTTTACGACACTTGAGCGAATTGAAACTGACTAGCCGAGTTATTATCTTAACCATGTATTCCGATACGTCATTTATTAAACGAAGTTTCCAATACGGTGCCAAAGGTTATCTACTGAAAAATTCCGTTTCTGAGGAGTTGATATTAGCCGTCCGGGCGGTTTTTAGGGGTGAAATTTTTTTGAGCACGGCAATTTCCAGATTTATTTTGGATGATTTTCTTAATTACCAGGAAAAGGCGGAAACTCTTGATGCTTTTGATACACTTTCGCCCCGGGAAGTCCAGGTTTTACAATTGATTGCCGAAGGTCATTCCAATAGTTCCATCGCTCAGATGCTGTTTATTTCCACGAAAACTGTGGACAAACACCGGGCAAATTTACTTATCAAACTAAGTGTCAAAGATACGGCCGGATTAATACGGATAGCCATTAAGAACAAACTGGTTTTATTAGAATAAAAATAACGTTTAGCTACACTCATTCATATTGATAACAGTCAATCCCTATTATAAATAGGGATTTTTTTTAATTCAAAGTAGTAATTTTACCCATGTTCAGGGGAAACAACCTCAGTTGATAGTGAAATTAAATCGTTAACTCTTTTTTAGACAGCCTCGAAACGTCATAAAGATGACATTTGCGTTAACGGTTGACTTTTACTTGCATGGATACTGGTTTTAACCGATAAGGGCTTAAGCAGCCGCGAGGTTTTTAATCTGCGGATTAGCGATTGGTTTAGCCCTGAAACTTACGTCAACCTATATCATTGATTCATAAATAGGTGTTTTTCCCATCGAAAAGTAGAGAATTTCCCCATGGATTGGGTAAACAATTCCAGGTAATAATAAAAATGTAAATAGCAGCTGCCATGATTTTTCTTCATTTAGAGAGCTATGAAATGAATGGGGGAATGATGAAAATGACTGCTCAAGCAATTTCGAGAAATGTAGCGTTGGGGAATATCAACGAATTTAGCTCCGATTTAAATATTTTGATCGCTGAAGACAATGTAATGATTCAAGAACTGATTGAACTTATTTTAGATTCTGCGGATTGCCATCTTTTTATGGCGGCGAACGGAAGAAAAGCTTTAGAAATATTAGAAAGGAATCAAGTAGATATAATCCTGATGGATTTGGAAATGCCTGAAATGAACGGTTTTGAAGCAACTGCCCGAATTCGTGCCAAGGAAACGGAAACAGGAGAGCATATTCCCATCTTGGCGATGACGGGGTATGTTTTAGAAAACGGCCGAGAAAAATGTATAAATGCAGGGATGGATGATTTTCTGGTTAAGCCTTTTAATATCAACGATTTATTGAATGCCATCGAGCGATTAACTCATACAAAGCTATATCCGGTACTTTGATTTAATAAAAGGGTTTAAGAGGTGTCTGTCATGAAAAACTTCCTGGAAAATCTGCAAGACCTAAAATATAAGCAAATCGTTGACAATTTAATGGAGGGCTTTGCCTATCATAAAGTCGTTTTGGACCAGGGGAAACCGGTCGACTACATCATTGTGGAAGCGAACCAGGCGTTCCAAAGGATGGCTGGCTTAGAAGGGACTGATATACTCGGTAAAAAAATTTCGGAAATCATGCCGGACGTTCGGGGTGACTCTTTCGATTGGGTTGGTACTTGCGGTAAAATTGCTTTTACGGGCCAGTCAATCCGTTCCGATTATTATTCTAATTCTTTAAATAAATGGCTTTTAATCGATGCATTTAGCTATGAAATGGGCTATTTTGCAGTTGTCCTTCAGGATATCACCGAGCAAAAAAGACTACTGGAAGAGCACGGAAAAACCCGGGATGAATATGAACTGATTTTTAATAGCACACAAGATTTAATGTTTTTGATGGACGTTGATGAGCATGGAGTGTTTAAATACCGACGGTTGAACAGAAGTCATGAAAGTCTATCGGGTCTAACAACAGCAGAAGTTTATGGGAAAACACCGCAACAGGTCTTTGGTTTGGAGCTTGGGAACAAAATCGATGCCCATTTCCGTGAATGCGTCAAAGCTAAATCTTCAATGGTATTTGAAGAAACTTTACATTTTCCTTCCGGCATTCGAACCTGGTCTACTATGTTATCGCCGGTTTTGAAGGACGGAAAAGTTGTTCAGATCATTGGATCGCGAAGAGATATTTCAGAACTACAAAAGACAATGGCTGACTTAAAGGAAAGTGAAAAACGTTATAGCAGCCTATTCGAGAACAATCATTCGGTAATGTTGATTATTAATCCCGCCGATGGACGGATTGTTGATGCCAATCCTGCAGCATGCCTGTATTATGGCTATTCTCAGGAAAAAATCTGTTCCTTAAATATTTCTGATATCAATAGCTTTTCAGTGGAACAGATTCAATATGAAATGCAAAAAGCTGCATCGGAACACAGGAATCCTTTTTTCTTTCAACACCGTCTTTCCAGCGGAGAACACAGGAACGTTGAAGTTTACAGCGGGCCGATCGATATATCCGGGCAGCATTTATTATATTCGATTATTCATGATATTACGGAGCGGAAAAAGGCCGAAACAGAACTTTTTCAGGAAAAAGAACAATTGAAAGTCACCTTACACTCCATTGGTGACGGGGTTATTGCCACCGATATCGATGGAAGAGTGACTTTAATTAATGAGATCGCCCAAGAATTAACTGGATGGAGCTTTGAAGAAGCGATTGGCCAGCAGCTATCTTCAGTTTTTTATATTGTCGATGAAGAAACAAACCAAGTCTGTGAAAATCCGGTCCAAAAAGCGTTAATTACAGGGCGGGTTATTGAATTGGCCAATAACACCATCTTGATATCAAAAAATGGTACCAAACGCTTCATTTCAGACAGCGGAGCTCCTATTCGGGATAGGGATGGAAAGGTGTTTGGAGTGGTATTGGTTTTTAGGGACGTTACTGAGAAAAAGTTACAGGAAAATGAAATCAGATATCTGAGTTTTCATGACAAACTTACCGGATTATATAACCGGACTTTTTTTGAACGTGAGATAAAACGTTGTGATATACCTGAGTTCTTGCCGTTATCATTAGTTATTGGCGATGTAAACGGATTGAAATTAACCAATGATATTTTTGGGCACGAAGTGGGCGATAAACTTTTGAAGACTATTTCGGGGACTCTCGAAAAAGTATGCCGTGGGGAGGATATTATTGCCCGTTGGGGCGGGGATGAATTTGTTATTATATTGCCCAAAACAAATAAAGGTAAGGCCCTGGAGATTTGCCAACAAATTCAAGAGCAGTTTTTAATGATGCCGCAGGATCCTATCCAACCCAATATTACATTTGGCGCCGCAACCAAAGAAGGGATAAATTCCGATATTCACGTGATTCTAAAAGAAGCAGAAGATATCATGTATCGTCGCAAGTTACTGGAGGGAAAGAGCGTCCGGAGCTCATTAATTACTTCTTTGGAAAAAACTTTATATGCCCGTAGCTATGAAACGGAAGAGCATGCGCAGCGTATCTTGAGTATCGCTATAAAAATCGGACAAGAAATGGGTTTAACTTCGAGTGAACTTGATGAGTTAGGATTATTGGCGATATTACATGATATCGGCAAAATCGGGATACCGGATCATATCTTAACTAAGCCGCTTCAGTTAAATGAAGAGGAATGGCGGGAAATGAAAAGGCATCCGGAAATTGGTTATCGGATAGCCCAGTCTACTCCAGAGTTGTCGCATGTTGCCGATTTAATTCTCTCTCACCATGAGCGTTGGGATGGAAAAGGGTATCCTATGGGCCGCAAGGGTAATGAAATCCCTAAATTGGCGAGAATAATCGCTATCATTGACGCTTTCGATGTTATGACTCACTCCCGACCTTATAAGGATGCAATGACCGTCATGGAAGCGGTCAATGAAATTCGCCGATGTTCGGGGAGCCAGTTTGATCCGATGATTGCCGATTTATTTGCTAAAATCATCGTCGCTGGAATCGATGGAAATCAAAATTTCCTGGAATGAAATGTAAACTTCTAGAGTAATGATAAGAATTCGGTTTGGAATAATATTTCTTAGAATGGCGAGTGAACCAACTGAATATAAAAAAAATATTTTAAAATGGGTTGAAAAATACCTTATATTGAATTATAATTACATTAATATTTTACTTAGTTAAATATTTTTGTGGTTAAGGAGATGGATAAATGGTTCAAAAGGATTCGATTACAATTGTACTTTGCGGGGAAGCCGGACAAGGTATTCAAACCATTGAGGCCTTTTTGACTCAGCTCTTTAAAAATGCCGGATTTCATATTTTTGCCGCTAAAGAATATATGTCAAGGATTCGGGGCGGCTGCAATTCCACGGAAATTAGAGTTTCTTCCCATCCCGTGGCTGCATTCTCCGAACCGATCGATCTTTTGATACCCCTTGACAAGGAAGCGATTCCTCATTTAGGGAAAAGGATAATCTCAGAAACTAAAATAATCGGTGAAGTTGCCAAGATACTTCCTCCGGATGGTATTTCCGTAGAAGATGTTCCTTTTTCAAAAATAGCTGCCGAAATTGGGAACCCGGTATTCGCTAATACGATAGCCTGTGGTGTAATTGCGGGTCTGTTCGCTATTTCTCCTGAACTAACTTCGAATCAGGTGAGAAAATTTTTTGCCTTAAAAAGTGATGAGATTGTTAATAAGAATTTAGTGGCGGTCGAAAGAGGTTATCAATTAGGGATTCAACTTCGTACCGTACACTCCGGTCAATATCTATTCGACTTGCCCGTCGATTCTAGCGTTCAAAATCATATGATTGTCAATGGCGCAGAAGCCGTTTCCTTAGGAGCTCTGGCGAGCGGCTGTAATTTTATCTCTTCATATCCAATGTCTCCAGGAACGGGAGTGCTCACCTATTTGGCTCAATACTCAAGTGACTTCCCGATAGTTGTTGAGCAGGTTGAAGATGAGATTTCCGCTATCAATATGGCTTTGGGAGCTTGGTATGCTGGTGCCCGCGCGATTGTTACAACCTCCGGAGGAGGTTTCTCTCTAATGACTGAAGGAATCAGCCTGGCCGGAATGATTGAATCACCTGTAGTCGTTCATCTGGCCCAACGTCCGGGGCCGGCAACCGGTTTGCCGACACGGACCGAACAAGGGGATTTGGAATTGGTCGTTTATGCGGGCCATGGGGAGTTCCCCAGGATTGTCCTGGCTCCTGGTAACATTGAAGAAGCTTTTTATCTTACGCAAAAAGCTTTTCAATTGGCGGATCAATTTCAAGTACCGGTCTTTGTCCTTACCGATCAATATCTTGTCGATTCCTACAGTGATATTCCGGTACTTGATCCAACAAGGTTCCCGGTGGCAGGGCAGATAGTAGAGACTTCTCCCGATTATCAACGCTATCGATTCACGAGTACAGGAATCTCACCCCGCGGTATTCCTGGTTACGGTAAGGGACTGGTGGGAGTTGACAGTGACGAACACGATGAAGTAGGGCATATTACAGAAGATTTGGATTTGCGGATCCGGATGAATCAAAAGAGGCTTAAAAAGTTGTCTTATATTAAAGAAGCCAGTATTTCTCCGGAATTGGTTGGAAATCCCGATTACCGTACTCTGCTCATCGGTTGGGGCTCCACTTATGAAATGGTCAAGGAAGCAATGAAGATGCTTGATCGTGCTGAACTGGCATTTCTTCATTTCAAACAAGTTTTTCCCTTGCCGCCTGAGACTTCAACCTATCTTAAAAAGGCAACCCGAGTGGTTGTCATTGAGAGTAACGCCACGAATCAGTTTGGTAAAATAATTAAGTTGGCAACAGGTATTTCAATTCAAAACCAAATTCTGAAATATAACGGAATGCCGTTTTCCGTCGAGGAACTCGTGGAAAGAATTCTGGAAATATGCGGGGAGGAGTGAAAAAGATGAATACTATAGATTCAGCCGATATCAGTTGGTGTCCCGGATGCGGGAATTTCGGAATTTTGAATATTTTAAAACAGGCCCTGACGGAGCTCAACGTACAACCTGAAAATTTGGTGATGGTTTCCGGAATCGGCCAGGCTGCCAAAATACCTCACTATTTACAGTGTAATTTCTTTAACGGATTACATGGGCGGGCTCTACCGCCGGCGACCGCAATCAAAGCGGTAAATCCAGGATTAACAGTGATTGCCGAGAGCGGTGAAGGCGATATGTACGGTGAAGGGGGTAACCATTTTCTTCATACCATCCGCCGCAACCCGGATATCACCAATATTGTCCATAATAATATGGTTTATGGATTAACCAAGGGTCAAGCTTCTCCCACCAGTGGTCAAGGTTTTCAAACACCGATCCAAATCAATGGAGTTACCCATGATCCTTTTAATCCTATGGCGGTAGCTTTGGGCTTGAACGCATCTTTTGTGGCCCGGGCTTTTATGGGTGATCCAGCTCAGACCAAAGAAATCTTCAAAAAAGCAATCTTACACCGGGGTTATGCCTTGGTGGATGTTTTGCAGCCATGTGTTTCATTTAATAAACATAATACATATCAATGGTTTAAAGAACATACCTATTATCTGGATGAAACTCATGACCCGCATAACCGGGTTGCCGCTTTCTCCAAAGCTATCGAAACTGAGAAATTACCTTTAGGAGTTTTTTATATTCATCCCAAAAAAACCTTTGAAGATAATTTGGGGCTCTATCAGGGAAATGATAAACCTCTCTATCAAAGGGAAGTCGATATGAATCGGATAAAAAAATGGATATCGGCAAGAAAATAACTTTTTCAATCATAGAAACACGTAATGAAGGGAGGGATTATACGATGGATGCCTTGGAAATTGCAATGAAAATGGAACAGGGCGGTGAAATCTTCCACCCCGAATTGGCCAGAAACACTAATAATCCCGGTTTTAAGGAAATTTACACCCGGCTGGCGGAGGAAGAAGCGGCTCATTATCAACATTTTAAAAATATACAGTCAGTGACGGAGACGGCGATTTTGAAAAATGCCGACAATATTTCTAGGAAAACGATTGTTAAGGATGAGCTTAAAAACCAGGACTCGAGTCAGCTTGAGTCATATCAAAAGGATTAACGACCAATGACCTAGGTTGAAACGGTGAATTTATCCATTTTGAAGAATATTGAAATTGAAAAGAGGGAATAACCATGGATTTTAATAAAGTTGTTACCGAAAGACGTTCCGTGAATTTTTTTAAGCCTGAGCATAAAATCGGGGAAGATGTTTTGAAGGATGTAATTAATTTGGCTACGCTGGCTCCATCGGCATTTAATTTGCAACCGTGGGAAATTATTGCGGTAAAATCGGCGGAAGCGAAAGAGAGACTTTTTCCGCTCACCGGCAATCAGCCAAAAATCAAAGAAGCGCCGGTAACTTTGATCATTGTTGGAGATTTGAATGGGTACAAAGCGGTTAATCCGGCTTGGGATAATTTAAAAGTCATGCTTGACAAAGAAGCGCTGGAAAATGCCCAGCAGTATGCAGCGGCCTTATACGGTTCCTCGGAGGAACGCCGGATTAAATTTGCTGAAAGCAACGCGGCTTTACTGGCAATGTCCATTATGTATGTTGCCAAGGACTTTGGCATTGATTCCCATCCAATGAGCGGGATTGATTTTGAGGGAATCAGGAAAGAGTTCGGTTTAGATGAAAACAAAACAGTAGTGATGTTGATTGCCTTGGGATATTTTGATGAATCCAAAACCTTGTACCCCAGACAGAAACGTAAAAGTTACTCTGATATCGTCAAGGAATTATAAATTGCCTGTTACCGAATTTAGCTGGTTTTCTGAGTAATTTGGTAAAGTATTTTTTGGAACGCTTTACGAAAGGAGATTACGATGGTAGATTCCGATGAAATGATAATCAGTTCATTAAAAATCTTATCCGCTGAAGCTGTTGAAAAAGCGAAATCCGGGCATCCGGGAATGCCGTTAGGATCGGCTCCTTTCATCTATGAACTATGGAAAAATCACTTGCGATTTAATCCGAGTCATCCGGACTGGATTAATCGGGATCGTTTTGTTCTTTCGGCAGGTCACGCTTCCATCCTGCTCTACACACTTTTATTTGCTTTCGGTTTTGAACTCTCTGTTGACGACCTTCGCAGTTTTCGACAAAGGGGAAGCAAAACACCGGGGCATCCTGAGTATAAGCACACTCCAGGGGTGGAAGCAACTACCGGACCTTTGGGCCAAGGATTGGCAAATGCAGTGGGGATGGCTATTGCCGAAGAATATTTGGCGGCGGAATTCAATCGTCCCGGTTACAACTTAATCGATCATTATACTTATGTTCTTTCGGGCGACGGTTGCATGATGGAAGGGATTACCTCTGAAGCTGCTTCACTTGCAGGAACTTTAGGCCTCGGCAAACTGATCGTTTTTTATGACTCCAATGGGATCACCATTGAAGGGGATACACAGATTGCTTTCGGTGAAGATGTTGGGAAACGTTTTGAAGCTTACAAATGGCAGGTTCTGAAAGTTGCCGATGGCAAAAATCTTCAAGCAATCGATGAGGTAATTCAAACAGCCAAAAGCGAGCGCTCTAAGCCGACATTGATTATTGTCACCACCCAGATCGCCGATGGCGCTCCCCCGAAACAGGGAACAGCGGCGGCCCATGGAGAACCATTGGGTGCAGATGCACTCAAGATGTTGAGAGAAAATTGCGGATGGGCAGGGTTTGAAGCGTTTCGGGTTCCCGATGAACTTATGGCTAATCGGATGGCCTACTGTCAAAAAGGGTCCTTGCTCCAAAAAGAATGGCAGGAATTATTTGAAAAATATTGTTTGGAGTTTCCGGTCCTGGCCAGTGAATGGGAAATATGGTTCGGGGAAGTTGATGAAAGAAAACTTCGAAAAACATTAACCTCCTTTAATTTTTCCGATCAGGTGAAGGCTACCAGAAGTGCTTCGGGAGAAATTATGAACCTCATGGCCAGTAACTACCCCAATTTATTCGGGGGCGCCGCTGATTTGGCTCCATCTACCAAGACTAGGCTTACTGAAAAGGGGGACTTTTCTCGGGATAACCGTTTTGGAGCCAACTTGCACTTTGGGATCAGGGAACATGCCATGGCGGCAATTGGAAACGGGATTGCGCTTCATGGCGGTTTAATACCGTATTGCTCGACTTTTCTGGTGTTTTCCGACTACATGAAGGGCGCTATGCGACTTTCCGCACTTATGAGATTGCCGGTAATTTATATTTTGACCCACGACAGTATCGGGGTCGGTGAAGACGGACCTACCCATCAACCTGTAGAACAAATTGCCGGCTTAAGAGCTATTCCCAATATGACCGTAGTCAGGCCGGCAGATGCCAGAGAGACAGCTGCGGCTTGGCATATGGCCCTGACCAACCGTAAGGGGCCAACGGTTTTGGTTTTGACCCGACAAAATGTTCCTGCGATAGAGGGCACCGGTATGGACGCCTGTAAAGGGGCATATATCGTCATGGATTCTGAAAAACCTGTTCCCGATTTGATTTTAATTGCATCAGGTTCAGAAGTACAATTGGCCTTCCAGTCTGGGAAGATACTGAGGGATAAGGGAGTCAATGTTCGGGTCGTGAGTATGCCCTGTTGGGAAGCATTTGAATCCCAGGATGAACAGTATCGGCAAAGCGTTTTACCCAAGGATGTTCAAAGACGTTTGGCAATCGAAGCGGGATCTGGTTTCGGCTGGCATAAATATACCGGTATGAACGGTGCGATTATCGCAATTGATCAATTCGGAATATCAGCCCCGGGAGAAATTGTTTTTGAAGAATATGGTTTCACCATAACCAATGTTGTTGAAAAAGCAATGAATTTGTTGTAAAGCAGGCGTGAAGTTTATTTTAATAATGGGAATCGGAAAGGAGACTAAAAAATGCCGAATTTTGCAAACCCTTTTCAGGGAAACGTGAATCGAAAAATGTCCAAAGAGGAATTGATACAAGCGGTCCGTCTGGATATCGCCGGGGAATTGGAGGCGATCTACCTCTATGATGCCCATGTACAGGCAACGGACGATCAGCTTGCCAAAAAAGTAATCGCCGATATCCGCGATGAAGAAAAAGCTCATGTCGGGGAATTAATGACCCTGCTACGAGCTTTAGATCCTGAGGAAGCGGCCCATTTCGCAAGTGGAGAGGGAGAAGTCAAAGAAATGCTTGAAGAGTTGGGATTTACCAGTAATATTTCAATCGAGTCCGAAAAAAAGGGAACCGACTCAAGTACTGTAGGTAGTTTAATTGGAAAATAAGCAGAGGAGGTAAAGGACGATGGAGTTTTTGTTAAGAGAGGATTCCCCATTTTCAAGCCAGCAGTGGAGTCAAATGGATGAAATGGTGATAAAAACGGCCCGGCAGACTTTGGTGGGAAGAAAGTTTCTACATATTTTCGGCCCCTTGGGAGCGGGCGCACAAAGTATACCCGTTGATGAGTACGGTGAAATTCCTCCGGGAGAAACCAGTTTCTTTGGTGATGGTGAATATGCCCCACTTAAAGTGAACGCCAGAAAATTCGCAGAAATACCGATGATTTTTCAAGATTGTACTATTTCCTGGCGGGACTTGGAAAACAGCAGACAATTTGGATTGCCTTTGGATCTTTCTCCGCTGGCAGGCGCAGCCGCGGTTTGTTCCAAGAAGGAAGATACCTTGATTTTCTGGGGAAATAAGGAACTAGGGTTCGAAGGACTTGTGAATGCTTCCGATGTAGAACATCTTGAAAAGAAGAACTGGCTGGAAGGGGAGAGTCCATTTCAAGATGTTGCCGCTGCTATAAAATTTTTTCAAGATCGCGGGTTGACTGGAAAAGTAGCACTAGCCGTAAGTCCCGATCTTTTTATGCAGATGCAGCGAATCCAACCCAAAACCGGGGTTCTGGAAATCGACCGGGTCAAAGAATTAGTCGGCGGCAATTTATTTCAGACATCGGTACTTGGTTCGAACAAGGCTGTACTTGTTTGCCCGGAACCTCAAAATATGGATCTGGTTGTCGGTCAGGATATGGTAACCGCTTATTTAGGGCCTGAAAAATTAAATCATGAATTGCGTGTTTTAGAAACAGCTCTTTTGCGGTTGAAAAGGAAGGATGCCGTAGTGGTGATGGAATAGCTCGCTATATCGTTTTGTGACTTTAGTAAAGATAATTAAATTCCCAAATAAATTTAAGGAGGAGTTCAAAATGGCTGCAAAACTAGATATCTACAAATGTCCCCATTGTGGAAATATGGTCGAAGTGGTTCATGGAGGAGGCGGACAGCTGATCTGTTGCGGGGAACCGATGACGTTGGTTACCGAGAATTCGGTGGATGCCTCTAAGGAAAAGCATGTTCCGGTTATAGAGAAAACTGAAACCGGGTACAAAGTCACAGTGGGAAGCATTGCCCACCCTATGGAAGAAAAACATTATATTGAATGGATTGAGCTTATCGCCGACGGTAAATCCTATCGCCAGTTTCTAAATCCGGGCGAGGCTCCGGAAGCTGTTTTCTGCATTTCTGCTCAAACGGTAACTGCCCGGGAGTATTGCAATGTGCATGGACTTTGGAAAAATGAAGCATAATATCTGATAGTGATTCAATCTTTCGATTGTAAGTTTAATAACCAAAATATGAAAGCGCCATACGGAGTTACGACTGTTATGGTGCTTTTTATTGCCCCAAACTGTTCTTCGGTTTATTAAAAAAATCACCTCCTTATTTTTCAACGGATAATTTCTAATAGTTTTACGATTAGTTTCAAACGAAATTTAATGAAATAATGCGGAAGTTAGTTCCAGTCAAATAACCCTCTGCATGATTTACGGATATCCAATTTTAGAAAACTATTTCTAATAGTTATCGTTTCTGATTTTTGAACTCAGAGATTGGGTCAATGAAGAAGAGCGAAAAATTATTTCGAAAAGTTACGAATTATAATCAAAAAGTTTTGGAAATGGGATTATAAACTTGACATTTGAAACAAAACAATATAATATATGGTTGTAAATGAAATTAATGAGTGGGGTGTCAAAAATTCTTACTGAAGAAAGAAAGCGAGCTATTCTTGATATTCTTCAAGAAAAAACGTCTGTTTCAGTAGGGGAACTTCGCGACTTATTCAACGTATCAGACGTAACAATTCGAAAGATATTAAACGAACTCGATGGCTATGGATTCCTTAAAAGGACCCGGGGCGGAGCGGTTAGTCTGGCCACTTCCATTCGCGAGTTTGAAGAAAAAGAGAAAGAGAAGAAAAATACTGCTGAAAAAAGAGCCATTGCCAAAGTGGCTTATGAACAAATCAAGGATGGCGAAACGGCATTTTTTGATGCCGGTTCTACGACTTTGGAACTGATAAGACTGATCAAAAATGGCAACAAACGGAATATTGTAATCATCACCAATGCAATTAACCTGGCGGTTGAAATGGTGGATGCCGAAGATATCGATTTGATTTTAATCGGCGGGAACGTCCGACACAGAATTTTATCCTGTGTCGGTGGGCTGGCGGAAAGAGCTATTGAAAGTCTGTTTTTTGATAAAGTGTTTTTGGGGGCCAACAGTATCGATATTGAACATGGAATAACCACTCCGAATACATACGAAGCTCAAGTCAAACAATGCATGTTGAAATCGGCCAAGGAGAAAATCGTGTTGGCTGATTACAGCAAGTTTAACGAGGCATCTCTGGCTAAAGTGTGCTCTATTGAAGGACTTGACAGAGTTATTACGGATTGGAACCTGGAAGAAATCTATATTAAACAAATCCGTGAGCTTGGGGTAGATGTTATTGTTGCTCAGCCCGGTGAATGAAGCTTTGTTTTAAATTTTGCGCCAAGATTATTCAGATAGTGGTGATAAAGAATGAATAAAATCATTAACTCCCCGGATGCCATGATCCGTGAAATGCTTGAAGGTTATTTATACGCCAATCCGCAGTTGCTTGAGAAGGTTCCAAACACCAACGGATTGGTATTAAGAGAACGTAAAAATAAAGTAGCCATTGTTACGGGCGGTGGTGCCGGCAACGAGCCATGGAATATCGGTTATGTCGGTGACGGTTTAGCGGATGGAGTCGCTTTGGGTAATGTTTACGCCGCCCCCCCGGCTAAAGCCATTATGAATGTAACCAAAGCGGTGAATCATCAAAAGGGCGTTCTTTTTTTAGCTACTAACCATGCCGGAGATGTTCTTAATTTTGAATTGGCGGGAGAATTGTTGCAACTTGAGGGAATCAGAACTCAATCGGTGTTTGTAAGTGATGATATAACTTCCGCCCCTTTTGAAAAATTCGATGAACGCCGGGGTGTGGCCGGAGTCGCCATCGTACTTAAAATAGCCGGCGCAGCTGCCGATGCCGGTCTTGCTCTGGATGAATTGGTACGGGTGACCCAAAAAGCAAACCAGAATATTCGGACGCTTAGCGTAACAACTTCTCCCGGATATTTGCCTTCCACCGGCGAGGCGATGTTTGATATGGAACCGGGGATGATAGAATTCGGTATGGGATTTAATGGAGAACCGGGAATATTGAAAACAAAGCTTATGCCGGCGGATAAGATTGTTGATGTCATGATGGATTATTTGCTGGGTGATTTAAAACCGGCTGCTACAGACGAAATAGCAGTATTCATTAACGGCTTCGGTTTTACCGGTTTACTCGAGCTTTGTATTGTGAATCGCAGGATTAAAATGGTGTTGGATCAAAAGTCGCTAAAAACATACGACATGTTTATCGATACTCTGTTAGCCCCACAGGGAACCGGTGGATTTTCAATTTCATTGCTTACATTAGATGATGAATTGAAGGATTATTATAATTATCCCGCTTATTCACCTTTTTTTAGAAAAAAAGCGTTTCAAGGGTTGGTGATAGATTGAAAACTTCTTTAACTGCGGGCGATCTTCAAAAAATGTTTGGTTATGTTGCTCAGCAAATGATTGAATCTGAGGATTATTTAACAGTTATTGACAAGAAAATCGGTGATGGCGACCACGGCACCAGTATGTCGCTGGGTTTTAAGGAAGTCCAAAAGGAGCTTAATGCGAAAGAGTTTGGTTCCATCAATGAAGTATTTCATTGTGTCGGCATGACTCTTCTGGACACTATGGGAGGGGCCTCGGGAGTGCTTTTCGGGACGGTTTTTATCAGTGGCATTATTGGGCTTGAAGAGGTAAAAGAAATTGACCTTCAAGGCATTGCGGGTATTTTTCAAAGGTCACTGGTGGCTCTCAAGAAACGTGGCAAGGCTCAAATTGGTGATAAAACAATGGTTGATGCCTTTGAGCCGGCAGTCATGGGTCTGCAGGAAGCGGTAAGTTTGGGTGTCGGTCTTGCGGAGGGCTTTAACCGGGCAGCTAAACAGGCGGAAGCTGGAAAAGAATATACCAAACAATGTGTGGCAAAATTCGGTCGGGCAAAATCTTTCGGACAGAATGCAATGGGTCTAGAAGATGCGGGAGCTGTCTCGGTATGGATCATCTTTCGGTCCATGGCTTCGTGGGTAAATGAAAACTACGCCGGATAGCTGCTTTTTGCAACAAGGAGGAGATTTGGAGTGATTACAACACTAACGCTAAATCCTTGCATTGACAGGACCATTACAATTAAAGATTTCAAGTATGGCGGGTTAAACCGGGTGATTCACACCCGTTCCGACTTATCAGGCAAGGGTATTAATGTAAGTATTGCGGTTCACCAATTAGGCGGACAGACTGAGGCTTTAGGCTTTAATTATATCAATAACCGGGATTTTGTCCAGGCAAGTTTGAAACAAAGCGGTATCCAATATCAATTTATCAATATTGAAGGAACTCTTAGAACCAATGTGAAGGTCTTTGATGAACAAAGTCATGTGATGACCGAGTTTAATGAAAATGGTTACCCGGTCATCCCGGAAATTTTACCCGAGCTCCACAAATTGGTGTATGACAGGGTCAAAAATTCATCGATTATGGTTTTTAACGGCAGTGTCCCGGCTGGAGTTCCCAAAGATATCTATCGAACTTTAATCACAACGGTGAAAAAAAGCGGAGTCAAAACAGTTTTAGATGCTGATGGGGAGTTGTTCCTAGATGGTTTGAAGGCTGGTCCGTATTTTATCAAACCGAATCTGTATGAATTCGAATCTGCATTTAAAGTGAAGGTGCAAAATAAACAGGATATCGTTGATATTTCCAGGAAACTCATTGAACAAGGAGTGGGTATTGTCTGTGTTACCATGGGAAAGGATGGCGCGGTTGTCGTAAGTAAAGATCAGGCTTGGTTTGCGCCGGCAACCAATATTGAAGTGCGGGGAGTTCAGGGAGCCGGAGACTCCCTGGTGGCCGGAGTGTGTATGGCTATAGAACACCAACTGGAAATTTCGGACATGCTCCGATATGGAGTAGCGGCGGCCAATGCCTCTCTGATTCGTGAAGGAACCTTACTTTGTACGGCTGAAGACTTTCAAAAAATGTTGCCGCAGGTTAATATCGAAGAAATTTGTTCGTGAGGCCTTGATTCAAATAGAGGAAACAATAAATAAGGATGTGTTGCCAAAATGCCTTTGGTTACAAGTAAGCGAATGCTGGAAAATGCCCAAAAAGGAAATTATGCGGTAGCCGCATTTAATATTGAAAATATGGAAATGGTTCAAGCGGTATTGGAGACAGCGACTGAACTTCAGGCTCCTGTTATGATACAAACCACACCGGGCACTATCAAATATGCCGGAGTTAAAATGTTGGCTGCCATGGTTCATGCTGCTGCCAAGTCCTGTCCGGTTCCGGTAGCTCTTCACCTTGATCATGGTGAAAGTTTTGATTTAGCAGTGCAAGCATTACATTCGGGATATACATCGATTATGATTGATGGTTCAAAGCTTCCTTTTGAAGAAAATATCGCAATTTCAAAACGAGTCGTGGAAATGTCCCATGCGGTCGGGATTCCTGTTGAAGCCGAACTGGGTAAAGTCGGGGGCAAAGAAGACGGGTTGGTGGTTAGCGATAAGTCAGCAACCTATACCGATCCCGCTGAAGCAAAGGAATTTGTGAAGCAGACCGAGCTTGATTCATTGGCTGTTGCGATTGGAACTGCCCACGGTTTTTATAAAGGAGAACCCAAACTGGACTTTGAAAGGCTTGGGGAAATTCGCAAGGTCGTAGAAGTGCTTTTGGTACTCCATGGTGCTTCCGGTGTTCCCGATGATATGGTGCGAAAAGCAATTGCACTTGGTATTAGCAAGGTCAATTTTGCCACAGAGCTTCGGGCTGCTCTAACTCGAGGAGTTCGGGAAGCACTGGTTGATCAGAGCATTATCGATCCCAAGAAGTTTATGGCCGGTGGAAAAAAAGCCGTTCAAGAAATCGTAAAGCAGAAAATTAACCTTTGCGGTAGTGCAGGTAAAGCGTAACCTTTGGTAAAAGGGGTAGCAAAAAGCCCTTTTGCATAAAAAAATCAAAAATGGGAGGAACAAACATGAAAAGATTTATCCGGATTATCCTCGTCTCGCTCGTGGTTCTCATGATTTTAAGCCTAACTGTGGCTGCAATCGCGGCTCCCAAAAAAGTTGTTGTCGGTGTCAGCTTGCTTACCCGTGAGCATGTTTTTTACAACAACATTGAGAAATCCTTAATTGCAAGAGCAAAGAAACTCGGAGTCAAACTAATCGTTCAAGATGCATCCAGAGATTCCAACAAGCAACTTAGCCAGGTTCAAGATTTTATTACCCAAAAGGTGAATGCTATTATCCTTTGCCCCACCAATTCCGCAGGAAGCAAGTCGATGGTAGAACTTGCCAACAAAGTCAATATTCCTGTCTTCACAATGGATATTTCATCGGACGGACAAACGACAGCCCATGTCGCCACTGATAACTACAAAGGCGGCGAATTGGCAGCTGATTATGTAGCCAAGAAAATGCTTCCCAGTCGCAAAGGTGAAGTTGCAATTGTAACCTATTCCGAAGTTGAAAGTTGCGTTAACCGTGAAAAAGGTTTCAAAGAATTCTTAGCTAAAAATTATCCCGATATCAAAGTGGTCGACGTCCAAAACTGCTCGGGCGATCAAGCAAAAGCTGCCGATGTTACCCAAAACATGCTCGTTAAATTCCCGAATCTTCAAGTGGTTTTTGGTGTTGGCGATCCTTTTGCCATGGGTGCTTTATCTGCAATCAAAGCTGCCAACCGTAATGTCCAAGTCATTGGTTTCGACGGCAATCCCGAAGGCATTGCTGAAATCAAAAACGGTGGACTCTGGAAAGCCGATATAGCCCAAGATCCCACAGCTATCGGTGCTAAAACTTTGGATGCTGTCATGGATAAACTGAATGGCAAAACCGTTCCCAAATTAATTCCAATTGCTCCGAAAGTAATTGATAAAACCAATCTTTAAGAGCTACTAGGGTTATAGTTTTAAAACTTAGAATTAAGGTTAGGCTTACGGTGGAAGGAGACATCTCCTTCCGCTGCCCCGATTATCTGGTTGCTGGAAGTCGCGCGCGGGGCGGGGTTGTCCCAAAAGGAAATTTTACGATAAAGAAATACAATATATTGAAACCGACCTATTCGATGAAGCTATATATTGTATTTCTTATTGATTTCGAATTGCTTTTTAGACAGCCTCGGCCAGCGTGCTGAGTACTCGAAAGTCAGGAGGAAAGACCATGCATCAAATGCCATTGATAGAAATGGCCGGAGTTAGTAAAACTTTTCCCGGGGTCAAGGCTTTGTCAAATATTAATTTGAATATTTATCCCGGCAAGGTGCATGTATTGTTGGGCGAGAATGGCGCTGGAAAATCGACTTTAATCAAAATTATTTCCGGTGTATATTCCCGCGATGAAGGAATTATCAAATTAAGCGGTCAGGAAGTCAATTTTAAAAATACCCGTGACTCTCTGGCTGCCGGTATTAGTGTAATTCACCAGGAATTGAGCGTTATTCCCGACCTCACAGTTGCTGAAAATATTTTTCTGGGCCGGGAACCGAAAATCGGTAAGTCCGGTTTTGTCGATCGCAAGAAGATGAACAAGGATACCAGTCAATTATTGGAAAGTATTGGAGTTAAGATCAGTCCGAAGGCGGTTATTCGCCGACTAAGCAATGCCGACAAGCAGATGGTGGAGATTGCCAGGGCGGTCTCGCAAAATAGTTCATTGGTCATTATGGATGAGCCTACCTCATCTTTGTCAGAACATGAGGTTGAAGCGCTTTTTAAAGTGATTGACAAGTTAAAACGAGAAAATGTAGCCATTATATATATATCCCATCGTTTAAAAGAAATCGCGAGAATTGGAGATACAGTTACTATCCTGCGGGATGGACAGCTTGTAAAGACGGTATCCCTTCAAGAAATTGATGAAAGCCATATGATTGCGCTAATGGTAGGTAGAGAAGTTACGCAATTTTATTATAAATCGGAAATACCTCCTGCCGACGAAGTAGTATTGGAGATTCGAAATTATACCCGCAAAGAAGTTTTTGAAAATATTTCTTTTCGCTTGAGACGGGGAGAAATTTTAGGTGTGGCAGGTTTGATAGGCGCTGGTAGAACTGAAGTGATGAGGGCTATCTTCGGCGCAGACAGTATTGACAGCGGAGAATGTTTTTTAAACGGTGAGCCGGTAAGATTTACTGAACCTCAACAAGCGATCAAAGCAGGTGTGGGCTTGATACCGGAAGACCGACGGAATCAAGGGCTTTTATTGTCAAAGAGTGTTAAAGAAAATACTTCTCTTGCCAGTTTATTTGAAAATTCTAAATTTGGTTTTATCAACTTCCGATGGGAATCACAAATCGCTGAAGATTTTATTCAAATGTTACGTACGAAAACACCGAGTGCGAACGCTCCGGTAAAAAACCTTTCCGGTGGCAATCAGCAAAAAGTGGTTATCGCCAAATGGCTTGCTGCCAAGTCCAGAATCCTTATTATGGATGAGCCTACCCGGGGCATTGATGTGAATGCCAAGGCTGAAATCTATAGTCTGATGAAGAAATTTGTAGAAGAGGGCGGCAGCATCATCATGGTTTCTTCGGAGCTTCCGGAGATCTTGGGGGTTTCGGACCGGGTCATGGTGATGCGGGAAGGAAAAGTTTCAGGAATCATCGATAATCAAGGAATTACTGAGAAAGATATTTTGCAACTCGCCAGTATTAGTGGAAGTTAAGGGAGGTTAATCAAATGGGCACTACCTTAGATTTAAAGCGGCTTAACAAATACGCAAAGGAAAACTCGCTGGTACTTTTTTTTGTGATGCTGATAGTTATGTCGGCTCTCTTTGTACCGCGTTTCATTGATCCCAACAATTTGGTCAATGTCATGATGCAGATTGCCATTAATGCACTACTGGCTACTGGAATGACTTTTGTAATCCTATCCAATGGTATTGATTTGTCAGTAGGATCTGTGGCGGCATTGGCAGGCATCGTGGCTACCGTGACGATCAAATTCTTCCCCAATGCCAGCATTTTAACCGGAGTGTTGGTGATTTTGGCAACTGCAATTGTTATTGGAGGTATTTTTGGCGGTATTATGGCGCTGAACATCGCCAAGTTAAAAGTGCCCCCCTTTATTGCCACTTTGGCGATTATGAGTGTAGCCCGCGGTTTAGCTTATGTATATACCGAATCCAGACCGGTTTTTGGTTTACCGGATTCCTTCAGTTGGATGGGGATAGGATATATTGGCCCCATACCGGTAATGGTAATTGTGACGGCTATCATTATGGTTATCGCTCATATTGTATTAACCCGAACTTGCTTTGGACGGTATGTTTTTGCCGTGGGAAGTAATGAAGAAGTTGCCAAACTGAGCGGGATTAATATCGTCAAGATTAAGTTTTACGTTTATATGATTTGTTCAGTATTGGCTGCGCTGGGTGGAGCGGCGTTGGCTTCCAGATTGCAAGCAGGACAACCCAATGCAGCCCAAGGCTATGAGTTAAATGCAATTGCTGCAGTGGCAATGGGTGGGACCAGCATGTCGGGCGGTCGCGGGGGAATCATTCAAACCACACTTGGTTTGGTGATTATTGGGGTTATTAATAACGCCTTGAGTTTGCTGGGAGTGTCATCTTATTGGCAGACGATCGCAATGGGTATCATCATCCTGGTGGCTGTAATTTTCGACTTGAACAAAGATGCGTAAGTGTACAATAAATTAGGCGATAATAAAAAATCAGCTAAGTAACAAAGTTTAGCTGATTTTTTTATTCATACAAATACAGGATGATGATCATTTGCTTCAGGCCCATAAATATTGATTTTTATTTTGAGGGATTTCATTTTTTGGTAGTTCAAAAGTTGATATTGGAAAGGAATTGCCGAATTCTGATGAGAGAATGAACAAGTCAATAAATCCAAGAAGGATCAAATTAGATGACTATAATCATTTATGTACCGTATTTGTATTCAAAAAAAATTTAGCTAAAATCCTCTTTTGCGGCAAATAGTATAAAAAAGTTTGTTAATTAAAGTTTATACCGGTATTCAGATGCATAAAGCATTTATGTTGATCATATGATGATTAGCTTGGGAGATGATCAAAGTTGAATACGAAAAAGATTCGACAAAGGGTTACTTGTGGCTTGGCTTTTAAACGAGATTACCGGTATTGATAGATTTTCTGATAAATAACTAATGAAATAGTTTGAAAAAAAGCAGGAGTTCAAAAATTTATAGCGAACTTAATTTTTAAAGCTGTAATACAGCAATACAATTGGATGGATTGTTGATAATATCATGATTATACGGGTTCAAAAAAACAATGTCAGTGACCAAATTTTTGAGCAACTCAAGGATAACATTGCTCATCGCGTTTTTGCTCCGGGCACTAAGTTGCCTTCGGAAAATGATTTGGCCGATTCCTTTGGGGTCAGCCGTATTTCAGTACGGGCAGCTATTCAAAAGTTGGTAGCCATTGGTCTAGTGGAATCCCGCAGTGGCGAGGGGACATTTGTTAAAAAACCCGAGGCGAGTATTTATTTGAATGCAATTATCCCAATGCTGATTTTAGAACCCAAGGGAATTATTGAGTTATTGGAGTTTAGAAAGGGTTTGGAGATGCAAAGTTGTGAGCTTGCTGCGAGTCGGGCTACTGCTGAGGAAATTGATCAGTTAAAAAAAATTGTCGATCAGATGAATGAATCGTTTGACCAAGGGAATATCGAAAAATATTCCGTCGAAGATTTTGACTTTCATTTTTGTATTGCCAAGATGACCAAAAACTCTGTGATTGAAAATGTTTTGTTAATGTTGAAAGAGCCTATTTTTACCCATCTTGAAGAGATGAATGAACAGCTGGGTTTGGAATTGGGGAACTACGGCCACAAAAATATCTTTGAGGCCATTAAAAACAGAGACCCTAAAGCCGCGAGCTATTTTATGGAACGGGCAATTGAGAGCAGTATTGAAAAAATGAAGTTATTGGCTAAGACGGTTTAGCGTTGTTAGTCTGGAAATATCAATCATTGAATTGTTGATTGATGAATGTTACGTTCAGGCTATTTTTATGCCCAATGCTGTAATACAGTAATACACATAAACAAAAAGGGAGGGCAACCATTTAGGATTTTTAAACATTTTTCGATAAGGTTTCTTTGAGTAAAATAATAGGCTGAGAGGATAAATGCTGATGAAAATTAAACGATTCGAATTGTTTACTGTAAAACCGCGGTGGCTTTTTTTGAAAATAGAAACCGATGAAGGTTTGATTGGATGGGGAGAACCCATTGTCGAAGGGAAAGCGGCAACGGTTAAAGCGGCTGTTGAAGAGATAAGCGACTGTTTAATCGGGAAAAATCCATTACATATTGAAGATATTTGGCAGATTATGTACAGAGGGTTCTTTTACCGTGGCGGAGCCGAAACGATGAGCGCCATATCGGGGATTGATCAAGCGTTATGGGATATTAAAGGAAAGTATTACAATGCTCCAATATACGATTTATTGGGCGGCAGGTGCCGCGAAAAATTAAGAGTTTACAATTGGATTGGCGGGGATCGCCCTTCCGATGTAGTGGAAGCGGCTGAAAAAATGGTCCAGGCTGGTTTTACTGCGGTTAAAATGAATGCCACCGAGGAGATGCATTACATCGACAGTTTTAATAAGATTGAGAATTCCGTTGCCCGAGTTGCCGCGTTAAGAGAAAGATTCGGGAACGGATTGGGGATTGGCGTGGATTTTCATGGGCGGGTCCATAAGAGTATGGCGAAGGTATTAGCCAAAGAATTAGAGCCATATAAACCGATGTTTATTGAAGAACCGGTTTTATCGGAAAATATTGAAACGTTACGTGAGATTTCCCGGCATACCACGATACCGATAGCTACAGGGGAGCGGATGTTTTCACGGTGGGATTTTAAAAGATTATTAACGGATGGGTATGTAGACATTATTCAGCCGGATTTGTCCCACTCCGGGGGGATTAGTGAATGTAAAAAAATTGCCGCTATGGCCGAAGCGTTTGATGTGTCAGTTGCACCTCATTGTCCCTTGGGTCCGATCGCTCTGGCATCTTGCATCCAGATTGACGCCTGTACGCCGAATGTGGCGATTCAAGAGCAGAGTTTAGGAATTCATTATAATAAGGGAAATGATCTATTAGATTACCTTAAAGAATCATCCGTATTCAAGTATGAGGACGGTTTCGTCCAGATTCCCGAAGGACCGGGTTTGGGAATTGAGATCGATGAAGCTAAAGTTATTGAAGCCAGCAAAGAAGGCCATAATTGGAAAAATCCGCTTTGGAGAAATTATGACGGTACGGTTGCCGAATGGTAATGTATCATTGGATAAATTGGATATGGAATCGATAGATTGTTGCAACCCATAAGATAAAATTGGGAAAAGAGGTCTGGGATTTGAGAATGGAATACTTCATAATATCTTGGAACGGAAACTGATTGCCATCATCCGGGGGATAGGTTCTGATCGTATGCTGGAATCGGTGGGCGCATTGGTAGACGGAGGAATTTCTTTACTGGAAGTCACTCTTGATCAAACGGATGAGACGAAGACAAATGATGGAATTTATTCGATGGAACGAATCAAAAAAAGCTTTGGGGACCGGGTTTGTCTCGGCGCGGGAACGGTAATCTCCGTAAATCAAGTGAAGCGGGTTGTTGCTGCGGGCGTTTTGGGAATTGATTATATTAAAGCTGTTTTAGCCCCCCTTGAATCATATTCCGGTTTTATCCGTGGGAGGTATGACTTTAAGCAATATCAAGGAATTCATCAAATCCGGAGTTAAAGGAGTCGGATTCGGCGGCAATTTAGTCGATAAGCAAGCAAGTTTATCCGGGGATTATGCAAAAATAAGGGAAACGGCCTGGTCATATGTAAATGCTTTGAAAGAATGAAACGGTAAGGATGACTGAAAATGTATATTGCGACAATCGATACGGGTACGACGAATACCAGAGTAAGCATTTGGCAAGGCAAACGAGTTATCGCCCGAGTCGTCAAAGAAGTTGGAGTACGGGATACGGCCATAACTGGAAGTAAGCAAATATTGGAAAATGGAGTTAAGGCGGCGTTAAACGCTGTAGTAATGGAAGCCGGTATCAAGCAGGAAGATTTGAGTTTGATTTTGGCTTCTGGGATGATCACTTCCAACGTTGGTTTATATGAATTGCCTCATCTTTTTGCTCCTGCCGGTATGGAGGAGTTGGCCCGCGGAATGGTCCGAGTGCAGCTGGATAAAGTTAGTTCGCAACCGATCTGGTTTATTCCGGGAATTAAAAATAATGTTTCTGAAATTACTATGGAAAATTTTGAAAAAATGGATTTCATGCGGGGAGAAGAAACTGAAACTGCAGGAATTATTGATTTATTGAATTTGACCGGCCCAGCTTTGATTGTTTTGCCCGGTTCCCATACCAAATTCATCCATCTGAATCAAAATGCCCAAGTTACGGGATGTATAACATCGTTGGCCGGAGAGTTGATATCATTAATCACTAAAAATACCATCATCGGTAGTTCGCTGAATCATTCATTTCCAAAGGAAATGAATGAAACGATGATTTTAAAAGGCGCCGAATACGCTCAAAGGTTGGGTTTAAACCGCGCCTGTTTCTTGATAAGAGTTATTGACCAGTTTCTTGAATGCAGTATCGATGAGAAAGCAAATTTTTTGGAAGGGATTGTTTTTGGAACGGATTTTATTGCGATTAAAAATAGCCAGGCCTTAAAGATCACTCCCGAAATAACCGTAGTGATCGGCGGTAGTAAACCATTACGGGGCTGTTTTGAAACTTTAATCAAAAATGATTCATATTTTAAAGGTTCAATCTATAGCCTCGACGATTCGGCTGTTATGGATCTTGCAGGATACGGGGCGATCAAGATAGCTCAAAAACGCAGCTTAATTCAAATGGAATAAATGCGATTAGAGCTAAATTGAATTTTATTATGAAAATTTAAGGGGGTGATGGTCGAAATAAAATCTTAGGGAATCCAATTTTATCAACTATAAGGAGAGGTAGTGAAAAAGATGAAACGTTTTTCAAAGTATTTTTTCCTTGTTGCATTGGGTCTTTTGGTGTTGGTTGGTGGAAGCCTGGGTTTTGCCGCGCCCACGGAGATAAATTTTTATATGTGGGAGGACCCCACTTATCAGGCAATTGTAGATGCTTTTAACTCAAGTCAAAAAGAAGTTTATGTCAAGACAAATCTAGTCCCGACTTCGGTATATGAAACCAAAATCATGACCTTACTGGCTGGTGGTGCAGATATCGATTGTTATATGCAAAAACGCCAGGTGGACATGTTTATGCAATATAAAAATGGTTTTATTGAACCTTTAAATAAGTACCTGAAGAACAGCAATTATGATTTAAAATCAATTGAACCCTATAAAGCCCAAGTTACTATCAAAGGCAAGCTGGTAGCGATTCCTTTTCGGGGTGCCGGATATTATACGTATTATAATAAAAAATTGTTTGAAAAAGCCGGAATCCCAACTCCAAATCATTATGTTAAGGAAGGTGCCTGGAATTGGAAAAAATTTGCGGAAGTCACCAAGAAGTTATCGTCGGGTGATGGGAAACAATATGGAGCACTTTTATTTACCTGGCCGCAATTTAGCCTGTTCCCGGTGATTCAAGAAAACACTTACTTTATCAGCGCTGATGGAAAGGTTAAATTTGATGAGAAAGCAATGATACGCAGTATCAAAATGCGGCGCGACCTGGAAAGAAGCAAGGCGATTATGTCCATGGCTCAAATGAAAGCCACCAATACTCAATACGCTAAAGCTTTCTATGATGGAAATATTGGCATGATCATCATGGGGGAATGGTTTCCCGGTATGATGCTTGGCGGAAGAGATAATAATTTACTTAGGAATTTTACATGGGATGATTGGGGAATTACTCGGATGCCGTGTGATAGTTCAAAATATATCAATGTCGGTGCCTCTACGTTCAACCATATATATAGCCGTTCTAAGAAAAAAGAAGCTGCATTTAAATTTATTTCCTGGATGGGTAGTATCGAAGGTTCGAAAATTGTGGCGCGGAATGGGTTTTTACCTCCTGTAAACAACGAGGAAACTAAAAAAGAATTGGCCAAAGTCATTCCGGATAGTGAATCATTGAATTATTTTCTTGAAAGCGCACCGCGAGTTCCGCTTTGGTATACACAGTACGGCTCACAGGTGAGCGCGACTTTAAATAGTCAATTGGAGAGATATCTTGCTTCCGATATGACCGAACAAATTTTTGTTAAAGAAGTTAAAGAGCGGTTTAATCAAATTGTCGAATCAAACCGCTGATAAGCGCTGGGAGATCCGGTATAGGGGCTTCATAAGAAGCCCCTATTTTAAAAAGAAAGGTGAAAAGGATGGCGAAATTCTCTGGGAGAAGCACTCAATGGTGGGTAGTTGCTGCTTTCCTACTGCCGAGTTTCATTGGGTTTTTTATCTTTATTATGGTACCGATGATTGCAACGATTGGTTTAGCTTTTACCGATTATTCGGGAGGCTTTACGTTCCATTGGATTGGGCTGAAGAACTTTTTTAATATCCTAAGCAGCGGCACTTTTCTGAATACTTTAATAAATACCGCGAAATTTACAGTGTTAGCGGTTACAGCCCAGATATTTTTGGGTTTTGTTTTTGCTTTGTTATTAAACAAAAAACGTTTCGGGAGAAATGCTTTTCGGTCAATCATATTTTTGCCATCGATTTTATCGATGGTCTCTATATCAGTGGTGTTCATGCTGATTCTCAATCCGGAAAAAGGGCCGGTGAACAACTTTTTAATTTCCCTTGGCCTGGGTGCTCAACCCTGGTTGACAAGTTCAAAAACTGCTCTTTACACCATTATCAGCATAACGGTATGGCAATCCTTTGGTTATTATATGGTATTGTTTTTAAGCGGCTTACAAGCGATTAATGTTGACCTATATGAAGCGGCCAGTATTGACGGAGCCGGGAAATGGCGTCAGTTATTAAATGTGACCATTCCGATGCTTAGCCCGACCATCTTTTTTAGTGTGGTTATGGCAGTAATCAATTCGTTTAAGGTTTTTGAACCGATTTTTGTGATGACTGGCGGACAATTCGGGGGTGGTCCGGGAGGATCCACCACAGTGATGGTATTTGATATTTATCAAAATGCTTTCTCTTATTACAAGATGGGGTATGCATCGGCCGAAGCGGTAATCTTGCTCAGTATGGTGCTGGTGATCACCTTGATTCAATACAGAGGTCAAAAGAAATGGGTAACCTACGAATAAAATGAATCCTCAGGAAAGGAGCTTAAAATAATGACTGATATAAGCATTTTAACTTTGCAGCAAGAACCAAAGAGATCCGACCATAAAGCTAAGTCTATTATCGGAACGATATTTTTTTATATAACATTGATTTTTACCTCTCTTTTAATCTTAATGCCACTGGTAGTAATGATCTCTTCGGCGTTTAAAAATGAGTCCGAGATCTTTGATTATCCGATGAGCATTATTCCTAAGAACGTTATTTTTGATAATTTCCAGCAGCTGATGAAGACATTCCCCATCTATATTTTTAACTCGATTAAAGTGACTATTTTAATTACTTTGGTTCAGATGGTTACTGCGACAACAGGCGCATATGCGTTCACCAAGCTGAAATGGATAGGTAGAGATGCGGTTTTTCTGTTATATGTCTCATCCATTATGATTCCTCAACAAGTGATGATTATCCCGCAATTTTTTATGGTGCGTAATTTGGGATTGTATGATTCCCATATGGCATTGATTTTGCTCGGGTCTTTTACAGCTTTCGGCACGTTTTTGATCAAGCAGTATTTTATGACGATTCCGGACTCTCTAATGGAAGCAGCCAAAATAGACGGGGCCAATGATTTTTTGATTTTCGGCAAGATTATACTTCCTTTGGCTAAACCGGTCTTAGCGACCCAGGTTATTTTTTCATTCCGGTTTTTTTGGAATGACTTTTACACGCCAATGATGTATCTTTCCAAAGATTCGCTTAAGACTATACCCCTTGGAATCGCTGATTTTACAACTCAATACGCAGTAGCTTACGGTCCTCAATTGGCAGGTTGTCTGATTTCGATAGTACCGGTCGTCTTCGTTTTCTTAGCGGCGCAAAAGTATTTTGTTCAAGGAATTGCCGCGGGTGGAGTGAAAGGGTGAGCCAGCGAGTTATTTGGACCTGAGCATAAAATGCCAATTTTTATTTGATAAAGGAGCCTCATGATGAATAATAACCAGTGCCAAAATCACCAGGATTATCTGCATAATGAAAGCTACGGTTTGAAATATAATCTTCAAAATCTGAATCATCAAACTTTGATCTTCACAGAGAATCGCCCCAAGGAAAGTCTTAACGGCCAATGGCACTTTAGTATCGATGCCTATGATACGGGACTACGAGCAGGATGGCATCAAGTGCGTCGCCATGATGAGCAAGGGCGTCCGTTACCATGGGACTATGATGCGGACGGAGGCGAATTGATCCCGGTTCCCTCTTGTTGGAATCTATTTAAACCGGAATATACGTATTATGAAGGCAGCGCCTGGTATGCCAGGGAGTTCCAATATACAGCGGAAGCAGAGGGAGAAAGAGTTTTTCTACATATCGGCGCGGCTAATTATGATGCGAAAATTTTCGTAAACGGCGAATTTTTAGGTAATCATTATGGCGGATCAACGCCTTTCACTGTAGAAGTGACAGCGAAACTCGGCAGCAAGAACTTGCTTCAAATATGTGTCAATAACACCCGGACTTTAGATCGGGCTCCAATGCGTAATACCGACTGGTTTAATTATGGCGGTATCTACCGGGATGTGGAGTTATACCGTCTTAGACCTTCATTTATCAAACAATGCCGGGTTTATTTAGTCCCGGATAATAATTATAATCAAATTCAGGCCGAAATCGAAGTGGACGGCGGGGAAACCGGGGAAGTAAAATTAGAAATTCCCGAGTTGGGTCTGGTCCAGTGCGGTTCAGTGACTGAAGGGAAGGCTTCTATAACCATTCAAGCTACTCCTGAATTATGGAGTCCGGAACATCCGCGTTTATATCAAGTATTCGCTGAATACCTCGGTGACCGTATCGAGCTGAAAGTGGGATTTAGGCAAATTTTAGTTCAAGGCCGGGAAATTTTATTTAATGGTAAAAAGATATTTTTGCGTGGCGTTAGTGTGCATGAAGATGATGTAAACCTGGGAAAAATGGTCACCGAAGAAGACTTGCGGCGCCGTTTTGAGCATATTAAGGAATTGGGCGGTAATTTTATGAGGTTGGCCCATTACCCTCACAGTGAGTGGGTATCAGAAATTGCTGATGAAGTAGGCATTATGTTGTGGGAGGAGATTCCGGTATATTGGGCCATTGATTTTGAAAACGCAGCCACCTATGAGGATGCCCAGAATCAATTATTAGAGTTGATAACCAGGGATTTTAACCGGGCTAGCGTGATTATATGGTCGGTAGGCAATGAAAATGCCGATACAGATGCCAGGCTTTCGTTTATGACCCGTTTAGCGCAGACTGCTAAAAAAGTGGACCCCAGCCGGTTAGTCTCCGCTGCATGCTTAGTTAATAATGTGAAGTTGAAAATTGAAGACCGTTTGACTGAAGCTTTGGATATCATCGGTCTTAACGAATATTACGGTTGGTACCGGCCGGATTATAACGATTTGGAACGGTTGGGCCAGAACTCCAAACCGGAAAAACCGGTGATTGTTAGTGAGACTGGGGCGGATTGCGTTGCCGGAATGCATGGCGATGTGTCCGAGCTATTTACGGAAGAGCATATGGTGGATGTCTATCGGCATCAAGTAGACTTTGTTAAACGTTTTGATTATATTCAAGGAATGACACCGTGGCTTTTGTATGATTTTAGAACACCTCGCCGTATAAACCGTTTTCAACAAGGATTTAACCTTAAAGGATTGATTGGGGCAGATAAACAAAGGAAAAAACAAGCATTCTATGTGTTGCAACAGTTTTACTTGGAAAAGAAGAAGCAGGAAGCGGCGAGTAAGTAGATTGAGAGAGAAACAAGATGGGGTGGTCTTTTCTTTGAAAGAGATCAAAGTTGAGGGATTGAGGTTGGAACATTCTGATGCCGGGCTGCCCCGTGTTACACGGGAGGATTGTTTCCGGGCATTGGAATATGTATTGCACAGGATTGATGAAAATTTAGCCGGATTTGCTGGCGGATTTCCTGCGCCTGCCAGCGTGAATTTAAACTATCCCGTTATTGGCAATACCGATTGGACTTCCTCCTTTTGGACAGGGATGTTATGTCTTGCTTATGACCTTACCGGACAGGATCAATACCGCCAGGTTGCCGAAGGGCAATTGGACAGCTATGAAATTCGTTTAAACGAACGAAAGTACACAAATACTCATGATTTGGGCTTTTTATATACATTATCAGGCGTGGCTGTTTATAAACTCACCGGTAATCAACGAGGCAAGGATCTTTCGCTGCGAGCCGCCGACATGCTAATGCAACGCTTTTTTGAGAAGGCTGGGATCATCCAAGCATGGGGTGATTTGAATGACCCTGAACAACGGGGCAGAATGATCATTGATTGCTGTATGAATTTACCTCTTTTGTATTGGAGTTCTTTGGAGACTGGCCAAACAGATTATTATCACGCTGCAATCAGTCATGCCAAGCAAGCGGCCCGTTATATTGTCCGGGAAGATGCATCGACTTATCATACGTTTTATATGGACGTGGCCACCGGGAAACCCCGTTTTGGCAAGACTGGGCAGGGATATTCAGACACTTCTTGTTGGGCGCGGGGACAGGCTTGGGGGATCTACGGTTTTGTTTTAAGTTATGTATATACAGGAGATTGGGGCTTTATTGAGCTGGCTAAGAAATTAGCCAACTATTTTCTAAATCGTTTACCTGAAGATGGGATTTGTTATTGGGATTTATGTTTTACGGAAGGCGCGGAAGAAAGAGATAGTTCGGCGGCAGCTATTGCCGCCTGCGGCTTATTGGAACTGATCAAATATCTTCCGCTCACCGATGTGTATCGTTCATATTATGAAAATGCTGCTTTAAAGATGATGAAGTCGCTCATAGATCATTATACCACCGCCAGGATGTCATCCAACGGTTTGCTTTGTCACGCAGTTTACGGAAAACCGCAAAAAAAAGGCATTGATGAATGTGTAATCTGGGGGGATTACTTTTACTTCGAAGCTTTGCTGCGGTTGGTCAAGGATTGGAAACTTTACTGGTAGAGTATTTAAACTTTGCAGATAAGAGTTCATGCTAAAACCCGTTGATATTTATATCGGCGGGCTTTAACTTGTACGCCCGGCAAGAGGCATAAGAAAGTCTTAAGTGTACTGGCAAACACATCCCTTAGAGCTCGCGTCCAGTAGGAAGTGAGTGTCCCTGAGCATATGGAATCTGAAGAAAGCTGGAGATAAATTTCCGGTCTGACGAATAGAAACCATAGCAGGCATATTTATGAAGGTAAGGTTAAAAAAGAAGCCAAAGCCTAAAACTATCCAGAATATACAGATAAATCTGATATACGTAAAATATTTCCCTTTTACCTTGAAAGCTAAAAAAATTAGTCTTCAGTTTGGCAATCCTGGTCAGCCTCAAATAAATCAGGTATTTTTTCCCCAATTGGGCAAATTTCTAAGGGACAATTCTCCATGTGACCACAATCAAATGCGAAAGCTTTATATAATGATGGAGCATTATTCAGTTTAATTAAAGTATATAAGACCTGGATCGTATGGCTTTTTTTTAAAAAAGGGCAATAACCTTCAAAATCCTTTTGCAGTTCATCCGATTCCATAATTTTTTAACCTTTCATGTTGCAAGTTTTAGCTTCCTTATTGATAATAGAAGTATAATAATTCTAGGAAAGATAAATATATCCTTTTTTTGATTTTATTGATAAACGGCTTTATATCGACATTGGCTTTGTTAGAAGTCTGAATCCTTTATGGCAAGCCTTTTATATCCCTCTGTAAGTTGGTCAGTATTGAACGCTATTTTAATGCGTAAAATCGCCTATATTTAAATTTCGCCCCCAAAAAACTTGAAAAGTTTTCAAGGATAATATATTATATTGTTATAACCAATCGAAGCGTGGTGGAAACAATTTTACTGAATGAAAAAGCGCCAGTCGCATTGTATTATCAATTAAAAGAAATTTTAGTGGATAAGATCAAAAGCAATGAGTGGGAGATTGACAGTAAGATACCTACCGAAAGAGAATTATGTGATTTATATGAAGTCAGCCGGATTACGGTTCGGCAGGCATTGAAAGAGTTAGAGAGCGAAGGGCTTTTGTACCGTAAACAAGGTAAAGGCACCTTTGTGACTGCTCCCAAGATTGAACAAAGATTATCAAGTTTTTACAGTTTCAGTGAAGAAATTCGCAATATGGGGTATGCTCCCAGTACCCAGATGATTGAGTTCAAAAAATTAAAAGTCGATGAAAGTATTGCCAAACATTTTAATGAAAAAGAAACGGAAGTCTATTATATCAGACGACTTAGGCTGGCGAATGATGAACCGTTTGCTGTTGAAACGTCCTATATACCTTGTGAATTGTGCCCCGGCTTGACTGCGGATGAAATTGAGGCCAAAGGCTTATATAATGCTTTGACGAGTCGATATAATTTGATCCCCAACGAAGCGATTGAAACATTTGAAGCCGTTATTATTCATTCAAATGATGCCGTTCATTTACATGTCGGCAAAAATGCGCCGGGTCTTTTGTTAGAAAGAATTACCTATGCAAATGAACGAAGGATAGAATTTTGTCGCGGGATTATCCGGGGTGATCGTTACAAATATAAGATTTGCTTAAAATAATACGGGGCATAATTGACGTGAGTTGCATGTAAGCTTTAATTATTTGATATGAAATTGTGTAATATATCTTGACATATATACAAATATAATATATTTTATTGGTATAGAGAGATGGATATATGCACCTTTTTTCATATAGTGTTGGATGCAGTTCGTTGAAAGAAGGGGTGAATAAGATATTATATTAGGTTGATTTTTTAGGATGATTGGTTATAACAATATAATAAAATGATGTTATAAAGAAAAAGAAAGAGAGCCAAAATTATGAATTATACTTATACGGAGATAAAATCTCAATATACAGCATTAAGAAAGACTTTCGATTATATCACTTCAAAGAAAGAAGAAATGCTTCGTTTCTTCAAAGATAAATCGCCCCAAAGTATAATATTTACTGGGTGTGGTTCAAGTTATAATCTTTGCCAGTCCGCCGAATTTACCTGCAGGATAAGATTGGATAAATCCGCAACAGCTATTGCTTCCGGAGATTTGATGCTTCATTATAAAAGCTACCAAAAATTGCTTGACGGGGCACTCGTTATCGCTCCAACCCGTTCCGGAAGTACCAGTGAAGTGATACAAGCGATAAAAAATGTTAAATCATTAAAATCGTCCTTGCCGGTGATCGGGGTCACTTGTGTAGAGAATTCAGACCTTGCTAAAATTGCGGATTTAACTTTAGAAATTCCATGGGCTTTTGATGAAAGTGTTTGTCAGACAAGGACGGTTACCAATCTCTATTTAACGAATTTATTAGTTTTGGCATATTTAGCGAACGATCAAAAGTTAATAAGTGAATTGAATACAGCCATCAATGCCGGAGAAGATTTCATTGCAAAATATGAAGAACAATTAAAGAACATCGCGGAACTCGACTGGAGAAATGCAGTGGTATTGGCCGACGGTGAGTTACAAGGGATTGCCAGTGAGGGCGCTTTAGCCTTTACGGAGATAGCCCGAACTCCGGGATGCTATTATCATCTACTTGATGTCAGACATGGACCGATGGTATTAATCAATCAACATACATTGGTAGTTATGTGTCTTAGCTCCGAAGGTTATGAATATCAAACGGCTTTAGCCGGTGATTTAATCAAAAAAGGGGCTACTGTTATTACATATAGCGATACTCCGCAGGGCAATATTCCGGGAGTAAAATTGGCGGTTTCTTCCGAGACTATCTTGGACAATGCGGCATGTGGGATTCCTTTTATTTTCATTTCACAGATCCTGGCTTACTATAAAGCCATCCAAAAAGGATTTAACCCAGATCAACCGGAGGGTTTGGATGCCTGGATTAAGTTATAAAGAACAATGAGTTCATCATTATTTGTCTATTGAGGAGGCTTATCAATGTCTAAAATATCACCCTCTCATCTGAGTCTGATGGAAAGACCCGGAATATTAGCTTTTATATTGTTATTACCAGCCGCACTGATTATTTTTGGTTTATTAGTCTTTCCAATGTGTTCTTCTTTGATGATAAGCCTAACCAAGATGGATTTGCTTAATCCTGCCAGTAGCAAGGACTTTGTTGGTTTGGGTAATTATATTGAAGCCCTAAAAAATCCAATGTTTTGGGCGGCATTCGGTAAGACTTGGTATTTTGCATTATTGACCGTTTCCATTGAGACCGCGCTGGGAATTTGTATCGCACTTGTTTTAAACCAGAATTTCAAAGGAAGAGGCTTTGTTCGTGGTCTAATTATTTTGCCGTGGGCGCTTCCTTATGTGGTTAACGGGATTATGTGGAAATGGATTTTTGATGCCAATTATGGAGCGTTTAATGCTCTATTAAATCAAATCGGATTACTCAAATCCTATCAGATATGGCTTGGAGATCCGATTGCCGCTTTTCATATTGTCATTTTCGCGAATATTTGGAAGGAAACTCCGGTGGCTATTTTACTCATTTTAGCGGCGCTTCAATCCGTGCCAAAAGAATTATATGAGGCCGCCACAGTTGATGGAGCCACAGGAATTCAATGTTTGCGGAAGATTGTGATTCCAATGTTAAAACCGGTTATCATGGTGGTTTTAGTATTGAAAACGATATGGGCCTTAAAAGAATTTGATCTGATTTACATAATGACCAAAGGTGGGCCGGCGGATGCCACGAATGTACTGACTTACTATATCTATCAAAATACTTTTAAGTTTTTGAAGTTTGGTTATGGATCAGCATTGGCGTATATTTTGACTTTTGCTGCAACGATATTGGTAATGTTATACGTCAAGAATTTATTATCAGAGCAAGAACTTGATTCGTGATTGAATATCGAATATTGCAGATGAATTTGCCGTTAAGAATTCTAAGATTTATTGAAAAATCCTTTCTGAAGATTCTGCGAGAAAGTAAATGGTGAGGAAGGTAAAAGATATGACAAATTTGAAAAATGTTGATAATGATAGGCGGGGTACTTTAACAAAGTCCATGCTTTCCCAGAGACTAAAAAGGAGAAAATGGAAGAGGTTTTTACTATACTTAACTGTTTTTCTCATCTGTTTATGTATTCTAGCTCCTTATACTTGGCTTATTATAAGCAGTATATCCTACCGGGTTGACCTCACTGCGATTCCATTACATTGGATACCTCAAAAGATTAATGTCGAAAATTATCAACAAATATTTTCGAGTACGGCGAATTCGTCAAGTCCTAATCGAGACCTGCGATACGGATTTCTTAACAGCCTAATTATCGCCGGTTCATCGACCTTGATATGCCTTTTTGCAGGGACATTCGCGGCATATGCTTTTACACGGTTGAATTTCAAAGGAAAAAAATCCTTGTATCTTTTGATATTGATAACCCAATTCTTACCTTTGGCTGTTTTAATTATCCCGCTTTATATCATCATGAAGAATTTAGGGTTGCTGAATACCCGTTTGGCACTGATTCTTGCCAATTGTTCCTTTATTCTGCCCCTGATGGTTTGGCTAATGAGAAGTTATTTTACCAGTGTGCCGAAAGATCTGGAAGAAGTAGCCCGTATTGATGGCTGTTCCAGATTTGGCACCATATTTCGAATCATCATTCCTCTTTCAACTCCGGGTCTTGCAGCTTGCGGGATTTTTGCCTTTATTATCGCTTGGAATGAGTTTTTTACGGCGTTCATTTTAAGTTCAACTTTAAACTCCAAAACCATTAGTGTTTTGCTTTCGGAGTTTTCCAGTAAAGTTGGGATCGATTACGTTGCAATGGCTTCGGCTGGTGTAATCGCCAGTTTGCCTCCGGTCGTCATGGCTTTGGTATTTCAAAAGTATATCGTTCAAGGCCTTACCGGTGGGGCAGTTAAAGGTTGATAGCCCGATAAAGAGTTTGTGTGGTAGTGAAGGAGGTGGATGTAATTTCCCATAAGTCTGGACCCATAAAAAACTAAAAAGGAGTGATATTATGAAACGTAAAATGATAATGTTATTGATATTAGTGACCTTAGTGGGTTTTTGCCTCACCGGAACCATTATAGCCCATGCGGCTTCAAAGATAACCGTGATTATACCGAGACATGAAATGGATTTAATTGGTATTTGGGAAAAGCAGACCAAAGAGTTTGAGTCCAAAACTGGAGTTCAAGTAGAGTTCATTCAGATGTCCTGGGATGAAGTTGCTGATAAAGTATTAACCGACTTGGCAGCTGGCGGAAGTTCCTACGATGTTATCGAATTTGACAATGGCTGGGTCGCCAAATTTGCCGCAACTGGCTGGGTAAGCCCCCTTAATGATATTGCAGATAAACAATATGTAAACAGTCTAATGCCGGGACTGGTGAGTACATTCACTCGAAATGGCAAATTATTAGGAATTCCTTGGAATAATGACACTCGTTTCTTCTTTTATAACAAAACATTACTGCAAAAAGCCGGTTTCAAGGCACCGCCAAAAACTTGGGCCGAGGTAGTAACTCAAGCGAAAGCACTTAAAAAAGCGGGTATTTGTGAATATCCCATCGCTGAGTATTGGAATCAAGAATGGGCTCTTGCAAACTCAGTTGCATTTTATCTTTATAGTTATGGTGGTAATTATTTTAATCAAAAGGGTCAAATTACCATTAACCAGTCTCCTTCATTGGATGCAATCACCTTTATGGTGGATATGATTAAAAAAGAAAAACTGGTTAATCCATCAAGTACCACTCTGTCCCAAGAAGCGGCAGCCGATTTATTCTATCGAGGTTCAAGCGCCTTCTTCTTCCAAGGACCGCCAAGTACGTTCAATTATGCAAATGATCCCAAGAAGTCCAAAGTTGTGGGGCAAATCGAGGTAGCACCATGGCTCCCCGGCAAAACAACTTCATTACAGACAACCCTAACTTTACCGGAAGCTTTTTCAATTCCGAGGAACAGTAAGAACCGTGAATTAGCTTGGAAATACATTCAATTTATGATTTCGAAAGAAAAAGACAAAGAGCGGGCAATGGAAATCGGAAGTTTACCTTTGTTCAAAGATCTTTATAAAGACGATCAGCTACTCAAGAAATATCCATATTGGAAACAATTTGGACAACAGTCGCAGGTTGCCAAACCGCTTCCATTGGTTGAATGGTATGATGAATTAGTACAAAAGACCATCGTGGCTATTCAACAAGCCTTATTGGGTTCACGCTCGCCAAAAGCAGCTGCTGACGATATCGCTGGTTTCTTAAATGGTAAAGTTGTTGATGGTAAAAAATTAAGCAAATGATTTTTTAGGAAATAATTATTCGAATGCTTGATGAATGGGCTGTCTAAAAAGTATTTTAAAAAAATAAGATATGCAATATAAAACATGGTTAAAAGGCAAATTTCGTAATATTTTATATCTTATCATTAAATTCCTTTTGGGACAGCCCTTTTTTGTTATAAAATCATTAGGAAGCAATTTTTTGGAATTCATAGGAAGGTTCTGTTTGATGCCTATTTGAAAGAATAGTAAACGCCAGGAGTGATCAGAGAATGCCTGAATTTGATGTCTTAACACTGGCTGACCTCAATGTTGATTTGGTTTTAGCCGATGCCGATCCCGAATTTGGCCAGAAAGAAAAAATGATTTCCGGATATTTACTGGAATTAGGCGGTTCTTGCCCAATTTTTGCCTGCCAGGCAGCAAAACTTCAACTTCGCACAGCAGTGGCGGGAGTCATGGGGGAGGATTTGTTCGGCCGTTTTATGTTATCCCGTTTATCCGAAGCTGGAGTTGATGTCAGCTTGGTAGAGATGAGAAAGGGCTTTAGAACCGCCGCCAGCTTTGCGCTTTGCCGGGGGAACGACCGGGCGATATTGACCGACCAGGCTGGTATAACGGCAATGCCCTTTGAACGTGTAACTGAAACATTTCTAGCAAAGGCAAGACATATTCATGTGGGAAGTTATTTTTTATTGACCAATTTAAAAACCTACTTTCCCCAAATATTAACGATGGCTCGGAGTTTGGGTTTAACGGTGAGCATCGACACCAATTGGGATCCCGAAGAGAAGTGGGATGGAGTAAATAAAATCTTAGAATTGACAGATGTTTTTATGCCGAACGAAAATGAACTGATAGCCATTTCGGGTATTGATGACTTGGACCGCGCTTTGGAAAAGATGTCCAAGATAGTGCCATTAGTCGTGGTAAAAAGGGGCAGTTTAGGTTCCATCGCTCGTCAAGGAGATAAAATTTGGAGTGTGCCTGCCTTTCCTATTCGGTATGTGGATGGAGTAGGTGCTGGAGACAGTTTTGATGCCGGTTTTTTAAAAGGTTATCTTAGCGGATTCTCCGTTGAAAAATCTTTGCGCTTGGGTAGTTATTGCGGAGCCATGAATACAACTGCGGCAGGTGGTATCCAGGGCCAACCCCGTTGGACAGACTTACCTTCCGACATTTTGCAGGATCGATAACTCAACAATGGTTATATTGGTTTATGGAATAGGTGAGAAGGATCATAGCCACCTATGAAGAACCGGAACAGTTTGGCGCCAAAAATTGAATGGATATTCCGTTCATGGAGAAAAAGATGGATAACCAAAAACAATCCAAACAAAATTCTTTATTTGAGGTTATTTCCAGTCACAAAAGAGGCAATGCTTCAGGAGTTTATTCTATCTGTTCCGCCAACCAATGTGTCTTGGAAGCCGCTATGAGACAGGCTCAATATGAGGATTCACCACTTTTGATTGAAGCGACTTCAAATCAGGTCAACCAATTCGGCGGTTATACCGGGATGAATCCCGGACAGTTCATGACTTATATTCAGAGCGTTGCGTCAAAAATGAAATTTCCTCTTCACAAAATTATTTTAGGCGGCGATCATCTGGGGCCGAATGCTTGGCAAAATGAAAGTGCGGCTGGTGCAATGCCGAAAGCCGTTGCTATGGTCCGGGATTATGTATTGGCCGGTTTCGAGAAAATCCATCTGGATGCCAGCATGCGCTTGGCCGATGATCCTGGGGATTGTACCACTCCGTTAACCGATGAAATAATAGCAAATAGGGCGGCGGATCTATGTTTTGCTGCAGAGGCGGTTTATCAAGAAAATAAAAATACTCTTAAGGCTCCTTTTTATGTGATCGGGACTGAAGTGCCTGTACCGGGAGGAGCTCAAAACCCCGAAGAAACTGTGTTGGTCACCCAATCGGACGCAGCCAGAAATACGATTGAAATAACCAAAAAGGTTTTTTACGATCGAGGTCTCCAATCAGCCTGGGAGCGGGTTATTGCCTTGGTGGTTCAGCCCGGAGTTGAATTCAGTGATGATGTTGTATTTCATTACCAACCTGAAAAGGCTCAAGAGCTTTCAAAGATGATTGAAGAATATGAAGGAATTGTATATGAAGCTCACTCCACCGATTATCAGACCCCGCAAGCCCTTCGCAAGTTGGTTCAAGATCATTTTGCGATTTTAAAGGTAGGGCCGGCATTGACTTTTGCGTTTCGGGAGGCGATTTTCGCACTAGAAATGATGGAAATTGAGTGGCTGAGCGGAAAGCAAAGTGTGATGCTGTCCGGATTGAGAACAGTGCTTGAAAAAACAATGTTGGAGAAGCCGGAATATTGGCAGAAACACTATCATGGCGATGCTCTCTATTTAAAATACGCCCGGAAATATAGTTTTAGCGACCGTTCGCGTTATTACTGGGTGCATCCCGATGTCAATAAAGCACTTCAAACTTTGATTTTTAATCTATCCCAAACATCCCTTCCGCTTACCTTATTGGATCAATTCATGCCGCAGCAATCTAAAGCCGTGGTTAACGGAGAAATATGCAACCGGCCGATTGATCTGATTCATCATAAAATTATGGAAGTTACTTCTTCCTATGCTTTTGCCTGCGGCTTAGAAAAATATGAACTGGAATTAAGGAGGAAAGTCCAATGAGCCTTGTACCGCTTGGGGATTTATTGAGTGTTGATCGGCCAGGGGCGGTTTGCGCTTTTGATTTTATCAATTTGGAATATGTAAAAGCCATTATGGCAGGAGCCGAGGAGCTAAACGCCCCGGTTATTTTGATGGTAACCGAAGGCGGGTTAAAATATGCCGGTTTGGAATATGTATCTGCTTTGGGAAGAGTGGCGGCTGAAAAGTCAAAAGTTCCGGTAGCTTTACATTTGGACCATTGTACCCACTTTGATACAATCGTTCAAGCGATTAAGTACGGCTTTTCGTCAGTCATGATCGATGCTTCCAAGTTGCCATTTGAAGAAAATCTGCGAATCACCCAAGAAGTCGTGAAAGTGGCCCATGCGGCGGGAGTTTCAGTAGAAGCGGAGCTGGGACGGGTTGGCGGTAAAGAAGGTAATATTGATGTTAAACGAGCGGAAGAAACAATGACCGACCCGGAGGAGGCCGTCAAGTTCGTGATGGAAACCGGGATTGATTGCTTCGCGGTGGCTATAGGGACTTCCCATGGACTTTACCGGGGAGAACCCCAACTAAATTTTGAGCTGTTGGAAAAAATTAAGGCAATCATCGATATTCCTCTAGTATTGCATGGGGGTTCCAATTTACCCGACGATATGGTGCGTCAAAGCGTTCAGTTGGGAATCCGAAAATTGAATATATGGACTGATTTGGCGGTAGCGCAGGTTCAATCAATCCGTCATACCCTAGGGGAAAATCCGGAGATGTTTGATCCCCGGAAGATTTTCGAGCCGTCCATGAAAGCCATTACCGAGGTTGTAAAAGAAAAAATCGATCTGGTAAGCGGTTGAAGAAAGTTCAATTTGCACCGGAACTATATGACAATTTACTACATTACTCACGGTTTTCTATACTTTTTATATAACTTTCGATCCTGGATACCAGCAGGCTCAGAGCGACAGTGTTATGGCCGCCCACAGGAATGATGATATCCGCATAGCGTTTGGACGGTTCGATGAAGGCTTCGTGCATCGGTTTGACCGTATTTAGATATTGATCGCAAACCGAGTCCAAGCTGCGGCCGCGTTCTTTAATATCCCGGGTGATCCGGCGGATCACCCGGGTGTCGGCATCGGTATCCACATAAACCTTAATATCAAATGTGTTTCGCAGCACCGGTTCGGTCAGAATTAAAATTCCTTCCACCACAATGACCGGGTGGGGAGTTACCGGGATCTTCTTTGAAGTCCGGGCGTGTTGCGAAAAATCGTATACCGGAACTTCAATAGTTTTACCCCTACGGATTTGGTTAAGATGTTTAATTAAAAGATTATTTTCAAAGGCATCGGGATGGTCATAATTCCGTTTGGCCCGTTCTTCAAAGGGCAAATCAGCTAAATCCGCATAATAAGAGTCTTGGGAGATTAAGGCCACATTGCTCGAACCGAGTTCTCTTTGAAGAGCCTCGGCCACAGTGGATTTCCCCGAACCGGTTCCTCCGGTTATTCCGATAATTAACATTTCTCTACTCCATTAGTCTCAGCAGTCATTGAATGGATTTGGACAACCTCTTCCATTGATTATCCCAATTCGTTTTTGCCGCTTATTTTACCTGCCGGTAGATGAAACAAATCGTAAAAAATCTGTGGCCATATTCAATTTTGGTGGGAATTCTTGATTTTTTGCAAAGAATCCCCGGATTTTCAATTACTTTCAACATTTTTCCAGTTGTTCGCGTAAATAATTAATGAATAAGAATTTTTTAATGTTTGTATTGCTTTATTTAAAATCAATTATATAATAATTTGTGGTTGACAATATTTATGTCATACATTTTTTATTTCGATCCATAACTTTTGAAAAGGAGGAACCACGATGGAGACGCATATTAAGGAGATTTCCGAGCGAATTAAAGGTATGCGGGAGATTCTCAATATTTCCGCCGAAGAAATGGCGAAAGTTACGGAAACCTCTATCGATAAATATCTGGCGGCGGAGAGCGGAAATTCCGATTTTACCTATACATTTCTTTTAAAATGCGCTCAAAGATTTAAAGTGGATATAGTGGAATTGCTCACCGGCAGCAACCCGACACTTTCATTTTACACAGTCGTGAGAAAAGGCGGCGGGCTTCCGATTGAACGCCGAAAAGGTTTTGATTACAAGCACCTGGCCTACCGGCTTAAGGACAAAATGGTGGAGCCGTTCCTGGTAAGCGTTCCTTACGACCGGGAAGCGCAGAACAAACCGCTTAATTATTCGACCCATGCGGGGCAGGAGTTTGATTACATCCTTAAAGGAAGCCTCAAAGTGGACTTTGACGGGCATGTGGAAGTGTTAAACGCTGGAGACAGTGTGTTATATGATTCTGGTCACCGGCACGGCATGATAGCCGCAAACGACGCCGAATGCCAATTTTTGGCAATTGTGATTCCCAAACCTGAAAAGTAGAATTTGTAGTTCCCGTGTTTCAAAAGTAGTTTTAAAATAAACAAACTCAAGGTAAGTGTCAAATTCCACTTTCCTCTTTGAGCGTGACGAAAGGAAAGACTATCATAATGCAAGGACTTCACCGAAAGTATGTCAATGAAACCTATGATGAAAATGGAATGCTAAAAACCTTCAGCCTAAATGTCCCGGCCGATTTCAACTTCGGTTATGATGTTGTGGACGAGATGGCAAAGCTTGAGCCCAATAAAACGGCAATGGTATGGTGTGATGAAAGTGGGGCCGAAAAGATATTCACCTTTGGGGATATCAAAAAATACAGCGATAAAACAGCCAATTTTTTTAAGAGCCTCGGGATTGGAAAAGGCGATATGGTGATGCTGATTTTGAAGCGGCATTATGAATTCTGGTTCTCGATTGTGGCATTACATAAATTGGGCGCCGTCGCTATTCCTGCGACCCACCTGCTTACCACCAAAGATCTCATTTACCGGTTTAACGCGGCAGGGGTTAAAGCCATAGTCTGTACAGTCATGGGTGAGGTTACCGATTATGTGGACGAGGCGCAGGCTCAGTGCCCTTCGCTTACCGTCAAAATTGTCGCCAAGGGGGAAAAAGACGGTTGGTATAGCTTTACGGAGAATATGGAAGCGGTATCCGAAAACTTTGAACGCCCCCATGGCTCTCAAAACCAAAAAGTCAATGACCCGATGCTGATTTATTTTTCTTCCGGTACTTCCGGCTTGCCCAAAATGGCGTGCCATAATTTTGCCTACCCGCTGGGACACATTGTCACCGCAAAGCATTGGCATAATGTCGACCCCGATGGCTTGCATCTTACGGTTGCCGATACGGGCTGGGGTAAGGCTGTATGGGGTAAGTTGTATGGCCAGTGGCTGATGGAGGCGGCGGTTTTTGTGTATGACTTCGATAAGTTCGCCCCTGGCGATCTGCTGGGGAAAATTCAAAAATACAAAATCACCACTTTCTGCGCACCCCCGACGATTTATCGTTTCTTTATCAAAGAAGGGATGGAAGGGTTTGATCTTTCCTCGCTAAAATATGCGACCACAGCCGGAGAGGCCCTGAATCCCGAAGTGTTTAATAAATTCTATCAATACACCGGTCTTAAGCTAATGGAAGGTTTCGGACAAACTGAGACTACCTTGACGGTATTAAACTGGATCGGCATGGAGCCAAAGCCCGGTTCGATGGGAAAACCTTCTCCCCAATATGAAGTGTCCATTGTGGATGAGAACTGTCAACCGGTTCCAACCGGGGAAGTCGGCGAAATCGTTATTTGCACCAAGCATAGCAAACCGGCCGGCCTTTTCAGCGGTTATTATAATGATAAGCTGAGAACGGATGCGGTCTGGCATGACGGTTATTATCATACCGGGGATACCGCTTGGCAGGACGAGGACGGTTACCTGTGGTACGTTGGCAGAACCGATGATGTGATCAAATCCTCCGGTTACCGGATTAGCCCTTTTGAAATTGAAAGCGTACTGATTGAGCATCCGGCGGTATTGGAATGTGCCGTTACCGGTGCGCCTGATCCGGTGCGCGGGCAGGTTGTCAAAGCAACCATTGTGCTCACACGGAATTACACCGCCTCTGACGGTCTTGCGGATGAGATCAAAGATTTTGTCAAGCATGCAACCGCGCCTTACAAGTACCCGCGCATGATTGAATTTGTCGATGAGTTGCCAAAAACCATTAACGGGAAAATCCGTCGGGTGGAGATCAGGGAAAAGAGCAAACAGACGGGGAAATAAGAGAAATGATTCTGCTCTGAGTTATTTTTTAAACCCGAATGGGATTTTTTATCGCCGGAGATAAAAATTGCTGAAATGATTTTAACGATTGGATGATAGTAAAAAGTAATGGGTTGATGAGAAAATACAATTGGATGATTGGAAAAGCCGATTGCTGAAATGATCCGGATCATTGGATGATGGTCAAAAACAACTGGATGATCGGAAAAACTCATTGAAAAATGACTTGGGCGATTGGTTGAAAGGAATAAACAATTGCTGAAATGGTTTCGATCATCGGTTAATGGGAAAAAACAATTCAAAAAATCAGCCGGACGATTGGGTGAAAGAGAAAACAACCGTAAAAAAGGTTTCGTCATGACTTGAAACTGGAATTTTGAAGGTTTTCACCAATTTCTCCATCAATTGCGATTCCACTTCAGCTATAGTTTTACTGGGCCCATATTCCATCCCGGCGGATCTCCAGAATCCAGCCGGGATGATATTTATTTAAAATCGCAAGCTCCGGGAATCCGGGAAAATCATGAGCACTGAACTGGCGAAGAGGTCTCTCATCTCTGCGGTGTATTCAAAGAAGCCGGCCTTCTCCCGCTACCGTATGCTGGAGCAAGGGAAGGAGCAGGACGGCAAAAAATAGGCAATCGTCGTGGAATGGTCTTGAAGGAGAACGAAGGAATGTAAGGGCATTGACCCGGTGTGAGATGGGAGAGGTATCTCAAGGAGATCCCTTCTTACCTTATTTTCGAATCAAAAATAGGGCGATCACACTCAATCCCAAAAACAGACGGTACCAGACGAACGATAAAAAGCTACTCTTGCGTAGCCATCGAAGCAAAAGGCCGATAACGAGAAAGCCAACTACTGCCGAGGTAAGGACTCCGACAATAAAAGGAAGCTGAATCGATTCGCTACCCAGATCTTTAAGTTTAAGAAGACCGGCTCCGGCGACGATCGGAGTTGACAAAAGGAAAGAGAACCGGGCGGCTTCCTCCCGGGTCAGGCCGAGAAATAATCCACTGGATATTGTGATACCGGAGCGGGAAACACCGGGAATGATGGCTAATACCTGAGAAATACCGATGGTAAGACTTTGGAAAAAGGAAATTCCTTCGCTTTCTTGCCGTTTGCGGCCGAAACGATCTGCGGAATATAGAACCAGTCCCATAATAATAAGCATCGTACCAATGATGAAGGGACTGCGGAAAGTAGTTTCAACCTTTTTTTCAAGTAAAGCTCCAATAATCGCTCCCGGAATCGAAGCGATGACCAGATACCAAAAGATTTTCCCCTGCCTGGTTTTAAACCCTTTCCCAAGGCCATGCCGGATTAAATCCAGCCAATCCCGCCAAAAGTAAGATATTACCGCCAATAGTGTTCCGAGGTGAAGAGCTACATCAAATGGCAGACCCGGATCAGGCCATTGCAACAACCAGGGTATTAAAACCAAGTGGGCTGAACTGGAAATCGGCAAGAACTCGCCTAAGCCCTGGACAAGTCCAAGAATAATAGCCTGAAGTACAGTCATAAAAGTTCTCCTCTGAAAAAATATTATGATTCGATATCTTCCATATTTTAAAGGCATGACTTTACGAACGGTACTGCGTGGATTTATTTTAGTCTTTGCATGTCTCTGTGATATGAGGGTGAATGTCAAGATTTCCGGTGCGGGGAATGTTTTATCCCTACTGTAACAAATGAAACTGAAATTTGTCTTAAAAAACCTATTGAAAAGGATTAAATTTTCTTTATCATGCATATCAGCGTTTGGTTTTTTTACCCTATCGCTAAAACATGGGGTTAAATATTTCATGCCAGCTAAAGTTGACAATTTGGGAATAATGTAGTAATATAAAATTCGTTTACGAATTGTTCGTATACGAATTTTTGTTTATTCAGACGGGCTGGTTTAGAAACAGAGCTAGTACACATGAAGCAGGAGCTTTCAAAGGTAGCTTATAAAAATAGAGACAGGGTGAAAGAAAAAATGGATGGGAAACGTAAGATATTACTGGTTACTATAAGTGCAGTCATGGTTCTCGCATTAGCCGGTATCGTATTGTATTACTGGTATAACAATACTTATTTTGTTTCGACTGAGGATGCAACCATCACCGGTGATCTGGTGAGGGTGAGTCCGCAAATCTCCGGAAGGCTCCTTGAATTCAATGTCGAAGAAGGGGAAAAAGTCGTCAAGGACCAGATATTGGGAAGACAAGAAGTGAACAACCTTTCCGATGCGAATGTAGACCAGTCGGTGGTTCGGGCGCCGATTGATGGAATTATCCTAAAGAAACAGGGTACGGTGGGCGAATTTGAAACAACCGGCCAAACCCTGGCGATGATGGTCGATCCCCAAAGATTATACGTCAATGCTAATATCGAAGAGACCAAAATCGGCAGGATCCAGCCGGGGCAATTGGTGGATATTACCATTGATCAGTTCTCGGGAGCGAAATTTACCGGAAAGGTAAAATTTGTAGGGCAGGCTTCCAATGCCACCTTCTCTTTGCTGCCCTCTTCCACCAGCGGGACTTTTACGAAAGTGGTTCAAAAAATACCGGTAAAAATTGAATTGGATCAGCACAATGAAAAATTGCTGCCAGGCACCAATGGGGTAATCAAAATTCACATCAAATAGGGAGTTTGAATATGGAAGAGCAAGCGCATGGTGCCTCTTATAAATGGATGGCCTTGCTGGTATGCGTGATCGGTACTTTCATGTCGATTTTGGACTCCAGCATTGTCAATATTGCCGTACCGAAATTGATGGCGGTTTTCGGAGTCTCCATCGATGACGCCAAATGGATTTTAACCTCGTATACACTGGCACTGGGAGCCATCATCCCACTCACCGGGTATCTGGGAGATATTTTTGGAACCAAAAAGGTCTTTATTTATGCTCTGGTCATGTTTACCATCGGATCTTTTTTATGCGGACTTTCTTGGAGCAACTCCTCAATGATCGCTTTCCGTGTCATTCAGGCCTTGGGTGGAGGCATGATCATGCCGGTGGCCATGTCCATTATCTATCAAATCATCCCCATTGAGGAACGGGGGATGGCTTTGGGGTTTTGGGGCATTGCCTCGATGGCCGCTCCGGCTATCGGACCGACTTTGGGAGGATATATCATTGAGAAATTTGACTGGCGATTAATTTTCTACGTGAATGTGCCGATCGGCATCATTTGCGTTATATTGGCGGTTATTCTTTTAAAACCTTCCCTAACAAAGCCCATCAAGGGGTTTGATATGATTGGATTCATCTCTGCCACGGTAGGCCTGGTAAGTATCCTCTATGTCTTGGGGGAAGGTTCCACCATCGACTGGGGGGACATCAAGAACCCGCTTCTTTTGACATTAGGCGTATTTAGCCTGTTGCTATTTGTAGCCAACGAGCTGACCCATCCAGACCCATTGCTTGATTTGCGGGTATTTAAGATTTTTGATTTCACCATCAGCCAAGTCATTAGTTGTGTGACGACTTTCGCCTTGATGGGAGCGACCTATATCATCCCGATTTTTCTGCAAAACATGAGAGGGTATACTGCGCTGGAAACCGGAATCATCATGTTTCCATCGGCCATCGCCACCGGGATTATGATGCCCGTCAGCGGGTATATTTTTGATAAAATCGGAGCCAAACCTCTGGCTCTTCCCGGATTGTTCCTTTTGGCGCTGGCTTCGTATCGATTATCCTTTATTGATCTCAATACCAGTAAGGAAGCGATTAATGTTTTGCTGATCATCCGGGGAATCGGGCTGGGGCTTGCTTTGATGCCGATTAATACGGCGGGAATGAATGCGGTGCCCCCAAGGCTGGTGGGTAGGGCCTCGGCCTTGTCGAATACAATCCGTCAAATTATGAGTTCCCTTAGTATTACTATTATGACCATGGCTATGAATGCCCGGCTCAACAATAATTATGCCCGGCTGGCAGAACAGGTAACAGTCTTTAATTCGCAAGCCGTCAATTTATTTAACCAGCTTCAGGGGATATTTTCTCTCAACCGTTTTTCATCCACGCAAGCCCGGGGCACCGCGACCTCCATAATATACGGCTTGGTTTATAAGCAGGCTTATGTGGATGCCATGGACTATGCGATTGCTATTACGGTGGTGGCGGTAGCGATAGCGATTGTTTTAGTATTTTGCATGCGGGGCAAAAGGAAAGGAATTTCTCAAAACGGTGATCAGCGGTCGGAAGAGGAGGGGATGAACCATGCCGCAGTGTTCGAATGAGCAGATTGAAAAGATTATCAATCTTTTTAAATCGCTTCAGCGAAGGTTGCGTGAAAATGCCGCTCAAAATTTTAAGGCCTGTGGATACACGATGCAACAGCTTACGGTGATGTTCACATTGTACGAAACACCTAATATTATGCTCAATGAACTCAGTGATAAAATGGGATTAACCAAAAGTACCGTTTCCTCCATTATCGAACGTATGACCAATCAGGGAATCATTATCCGGGAAGTACCAAAGGATAACCGGCGTACCATAAGATTATCATTGTCACCGCAATTTATCGAAAACCATCGAAGTTTTCTTGATAAAAATGCGTTTTTTCATAACTTGTTTAATTTTGATGAATTATCGATAGAAGATGCTGATGCAATTATTTATGCGTTAGATAAAGTAGCGAATTTAATGAAGTGAATTTCGGAAAGCGGCAGGAAAGGTGAATGAAGATGAAAAAAGCATTGGTTTTAATTGGAGCGGTTTTGGTTGTGGGATTGCTCATCGTTACATTGTTTATCACCAAAGGAGCAGTGGAGGAGAAGGCGAAAGCCAATGATCTGAGCGGTTATCCTGTTTCGGTGTTACCGGTAACCAAGAAGGAGCTGGCCGGGGAAGTATCCCAGGTGGGAACGATAGTGGCCAATAATGATGTACCGGTCGTCTCGGAGAGTGGCGGAAAAGTAACTGCAGTAATGATTGATGAAGGCTCCCGCGTCCGGCAGGGGTCTCCGCTTCTTAAAATAGAGGATGTGGTACCGGAAGCTAATTACGTAGCCGCCCAAACCAATTTTGAAAAAGCGCAAAAAGATTATCAGTCTTATCAAACTCTTTATGAGAAAGGGCTTATTTCAGAGTCCGAACTGGACTCGGCCCGTCTGGCGTATAAGTCGGCTCAAGCCCAGTATATCGGAGCGGGGCATCAATATCACAACTCTACCGTAACTTCGCCAATTGCGGGTGTGGTTACCGCAAGGCCGGTGAACGTCGGGATTATGGTCAATCCGGGCAGCGTAGTGGCGAATATTATCGATGACTCGATATTTAAAGTAAGGCTGAACATCGCGGAAAAAGATGTTTTTAAAATGCAGACGGGTGATGCGGTTATCATCACGACTGATGTCTATCCAGGAGTGACGATGAGTGGAATAGTGAAGAGCATCAGTGATAAGGCCAATCCGTCCCATACTTATCCGGTAGAGGTCATGATCCACAATAATCAGCAATATCCACTCAAATCGGGAATGTTTGGCACCGTCACTTTTAACTTGAAAAAAGAGAACACCTTGATGATTCCCAGAGACGCGGTCATTGGAGCTGGCCGAAATGCGCAGGTGTTTGTGGTTAAAAGCGGCGTGGCTACTCTGCGGAATATTTTGACCGGAGTCGAGGACGGAGGGAACATCGGTGTAATTCAAGGGTTAGAGGAAGGGGAAGCGGTTGTCGTCAGCGGACAAAATAAGCTGCGGGATCATACCCGGGTAACTACTATCCGATGAGAATGAAGCCCATTTTCTGAGGGTATTGACATTTTACATCTCCAAAGGGAGTGTCCTTGCTATTTTAAAAAAATAGTTTCGCGACACTCCCTTTGTATTTTGTTTCAGATTTAAATTTGAGAGAAAAACCGAATAATTATTTAAAATTGCCATTCCTTGATTCTGCTCATTTTAAAGAAACGATATTCTAAAATTTTAAAATTGATTTTATATAATAGCGAGTTATAATTTAATTACATAATAGTAAAAAGTTGGCAAAAAGGATGACGAGAATTATGAAAAAAAGGGAGGTATAATCATGAAAGGTAAATATTTGTATCTGTTATTCATTCCATTGGCGGTTGCTTTTTTGATCGGTATGTATTGGCATGGCGCCATTCATGCGGCGGCCGACCAGACCATACCCGGGCAGATCGAGGCCGAAAATTATAGTGCCATGTCCGGAATTCAAACGGAAAATTGTACGGATACCAGCGGCGGCTTGGATGTCGGTTGGACGGATAACGGGGACTGGATGGATTATAGCGTCAATGTCCAGACCACCGGGACTTACTCCGTTGATTTCCGCGTTTCCAGCCCGTATGACAATACCCAAGTTCAATTAAAAAACGGGGCAACGGTTTTGGCAACCCTCACTCTGCCCAATACCGGCGATTACCAAACCTGGACCACAGTGACGGTCCCGAATATCAATTTAACCGCTGGTGTCCAGACTTTGCGGATTTTGGCCGTAACCAACGGCTGGAATATTAACTGGCTGAAATTCACCATGACCGGCACAGTAAACCCGACACCCACACCGACGCCTCCGGTAGGGGATGTTTTGGCGCCTATCGTAGCGGCGGTTGCTTCATCGGAACTGCAACCCGCTCAATATTCCCGGGATGGCGTGACCGGAACCCGCTGGGAAAGCGCGCAAGGGATCGACCCCCAGTGGATTTATTGGGATCTCGGCGCCACCATGAATTTATCCCGGATTGTCATTGACTGGGAAATCGCCAGTGCCGCCAGCTACATCATTCAAGGCTCGACCGATACCGTCAATTGGACCGATATAGCTACGGTGACCAATACCAGTACGGTCGATCACAACCAAATCACCACCAACCTCAGTGGCTCTTACCGTTATGTCCGGATGTACGGTAAAACCCGGACCACCGGTTATGGTTATTCGATCTGGGAAACCTCAATTTATGTCGGTAATGACTCCACCGGGACCCCGGTTACTATCCAGCTACAAATCCCTTATGTTGAGTATTTATCGGTGGCCTTAAGTCCGGCTGATCGTAACGGAACCAACTTAATCACCACCCAAAATAAGTCCCAGAGCGTGAACTTATCTTATAACAGCAATACCACGGTTACCTTCAGTAAAAACTACTTTGTTTCCCAAAATCAAGATGTGGTCTTTCAAGCTACGGATAACACCGGCAAAATAGTTTTCGGCAGTCCGCTCACGGTGGTAGTTTTTTCGGGTATGGTCGTGACAGTCAACTTGGTCAATTTGGCAACCCCCACTCCGACCCCGACGCCTTCCGTGACACCGACACCAACCCCAACCCCAACCCCGACGCCCACTCCCACGCCGGAACCTGATTTTACGGTCATTTCTCCGGCAAACGGCGTGGTGATCACCAATACCCGCCGTCCCGCTTTAGCATGGAATCCTTATTCCGGCGCGGTAAAATATGAAATCTGGGTTAATATTACCCGCACCGATTACGACTGGACGGCCGGCGGCAATTTCCTGGATCGCTATACCAAACTGGGTGAAACCACCGGGACCAGCTTTACGGTGAATCAAGACTTAAGCGACCGCTGGACCTACCAATGGTATATCCGGGCGGTGAATAGCAGTGGCGCCTATTTTAATTCCAATATTTCAACTTTCAGTGTTTATCTGCCGGTGGTAGCCTCCAATCCGGATGACGGCGTCACTATCATTAATGGTTGCCGCGACTCAAACAAAAACGGCGCCATTGAACCCTATGAGGATTGGCATAATTCCATTGATGTCCGGGTAAAGGATCTGCTTTCCCGGATGACAAAGCTGCAAAAAGTTTATCAGATGTTTTACAATGCCCAGGTTTATCCCGATTCCGGCTGGTTTTTCGGCCCGGATAATGATGTCTATGATTTTAACAGTAAACAAGTGGCCTGTTGTAAAACAGCCCTCGGCATTCCCATGATCTGTCTGGGCGACACCATTCACGGCTACGAAACGACTTACCCGGTGCAGAGTGCTTTGGCGGCATCCCGGGATTACAATCTTATTTATCAACTGGCCGATATGCAACGGCGGGAACAAGTGGCCGCCGGAAACCGGGGTACTTTATCCCCCCTGGCGGAGCTTGGAACCAAGGTTCTCTACCCGCGGATTCAAGAGGGTAATGGCGAAAATGCCGACGTGGCCTGCGCCATCGTCCGGGCGCTTATCGTCGGGATGCAGGGGGGTCCGGAATTAAATCCCAGTTCGATCCTGCCTACTTTGAAACACTGGCCGGGCCAGGGTGCCGGCGGTGAAACCGGAATCACTTATGATGCCGTTACCATTCAATATCATATGCGGCCCTGGCAAGCGGCTTTTGAGGCCAATGTCGGTTCGGTGATGCCTGGTTATGCCGGCTGTAAATATCTCGATCCTAACAGCACCGGCGCTGGAGACAGCAAACCCATCATCGATTATCTCCACAATGGTATGGGCTATCCGGGAATGGTCTGCACCGACTGGTTGCCCAGCGGCAGCTGGATCAATGCTGCCAATGCCGGTTCCGATGTGATGGGTGGCGCCGATCCGGCCAGCACTGATATGAACACCTTCGCCGATTCAGTCTCTGATGGGCGGGTGAATGAAGCGGTACGCCGGATCTTAACCATCAAGTTCAAATTGGGATTGTTTGAAAACCCTTACGGTAATGCCAACCTGGCCGCCAATACGTATCACACCAAGGCTAACGATGATCTGTCCATCAAGGCGGCTCAAAATGTGATGACCTTACTTAAAAATAACAATGTGATTCCACTGACAATGAAGCTCAAAGCGGGTGACAATATTGTGGTTGCCGGGCAGACTTTCTCCGATGGAACCTGGTTCCCGGATGAAGGCGACGCTTATGCCATCTGGCGCAGCGGCTTCCATTGGAACTATGGTTGCAAGACTATTTACCAAGCCATTGTTGACCGGGCCAAATCGGCGGGAATCAATGTCTATAAAAATACCGACAATGTCGGCAATCCCAAACTGGCGGTAGTCGTTGTCGGTGAAAAGTCATACACTCATGGGACCTATTGGCCGAAAGAACAACCTAATTTACCGGTGGAACAACTTAGCCTGATTCAAAATTACAAAACAGCCGGCATCCCGGTCGTGGTGGTCGTGATGATGCCCCGGCCTTACGTCATTTCCGACTGGAATAACTTGGCCGACAGCATTATCATCGCCTACCGGCCCGGAGATGGAGGCGGGCCGGCTGTAGCCGGACTGCTGTTTGGCGACTATGCCCCCAGCGGCAAACTACCCTGGCAATTACCGCAGTCCATGAGCCAGGTTGGTACCGATAGCGAAACCAATGAACTGGAAATGTGGGATTTGCCCTATGATCTCGGGACGACTGCCGCCGAACGGGCCGATATCCGGAGTAAGATCAATGCCGGGGAGTCTGTACCGACAAACTATGGTAAGCCGCTTTATCCTTACGGTTCTGGGATTCAAGGCTTTGGCCTGACCGACAATTCGGCCCCGGTTGGCTTCAGCTTAATCGCACCGGCCAATAATGTCACTGTTCAAGATAAAGCACCAACCCTTTCCTGGAATCCCAGTTCCGATCCGGAAACCGGAATCCGTTATTACCGGGTTTATCTTGATGGCAACCAAGTGGCGGCGGTCAGCGGTGCTTCCTGTCTCATCAACGCCAGACTTACGAACGGAAGCCATAGCTGGTATGTGGTAGCGGTTAACTGGGCGGGTGGCAGTACTCAGTCCAATACCTTCACCTTTAGCTTCCAGGACATGACGGCTCCCAATACCTTTGAACTGTTAACTCCGGCCAATGGTGCCCCTGTGACCGGTTCAAGCCAAAATCTGGTTTGGCAGAGTTCCTATGATGACGGTTCCGGACTTGATCATTATGAGATCTGGCTGGACGGCAAAAATATCGCGAATGCGGCCGGCACCGGTGTCGGTCCCCTTAGTGCCAATTTGGCCTTAAACAAGCCGGTGACAGTTTCTTCAACTCAAACAGGGCAAAATAACGGATCGGCTGCGGTCGACGGTGATACAACCGTTACGCGCTGGGAAAGTCAATACTCAGACCCGCAGTGGATTTGTGTCGATCTTGGCGCCAACTATAGTGTCACCAGCGTCATCTTGCGCTGGGAATCGGCTGCGGCCAGCGCTTATAAAATTCAGGTATCGACCGACGCCGCTAATTGGACGGATATGTATAGTACCAGTGCCGGTAAAGGCGGGGTTGAGACACTTTCGGGTTTAAAAGGGTATGGCCGTTATGTCCGGATGTATGGTACCGCCCGGCTTATGGGTTATGGATACTCACTCTGGGAGTTTGAGGTCTATGGCGCTACGGTTGAAAGCTATACTGCTACCGGACTCGCCTTGGGCAATCATTCCTGGTATATCATAGTGGTTGATGCCGCCGGGAATAAAAGACAATCAACCAGTACCAATAATTTTACTGTGAAGTAAGTCGGTTTCCGATAAGGCTTTTTCCGAAGAAGGGGCTGCTTTTGCATCAGCCCCGCTTTGGAAATCCATTATAAGTAACATTGGTTCAATGGTGCCAGTATTCAATTTTTATCAAATCCAGCGGTCGTTTCAAATCCATGGCCAGGTTTCCTTACCAAACAATAGGGAACCTGTTTTGCCAGGATTTTTTTTTAAGCAACCCCGAAGTTTTTCGAATACCAATTGCCGCAATGACCATCCAAAGAGGTATGAGGCGATAAGCCTCCCATCAATCAGCGCATGGTTTCGTGATTTCCAGGTTTAGGAAAAGATTAAGATATCAAAACAAGCAGGGAATTGTTAGCATGGCTCGAAGTTATTTAATGGAGGGGGTGTCTCTTATTTCAGAGCGCTCATTAAAGGTAATGGTACCTCTTCTAGCAATTTTAGCTCATGGGGGGGCCTTGGTCCAATTTTGGTTACAGCAAGGAACAACCTTGTTGCCTTTTCATTGGGGGCTGCAGTTTGACTTTTTATTGGCTTTTTCATTAATTCTTTCAGTACTCCCCTTTTTCTGCCGCCAGACGGTGTTGATTTGGACGGTATTGTGCTTGAAAGGGGTCATTTTTTTGCTGGTGGGATTGCCGATGGGAGGTTATCTGGGTATTGAATTGACTTTGTTGACGGCGCTATTGATTGAAGCGATTGTTTATACCGAATTTGTGGAAGGTTTAGTTTATTCAATTACCATCATCCTTTTGACCATTGTTTTTCAACATCGGCTTAGAGCTTGGGGAATAATGCTTCCTGCCGCCTCGATCCATGACATATTTTCTTTATTGTTGTATTCCACCTTTATCATTACATTAACCGAGTTATTGCGATTGCAAAATAGTTTGCCGTTGAAGGAATTGAACCGTCGGTTTCATGAAGCCACCTTCAGACTGGCGGAAACCAATATTCAATTGCAAGATTACGCCGCTTTAGCGGAACAGCAGTCTGCGGCCAATGAAAGGAAGCGACTGGGGCGGGAAATCCATGATTCTTTGGGCTATACATTGACCAACTTGCTGATGATGCTGGAGGCGGCGCTGGATCTCTCACAGGAAAGTCCGGGGGAACTGCCCGAACATTTGAAGCGCACCCGGGATCAAGCCAAAGAGGGTTTGGCGGAGATACGGCATACCTTAAATTTATTACGTACGGAACAACAACAAATCAAAGGACTTTCAGCAATTCATAAATTGATTGATTCTTTTATCAAGGCTACGCATTTGGAAGTTGAATTAAATCTGGGGGACGCCCCTTTGCATTTCGGGGAGGAAGCTGACTGGGTTGCTTATCGGTTGGTGCAGGAAGGAATTACCAATGCCATCCGGCATGGAAAAGCGACCCAAATCTTCATTTCATTTTATCGCAAGGGTGAGGGGATCGGTATCCAGATTAAAGATAACGGGAATGGGACGGCGTTGATTGAGGAAGGTTATGGCCTAATCGGGATGAGGGAACGGATCGAACGTCTGGGAGGCAACCTTTCGGTATCAAGTAAACCCGGCGATGGATTTATGCTGTCGGCTTGGATGCCTTTTGATATATAAAGGAGAACCATGGATAAGATCAAATTGTTACTGGTCGATGATCAGACTTTGTTTGTGGAAAGCCTGCGGACTGTATTAAGGATCCGGGCCAAAGATATGATGGTTATTGGAGTCGCTGGCGATGGTCCGACGGCTTTGACTATGATCAACCTGGAACAACCCGATGTAGTGTTAATGGACGTCTGTATGACGGGAATGAACGGGGTGGAGGCGACCCGCCGGATCAAAGAAAAATTCCCGGCCATCAGAGTGCTGATGTTGACCACTTTTGATGATGACGATTATGTCGTAGAAGCTTTAAAAGCTGGAGCGATAGGCTATTTACTGAAAGACATGCCTCCGGCGGAGCTAATTACAGCCATCCGCGCGGTTTATGAGGGTGGAGTATTGATTTCCCCAAAAGTCGCCGCTAAAATCGTCGATAAGCTAATCATTCAGCCGGGGAAAGACCGCAATCCCGGAGCGGAACCCGGTTCATTGATTCATGTTCTCAGCAACCGGGAAAAAGAAGTTTTGCGGTTGCTGGCTCGGGGACTTGATAATAAGGAAATCGCCACCCAATTATTTATTGCCGAACAAACAGTAAAAAATCATGTAAATATAATTTATTCCAAGCTGGGAGTCCACGACCGGTTTCAAGCCTGCCGCAAGGCCAATGAAATCGGAATCTGGTAAGCTCTCCCTCACCCCAAGTTTATTGGAAAAGACATCAAAGAACTATAAAGCAAGCATCAAAAGGATAAGTGCTCTTTGATGGTTCGCTCCCGTCCATTTTCTATTTACCTTTATTTTTTTAGCCCCATCCTTCCATTGTTGCTAAAAAAGCATGATAGCAGAAGATTCCCAAGTCAGTTTAGAAAGGATTTTTTCATTGAACCAGTACTGGAGTACTAGTACTTTCTTCACCCATACCCAATTCTAAGTGGCATCGAAGGTTATTCAAAATAGAAAGTAACAGGAGTGTAAATTAGCTTACATCGTTTGATTGATCCGTTTGAAGTGTTTGGTATGGAACTTCCGGGATTCATATAAAGAAATTCTTGTTTGGCTGTTGGTACTGGTGAAAATGATTCTGAAAACAGTACTCAGGTATCAGGTATTTTGCACCGGTTCTATGTTAAAATTTCTTTAACAAAATGGGGGGAAGCAAATTTCAAAATTAATCGAACCCCCAAAAAATCGTAAGGAGGATGGCAAGTGAAAAAGTTAATTACAGTTTTGCTCTCCGTTTGTTGGGTACTTTCTTGTTTCATAGGTATTAGCGGCGTCCGGGCGAAGGGTCCGACGGAAATCAGTTATTACCTTTGGGATGACCCCACCTATCGCCAGATTGTTGATGCTTACAATGCCAGCCAAAAAGAGATCTATGTAAAGGCTACTTATCTTCAGGCTGCGGATTATGAAACAAAGCTGCTTACATTGCTGGCAGGCGGAGTCAGTATGGACTGTTATATGCAAAAGCGGCAGGCTGACATGTTTCCGCAATATACCAACGGATATATTGAACCGTTGGATAAGTTAATCAAAAAGTATAAATTCAATATTGGGGCGGATAAACCCTATATGAACGATATTTCCATCAATGGGAAAGTGTTGGCGATCCCGTTCCGGGGGGCCGGTTATTTTACCTATTACAATAAAAAGATTTTTGAGAAAGCTGGTATGGCGACCCCAACCGAACTGGTTAAAAAAGGGAACTGGAATTGGAACAAGTTTATCGAAGTCTCCAAAAAGTTATCCACCGGTGACGGAAAACAGTATGGTGCGATCCTGTATACCTGGCCGGTTAACACTTTCCTGCCTGCTTATCAACAAAAGGTCAATTTCATCTCTGCCAGCGGCAAAATCGACGTAGATATTGATTCCGTTTTATTTTCGATGCGTATGAGGCGGGATTTGGAAAAGGCAAAAGCCATCATTCCTTTGGCTGAATTGAAAGCGACCAAAATGCATTATTCCCAAGCCTTTTATCAGGGTAACGTAGGTATGGTCCTTATCGGTGAGTGGTTTCCTCAGTTTATGCTGGCTGCCCGGGATCAAAAGTTACTGAAGAATTTCACCTGGAATGATTGGGCGATAACCAGAATACCGTGTGATTCCGCAAATTACATAACAGCCGGAGCTTCTACTTTCAACCATATTTATTCCCGTTCCAAGAAGAAGGACGCTGCCTTTAAATTCCTTGCCTGGGCCGGCGGAGTCGAGGGAGCGAAAGTCGTCGCCAAGAACGGTATTCTCCCGGCCATCGTCAATGATGAAGTCCAGAACGAATTGGCCAAGGTTGTTCCGGATATGGAGTCTGTGAAATATCTCAGTGAGCCTGTGCCGAAATTCGGTGCTTATATCAATAAATACGGCACGAAAATTGAGACCCAGGTATTAAATCCATTAATTGAGAAATATTTGGTTTCAGATATGAGTGATGGGGATTTCATGGTGGAGCTTGACAGAGGGTTAAAAGAGGTTGTTAAGTCCAGCAATTAAATGAATTTTACGACCTAAAGCCGGAGGTTTCGGAAAAAAACCGGAACCTTTGGCTTCCATAAAGGAGAATGTAAATGAAGTCATCCTATCAACCCCATAAATGGTTTACTGTACTTATGTTTTTATTGCCAAGTTTGATCGGATTTCTGGTGTTTGTTTTTGTTCCGATTGTTGCTGTTATGGGACTAGCATTTACCAACTATTCCGGCGGCTTTAACACCAGTTTCATCGGTCTTGACAACTTTGTCAAGGCGTTAACCAACAGTACCTTCCAGAAAGCTTTGTGGAATACGGTTAAATTTACTTTGGCCACGGTTATTTTTCAGCTGTTACTGGGTTTTATCTTCGCGATCATTCTCAACGGGAAAATTATTGCGAGGTCTTTTTTTCGGGCGATCATCTTTTTGCCGGTAATCTTATCCAACATAGCGGTCTCCTTGATCTTTATGTTAATCTTTCACCCAAGCAAGGGCCCGATTAATAATTTCCTGCTTTCAATGGGTTTATCAGGATTGCCCTGGTTAACCAGCCCCAAGACTTCTTTGCTGACGATCATTCTGGTGACTTTGTGGCAATCCTTCGGTTATTATATGGTTTTGTTCTTAAGCGGACTGCAATCCATCAATCCCGAATTATACGAAGCCGGGGAGATAGACGGTGCCAACGGGTTCCAGAGACTTATGCGGATCACCGTTCCGCTGTTAAGTCCGACCACATTCTTATGTGTGATCATGGCGGTGATCAATTCGTTTAAAGTATTTGATCAAATCTTTGCGATGACTGGCGGGCAATTGGGAGGAGGACCGGCTGGTTCAACAACGGTTTTAGTATTTGATATTTATCAAAGAGCCTTTACCAATTATGAAATGGGCTATGCTTCCGCCGAATCATTAATTCTTTTATTGATTGTATTGACTATTACCATTATCCAATATCGCGGCCAGCATCGATGGGTGACTTACGAATAGAACACCGCCACTTATGATTATACGGGAGGTTATTATGGAACGACAAGAGCTTGAATCATTCGAAAATGAGTTGCATTATCAACCGCCTAAAATTGACAGGGTTCACTTGCTTAGCAAAATATCAATCGGGTTGATTTTAGTTTTGGTTTCACTCTTAATTCTTCTACCTTTACTTATTATGATTTCAGCAGCGTTTAAAAATGAAGTCGAGATCTTTGATTATCCAATCCATATCATTCCCAAACAGATGACGTTAGCTAACTTTACACGATTATTTTTTGATACGGCTGGGAAGCTTAACTTGAATTCGTTTCCAATTTATATTTTCAATTCCGTAAAAATTACCTCGATTATCATGATCATCCAACTTTTCACTTCCACCACTGCCGCTTATGCGTTCTCCAAGCTAAAGTGGAAAGGCCGAGATGTTTTATTTTTGATTTATGTCAGTTCCATCATGATACCGGCGCAGATTGTGATCATTCCCCAGTTTATCATGGTGCGAACTCTGGGGTTATACAATACCCACCTGGCATTGATTTTATTAGGTTCATTCACAGCCTTTGGAACTTTTTTGGTCAAACAATATTTCATGACCATTTCCGACTCTTTATTGGAAGCAGCCCGAATCGACGGGGCCAACGAATTTTATATTTATTACAAAATCATGTTACCCTTGTCTAAGCCCATTTTAGCCGTACAAGTCATCTTTTCCTTCCGGTATTTCTGGAATGATTTTTTTGTACCGATGATTTATTTATCGGAGGCCTCACTCAAGACGATTCCCCTGGGTATGGCTGATTTTGTCACTGAATATTTTACGTACTACGGTCCACAGATGGCGGCATGTATGATCTCGATCATGCCGGTTGTTATCATCTTTCTCTTTACTCAGAAGTATTTTGTGGAAGGCATTGCATCAGGGAGCCTCAAAGGTTAAGCAAATATTAGCGATGGACGGAGGTAACAAAAATGGCCGAAAAAAAGATAGTGGAAAATCTCCATAGTAATATTCATTGTGAAGATTATGGGCAAAAGTATGATCTTCAAAATTTAAACCATCATACGATGATCTTTTCTGATCACCGGGATAAAGAAAGTCTCAACGGTAACTGGAATTTTACAGTGGATCCTTATGACACCGGCTTGCGGGCCAATTGGAATCACATCGAACCTCGCGATGAAAATGGTCGCCGTGTCCCCTGGGACTATGATTATAACGGCGGAGAGGATATTCCGGTGCCATCCTGCTGGAATATGTTTCGACCCGAGTATTATTATTATGAAGGAAGCGCTTGGTATGCCCGGGAGTTCACCTATTACCCGGAGTCTGAAGGAGAAAGGCTTTTTTTGCGAATCGGAGCTGCCAACTATGATACCAAAGTTTTTTTGAATGAAGAGTTTTTGGGAAATCATTACGGCGGTTCCACGCCTTTTTATGTTGAACTGACCGGCAAGCTAAAAACCCAAAATATAATCCAGATTTGTGTCAACAATAGCCGGACTTTGGATAGGGTACCCATGCGGAATACCGACTGGTTTAACTATGGCGGTATTTATCGTGAAGTTGATTTGTTCCGATTGCCACCCGATTTCATCCGGGATTTCTCAGTATCTTTGGTGTCCGATAATAGCTACAATAGGATCCGGGTGGCGGTATCCCTTGACAAACCCCTTTCCGGTGAACAACTGCTTTTTGAGATACCGGAATTGAACATATCGAAGAGGGTTACGGTACAGGATGGGAACTGCGAATTTCAGATCGAAGCTGCTCCGGAGCTATGGTCTCCGGAAAATCCTCGCTTATATGAAGTCAAAGCCAGTTTCCGCACAGATCGAGTCAAGGATTGGGTTGGGTTCCGCCAGATCGAGGTCCGGGGGACCCAAATTCTTCTTAACGGCCGGGAACTCTTTCTCCGCGGCATTTGTGCCCATGAAGATGATATCGTACTTGGAAAAAGCTCAAATGAGTCCGATATCCGGCGGCGGTTTGCCGATGCCAAAGAGCTTGGCTGTAATTTTATGAGGCTGGCCCATTATCCCCATACCGAGCTTGCCGCCCAAATTGCCGATGAAGTTGGGATGATGTTATGGGAGGAAATCCCGGTTTATTGGGCAATTGATTTTGTTAATCAGGATACGTTCCGGGATGCTGAAAACCAGCTAATTGAGCTTGTTAAACGCGATCGCAACCGGGCCAGCGTCATTATCTGGTCAGTAGGAAATGAAAACCCCGATTCCGATGAACGATTATCTTTTATGAGCAGACTGGCTCAGACCGTGAAAAAATGGGATTCTTCACGTCTTGTTTCCGCCGCCTGCCTCGTCAACCATACCAAAATTAAGATTGAAGATCGCTTAACCGAATATTTGGATATCATTGGGATTAACGAGTATTATGGCTGGTATAATCCAAAATTTTCCGAATTGGTTGAACTCGGAGCTAACTCCAATCCAGATAAACCGGTAATTATTTCCGAAACCGGAGCGGATGGGTTGGCCGGCTTCCATAGCAGTAAATCGGATTTGTTTTCAGAGGAATATATGAAAGAAGTTTATCAAAAACAGGTAGCAATCTTGCGGGAATTGGATTATGTGAAAGGATTGTCGCCATGGATCCTCTATGATTTCCGGGCCGAGAGGCGTTATAACCGGTACCAAAAGGGATATAACCGCAAGGGATTGATTGCCTCCGATAAGAAGACCCGAAAGTTGGCGTTTTATATACTTCAACAGTTTTATCGGGATAAGATGCAGGGAAACGACCCTCAAGAAGAAGAGTGATCGGTGAGGGTTGAATGGCGATCGGTTTCCATCAAACAAATGCGTGATGAATTTAAAAATGCTGATTTAACCATAACCTCCTTCCTTTTAGGAGGTTATGGTTTTTAGTCCCTGGTACCCCGTGGGCTATCATATAACATCATGAGGCTTTCAATTTCCAAAGCCATTGCTTAAAATCTTTCCACGGGGCTGGAATTGCCTGAGAATTATATACCAAATTTAATTTTGACCCATATGCCTACGGTTACAATGATCAATGCAATAATCGTGGCAGGCATTGCTTCCTTGAACCATCGGCCCCAGCTGATTTTTATTTTATTTTTTTGCATAATACTATAAGCCATCACGTTTGCCGAAGCCCCAATCGGTGTGGCGTTGCCACCAATATCAAGTCCCATGGCTAGCGCCCAGGCCAGGTTAGCTCTAAATGGAGCAAGAGAGGGATCCGCAGCGATTATATCTAAGAGAACATAAGCCATGGTGAGCGCCATCGGTACATTGTCAACAATAGCGCTGGCGAGACCCGAAATCCAAATGAAAAGAATAGCCAGTAGAATGCCGTTTCCCCCTGATAAATCTACGATATAGTTTGATAGTAGTTTTAAGGCTCCGGCTTTTTCCAAGCCCCCAATGACGATGAATAATCCAATGAAAAATAATAGAGTTTCTCCGTCAATATTTTTTATAACATGTTCTGCCTTAGCGGCGCCCAGGAATACCAGAGAAATCAGAGCTGGCAGCAGAGTGGCGATTGCGGCGCCAATGTGGATTCCCAGTAGACGGTTAAGTTCTGTATGAAGAATTAACAATAAGATTGCACTGGCGAATCCGATTAAACCGATTTTGACCAATTTTTGATCGGAAATGGCATTGTTTAGTAGTAATTCTTTTTTTTCTTGCGCGGTTAGTTTGGCGGCTTTCCGCAAAGATTTAAGGCTGAATAGAAAACAAAAAACGGTTATGGCGATGGTGGCGATGACTGCAATCGGACCTGTATTCCTGACAAAGTCGTTAAATCCATACCCTAGTAGATTGCCAATAATTACATTCGGAGGGTCACCCACGAGTGTAGCGCTACCGCCGGTATTAGCAGTACAAACTTCGGCGATAATGAGTCCAATTGGATTGATATGAAACATCCTGCACACATTAATCGTGAGTATGGTAAAGAATAAAAGTACGGTGATGCTATCCATAAACGCCGCTAAAAAGCCAGTTAATAATGGAAAGACAAAAAAGATTTTTTTTACATCAAAGTTTACTTTTTCCATGGTTCTGACGGCCAAAAAATCAAAGAAATTGGCGTCTTCAAGGATTCTGACCAGAATGAACATTCCCAAAAGCAAGCCAATCGTTTCCCAGCTGACAAACTTCATCGCCTCTTCCATCGAGAGCAACCCGGATATGATCACAGCCAGAGCTCCAATTAAAGATACAAGATGGCGCGGAATTTTTTCGAGCATAATAAAAAGATAGGTTGCTCCAAAAATTAACAAGGCTAAAACCATGTAGAAAATCCCCCTTCAAAAGTTGATAATATTAGTTTCCTTTATTTAAAGTTCAATAATAGATAGAAAACTATTTTTACGGATATATAGAATGGAGATGTTAATTCGACCAATGACTTATCAATGTACCCAAATATCCGTTGTGTATTCATTCTGGGTAATTCCCCCGAATACAAGTTTTTTAACATGATAGAATAACACGGTAATATAGGCCGGAAAAAAACAAAAAAGTGGGAAGCTCTAAATAAGAGCTTCCCACCCCGGAAGCCGGTTTTCTCTTGAAAGCGAAGAAAACTTCGCCCAACCGGTAAGACATTTTATTTTATAAAATGATATCATATTGATTGGATAATTACAACACTCAATCTTTTCAATTTCCGGGGAGAGGCTTTAAAGATTTCCAACCTAGTGGTGAATGTGGAAAATTTATTATGGAACGGTAAGGAATATCCTTCAAGGCGTAAAAAACAGTCTTGTGAAGAACTAAAATGACTGTTTTTTACATGGTTGGAAATCTCCCGGACGGATACAAAAAACTATTCTGATCAAAATATCTCTAGATAAGGAGGCTTTTAAATGGCATTCGCCGATGATCGCTTAACTCTATGGATTATTTCGGGGGTAATTGGATCGATAGTTCGAGAGCTATTTGATTTTTTTGTTATTTGGATGGGATTACCTATCATTCATATTGCTTCTTTGGCAGCAGATCTATTTACCAACAATATGAATGATGTCAAATCATTGATAGGTATACTAACGGGTATAGTAACCGATTGGATTATGGGGGCAGTTATCGGGGTTATCATCGGTCTTGTTTTGCAGTGGAGTGGTTGTCGAAATTATTTATTAAAAGGTATTGGGATTGGTCTTATGGGTTGGGTTGCTATTTTCGGTTTTTTAGTTGCAGGGATGCCTCATGTATTTATGTTTAAACCAACAATCCTGAATACTTTTTTTGCTTTAGTGCCTCATAGCATATATGCAGGCATAACCGCCTTCTGTATTATAAGGTTTACCAAAATAAAGAGTCGCTAGAACTGATACGCAATCAATACCTATGGTGGAAGGCCCCATGCCTGATTTGGCAGAAGGACTGTTACGAAATGGTAATATTGTGTTTTATTTTTGCTTTAAGGTTAAGACCATGCTTTTTTATGGATACCACCATTTTTTGCATCGATATATTCACTTAATTTTACGTAACCCCATGTTGCATAAGAAAACCATAATGTGAAATTAGCCAATCTCAGTATGAAATTAGGCTCAATAAACATTCCTAAGTTGACGAGTACTCTGGAATAGATCATACTCATGACGATTCCTGATATAGGAAATATATAAATGATTGGCTTTTGTTTAGGCAATAGATAGAAGTAGATAATATAAAAGGCACACCAGGATATTGGCGAGGCAAATGGTAAATAACCATACCCGAAGGGATAAAAGTTAATCCATCTAAAAAGATTTGTAAAATGACCAATTGTTAGTCCTACCACATCATAGAGACTGCCGAATATAAGTCCATATGCAAAAAGGCGACGAATTTCAGCCCTTGGAACAAATACCACAAGTAGGAGAAGAAATATTGTTAGTTTTATGAGGTATAAATAGCAAATTGGCATTAAAATTTTAACCTTCAGTGTTTTAAACTTCATATACGGAAGTTCTTTGGGATATTCAAGCTTAGGATGATAAATTATTATTGTCATTTTTTTTAAAATCATGTAGGGGTTGAAAATTTTTCAATAGAGATGTTTAAACAAAGCGAAAAATCGAGGATAATACCTCGTTTTTTATGTCCAAATGTCCAACCCTTGGGAATTTTGCAATTCATTTTATTGCATAATTATGATTTACTATATAAGTTTATTGCATTTTTTATTACGATATGGTCGTGAATTGGAGAAAATCAAATTCATTTGTGAAATCTTATACATATATTAAATTGAAAATTTATGCATAGGAGGGATTTTTTTAATGTTACTCACAAAATTTAAGGATAAATTACCAATACCCAAGGTTCTAAGACCAATATACCGGGATGAGGAAAAAACTTATTATGAAATTAAAATGGTCCAAACAAAGCAGTCGCTTCATAGTGAGCTCCCGGATACATTAATCTGGGGTTATAACGGAACCTATCCCGGCCCGGTGATTGAAGCCCGAAAGGATGAGAAAGTGATGATCCAATGGAAAAATGACCTTCCCGACACACACTTTCTCCCTGTCGATAAAACGCTGCATGGCGCCATGGATGCTCCAGAAGTCCGTACTGTGACTCATCTGCACGGCGCCAAGGTAAAGCCGGAGAGTGACGGTTACCCTGAAGCTTGGTTTACCAGAAATTATCAGGAGACCGGACCAACTTTCGTCCATCAGACATATTGCTACACCAATCATCAACAAGCCGCCACACTGTGGTATCATGATCATGCCATGGGAATAACGCGATTGAATGTTTATGCCGGGCTAGCCGGATTTTACCTGATCCGTGACAAATTTGAAAAAGTATTGAATCTTCCTCAAGGCGAATTTGAAATTCCACTGCTAATTCAAGACCGTTCCTTTAATCACGATGGTTCCCTTTTTTATCCCAGTCAGCCGCAGCCACCGGTTCCCGGCGTCAATCCATCCATTACCCCCGGAGTGGATGGGGACACTATTTTGGTCAATGGAAAAGTTTGGCCGTATTTAGTGGTGGAACCACGCAAATACCGGTTCAGGATTTTAAATGGCTCCAATCACCGTTTTTATCGAATGAAAATCGAATCTGGACCGCCAATTTACCAGATAGGAACCGATGGTGGTTTTCTGGAAGTACCGGTAAAACTGCATGAATTGATTTTGGCCCCTGCGGAACGGGCTGATGTGATCATTGATTTTACCGGTTATAACGGAAAAAGTTTGGATTTGCTCAATGACGCTCCCAGTCCTTTCCCCAACGGGACACCGGTCGATCCGGAGACTACCGGGCGAATCATGCAATTTCGGGTGGATTTACCGCTGTTTCGTCAAGACAGGAGTTGTATTCCTGATAGCCTCTATCCGGTGGTGCCTCTGGCCGAATGTGTGGTCAAAGTAAGACGGAATATGAACATGGTTGTGCAACAAGACCAATATGGCCGGTTGTTATTTCTATTAAATGGAAAGAGTTGGCATGATCCGGTAACGGAGACTCCAAAGCTGGGCAAGGTGGAAATTTGGAACCTGATCAATCCCGGCTTTGTCGCTCATCCTGTTCATCTACATTTAGTGCAATTCCAAATTCTGAATCGACAGCCTTTTGACGTCCAGCTTTTTAATCAAACGCAGAAAATTTATTTTACCGGGCCATCCATACCGCCAGCACCCAATGAACAGGGTTGGAAGGATACGGTTCGGAGTACTCCGGGAGAAGTGACACGGATTATTATCCGATTTGGGCCATATGCAGGCCGTTATGTCTGGCATTGCCATTTGCTTGAGCATGAAGATTATGATATGATGCGGCCCATCGATGTGCTGGAGTGATTTGGAGAAGTGATGAAGATTATGCTGCCGGATAGAGATCAAGGAGTTAAGCCGGAGGAGAGTGATCTTCTCCGTTTTTTTATTGGATATAAAAAGTTAGCTCTGTCAGAAGCAATTGAAGTAGGAGTACTTATCCAAAGATTTTAAACTGCAATGGTTAAAAACACCGATTTGATTGGGCGGGTGGAGATTGACCGGAAATCAAAAGCTCTTGTTTGGAGAGGAAGGGAATTTTTAGCAGCAACTATTTACAAATGGTACCGTTACAATAAATATCAACCCTCTTTTTTCATTGTATTACCTCCTTTAAAAACCCCCATCACCGGATTAGGTGACGGGGGCTCTTTTATATTCCTTACTTTACCTATGAAGAAGGTTAAGTAGGTTTTAATGTTCCTCAAAACACTCTCGGATAAATATAAGTAAGCAATCGTAAAAAAACATGAGGAAAACGACGATATTTTGGCGCCGAATTGATTGGAAATATTTTCAAAAATATATAAATTATTGAAAGGATTTTGAGCGGTCATAGGGAATATATAAATCGTTAAAATTCATTTAAGGAGTCCTTTGAACGGTAAACATCAAGGAAATTTCTAAATTAGATGACTTACAGCGGTACGAATCTTAAACCGGTCGGCGATACCTGAATGTGTAATGTTCATGATTAAATTGGATAATCGAAACTTTCAAATTTTTCATGAAGGAGTGAAAAAGATGATGATTAAAATTACCAGTATAGTCCAACGACTATTTTCGGAAATGACAAAATTACGGAACCGGATCCGGTTGGATTTCCTTTTGCTGTTCATCATGGGCCTGTTGGTTTTTGCCGGGTTACGATCTGTGTTAGTTTTTGCCGCTACCGATAACTATACGGTTATCTATTCCATTCAAAATGACTGGGGTAGTGGGGCAACCGTGAATGTAACCATTCAAAATAATGGCGCGAGTGCGATTCAGGGTTGGAAGTTGGGGTGGATGTTTGAAGGCAATCAAAAGATTGACAATCTGTGGAATGGGAAATACACGCAAAGCGGCGCGACGGTGACGGTGGAGGACGCAGGGTATAATGGGGCGATTGCGGCCAATGGAGGAACAGTTAGTTTCGGTTTTAACTTAACGTATAGCGGTACCAATAGTAAACCCCCCAGTTTTACTTTGAATGGAACATCCAGTGGCGGTTCGCCAACTCCTACACCAACGCCTGCAGCAAATCAAGGGCCAAAAGTGGACGCCGGAGTAAATCAAACGGTTACTATGCCGGCTACAGTTATGCTAAACGGTACGGTAAGTGACGACGGACTGCCGTCAGGTTCAACCTTGACCACCACCTGGAGCAAGGTAAGCGGACCTGGAACGGTGACATTTGCTAATTCAAACTCACCAAGTACCACAGCAACCTTTTTAGTTGAAGGTACATACGTGTTGCAATTTACTGCTAGCGATACAGCATTGTCATCTTCAGATACTGTTACCATTATTGTGAACCCGGCAACCGGTTCGGATTCATATGGATGGAATTATGGAACTATTCCCAGCGCAACAATAGAAGCTTGGAACGATAACCCAACCCTTACACCCATTAACATTAACCCATATGGAAAACCTTCTTTGACAATTCCATATGGCTATATTTTATTGAGCGAAGGGCCTAATGGAACATCACAAATATCTGTAGCTACTCAAACCTCCATCCTTCAACGGATTCATGGAGACTTGAAATGGGAAACCCAAACCCTGGGTATCCATATGCCTCCTTGGTCAACCGGAAAAACCGGAACAAAATATATTGACTATTTCTTTACGAATACAGGATTACCAAATGATCCTGGAGCTACAGGAGATCAATCTTGGGAGGGTTCATATCCATTTGTCGAAAGCGATTCTAACGGAATGAGTGACCAAAACAGATATAATATTACTCATGAATTTAATCATGTTCTCTTCAATGCATATGGTACTGTACCCGGAAATTCCGTATCATGGATTCAAGAGTCGTTAAATAACTATATGATACTTCGTCTTGCTGAGTGGCGAAATGGTGCAACGATAGGACAATCACAGCAATTTCCATTCCCGTCAGGAATCGGTTATCTCGATGCAACAGTCTACAATCAGCCGTATTGTCCTATTGAAAGCTGTGGAATCAATTCATCAGGAGAAGCTACGGGACCATCGGATTATATGAATGATAGTACAGGGTTCAGATACAATGATTTATTCCCGCTATTTGTTTCGCAGCGTGTCGGATTGACATTTTATGCAAAAGTGTTTGAAGCAGCAAATACTTCAGAACAAAACTTACAGACTATGACAAGATTGTTAGACAAAGCAAGAGTACAATCAATGATAACAGAATATGCTGCCCGTTTGGCTTTGGGAGACTTTCTGGAGTTTTCAACCGCCATTCAGGGAGTCGCTTCAACTTCCATGTATGCAGTTACGACTAACCAAAGCGGTTGGCTTGTTCCATCCAATAACAACAAGCTTCCAAGATATACCGGTAGAAATTTTATACCGATTTCAGTTAACCCAGGAGTCACTTCAGTTACTATAAACTTTGCACCCGATTCAACGGGAGGCAATGGTACTACTGCGGATATGAGGTGTCAAATAGCTTATCGCGCTACGGATGGCACTACAGTATTTAGTACGCCTGTTTCAAGCAGCACTACGACTATTCAATTGACCAAAGCACCAAAAAATGGCGTTGTAATTGTAGTTATCAGCAATGTAACCATGAGTGGATACAAAAAAGCTACATCTTACGGTTGGGACCCAACAGAAAAATTTGGATATAAAATTCAGGTAACTGGAGGAACTGCAGCTGCGACTAATCGATTATATTTTTGATTATTCGGTACAAAAGGTCATTTTATTCGGGTCTTATGTCAATGTCAATTACACCCGAAGATAGTGATGTTGATTTGGCTATTTTTTCTGATTACTTTGAGGGAACACCGCGAATTGAAGGCATCAAATTCTTGCTTTCCAGAGCAAGAAAGTATAGTTCGATGGACTTTCAACCGACACCGTTTACGTACCGGGATTATCTTGAAAAAGACGGTTTTGTGGCAGAAGTATTAAGAAAAGGGGTAGAGATAGTTTAAACTCCAAAAGGAAGGCAATGAAGAAATCATAGTACCCGATTGATAATTGAGCATTATAAAAAATATTCAAACAAAAAAGCAGCCCATTTCGGCTGCTTTTAACTTTTCTTTTGGTGCCCAGGACCGGACTTGAACCGGTACGGTTGCCCATACGCCCCTCAAACGTACGCGTCTGCCAGTTCCGCCACCTGGGCATTTTTTTGCACGCACCGTAGTGCGCGCACCGACTATTAAATATTATAAAGGGGATTGATTCGGTTGTCAATTGTTATTTTAAAATGGATTCATCCGGTTTGCCCTTGTCTGTGAACTTATCAATAGGGGTCAAAATAACATTTGGAACGTATTGAGCTGACAATCCGGTTCAAGAATTTTCAATAGACAAATTCTGGAATCCAGCGAACTTTTTGAAGATTATTGGTGGAATTTAGTCAAAATCAAAGAAATTGTCACCCAGGTTTAGCTGGGGAAATTAACAAATGGGTATAAAACATGCTATCCGTGGCAATAATCACTCTTAGACGCGTCAAAAGTTCGTTTTGTAGGAGTTGATTGGCTGGATGCTGGTGAATAAAGTCGAAATTTGCGGGGTTAATACGGCAAAACTTCCCGTTTTATCCAGTAGTAAAATGCGGGACTTATTACAGAGAATGCAATCCGGCGACCGTTCCGCCAGGGAAGAATTGATTCAGGGTAATCTTCGTTTGGTTTTAAGCGTCATTCAGCGCTTTAATAATCGCGGTGAATTTGTGGATGACTTGTTCCAGGTCGGTTGTATCGGATTGATGAAAGCCATTGATAACTTTGATCTTTCACAGAATGTAAAATTTTCAACATATGCAGTGCCAATGATTATCGGCGAGATTCGTCGTTATTTACGGGATAATAATCCGCTTAGAGTCAGCCGTTCCCTGCGGGATATTGCCTATAAAGCGCTTCAGGTCAGAGATGCCTTGGTCAGCAAAAATTCAAAAGAACCTACCGTGGCCGAAATCGCCGAAGAACTGAAGGTTCCACGGGAAGAAGTCGTTTTTGCGCTGGATGCGATTCAGGAACCTATCTCTTTATTTGAACCGATTTATCATGATGGTGGCGATCCGATTTTTGTAATGGACCAAATCAGCGACGAACGTCATATTGACGGCCAGTGGTTGGAAGGTTTGTCAATCAAGGAAGCAATGAACAAACTCAACGATCGTGAAAAACTTATTTTAGAAATGCGCTTTTTTGATGGCCGGACCCAAATGGAAGTTGCTGAAGAGATAGGCATTTCTCAAGCTCAAGTTTCAAGACTCGAGAAAAATGCTCTTAAACACATGAAACGCTATGTAGCAGGCAATGAATAGCTCCGAGCGTTGACATACATGGGGTGAACAATTTAAATGTCGTTAAAGTACCGTTTATTGACCTCCGGGTTGATTATAATATTTTTTACTGTCGTTGGGGGACTTAGTTCTGTTATGGCGCGGTTTGCGGAGCCAATTATCGAAACCTATAACCGCTCTAATCTTATCCGTCTCCATGTGATTGCCAACAGTGATTCGCCAAAGGATCAGGCAATCAAACTGAAGGTTAGAGACAGAATCATTCAGGTTACTGAGCCGTTATTGATCAAAGTCGAAGACCCAAAACAGGCTGAAAAGATTTTATCGGGTCATTTGCCATTGCTTAAACAAACTGCTCAGCAGGAACTGGCTCGAAACGGGCAATATCTTCCGGTAACAGTACAGCTTGGTAAATTTGAGTTTCCCCAGCGGGTATATCCGTTTGGTGTTTTACCGGCAGGAGAATACAAAGGGCTGCGGGTGACTTTAGGAAAAGGAAATGGGAAAAACTGGTGGTGCGTATTATATCCCCCTCTCTGCTTATTGGAGAAGGATGCGCCGAGTTTCAGAAAAAGCCTCCCCACAGAGGAATACAAAGTGGAATATCATTGGGCTACCCTTGAAAAGCTGCTTAACCAAAAAGGATTATCGATGGATCATTTTTGGAAAGGCTGGGGTACGTATTTTGGACTTCTATAATGATAGGATCTTTTCTTACGGATATTATTATTGATTATTGTAAAGAAAAAGAGCAGAAATGCTCTTTTTCTTTGTCTCCGGGAGGTTTTGATGAACCTGGCAAGGATAGCCCAATTGTGATAAGATAAATTATAGTTATCATTATCCGATGGGGTGGTTTATCATGCAGATAAAGCAGGATCCGGTGTTAACCCTCGCGGCTGTCAGAGAAGCTCAGGATAAACTGAACCGTTTGAATGACGGAAGAAAAATTCATAATGATGAAGAGGCCTGCCGTTTTATAAGTGAACGGGGGTTTGTGTTATTAATGCCGGTCGAGGACATTCCATTGCCGAGTTTATCCAGGGCCGATGATGCAGCCCCCTGGGGAGGATTTGCCATTACGGACCGGGCTTGGGCCTGGAAAGAAACGCTTCCCGGCAATAAACGATGTGCTTATACCAAGCTGATTCATGGCCGGGGCACCTTCATCAGCTGGGATTTATACCCTTCATTTTTGAAAGTATACGGACCTGAAGGTGATCCCGATTATGAATATGAAAACGGCAGACTGGACAAATCGGAACGGGATTTATACCATCTGGTGGAAAGTTTTGGGCCCATTGATTCCCGGGAATTATGGCGGAGGGCCAAAAGTTTCTTCGGCGATAAAAGAACCCGTTTTACCGCTACTTTGGAAAAATTACAATCCAGATTTTATCTGACTGTAGCCGGAGGTTCCCTCGAAGGTTGGACTCTACACACCTGGGATTTGGTTGAACGACAGGTACCGCAAAAGATTCTCGCCCATCTTCCTTCGAAGGAAGATGCCAAAATGAATCTCCTTTGGAAGACTCTTCAAAACTGCTATGCTGCCCCGGAACGAAAGCTTCGTTCCATCCTGCGCTGGCTGCCGGCGGAATTAGAGCAGAGTATCGCGCAGTTAAAAGCGGAAAGACGCATCGAAGAAGTCGGAATGGAGAGCGAACCCCAAATATGGTTTAGGGTTACCGCCGATTGACTCCGGCGGTATCTTGATTTTTTCATTCCAATAGTAAGAATGGATATTGGAACGATGAGTGAAACGCCGAAAAGGGATGATCAACAAAAGGCCTCGTTTTAGCGGCCTTTTATTTTTATGATGGAATTTGAATCATCTTGTAAAATGGAAACATTTCCATTACAATAATGACAAAGGGAGGAAGGAAATGTCCACGATTAAAGAAGTTGCCAAATTGGCCGGAGTTGGCGTGGGAACTGCATCCAGAGCTTTGAATGGCGGGAAAAATGTCTCTCAGGAAACAATGGATAAAGTGTTGGAGGTTTCCCGAAAACTGCAATATAAACCCAACAAGACCGCCAGAAGCTTGGTCAAAGGAAATTATTCCCAGCCTACCATAGGAGTCATCTTTACTACCGCAATTCATCCATTCTTTTATGAAATTTTAAGGGGGATTTATTACGGTTTACAACAATCCCATTATAATCTGTTAGTCTTTAACATGGGCTATGACCGCAACAGTGTTTTTAATCGAATCCCATTTGAAAATTTAGCCGGAATCCTCAATGTTTCGACCAAAATGACTGCTGAAGAAAAAAAACAACTGAAAATCAATCGAATTCCCTTCGTATACCTGGATTATTTTGAGGAAGATGTTAACTCCATTTACCTTGATAATTATATGGGCGGAGGAATGGCGGGAACTTATTTATTATCCAAAAACGTTAAAAAAATCGCTTTTGTGGGGGAGAATACCCACAATCAGCAATCCGAAAAACGAGTCTCCGGTTTCATGGATAAGCTGAGAGAACAAAATATCGAACCGGTCTGCCAAAAATTAATCGACATTAAAGAAGAAATGCCTTTTGATATTTATGAAAAGGAATCCTATTACCTAACCAAAGAGATACTACAAAATCATGAAATTGACGGCATTTTTTTCTATTGTGATGAATTTGCCTATGGAGGCCTGAATGCGATTCAGGAATGGGGAGGCCCGGTCAGCATGATAGGTTATGACGATACAATGCCCTCCAAGTATTTAAAACTTACAACCATCCGGCAACCAGCCTACAAATTGGGTTTAGAAGGGGCCAGGCAAATGATCAATCTGATTTTGGGAGCCGATAACAAAATTTTGCAGCAATGCATTCAACCTGAATTAATCGTAAGATCAACGTAATCTCATATTAAAGCGATGGTAGGAGAAGGAGAAAAGGATGAGTATTGAGGCAATTATATTCGATCTTGACGGAGTGATTGTATCGACGGATGAGTTTCATTATCAGGCTTGGAAACGTTTGGCCGATGAAGAGGGTATTTATTTTGATAAAGACATTAATCAGAGATTGCGCGGTGTTAGCCGGATGCAAAGTTTGGAGATTCTTTTAGAAAAATCCCTCCGTAGCTATGAAGAACCGGAAAAACTCCAAATGGCAACCAGGAAAAATTCTTATTACCAGGAACTCATTCAATCCCTTACCCCGGAACATATTCTTCCCGGAGTTCATCCATTTCTTTCAGAAGCAAAAAAACATAAACTGAAGATTGCCATCGGCTCTTCCAGTAAAAACAGTCCTTTAATTTTGAAACAAATCGGCATGGATCAATATTTTGATGTCACGGTGGATGGAAATGACATATCGCGCAGTAAACCGGATCCGGAAGTTTTTCTCCTTGCAGCGAAGCGATTAGGAATCCCCCCCGAAAACTGTTTGGTTGTTGAAGATGCAAAAGCAGGTGTGGAAGCGGCGATTTTAGGAGGCATGCGGGTATTGGGAGTTGGAGACGCTGCCAAAAGTAACCGGGTCGATTGGAATGCCGGCGATTTGTCTCAAATAACCGTGACGGAAATCTTAACGGCAAAATAAAAAAGATTAATTGTCGATAACAGAGAGACAATGTTTTTCGGATGAAATTGCGCAGCCTTTTGCATCAACCGGACTCACTGTACATAAAAATGAATATCATTACGGTGGGGAAAATCGAATCGTACGGATAGAGGTTGACAATTGGAAACGTTTCTATTAAGATGAAAAGGAGGGAATTGTTTCACTTAGAAAAGTTAAAGATTCGGGAGGGATTTTGGCTCTTTTTGGAAACGATTCCGCATCAATACATAGAAGGAGTGTGGGAGTATGAAAATGAAAAAGATGATGGGTTGCTTGTTTGTCTTGGTGTTACTTGGAATGCTTTTGGTAACCCCCAGTATATTCGGGGAAAATGCAACCATTACCATTACGGGAACTTGGGGTGGTAGTGAATTAGCCACTTTTATGAAGATTGCCGATGCTGCGGGAGTAAAGGTGACTTTTAACACCACCCGTGACCTCAACGCGGTTTTAGCGACTGCGGTCAAGGCCAAAACCCTTCCGGATATCGCCATTTTACCCAACCCGGGGAAACTGCAGGAACTGGCGAAACAAGGCCAACTTCGGCCTTTAACCTATCTTTCCAAAAATGATCTGAAAAACTATGCAAAAACTTGGGTTAGCCTGGGCAGTTACGGCGGGAAGTTATATGGCGTATACTTTAAGGTTGCCAATAAGTCGGTCATCTGGTACAACCCGAAAGAATTCAAGAGTAACGGCTGGGCCGTTCCTAAAACTTGGGATGAATTGATCGCTTTGGATAAGAAGATCGTTGCCGCCGGAAAAACGCCGTGGTCGATTGGTTCGGATATCGGCTGGCCGCTGAGTGATTGGATTGAAAACATTATGATCCGCACAGCCGGTCCCGATCTCTATCAAAAGTGGATTGATCACGAGATTCCTTGGACACATCCGGCTGTCAAAAAGGCCTTTCAGACCTGGGGAGAAATCGTCGGCGATCCGAAAAACCTTGCCGGCGGAATTGACGGCACGCTCGCCACAACTTTCCAAAACGGAGCCGTCGCCGTATTTCAAGAAAATCCCAAAGCCTATATGTATTATGAAGGCGACTTCATGGGAGGTATCGTGACTTCACAGCTTCCAAACGTCAAGTTAGGGGAAGATATGGATTTCTTCGCTTTCCCGGAAATCAATTCCAAGTATGGGGTTCCTGTGGTAGGCGGGGCCGATGTGTTTGTGGCGTTCTCCGATAAACCGGCAGTTAAAAAGTTAATGAAATTTTTGACTTCAGTTCAAGCAAACGAGATCGCGGCAAAAAATGGCTTCCTTTCACAGAATAAAGGGGTTTCTTTAAACGAATATCCTAATATCGTCAATAAAAATTCCGCCCGTATCTTAACCCAAGCTGAAACCTATGTGTTTGACGCATCGGATTTAATGCCTTCCGCTGTAGGAAATCAGGGCGGTTTTTGGGATGCTTGCAAGCAATATATCCAAGACCCATCCAAGCTTGACTCCATATTAGCCAAAATGGAAGAATTGGCCAAGAAGAATTATTAATGAAAAAGAATAGCTAGGGGCTGTCGCAAAAGAAAAGATTCGATCGAGATATACAATATATAAGGATTTGCGGTTTCCGCCGGGAAGCAATCTATTGTATATCTCATGGATATCAATCCGCTTGCCACACCCCTTTCTATTTTTAAGGAGTGATATGATGGGCATTGCAAAAACAGCAAGACGCAAGGGAATACATCGATACGAATGGCTCGGTTATTACTTATGGCTTTTACCCGCCATCATTCTTATTTTGATATTTTTGGTGATACCCACTATCCAAACTTTTTACCTAAGCTTGCACCAACCTGTGACTTTTAGTGAGAGCGAATTTCGTCGGCAATTTACGGATGATTTGAAGAAAGCAGGCGGCCGGGAAGTGAATTCCGCTGATTTGATTGAACAGGTTCCCAATTGGCGTCAAGTCGCCGACAGCTACTCGGATCAATATAAGATTCATATCGCTCCGGGTGATATTAACGGTGAAATGACTGTGAAAGAAACGGCTGAGATGATGATTGTCGCTATCAATACATCCCGCCAGGGGGAAGACGGGGGCCAGCAGTTTGCGGGCTTAAAGAATTACAGTGAAATGATCCACGACAGTACCATGTTGACTGCTTTTAAAAACAATCTTATTTGGTTGGTGGTTTTTACAATTTTGACCGTAATTTTAGGATTACTCATTGCAACCCTGGCTGACAAGGTTCCCTGGTCAACGTTGGCCAAAACCGTCATATTCTTGCCGATGGCGATTTCAGGGGCAGCTTCGGCAGTGATTTGGAATTTTATGTATTTTAAAGATGTCAATACCGGAACGGTAAATGCGTTCATCCATGGTTTTCTGAGTTTGTTGCAGAAGATGCATCTCTTGGCTTCGGGGCCTTTTGAAGGCATCGCCTTTTTAGGAAGACCGGATTTGGTGAATATTGCGGTGATATTTGCAGCCGTATGGATGCAGGTCGGATTTTGCACGGTAATTTTTAGTGCGGCCTTAAAATCGGTTCCCGTGGAATTGATTGAAATGGCCCGTATTGAAGGAGCGGGAAATATCAGGACGTTTTTTAAAATTGAAATTCCGGTGATACGCTCGACCATCGTCTTGGTGATCACCCAGATGATCATGTGGGTGCTGAAGGTGTTTGATATTATTTACGCACTAACCCAAGGCGGACCTTTTAATTCCAGCGAAGTCATCGCGAACCGGATTTATATTACTGCTTTTAATTTGAACAATTTTCAGTATGCGTCGGCTATGGCTGTGGTGTTGTTCATCGCAGTGACCCCCATATTGGTGATGAATATTCGTAATCTTTCTTATGAAGAAACCGTCCGGGAATAACAAAGGAGGAAGTTCAATGTTCATCCAGGAGGATATCAGAAAAGGAATCAATCCCTGCCGCCTTAACTGGAGTAAAATCATTGTCAATGCCAGTCTGGTTGTGATGGTATTGGTATGGTTAACTCCCACCGTGATGTTGTTTATAAGTTCACTGCGGCCGGTGGGCGATATGCTGACTTCGGGCTGGTGGTCCGCATTTTTGCATCCCGGAAGGTTTACTTTGGATAATTATAAAGTGGTTTTCACCAGCAAAGGTATTGGCGGAGGATTTCTGAACTCCCTGTTCATTACCATACCGGCCACGGTTTTACCGATTATCATCGGAGCCTTTGCCGCTTATCCGCTTTCCTTTTATAAGTTTCCCGGCCGTAAGTTACTTTTTATTGGGATTATTGCAATGCAGATTGTACCGCTGCAAACAGTACTGGTTCCGGTGCTTCTGACCTTAAAAGGCCTTCACCTCAACGGAACATTTCCCGGCATCTGGCTTGCACACACTGCATTCGGCTTGCCTTTATGCATTTACCTTTTTCGCAATTATTTCGGCCAATTGCCTTATTCCCTTATAGAAGCCGCTAAAATCGACGGGGCCAACAATTTCAAAATCTTCTCCATTTTAATTGCCCCAATGTCAAAACCGGTGTTCGCCAGTTTGGCGATTTTCCAATTTCTTTGGATCTGGAACGATTTGCTTGTAGCCATGGTGGTCCTGGGTGATCCCGCTTTGAGCCCTTTAACCGTGAGATTGACCAGCTTGCTGGGCTCGCTTGATTCCGGATGGAATATCATGACTCCGGCTGCTTTTGCCTCTATGCTTTTGCCGCTCATTATTTTCCTGACTTTTCAGAAGTACTTTGTCAGGGGAATTCTGGCCGGGTCCGTTAAGGGTTAAAAATATACCCAATATTATGCCAACCAATCAGGAGATTTCCAATGTCCAAGACAACCTTGAATTTGTGGGAAGTTATTGAAGATCAGTTTGAAATCGAAAATAATTACCGGAATGAAACGATTTTTGCGCAGGGGAATGGGTATTTAGGTATTCGCGGAACTTTTGAAGAAAGTTATTCCGGCCCCGATTGGCCCGGAGTCGCAGGAACCTATATCAACGGCTTTTATGAAACGGCGCCTATTAAATATCCGGAGATAGCTTACGGTTATCCCGAAAAAAGTCAATCCATGCTCAATGTGACCGACTTTAAAGCTGTCAGAATTTTTGTGGACGATGAAGAGTTTACGATGCTCGCCGGAGAAATAACCGGTTACCGCCGGATATTATCTTTCAGGGAAGGGCTCCTAACCCGAAGTTTGGTTTGGTCCTCTCCTGGCGGAAAAAAGGTTAAAATCGATATTCAGCGGATGGTTTCATTCACGAATCAGCATTGGGCCGTTATTCGTTATGAAATTACCCCGCTCAATTTTAACGGCAAAATTAAAATCATTACCGCCTTAAACGGCGATGTGACCAATTTATCATCGGAAAATGACCCCCGAGTCGGTTCGGGCCTTCAAGGCCGGGTTTTGATGGTTAAAAAAATCCTTGGCGAGGGAGAGTTGGGAGTCATCGAGCAGCAAACCAAAGAATCCGGTTTATCTCTGGCGGCTGCCATGACAAGTCGGATGGAAACAGGCGGTCAATATACAATCCAAAATAGGGCCGGAGAGTTTACGGTAGAGGTTGTCTATCAAGTGGACGCTTCTCCGGATGTACCCATCAGTCTCACCAAGTATATTGCTTTGGTAACTTCCCTCGAGAATGCCCAAGAGAAGAACTTGGCCCCTTTGGCCAAAAATGAGGTTTTAAAGGCTGCGGAAACCGGATTTGACCGGATGAAAAAATCCCAACGGGATTTTCTGGATGACTTTTGGCAGCACAGTGATGTTGCAATTGATGGCGATCCCGCAATTCAACAGGGAATCCGTTTTAATATTTTTCATCTTTTACAGTCGGTGGGCCGCAGCGGCAAAAACAATATCGCAGCCAAGGGATTAACCGGAGAGGGTTATGAAGGTCATTACTTTTGGGATACCGAGACCTATATCATGCCGTTTTTTTTATATACCTATCCGGAAATCAGCCGGAAACTTTTAGAATTCCGCTATCATACTCTTGATAAAGCGCGGCAGAGAGCCAGAGAAATGGCCCATTCCAAAGGGGCTCTCTTTCCTTGGCGCACCATTAACGGGGATGAGTGTTCCACCTATTTCCCGGGGGGCACCGCCCAATACCATATAAACGCCGATGTCGCCTTTGCAATCAAACGCTATCTGGAAGCGACTGGGGATTATGAATTTCTGATTCGCTATGGCGCTGAAATTTTGTTCGAAACAGCTCGATTGTATGCGGACTTGGGCGATTTCATTCCCGCCAAAGGAAATTGTTTTTGCATCAACGGAGTAACCGGACCGGATGAATATACCGCACTGGTTAATAATAATTGTTATACCAATTTGATGGCCAAAGAAAATTTGGAATATGCTTGTCAAGTTGCAGAATGGCTTAAAAAGAACGCGGTTTCCGATTATCAAAGAGTAATGGGTGCTATCGGACTGGAAGAAGCTGAACTGGAAGCCTGGAAAAAGGCTGCCGATGAAATGTATATTCCGTATGATCCGGTGCTGAAGATTCATTTGCAAGATGATGATTTTTTAAACCGGGCACCTTGGGACTTTGAAAATACGCCCCCGGACAAGTATCCTTTATTAATGCACTATCACCCACTGGTAATCTACAGGCACCAAGTGTGTAAACAGGCCGATCTGGTATTGGCTTTGTTTTTGCTTGGCAATCGGTTTACAATGGAAGATAAGCGGCGTAACTTTGATTTTTATGAAAAAATAACCACCCATGATTCTTCTCTCTCTAAATGTATTTTTAGCATCATGGCCGCGGAAACCGGGGATTTGGACAAAGCATACCGGTATTTTTTGGAAACCGTAAGGACCGATTTGGATGATATCCAGGGAAATACCAAAGATGGTATTCATGCGGCGAATATGGCCGGCGCATGGATGTGCCTGGCATATGGATTTGCCGGGATGCGGATTTATGACGGCCGTTTAATTTTTAATCCTGTGCTGCCTCCGGCCTGGCAGAAATATCAATTGAAAGTAAATTTTCAAGGCAGAACCATCGAGGTGCTCGTTGATGCCAAAGGCGCTTTTTTTAAGCTTTTACAAGGGAGCCCTTTGACTTTAAGTTGCAATGGAGAAAAGATCGAGCTAAAAGATAATTGTATGGTGCTGTTCAGGGAGAAAGTAAGCTTTCGTTTATAGGATGAAATAAATACTGACTACGATGCCTATTACGACCTAATCCCCGGCCCCTTTCCGAATCGGGAAGGGGTGCCGGAGTGAAATTATTTGGTCAAAAGCATGTATTTTTATCCCCTCCTTCCCCTCCGAATGGCTTATTTATCCCGAACGCTGAGGCTGAAAATAAAAGCATTCTAAACCCGGCCAAGCCGGGCTGGGCTTTGCTTCAAAGTAAAACCGAGGCCCTCCAGGATTGATTTTCATTTTGAATTTATTTTTTTTATTGAAACCGGAAAGTAATTTTTACATCAGAATTTGACTTTTCCATGGATATTGATTTATTTTGACCGAAGAATGCAACTTTGCGACAAAGAATGATCTTTAAGAACAAAGAATCAATTTTCAAGGCTGGAATTGAAGATTTGTGTCCGGGAAATGAAATCCGGAAGGTAAGATTAATTCTTAAGAGCTAAGATTGATTTCCGGAAGAGGGAATTGAAGATTTGTATCCGGGAAATGAAATCCGGAAGGTAAGATTAATTCTTAAGAGCTAAGATTGATTTCCGGAAGGGGGAATTGAAGATTTGTGTCCGGGAAATGAAATCCGGAAGGTAAGATTAATTCTTAAGAGCTAAGATTAATTTCCGCAAGCTGGGATAGATGTTTTTGAAAAAAAGATATTGGAACGATAATATGGATGAAATTAAAAAAAGCTATCGCATGGGATGAATCCCTATTTCTTAAAAACTTGATGAGTCCCGAATCGCGGGTTGTTTAAAAACGTTGGAAGAAAAACCATAAAAATTTAAGGATTTGTAATTGCAATCCTCCCTAAATCGTGGTTTAATAGATAATTGTTGAATAATGAGAATAAAGTGAGGTTACGAATAGCTTCGATGAAGGAAAATATTCGAAATATTGCAATTATTGCCCACGTTGACCACGGCAAAACGACCTTGGTCGACTGTTTACTGAGACAATCCGGGATTTTCAGGGATAATGAACGGGTTGTGGAACGGGTTATGGACAGTAACGATTTGGAACGTGAACGCGGGATTACGATTCTATCGAAAAATACCGCCGTTAATTACGGTGATCTAAAGATTAATATTGTGGATACCCCAGGCCACGCCGATTTCGGCGGGGAAGTGGAACGGGTCTTGCGAATGGTGGACGGGGCCTTGTTATTGGTGGATGCCTTTGAGGGACCGATGGCCCAAACCAAATTCGTGCTCAGGAAAGCATTGGAAGTGGGGCTGCGGATCATTGTGGTGGTCAATAAAATCGATCGCCCGGATGCACGGCCGGATGAAGTGTTAAATGAGGTTTTCGACCTGTTTGTGGAGCTGGAAGCGGAGGATTGGCAGCTGGAGTTCCCGGTTATTTATGCTTCGGCCCGTACCGGTAAGGCTACTTTAGATTGGCAACAACCGGGCACAGACATGAAACCGGTCTTTGAGATGATCGAAAAAGAAGTTCCGGCGCCTTCGGGGGATGAGAATGCCGTATTGCAACTGCAAATCAATACCCTGGATTATGATGATTATGTGGGCCGGGTCGGAATTGGCCGGATTCACAATGGCAGCTTGAATGCAGGCCAATTGGTGGGCCTTTCGAAGCAAGACGGAAAACTGGAAACCATCAAAATCGGTAAATTATGGGTTTGGGACGGCTTAAAACGAAAAGAAGTCGATAAGGCATCGGCAGGCGACATTGTGGCTGTGGCTGGACTCGGTAAAGTCAATATCGGGGAAACCGTCACCGATCCCGAAAATCCATCTCCGTTACCATTGTTAACCGTCGATGAACCGACCTTAACCATGAATTTCATTGTCAATGACAGTCCCTTTGCCGGTAAAGAGGGTAAATTTGTTACCTCCCGCCATATCCGGGAACGCCTATTCAAAGAGGCGGAGACCAATGTCAGCCTGCGGGTGTCGGAAACCGACTCGCCGGATTCCTATGAAGTGTCCGGACGGGGTGAGTTACATTTGGGTATTTTGATTGAAACCATGCGCCGGGAAGGTTATGAGTTGCAAATATCCAAACCGCGGCCGATTTTAAAGCGGATTAACGGAGAACTGTGTGAACCTTACGAGCGCCTTTTCATCAATCTCCCGGAAGAATTTTCCGGAAGCGTCATTGAGAATTTGGGCAAACGGCGGGCCGAGATGATGAATATGCAACCGGCGGGCGAAAAAAATGTGAAACTGGAATTCTTAATTCCGGCCCGCGGTTTGATTGGTTTTCGTTCGGAATTTTTAACTGCCACCAAGGGCGAAGGCATCATGAACCATATGTTTGAAAAATATGGACCCTGGAAAGGCGAAATCGCCACCAGAAGCCGCGGAGTATTAACGGCTTTTGAATCCGGCGAAGCGACCACCTATGGGATTCATAATGTTGAGGAACGCGGTTCATTGTTTATCAGCCCGATCGATAAGATTTACGCCGGCATGATTGTCGGAGAAAATTCCCGTGAAGGGGACCTGGATGTCAATGTTTGTAAGAAAAAGCATCTTACCAATATGCGGGCCAGTACTTCGGATGAAACCATCCGCCTGACTCCGCCGCGGAGTTTTACGTTGGAACAGGCCATGGAATATATTGAGGATGACGAATTGGTCGAGGTCACCCCGAGTTCGATCCGGTTGCGTAAAAAGATCCTCGACAAGAGTGACCGGGAAAGAATGGCTAAAAGGAGCAAGGACGCTTCTGCCGTTTGAACGATTATTCTTTGGCTCCAGCATTTTTAAGTATTCTCACAATCTCCGGATAGCGGCTGGCGGCATTTAAAGCTGTGCAGCCGCTGCGATTGCGGAGAGACAAATCCGGTCCTTTACTGAGAAGCATTTTTACCATGGAAACCTCGCCTTCAAAACTGGCCAGCATGACGGCTGTGGAACCGTCTTGCCGCATGGAATTTACTTCGGCGCCCTTATCCATTAGATATTGAACCGCATCGGCCTTTCGATAAAGAATAGCGATGATTAATGCATTATCCCCATCCTTATCTTGGGTAGGAATGGGTGAACGGTTTTCCACCAACAGCTTTAAACCTTTCATTTGGCCGCATTTGGCTGCTATCATCAGGGCGGTCCATCCTGATTGAGCCGTCTTCAAGTTTAAATCGGGATGAGCATCCATTAATTGTTGGATGACATCAACCGCGCCCGTTTGAATTGCCCACATCAAGGCGGTCCAACCACCCCGGCCCTGAATATTTCCATCCGCGCCCGAAAGTAGCAAGATCGACACTAAATCCCCATAGCCATACATGGATGCCAGAATGAGAGCGGTATCGCCGTCCCGATCCTTGGCATTGACTGCCGCTCCTTTTTGGATCAATGCCCGGACAATTTGGCCCTGATTGTATTTAACAGCCAGTATTAAAGCGGACGTACCGGTTGAATCTTTGCTGTTGGGATCGGCGCCTTGATTTAGCAAGATATTGGATGTGGGTAAATCTTTTTTACGGATAGCCTCGATGAAGACGGAGTTCGGATTGACTCCGCCCGCAATAAAGGCCTTGAATTGAGCCGATTGGCCGTTTTTGGCCGCCATTAACAATGGCGTATCCCCGTCTTTGTTGCGGATAGCCGCATCTGCGCCTTTGGATAGCAGCAGTTGCAGGACGTCTTGATGGTCTTGGGCAACGGCAAAATGTAAAGCTGTCCACCCGTTTTCGTCGCTTGCATTAAGGGTGGCCCCATAGAAAATCAAACTCCGCGCTATCTCAAGGTTACCTTGACTGGCGGCCAGCATTAATGGGGTTCGGCGATGAATATCCGTTCCATTAAGATTTGCCTCGTTTTCCATTAATAATTTGGCAGTATCGGTACTGCCTTTGGAAACGGCCCAAAAAAGAGCCGGCCACTGGTTGGAGTCCGCCATATTAACGGATGCCTTATGACTGAGTAAAAATCTGGCTGTTTCAGGATGGTTTTCTGCGGCTGCTGCCATCAGTGGCGTAAAACCTTTCCGATCCTTGCCGTCTACATTCATCCCTTTGGCGATCATCTGTGAGACGTTCAAGGTATGGCCTTGATTGGACTCCCATAACAATGCATTCCAACCGTTATTATCAGCAGCCTCAAGATTGGTGGCTTTTTTGAGTAGGATTTGAACAGTTTCTTTATTCCCACTGGCAGCAGCGGCGATTAGCGGGGTCGTTCCGTCTTTTGCGGTATAATCTACTTCTCCGCCGTTATCCATTAAAAGTTTGACGGTATCCGGATAACCGTTTTTAGCAGCCCATAATATGGGGGTCCAGCCTTGAGCGTCCTTTTCATTGATGTTGGCTTGATAGTTTTTAATCAAACTGGCCAGTAAACCGGTGTCGCCTTTCTTTGCGGCCCAAATGGAACTAAGCGAGATATTTGCCCCTTTATTGATGAGAAACTGAATGATCCTTGGATGATTGACCTTGACGGCATACATCAGAGCCGTATAACCTTCCGTGGTACGAAGGTTGAAATCGGCTTGGGGATTTTTGAGAATCAATTCGACAATTGGGAGATATTTATTCTTTACAGCGTGAATAAGCGCAGTGGAATCATAATTGTCTTGTAAATTGGGATCTGCGCCTTTATCCACCAAGATTTTAACAATGGATGTGAAACCCTTGTCGGAGGCGATAATCAATGGAGTCCATTGATTGTCCCCCCGGGTATTGATATCTGCGCCTTTATTTATCAAATTTCTAACCAATGAAGCCTTGTTCCTGGCGACTGCGTTTAACAAATTGGAATTGAGATCTTCAGCCTGTGTTGCAAGGGGGAGAATAAATACCCATAAAACCGAAAGTGCAATCGACAATCTAGTTCTCATGCAATTCCTTCCTTCCAAAACCGATTCCGGAAAAACTTCCCCACAAAATGTAAATTCAATAAACAATTGTAAAAATCCTGCCGCTTTATCCCCCTTGTTTGACTTGGTCATATGGACGAGTATCTCTGAAGATGACTTAAAAAGTACGTCGATCGACCGTCAAAGTTCCTTCGCCGCCGTTAATCTTAATGGAATCCACGGCATGGAGGACCATTTTATTCTGGGGCCCTTTTTTCCAATACAAGATTGAGGCGCTATAAGGTACGGCTTTGTCGAGAAAACCTCTTATACCTGCGGATCCAGTTGTCCCCGCATCATCAATAACGGTCTTTTTCTCCACCGAGAGTTTGTATTGATGGTTATGACCATGGAGGATGACCGGGACGGAACCAATCAAATCCTCGGCGAGATTGCGGTTATGCACTGCAATAATATCAGGCAGTTTACTATTATGACTGATTCGTTCCTTTAAAGCTTTTGCGGTTTCCAGATACTGTCCGGGCGGAGCCACATCCGAATTATAAATTTTGGCAGCAGGGTCCGCAGCGCCTGCTATGGTAAGTCCGTAGATACGCAGATCTTTTTTTACCACAACGATAACGTTCTTGGTATGAACAAGACGTTTGATTATCAAGGGCGATTCATGGTTGCCGGGTATAAATACATAGGGTACCTTCAGCCCGGGAATTCTTTCAATAATTTTAGCTTCGAGAGCGGTTCCATAATCGGTTAAGTCACCGGTATCGACGATGAATTGGATTTTAAAGTTTGAAACCAACTCACTGATAAAGTCAAAAGCTGCCGGGTTATTATGAATGTCGCTGACGTGCAAAACTTTAATATCCGATTGCATATCGCCCATGTTTTTTATGTCTTCAGCTTGTTTGAACAAAACCGGCAGTCCCTGGGAGATTTTTTTCAGATTGTTTCCGATCACTTCAATATTATCCAGGCTCATGGTTACTAAATTCATGGCCCAGGGAGCGGCTGACAAGACCCCCTGATATTTGGGATGTTCAATCTCTTTTGGCTGATAGGAGATGATAGTCATCCCAATCAAGATAATGATTGTGGCCGTGGAACAGAGAATCCCGTAAAGAAAAAGTTTGGATAAGGGCTTAACTCTAAATACCAATAATATAAGGGCCCCTCCAAGTAAACCGTAAAATACAACGGTCAGGAAGAAAGTCATCATCGTGGATTTCACTTGATGTTGTAATAAAGGTAACCACTGTTGTTTTGACGGCAGTGAGTTCAACTGTTTCGCCAAGCTGGAGAAATCGACTTCATCCAGAGTAATAATAAACTGCCAGGGAGTTCTGTGAGACTGGAAAAATAACCGGCCGATGGGCGGAACTTCTATCATGGTGCCGCCCTGGATGGAAAACTTATTTTGTAATTTAAAAGATAGTGAGTTAACGGTAAAAGCCGTTGAAGAAAATAACTGAATGAAGGAAAGGGTAAAAAAACAAACCAGTAAAGTCAAAAGGATCAGACGAAACCGGCGATTTTGACTTAAGGATGCCCATAATTTTTTCATGTTTACCCTCAAAAAAGTTTTTTTTATTATAACATATTTCAGCTAGGCAACTTTAGTGTGATTGTAAGCCTTTACTGGAATAAAATAGCCGGCTTTTCATATAAATGGAATAAGAACTCCCCGAGAGGTGATTTTCATGGCATATTGCTCCGATTGCGGCGTCTATTATACCAGTGAGACCAATATTTGCCCGTCTTGCGGAAATCATGTTTCCCAAAACCGGAAACCTGATCACGGGCCTGTATCGGATATTGGCTCTAAAGTTCCAGTCTCTACGGAATTGATCGATAATCCTTCCGAAAGTAATGCGGAGGGAAACGCTGAGTTTAACAAGGGGATAGAAAACTCATCCCAAAGTTCCCCCAATAATTTGGATCATAAGCAGGACGGAATGATCAATGATAAAATAAGTCCGGAGCCTGGTAAAGCGGAGCCGGGTGGTTTTGATTATGAAAGTCAATTGGGTAAAGGGATTATCAAGCCCCAAAAGGTTGAAATGGCAGTCGATGGAGTACACTTTAAATATGAAACACCCCCCCATAGTTTCAAGAAAGAGGGGCCGGTTAAAGAAAGGCCCAAAGAATACCGGACAACCGGGAACGATATGGGACTGAAATCTCCGGATGAAATGAGTCTTAAAAATACCTTCCTGGAAGAACATATTCTATCGCAAATTGTTGATCAAGAAAAGGTAGAATCAGTTGTTGACCAGGAGGAGTCGCCCCGGGAGTCGGAGAGACAAGCGACCCTTGAAAGCGTAGAGGAATCCGGAGAGCAAATTCCGGTCGAATCCGTGAAGGCGGAAGTTCCACCGGATGAAAGAGAGGAAGTTACCGAGGAGCCTGTTATCAAGGAACTGATTTCTGAACCGGAGATTCCTGAACCCGAGCTGAGTGAAGACTATGGTCATAGGCTCGATGGAGATAATGTAATTTGGGAGGGAGCGCAAAGCTGGTATAAAATCCCTATTGGAAATTATTATAAAATAACCGGCCGTAAGCTCATGATCTTTGACAAGAATCAACATAAGCTTTTGGATGTGAGTTTATCATGGATTGCCGAAATAACGGTAAAACAGTCGTGGGTTGGCAAGTTAATCGGTATCGGAGATTTGATGATTTCCATTCCTGATTTTGCTGCATCCAAAATCGTTTTAGGAGGAATATCCGAACCGTTCAAAGTAAAAAATGTTATCGAAGAAAGGAAGAAGTACTTATAAAGGATTAAGTTGGGAAACTGTATACGATCAATAAGAAATACGATATATGACTTTATTTATTGCAAGGATTCCAATATATTGTATTTCTTCATCATGCCCACGCCTGCCTGGGAAACTTTAGAGACATCCCGTTAGGTTGACATTAGGGTTTGAAACACAGATAATGAGAAAAAGCGATGCAATTTTTTGATCCGCAAATTATTCAAATTGAAGCGGGTGGTTTTTATCATGGATGGTTGCAAAAAAGTTGTTTTGGTCAGCGGGTGTTTGCTCGGCATCCCCTGCCGCTTTGATGGGACAAGCCGGGAAGTATCGGAGTTGCGCTCGATGTTGGCAGGATATCAATTCATTTCTTTCTGCCCGGAAGCCGCCGGAGGATTGAAAAGCCCTCGTCCTCCAGCAGAGATACAAAACGGTGATGGCGCCGGAGTTTTGGAAGGAATCGCCAAGGTCGTGAATGAGGACGGAAGGGACTTGACGGAAGAATTTTTAAAAGGCGCCGAGGCTGTAGCCAAACTGGCTCAGAAGCACCATCCGGATTTTGTGGTTTTAAAGGCCAAAAGCCCTTCTTGCGGCGTGGGCCTGATATATGACGGAACTTTTAGCAGTACCTTAAGAAAGGGAGACGGAGTCACCACGGCTTTATTGCGCAGTATCGGTGTGAAGGTTTATCCGGAGCAGGATTTTATAAAAAATCAATTTGGAGATAATTAACAGATATATTTCCTTGACGGGAGCCTGCCGGTATGGTAAAATAATTTTTGCCGATGCGGGAGTAGCTCAGTTGGTAGAGCGTCAGCCTTCCAAGCTGAATGTGGCGGGTTCGAGCCCCGTTTCCCGCTCCAATATGAAATTTTAGCTTCCTGGTTTATCGGGAAGCTTTTTTATTAACATACGGACTATGAATTTATAAATTTTCCAGGGTCCAGCTTATCGTGGATGAGCATTTATCGATCCAATAGATTGATGATGAATGAATGGCGGATTGAATCATCGTAATATAATAAGCCATGCTCAAAGGAGAATTTACCATGAAAATTTCGAAGATCGCTTTTTTAATTTCCTTGGCAATTATCGTTTGCGTTTTGGGTGGAATCGTTTTTGGGGACGATTCGGGGGATGCTGCAGCCTATTTCCCGATGAAACCTGGCAATTACTGGGTTTATAAATTGACAATGCCTGGAAGCTCCAAAGTACTTAGCCAAAAGGTAAAGGTGGATGCACCTGAGAAAGGTAAGCCCAAGATTATTGTTTATAACCCAAACGGCGAACCGGAAGTTTTCGTATATTATGAACTTAATCCCCAAGGCTTGTTTAAATCTTCGGAAATGGCTTCATGGGGGCTTAACGAATATCGTCCCCTGTGGCCGGTGCTGAAGAACAATATGGCGGTTGGAACCACTTGGGATTGGGAGTCCGACGACCATAAAATGAAGGAAACCGTAAAAGTTTTGGGAATGGAAAAAGTGACTGTCCCTGCAGGAACCTTCGATGCGCTTTTAGTGCAATGTTCCGGCACCGGTCTTAACGGTACTGTCTACTCAGATAAAACATGGTATGTCAAGAATGTGGGCTATGTAAAAGACGAGTTGACGATTAGCGGAAAACCATTAATCAGTGAACTAACTCAATATGAGTTGAACTGAATACCGGACAGAAAAATAGTAATTGTTATTGAAGTCGGGTTATGGTATAATATTTAAGCACATTGAGCAGGATTGAAAATGTTTATCATTATGCGCCTGTAGCTCAGGGGATAGAGCAACGGACTTCTAATCCGTTGGCCGTAGGTTCGATTCCTACCAGGCGCGCCAATTTTGATACGGCAGGTTTCTAAGATACTTAGGAGCCTTTTTTGTTTTTAAAGAAGAGGAAACGCTCAGGGGAAGTCGCCAAAGCTGTTCCATCCCGGAACATGGCGCAGCAACAGGACTTCTACCACTTAGCCGTAGGTACGATTCCTATCAGGCCCACCGATATTGAAAGAAAACGGGCTCGTTATCTACCAAAATGGAATGCTTTATCACTTAAAGTTCAAGAATCGATGACGCTTAATCCGGAAGATGGGCGCTGAATAAATTATTTATATAAAGTTTCCGGATCCATTTAGATAAAATTGTTAGTCGTCACGAATTGGGACGGCTTTTTTATTGCCCTAAAATGAATAAAAGCCTTACTGGTATCTGCGGGAGAGACCATAAAGGCCCAATCCGCACCACTCCTAGAGTAAGGCTTTCGATATTATTTTTTACCACAAATAGGATAATGTTATTTTACCCGTGTGATGAGATTTATTTAAATGAAACCGCCGCCGCAGAAACAGCAAAGTATAATGATAATAATGATAATCCAGATAAACCAACCGCCACCAAATCCAGCACCGGCGAAGCCCATTGTTACACCTCCTTTGCATAGTTTGATAATCAGATTAATCAATATAGTTTATGTTCAAATCCATAAAATGTAGTTATGGTAAATGAATATTTGTTTATACAACCAATGGATATTTGTAAACATAGGAGATTCAATTGGATTATCAAGGGATAATGCAGGTGGAATGGCAAAACCAATTAAGATACCTAAACCAAAGAAGGGTTTAGAGAAGAAAACTCCATTAAAATCCCATTATGAACTAATCAATAAATATGCCGGGAAGCAGGAGTGTGGATATAATAAAAGGTGAAGCAATATTGTAACCATGCTTCACCTTTTATTGTTTTACCATGGTCTCCAGGGTCCAGGACCGGGTCTAGGACCAAACATAGGTCTGCATTGAGGACGTCCCCCCCAACGCGGGTAAAAACATCGAATATTTCTTCTGGGATCACGGCATACACGCCCTTGTGGAGTCCAGATACAACTCGCCTGTTCGGTATATATGCTATTATCTACATCTTGAGCGTACTCATCATTTTCGTTCATTTGGTTTATCACCCCCTAATTTGATATCAGGGCATAGGGTAGATACGAATAATTTGTATGATTATAACTAGGATATCCTATGGATTAAACCTATAATATGTGATTGGATATAGTAACAATTTTTGTTTTCTTATTGGATATTGCATAGAAGAGGTGAATATAATCCGATCAAGGCCGAGCGCTGATCATCCGTTTTTTTGTTGTCGGCTAAAATTTAACGATTAGGAATAACTGTAAACCGAGGATTAATATATAATATTTTAGGGAATACTTCCATACAACAATGGAGGTATTATAATGACAAGAGAAAATTTTTTTAAAATAGCCGGTCCCCATTTTATTTATCTACTGAATGAATCCAAAAAGAAAGCTTGGGAAGGAATTTTGCCCGAAGATGGTATAAAGGCTTTTTATAGATCAGACTGCAAGCAAAATGAAGATAGGACTTTCACAGAAACTTATTTATTTTTAACCGATAAACGTTTAATCGAAGTTGCTGTATCTGCAAATCGAATTTCCAGTGAGTCACGCAGATTCGAACCCATTAACGTCTACAAAACCTATAAAGTCAATGAATTGAGTAGTCCTGTAACTGAGGTTGAGGAAGTAAGAATTAAATATCAAAAAAATAAGCCGGAAAAAACCCTTAAAAAGCCCTCTGACAGTGGGGACGAAACAGACTTTAGAAATTTTATTCAATGTTTGGTATAAAGCACTTTCGGGTGCTTTTTTATTTGATATTAAAAAAGGTGAATGAAAATCGGTAAGGCCGAGTGCGGGTAACACTCGACCTTTTTGGTTGCCCGGTATTATTTAGAGGCAAAGATTGAGTATTGAATAAATATTCCGGATAAGTTTAAACTAAATGAGCTTAAGGAGAAATTAATGACTGATGTTTAAACTACCGATTGAATTGTATTATCCGGCCTTTTCTTTATTTATGATGTTTTTAGCAGTCGTATTTGTTCCGCGGGAAAAATTTAAGAGCCTTTTTTGGATTGGTTTACTTTGGGGTTATGTTTTTAGTATTCTGGCAACTCTTTTAGGTAATATTCTAAACTTATTTAGATGGGAGCATATACAGCCATTCGGATTCTTAACTTCAGTTCAATGGTTAGATCTTGCCTGGATTTTTGCTGTTATTTTATTTTTGTACTATATCCCGGAGGATCTAGGGTGGTATGTTTATCCTGCTTATCTAATTATTTTTTCAATTGCTAGTGCGGCTTTAGATATGGTGTTTCATGAATTGGGCTTACTGACATATGTTAATTGGAATCCTTTTTGGCGATTTATTTTAGCATTGCTTTGGTTTTATGGCGCTACTCGTCACTATAATTATCAGCTAAAAAAGAAAAGAGGCGCTATGTAAAGAGAAGTATATTTTCGATCGATCAAGGCCGAGTGGGGTAACTCTCGACCTTTTTGTTACCCTGTAGGGTTGGCACTCGAAACTGTAGACCAAGGCCAAGCAAAGGTATATTGCCTGGCCTGAATTTCATAATGGGAAGTTATACTTACGAAAACAGGTCCATGTTCCGGGCCATGTTTACAATGATGCTTTTGAACTTAATCATTCAGTGCTTAACCCATGACCAGTGGGTTCTCCCTTCTTTTATCGTCCTCAACTTTTCATTTTGAGAAGCTCCTGTTCTGTTTCGGTGTTTGGTCACCCCTCAAGCTTAACAGTGGGCTCTCTTTTTTTAAAAATCTTTGCGATGTGTTACAGGACTGCTGGTTGACCAATGTAGACCCAATGTAAAAGAAAGATCATGTTGCGAACTAGCCGGAAACTGAAATGGCTGCAACCAAAAATGATTTTTTATCGGAAGGTAATAACGATATTTGATTTTTTGTGCTATGATTGTAATAGCTTTTGATCCAATATTCATCACGGGGTAAACTTATGGCAATCGTTCGGACATCATTTACAGTGGTTCGTCATGGAGAAACCGAATGGAATCTTCAAGGGCTTCATCAAGGCATTTTAGACAGCCCTCTGACTGCAAGAGGGGTAGAACAGGCACAACACGTAGCGGGGATGCTGCAAAAATTTTCTTTTGATAGATTGTACAGCAGTGATTTGGGGCGGGCTGTGCAAACAACTCAAATCATTGCCGCTGCGGTGAAACTGGTTCCTACTTACGAACTGCGGCTTCGGGAAAGAAATTTGGGAGATTTAGCGGGCTTGACCATCGAGCAGTTCCAGGCTGCCAATCCCGAAGCATGTGCTCAATATATCCAACGGGATCCGGACTATATCATCCCGGGAGGAGAAAGTGCAGCTCAGGCTTATGCCCGAAGCATGGCTTGTTTCGAGAAGATCGTCCAAAAACATCCGGGCGAAAGCATTTTGGTTATAACCCATGGTTTCGTTTTGGAGTATTTGTTGCGGCATTCGTTAGGGATTCCGCTGGGTCAGAAAATACGGTTTTCACTTAAAAATTGCGGTATCAACCGTTTTGTTAAAATCGATGATCAATGGATGCTTGACACCTGGGGAGAAATCGGAACGGCCGGGATATCTCATCAAACCGTTTTTACCGTAACGTATTAATCGATACAGTGAAATTCCAACGATTTGTTACACCCGTAGCCACCGCGAATACGCTCTCCATAACTTCTCCATAAATTGATCACAAAAAAGATACACGGAAACAGCAAAAACAGAAATATAATATAAAATAAGAAGAGGATATTTCGGAAAGGGTTACCTTTTGGGTTTCATTATGGGATCGAGATTTGATATAATGAAGCTTTCTTTTTTTGTATTTTGAATCCAGGAGCGATTTTTTGATTCGATTTACGTTTGATATCAGAAAAGCAGACTGAAGCTGGATCGGAAAGGGGATAGGGATGAAAAAAGTTTTCTTCTTTATAGTTGTCTTTGGAGGGATATTCCTGATTCTTTTCACCCTCTTTAAAAACCGGGCGGAAATGAAACAGGAAGCCAGGAATAACGGGAGCCGGGAGACTCCGGTTGCAGTGGCAACGGCCTCACAGCAGAACCTGAACAACCAATTAATCCAGACGGGATTGATTACGGCCAGCAGCGACATTAACATTGTTTCGGAACTTCAAGGCAAGGCCACGGCAGTCCTGGTCCAAGAAGGTTCTTATGTTAAAGCCGGTTCCACGATGATTAGGGTGGAAAATCAAGTTCCTGAAGCCAATTTTCTTTCGGCGCAAAATAATTATCAAAAAGCCCAAAAAGATTGGGAACGTTCCAATGATCTCCATCAGCAAGGACTGATATCGGATATTGATTTGGAATCGGCCCGCCAGGCCTTTAAAACGGCTCAGGCGCAGTTTGTTTCAGCCCAGCGTGAATATAACAACTCCTCCATTACTTCTCCTATCTCCGGTATTGTAACTTCCATTCCGGTTGATGTAGGGACGATGCTTAGTCCCGGAATGACGGTAGCCAATGTCGTCGATATCTCTAAGCTTAAAGTAGTTTTAAACGTAGCAGAACAAGATGCTTTCCGGCTGAAGGTCGGGGATCAAGCTGAAATTGAGACGGGAATCTACCCCGGAGTCAAATTTCACGGCAAGATCGCCAGCATCAGCGTTAAGGGTGACGCAGCCCATACTTATCCCGTGAAGATCATGATACCCAATAACGGGGAACATCCCCTTAAATCGGGGATGTTCGGACAAATTACCATCAAATTGGGGAATCAAACCACTTTAGCCATCCCCCGGAATGCTATGGTTGGGAGTACTGAAAACCCGCAAGTTTTTATCGTCGAGGATGGAAAAGCAAAGTTACGCAATATTCAGATCGGTTCGGAAATAGGTACCCATATAACCGTCCTGCAAGGAATTACCGCTGGAGAACAGGTTATCGTTAGCGGTCAAGAGGATCTGAAAGATAACGCTGCTGTTGCCATTCAAAACGATATTTTCGGTCAAGGTTCAACTCGAGGCGGCCCTCAACCGGGCGGACAAGGGGCTCGACAAAAAGGCTCACACCGACGTAACCAGGAATGATTACATTTCCTATTGTTTTCAGGTAGCCGTACTCTCATTCTAAGGGGGAATACCTTTGACTATTACTGAGCTAGCCATTAAACGCCCCATTATCATCATTGTACTTTTTACAGCTTTAACCTTATTGGGAATTTTCGGTTATTACCAATTAAAATATGATTTGCTTCCCGGCTTGTCCATACCGATGATCAGTGTCAGCACAAGTTATCCCGGCGCTTCCGCAAGCGAAGTTGAAACTTCGGTTACCAAGCAGATTGAGGATGCGGTTTGCGGTTTGGACAAGGTTGATTCGATTTCTTCGAGCTCGCAAGAGGGTAGGTCCAGAGTCATGATCCAACTGACTCCCGACGCCAATGTTGACTTTTCTTTACAGGATGCCCAACGTAAAGTCAATTCGGTTATCCGCAGACTTCCCGATGGAGCTCAAACTCCCGCGTTGTCCAAAGTGGATCCCAATGACCGGCCGATTATGTCCATCGGTTTTACTTGCAATTTACCGGATACCCAGTTTTATCAATTGGTGAATGATTTCATTGAGCCCGGAATTTCAACAATGGCCGGAGTCGGTGAAGTCAATATTATTGGCGGACGGCAGCGGGAGATTAAAGTCAACCTGGACAGCCACAGAATGGAATCCTATGGAATGTCTTCCCTCCAGGTATTAAAGGCTATTGAAGACGCAAATCTGGAGTATCCCGCCGGAACTATCAAAGATGATGACGGTCAATATGTGGTTCGAATGGCCGGGCGATTTAAATCCTTGGATGAACTTAAAAATTTAGTGGTCGGCCAGTCGGCAAATGGCGGTAATATCCGGCTTTCGAATGTTGCCGATATTCAAGACGGTAAAAAGGATATCACCCAAATCACCAGAATTAACGGTAAAAATACCATCGCGGTCAATGTACTGAAACAATCCGACGCCAATACCGTCGATGTGAGCAGGTTAGTACGGGACGAACTCATAAAACTGGAACGCCAATACCAGAGTGCGGGTTTGAAAGCCACAGTCATCTATGATAATTCCGGTTTCATCACCGATTCAGCCAATGCTGTCAAAGAAGATCTGTTACTTGCTATTTTGTTGGTTGCCGGTGTAATGCTGCTTTTTTTGCACAGTATCCGGAATTCGCTTATCGTGATGGTGGCAATTCCCACTTCGCTGGTGGTAACATTCATCGGCATGTGGGCTTGCGGATTTTCACTAAATATCATCACACTGTTGGCATTATCCTTGGTTATCGGTATTTTGGTGGACGATGCCATTGTGGTTTTGGAGAACATTTACCGCCATTTGGAGCAGGGTGAGGATAGACGGACTGCGGCTTTACGGGGCCGGAATGAAATCGGTTTTACCGCACTTTCCATCACTTTGGTGGATGTGGTGGTTTATTTGCCCTTGACCCTGGTTTCCGGAATCGTTGGGGGAATGATGAAGCAGTTTTCCATCGTCATTGTTATTTCGACCTTAACCAGTTTATTCGTTTCTTTTACGATCACGCCCTTGCTGGCTTCCCGTTTCAGTAAACTTGAGCAACTGACCAAGGAGACTCTGATGGGCCGGTTCGGCGCCTGGTTTGAAAAGACCTATGCCGGTTTGACCGATGACTATCTGAAAGTGTTGAAGCTTAGCCTTGAAAATCCCGGCAAGGTTCTGCTCATTGCGGGATTGTTGTTTGCAGCAGCTTTGTCCTTAGTAACTTTTAATTTTATTGGTTCGGAATTTATGCCTCAGGCTGACCAGAGCCAGCTCTCGGTTTCCGTGATGCTGGATACAGGGGCCAGAATCGAGCAAACCGATGCGAGGGTTCAATATATTGAACAGGCTATCAGACGAATACCTGAAGTTCAGACTGTTTATTCCAATATCGGTTCCGGAGGCTACGGGGGATCGGCCAGCGGTTATCAAGCGTCGATGACCGTGATTCTGGTTCCCAAGAATAAACGGAGCCGCAGCGCGGGCGAGATTGGACGAATGCTTCGGGGAATGGTGGGTCATATGCCCGGAGTTAAAGTTTTCGTCTCCCAACCCAGCGTGATACCGGGCAGCGGCGGCCAGGCTCCCATTCAGGTAGCTATTACCGGGCAGAATTGGGAGGATGTATCCCAAAGTGCCGACCAGATAATGAAACTAATAGCCAGAATCCCCGGTACGTCCAGTGTCCGTTCGTCGCTCGACCCTCCTCAACCCGAACAAAGTGTTCAGGTTGATCGCGATAAAATGGCCAGTATGGGCCTAAGTATGTCAACGGTGGGTCAGACCTTACAATTGGCTTTGACTGGAAATACCGATTCTCAATTTTTAGACCGGGACGAAGCCCAATATGATATCAACGTCATGCTGGACCAGGCTGACCGGAACCACACTTCGCAAGTTGGTAACCTTACTGTTGCCAATGAGAGCGGTCAACTGGTACCTTTAAACCAGTTCGCAAAGATCGTTTCTTCCGTCGGACCTTCGGAACTTCAACGCCGGAACCGCAGATATTCGGTCACCGTCAATGCGCAGGCAGTTGGCCGGACCAGCGGTGATATCGGGAATGATATCAAAGCGGCGCTGGTGAAAGAGAAATTTCCAGTCGGCGTGAATACGATGTTTGTCGGTGCCCTTCAAAACCAGGCCAATACTTTTTTTAGTTTGGCCCTGGCTTTGCTAGCGGCGGTAGTGTTTGTATATTTGATTATGGCGGCGCTGTACAATTCATTTGTTTACCCTTTTGCCGTACTATTTTCAGTACCCTTGGCGATTATCGGGGCCTTGCTCGCTTTGGCCTTGACCAAAAATTCTTTAGCGGTTTTCTCGATTATGGGGATTATCATGCAGATCGGTCTGGTAAGCAAGAACGCCATTTTGCTGGTGGACTTCACCAACAAGGGACGGGCGGAAGGTCTTTCCATTCATGAGGCCTTGATGCAGGCAGGACGCGAGCGTTTACGGCCTATTTTAATGACCACCTTGACCATGATTTTCGGGATGCTCCCCTTGGCGCTATCGAAAGCACCGAGCGCGGAATTTAAAAACAGTATGGGATGGGCTTTAATCGGCGGTCTAGCCTGCTCCATGGCAATGACTTTAGTGGTAGTTCCGGTTGTTTATACTATAATTGAACGTTTACGGGCAAGCGTGATGCAAAAGTTTCCAGAATCCACGGATGCGAATTGGGTTGATTGAAGAATTTGAGTGAGGTGAGTGCGTGAACGCGTTCACGCGCGAGAAGCCGAGAACATAAAAAATTCCCCTTCCTTTTAAAAATCTTTTGCAACAGCCCGGGGAAGGGGAATTTGGTTAGAGATTAAATTTGGTAACCCGATTCATCTTAGTTGAAGGAATAGGGGTTCAACCTTCAGGATCTTTACAAACATCGACCCATTCCCCGCGTGTCACTTGTTGTAAGGAATCGAGACGGATTTTTACCGCTGAGTTAGGCGATCCTCCGGCGGGGAAAACATAATCGAATTGTTTTAAGGATTGGTCAAGGTAAATTGGAAGAGGCCTTTTTAATCCAAAAGGGCAGACGCCGCCGACCGGATGGCCGGTAACTTCCAAAACTTCCTCTGCTCCAATCATTTTTGCCTTTTCTTTGAAATGTTCCTTATATTTGTGATTGTCGATCCGGGCATCCCCTTTGGCCAGGACTAAGATATCCCGCTCTTTTAAACGAAAGACCATGGTTTTGGCAATCCGCCCAGGCTCAACATCCAAAGCTTTTGCTGCCAGTTCAACTGTGGCGCTGCTGGTTTCCAATTCAATCACTTTAAGCGCCAGTTTTTCTTCGGCAAACTGGCGTTTAACGCTATCTAGGCTCATCCGGGGAAAGACCTCCTTGGACATAATTTGATGCATAGAAAAATATTTATTTGCGAGAGACGATGCGGGCCATGGAAATCGAAAACCTTAGCTGCTCGAAACGGCTAAGGTGAAGAGTTCATCTAAGTAAGGAGCAGAGCAAGACCGCCCAAGCAAAAGGGGTAGTGGGGAAGTTATTTTTTCATCTTGACTTCCACGAAATTCCAATCCCAATTTTTTAATTCCTTTTCCCAAATTTCCGGAGCGCGGTCAAAGACTACGATCTTATTCATACCCGTGAAAAAAAAGCGGGTAGCTCCTTTATCATCCTGTTTGCGTACAATGAACGCCTGATGGCTATTGCCGTCCGGCGAATTTAATAGAATTTTGATGGCCTTCATATCATGAAAGGAAAGTTCGACCGGTTCCAAATTTTGCAGGGCTTTGGTGAGTTCAGCCAAATTGCCGGATGGTGTATTCGTATTCATAAATTACGCCTCCCAATTTCATACAAACAGATTACATATTCGGCAGTAAATAAAATATTCCTGTTATGGAATTGAATTTCAGTGAATTCATTTGCCGGATATGCCAAAATCTAGGAGCGGGAGATAGAATGGAAATCCGGGCCCTTTTCGTGGTTCTGAATCAAAAAGGCAATTCCGTAAAAAATTCATATTTCTACGAAAAATATAAGAAAGGGGAAATGTTTTTGCAGACCAGCAAAACAATATTGCAGATGGGAGAGATGATTTTGCAGATCAGCAAAACGTTTTGTTGATGGGAGCAAACACTTTGGAGATTAGCAAAACAACATTGCGGATGGGAGAAATGTTGTTTTGGATCGGCAAAGTTATTTTGCAGATGGTCTGGAACAACCGGCCAATTTATCGAAAACGGAATCGTAAAACATTAAAACGAATGAAAACTCAAACTGAGGCAGGGAAGGTATTTTGGGTTAATTTTACAAATTTTTAATTTACAAATCTCCAAATCCGGCTTACAATATAAGTAATCGAATATGAATCCTTCAGGGCAGGGTGCGATAAGTTTTACTAACGTAAACCTTTAATCAATTCCCGACCGGTGGTAAGAGAAATAGTTTTCTGACGAAAACTTTTATTCTCAAGTCCACGCGCTTTTAAAAAGCAGATCTGGTGAGATTCCAGAACCGACGGTAGAGTCCGGATGAAAGAAGGAAAAGTGTATTTCCTGTCCCTGAATAAATTTAATTTGTTCAGGGATTTTTATTTTCAGTAGGTGATGATACTCATGAACAATCAAATCATTCAGTTGGACGATGTTACACTGGCTTTTACCAAGGGGAACCAGCCTGAACTTTTAGGAATCAATCTCTCCATCCATCCGGGGGAAATTATCAGTTTGGTCGGACCCAGCGGCTGCGGTAAATCAACTTTATTACGGTTGATCGCCGGGGTTCTTGCGCCAACCCGCGGTGAGGTTAGGGTTTTTGGAGAAAAAGTAACTCCGGGATGGCCGGGACTTGGGTTTGTACCTCAAGATTCATTACTTTTTCCTTGGCGGACTGTAGCTGCCAATGTTGGACTTCCACTGGAAATTCAAGGAGAGAAAAATAAGCTCCTGATAGCGGAGAAAGTCAACAAAGCTTTGGAATTGGCTAATTTAAGCGATTCAGGCCATAAATATCCGCATCACCTCTCGGGCGGAATGAGGCAACGGGCGGCTTTGGCACGGGCTTTGGTGGGCGATACCCAAATATTGATGTTGGATGAACCTTTTGCGGCCTTGGATGATATTACCCGGACCGGGTTGCATTTGGAATTATTAAATCTGCAATCGCGGACTGGGGCGACTATTTTGCTGGTAACCCACAATATTTTTGAAGCGGTTTTTTTATCGGGGCGGGTTGTGGTAATGGGGGAAAAGCCGGGCCGGATTCTTGGCGAGGTTGCTATTGGGTTGGGGTATCCACGCCGCTTGAAAATCATCGGCAATCCGGAGTTCGGGAGACTGGTGAGCGAAGTCCAGGATTTACTGGCCTTGGGGTCGGAAACGGAGGTGTCCTAAATGAAACTTCCAATACAGGTTTTTTTCCGGAAATACTATGAGTACCTGTTGATACCTTTGGGATTTCTAATTTTTATAGGTATCTGGCATCTTCTGGCTAAAATTTACCCTGCTTTCATTTTACCCGGGCCTGAAAAAGTCTGGGACCGGATGATGGAATATACGAAGAATGGTTTATTATTGCAACATGGGGTGACAACTTTTTATGAAGCCATGATGGGCTTTTTAGCCGGAGTTTTGCTTGCTTTGCCTTTAAGTTATTTTTTAGCACACCATCCTTTTTTTGAGAGGTGTCTTGCCCCTTATATTGTCGGGCTTCAGGCAATCCCCATCGTGGCCTTGGCTCCTTTACTGGTAATCTGGTTTGGATTCGGACTTACTTCCAAAGTATTAATCGCCACCCTGGTATCTTTTTTTCCGATACTTACCAATGGCATCATGGGATTTCGAAGTACGGACCCCCGGTTAGCGGAGTTAATGGCGGTGATGGGAGCCAAACGCACCCAAGTGTTTGCAAAGCTCGAGCTCCCGTCGGCCCTACCGGTGATTTTCGGCGGTTTAAAACTTGGAATTACCCTTTCGGTAATTGGAGCGGTAGTGGGTGAATTCGCCGGCGCCGGAAAAGGCTTGGGTTATTTGGTGAACGCCGCCCGGGGAAGTTTTGACACTCCCTTGATTTTTGTAGCATTGATTATCCTGGCTTTTTTAGGAATTGGCTTTTACTTGCTTATCGTTTGGCTTGAGTATGGACTGGTACCATGGCGGCGACAATAAGCGACGGGAAACATCTTTATCAAGTTTAAGGAAAAGACCGGGTTTAGGCGCAAGGATAAAATGAAAACTATTGGAGGTTATCCATGATGAAGAAGGGTTTTTGGATAAGTATTGGTTTGATGGTTATTTTGGTGACGGTTTTGGGTTTTGCGACAACTCTTGGAACTTTTGCGGCTGAGCCTTATAAAAAGGCGACAATTGCGATGACCTACATTCCGAATGTTCAGTTTGCTCCCTGGTATGTTGCGGCGGATAAAGGCTTTTTTAAAACGGAAGGCCTCGATGTGAACTTTGATTATCGGATGGATATTGATGCTTTACCGCTCGTGGCCAGCGGTAAAATTGATTTTGCGATTGCCGGGGGCGATCAAGTTATCACTGCCCGTTCTCATGATATACCTGTGGTTTATCTGGCAACGCTCTATGCTAAATTTCCTCCCGCCGTTATCACTTTATTAAAATCAGGGATAAAGACTCCCAAGGATTTAAAGGGCAAAAAGATAGGATTGCCTTTATATGGCACCAGTCTCCTGGCAGTCAAAGCGATTCTTAATAAAACGGGAATTTCGGAAAAGGATGTTCAGTTAATTGATGTGGGCTATACGCAAATATCGTCTTTAACTTCGGGAAAAGTCGATGCCATTGTGGGATTTGCCAATAATGAGCCTTTGAATTTAATCGCTCAAGGTTATGCAATCAATCAAATTGATTCCTGGAATTATCTTCCCCTGGTGGGACATGGATTGATTACCGGTAAAGGAACCATCGCCGCCAATCCTAAAATGGTTCAGGCGATGGTAAGAGCCACCGTCAAGGGGATGAAGTACTCTTTGGAACATCCATCCGAAGCTTATGCGATTTGTCTAAAATATGTTCCGGATATCAGTAAGGACAGCCAAGGTTTACAAGAGAGAATTTTGCAAAGTTCAATGGAATTATGGGAGAATGAATACACCAAACAATACGGATTAGGGATGTCGGATCTGAAAGGTTGGGCGGATTCACAGAAGTCTATACACCAATATGGGTTGATTGATAAGGAAACACCCGTCAAAGAAATGTTGAATCTAAAATTTATTCCTAAAAAGCAGTAATTATTGTATTTGCAGGAAAGGTACAGGATTAATCGGACTGCCGTGGTCACGGACTTCATAATGGCAATGGGGACCTGTTGCTTCTCCGGTGGCTCCGGCCAAAGCGATCTTCTGTCCTTTCCTCACGGTTTGCCCAACATTCACTAAAAGGCGGGAATTATGTCCGTAACATGTTTCATAACCATTGCCGTGACTGAGTTTCACAAGGTAGCCATATCCGTTTTGCCATCCGGAATACGTGACGACTCCATCAGCGGTGGCTTTGATCGGGGTGCCATAGGAAGCTCTTATGTCAAGACCTTCGTGACGGATATAACGATGATAAATAGGATGTAGGCGCATTCCGAAAGAGCAAATAATCGTCGAATTCACCGGCCAAATTGAGGGCATATGATCAAGACGGTATTCGTAGGATTGTAACTCGCCCAAAATTTGCTTCTGAGCATTTTTTTCCGCTTCCATATATTGATCCAATTGTTCCAGATTATGCCGGAGTTGATCTAAAGAAGTGTTGGGAGCGTTCATTACGGGAAGTGAACTTAAGGAGTACGGCTGGGTGCGTACAAAAAAGCCGCGGCTGGCTATAAAAATGGATCGTCCCTTTTTCTCGCGGACTCTGGTTAGTGTATTATCCAAACGGGTTTGGGTTTCTTCGATCCTGGACAATTCTTTGGTGATGAATTCGTTTTTGGCGAGAATCGGTCGGACTCGTTGCCTTTCAGCGGTTAATTTTACAATGAGTTGTTTTTTGGCGGCAATGTCCTTTTTAAAAACGGCGATCTGCCATATTTGGGTTGAGTATCCAAAAAAAATATAGAGGTTGAAAACGATAAAACCAATAATCAGCAAAGCTAAAGAATAAGGAATATAACAACTCTTCACTTTAGTAGATGAAGAGTTTGGAACAATCAGGAGGCTATAATTTAAGTTTTTATTCAAAAACCGGTAAAATTTCCTTGCAGACACGATTGAAAGCCCCCTTTAGTAAAATGAAGCAAAAATATACCCAAACGACTAAAGATTTTAATCGCCATTACCGATAAATTAAAATTAATGTATTTATTATTACGACAAATTCTTGGATATTCCTGCCAATAAAAATAAATTTGGTAAATATTGATGAATATTTTCCATTTCAATTGTTTAGGCTATGTTCTTTTAAAAATGGCCGAGGAAACTATTGTCTTTTTAAAATAAAAGTGAATATTTTCCACAAAAAGGAAAATATTCACAAATCGAATCGATATTTCATTAAAAAAAGAACCTTGTTTTTTATTGTTTCATGTTAAATGATGTGATATGGTGTATTTATGAGAAATCATAAACAGGCTATCGATACGTTATCCCATAATGGACAACCTGAAATTACCGTTGATCTGTTATCTTGGTATCATCAGAATGCTCGCAAATTACCCTGGCGCCAAACGAAAGATCCTTATAAAATTTGGGTTTCCGAGGTTATGCTGCAACAAACCAGGGTTGAAACGGTAATACCTTATTACGAGAAATTTCTAAACCGCTTTCCTACAGTCGAGGCATTGGCTGCTGCCTCAGAAGATGAGGTTTTGAAAACATGGGAGGGGTTGGGTTATTATCGCCGGGCGAAATTGCTTCATAAAGGAGCGGCAGTGGTTGTCAATCAATTGAATAGTCTTTTACCGGCCGATCCCAAAGAATTAGGAGCGTTACCCGGTATTGGGACTTATATGGCCGGTTCCATAGCCAGTATTGCGTTTAATCTTCCCGTTCCGGCAGTCGATGGAAATGTAATTCGGGTAGTAACCCGAATGCTGGCTTGGGAAGAAGATGCAGCAACTCCAAACTCCAAACGCATGATTACAAAATGGGTGTGCGGGCAATTTCCCCCGGGACAAGCTGGGGATTTTACTCAGGCCTTAATGGAAATAGGAGCGCTTATTTGTTTGCCGCGAGCGCCTCATTGCCGGAAGTGCCCTTTATCCCGGTTCTGTAAGGCTTTTGGAGCCAATCCTGAACGTTTCCCCGTGAAAAAAACTTCACGGGAGATACCGGTAGAACGCCGGATTGTTCTTCGAATTACCTGGAATCAGAAGCGTCTTTTATTTCAGAGACCCAAAGATGGATTAATGGCAGGATTTTGGGAATATCCAACCATAGTTGCCGGGCCAAACGAGGATGCGCTGACTTTGGCAAAAAAATGGGGTCTTGAGCATCTGGGCGCGATAATCCCATTCCAATTTTTCAGGAATATGACCCATGTATATACCCATTTACGTTGGAACCTGGAAATTTTCAATGGAGATTGGGAGGAGAAAAGGGAGCCGAATCGAATCAATAATGGCTTATGGCTATTGCCCGAAGAAGAGGCTGGATTGCCTCGGGTGGCTTTTATCCGGCGATTAAGTTCTCAAATTTGAAAGTCTTGCTATGATTATGTTAGGAGGGAAAATTCCCTTAAATTAATTGATGCGATTTATTGGACTACCTGAGATAAATCCCTTTCTTTGCAAACGTTCGTTCAAAATTACCAATATCAGTTCACTTTCATGGCGATTTTCCCCATAGTCGTCGGGGAAAAGGAGCTCACTATAATTTATCAATCGGGGAAGTTTATTGGTTAATGACGGTTTCAAAAATGAATACCTCCGGTTCAACAATTTCATACAAGCACCTGTGGCAATCAGGATCATTTGAAATAGGATTTACTCGTTCTGTTTTGATGATTTTTGTTTTTTGATACGTTTGTAAAATTCATCAAACATTACATCCAATAGTATATTGTCGAGAGGGTCCTCCGATTCATTGAGATCTTTTGCTGTAATATTAAGCTCTCTCCTTTGATTATTCCAAATTTTTGTAACGTCCATTGCAATCACCCCTCATTCTAATTTTGCCAAAAAAAATATTTTTGATACTGGACTGAAGGAATTATTTGCAATTCACCCTATAAAAATATCAAAGGAAAGAAGAATGACTTATTAATATTGGGTTGAATGACATCAAGTTAACATTGTTTCCCGTGATATAAGTCGAATAACATCAAGTCGATTGACATCAATAGACTGAAATGGTATATTTTAAGCAGCGCTTAACATTGCATTGGATGATGGATTCGAACAGAAATCAATATATTGAAAGTTGTCCTTTTTTTAGAAAACTAACTTTTCGATTAAGTAAATTCACAGCCGTATCTCAGGTGTATTATTTGCTGAAACGGTTTTTTCTTTTGGGAATTTGTGTGTTAATTATGTGTCCAATGTCGTTTAATGCGGTTAGATTAATTGGCGGGCTCTTTTTGAATTGAAGACGAATTTCCATTTTGACGCAAATAAGTATTATTACCACTCTTCTTATGACTTTGGAAATTTTTGGAGAGTCGAGCCGAATTATTTTCGCTGTATGAGATGGCATTCAAATAAAAAAGAAAGTGCGCGCACACGCGCGCGAGAGGAGGAAAGATTCATTTTGCGTAAGTTTTTTTTACTTGCCACATGTTTGTTAGTTGTCATTGCGGCGATTAGTTTTTCATCTGCCGCCGCACCCAAGATTTTGGTTTATGCCAAGGGTTCCGATCCCCGGGGCCTAGATCCGGCCTATGTTGATGATGGTGAATCAGCCAAGATCATCGTAAATATTTATGATACTTTGGTTCGATACAAACAGGGAGGCACCGAGATTGAACCGGGTTTGGCCACTTCTTGGACAAAATCCACTGATGGTTTAGCGTGGACTTTCAAATTGAGGAAAGGCGTTAAATTCCATGATGGAACGCCCTTCAATGCCGCTGCTGTTAAATTCAGCGTGGAGCGTCAGTTACCTCCGCTCGTGAAAGACAGTATGCCCTATGCATCTTTCACTTTTGGACCGGTTAAAAAAGTTGAGGTTGTCGATGATTACACCGTTCGTTTTATTTTGTCCAGACCTTATGCGCCGTTCTTAGCCAATTTGGCCATGTGCCTGGCAGCTCCAATCGTCAGTCCGGCTGCAGTGAAGAAATATGGTGAAAATGATTTCTCTCAACATCCGGTTGGAACAGGCGCTTTTATTTTTCAAAAATGGGATAAGGATCAACAGATCGTTCTGGTGAAGAATAATAACTATTGGGGTCAAAAAGCTAAAGTTGACAAAGTTGTTTACGTGACCACCAAAGAAAATTCCGTAAGAGCCAGCCAATTGATTACCGGCGCCGCTGACATTATTGACGGAATCGATCCCAATGATGTGAAAACCCTGGAAGCTAAAGGAATGCATGTTATTAAAAATCCGGGAATGAACATCAACTATATGTATTTCTTTTGCCATAAAAAGCCTTTTAATGATGTCAGGGTTAGACGGGCCATCTCTATGGCTATCAACCGGGAGTCATTGGTGAAATATCTTTATCAAGGATATGCGCAAGTAGCTAATGGCCCGTTACCAAATTTTATCCCCGGTTATGATCCCAAATTGAGACCTTTAGAGTATAATCCCGAGCAAGCTAAAAAACTTTTGGAAGAGGCGGGGTATTCCAATTTTAGTTTCGATTTTATTACCTATTCCAATCCCCGGCCCTATAATCCGGTAAATGGTGTTAAGTTGGCCGAGGCTGTACAGGCCGAACTTTTAAAGATTGGTGTAAAGACCAATATCAGAGTCTATCCCTGGAAGGAATATAAAGATATTTATGCTAAAGGGGAAGTCGGAGAAGCGGGGTTCTATGGTTGGACAGGCGATAACGGAGATGCCGATAACTTCCTATCATTGCTGAGTTCCAAAGAAATTGACTCAACTTTGAATACGGCCAAGTACGTTAATCCCAAGGTGGATGCCTTGTTGGAACAAGGTACCAAGGTATCGGACACTAAAGCTCGCGTGAAAATTTATCAGGACCTGCAGAAAATTTTAATTGATGAAGCTCCCTGGGTATTTATCAGTCATGCTTCCGATTTGGCAGCCTGCAAACCGACAGTGAAGAATTTTTATCCTCATCCTACCGGGGTATCGTGGATGAATATTGTTTCCAAATAAAGAACGTTCACAAGAGGCTGTGGAGTTTTGACAGCCTCTTGTATCTGTAAGGGTTTTTCTTCTAGTAAAGGTTTTTCTTTAGCAAAAGCAAGGAGTTAGATTATGGCTAAATATATTTTGAAACGTCTATTGATGCTTATTCCGGTATTACTCGGCGTAAGCCTATTTGTTTTTATTATCATGCATGTTTTTACCGGTGACCCGGCAGCCCTGATGTTGGGAGAACATGCGACAAAAGCTCAAATTGCAGCTTTGCGTCAGGAAATGGGTCTTAATGATCCGATTTATGTGCAATTTGGAAGGTTTCTTTGGCAGTTATTGCACGGCGATTTAGGCCGTTCCTTAATGACCAAACGCCCGGTAGTAGAGGACATTCTGTCCCAATTTCCGGCAACGATCGAATTGGCCCTGTTCAGTTTGGCCCTGGCATCCCTGGTGGGTATTATTATTGGAGTGATTTCCGCTGTCCGGCGTTATTCGTTTTTTGATTATTTGAGTATGATTGGCGCTTTATTAGGTGTGTCAATGCCCATTTTTTGGTTGGGTCTGATTTTGATCATCATCTTTTCGGTAAACTTGCATTGGCTGCCGGTTTCCGGAAGAATTGATATAGGGTTGGAACCCACTGCAATAACCCATTTATATTTGGTGGACAGCATCCTCACCGGAAATTGGGATGCTTTTTGGAGTGCATTGCGCCATTTGATTCTTCCGGGAGTGGCATTAGCTGCTTATTCAATGGCAATCATCGCCAGGATGACCCGTTCAACCATGTTGGAAGTGGTGAAACAGGATTATATCCGGACGGCTCATGCCAAGGGGCTTGATGAAAAAACCGTGGTCTGTCACCATGCCTTAAAAAATGCTTTAATCCCAATTGTGACCGTAATCGGACTTCAGTTTGGATTTTTATTGGGCGGCGCGGTGTTAACGGAGACAGTATTCTCATGGCCCGGAATCGGTAGCCTGACGACGAATGCGATTCTAGCTTCGGATTTTCCGCTAGTACAGGGTAGTGTGATTTTAGTGGCTGTGGTCTTTGTATTGGTCAATCTTTTGGTCGATTTGTTTTATGCTTATTTGGATCCGCGCATTCATTATTCATAAATGAGGAGAATTTCGATGGCGGTTGAATTAGTTGATGGCAGGACGGCGGGGGAAAAAGTAAAATCCCCTTGGCTGGAATTTTGGAAACAGTTGCGCCGTAACCATGTAGCGATGGTAGGTCTGGCGATTTTAGTCATTTTAATGGTCGTAGCAATAGCTGCACCATTAATAGCGCCTTACAATTATCAGGAAAGTAATTTACCAATGAGCTTAAAACCGCCGAGTTTTGACCATTGGTTCGGTACCGATGAATTAGGTCGCGATATTTTGAGCCGGATTATTTTTGGGGCCCGGATTTCATTGCGGGTTGGGCTCGAAGCAGTTATTCTTTCGCTTTTTGTCGGTATTTTATTGGGCGCGCTGGCTGGTTTTTATGGCGGCTTGGTTGATAATATCATCATGCGTTTGATGGATATCATGTTGGCATTTCCCCCTTTATTATTGGCAATGGCTTTTATGATGGCCTTGGGACGCGGTTTGGATAATGCCATTATTGCGATTGGAATTGTGTCAATACCGGAATATGCCCGAATCGTGAGAGGATCGGTTTTATCGGTCCGGGAAAATGATTATGTTCAAGCGGCCCGGGCTATTGGCGATCATGATCTGCAAATTATCACTTATCACATATTACCGAATGTCACAGCTCCGATTATCGTCCGGGCCACTTTGGGAATTTCCTCGGCCATTCTGGATGCTGCATTCCTGGGGTTCATGGGATTAGGCGTTCAACCTCCGGAGGCGGAATGGGGGGCAATGCTTGGCAGTGGCAGATCGGCTATTTTCTCGGCGCCTCACATCGTCACTTTTCCGGGTATTGCAATTACGGTAACGGTATTGGCGTTCAATTTACTTGGCGACGGGTTGCGTGATGCGCTCGACCCCAGACTGAAGCAATAGGAGAACAAAATGGCGGAACTTATCAGTATTGAAAACTTACAAACCCAATTCAAGACGGATGGGAAGATTGTCCGTGCCGTTGATAATATTAGTTTTTCGCTGCAGGAAAAAGAGACCGTAGCCATTGTGGGCGAGTCAGGCAGCGGAAAATCAGTGACTTCACTTTCGATCATGCGGCTGATACCCAATCCTCCCGGTGAAATCGCGGGAGGCCGGATTATCTTTCATGGTGAAGACCTGTTGACTTTTACGGAAAAGAAAATGCGCGAGATTCGCGGTAATAAAATTTCGATGATCTTCCAAGAACCGATGACATCCCTAAACCCGGTGCACCGCATCGGAGACCAAATAGCCGAGGCTATTATTCTGCATCAAGGACTCAAGAAGCCTGAGGCTTGGGAACGGGCTGTCGATTTGCTGCGGACCATCGGGATACCTTCGCCGGAAAAACGGGCCTTTGATTATCCCCATCAACTGTCAGGCGGAATGAGGCAGCGGGTAATGATAGCCATGGCCTTGTCCTGCCGTCCGGATTTGCTGATTGCCGATGAACCGACAACAGCCCTTGATGTAACCATTCAAGCTCAAATCCTGGACTTAATGCGGAAAATGCGGGAAGATTTTGGAATGGCCATTATGCTGATTACTCATGATTTGGCGGTTGTTGCTGAAATGGCTGATCGGGTTATCGTAATGTATGCTGGACAAGTTATGGAGGAGGCTCCGGTAGAGCAATTGTTTGAAAAACCTCTTCATCCTTACACTATCGGATTGCTGAGGTCGATTCCTAAACTGGATGGTGATCACAACCGTCTTTATGTCATTGATGGATCGGTCCCGGATTTGAGTATGTTGCCTCCGGGTTGTTCCTTTCACCCACGCTGCCCCAATGCTGGCCCGCGCTGTAGCAAAGAACGGCCTGGTTTAGTAAGGATGGCTGACGGCCGTCAAGTTTGTTGCTGGTTGCATACGGCGGAAGGAGTGAACGGTTAATGGAAGATTTGGTTAGGGTTGAATCGGTACGAAAATATTTTCCGGTTCAAAAGAGTTTTTTCGGCCGGGTTTTATCGCATGTTCAGGCCGTTGATGATGTCAGTTTTACCATCGGTAAAGGTGAGACTTTAGGACTCGTTGGCGAAAGCGGTTGCGGGAAATCTACCATCGGCCGGGTAATTCTCCATTTGCTCGCTCCTACTTCGGGAGAAATCATTTTTGAAGATCAAAAACTGTCGGAATTATCACCCAAAGAAATAAGGCAGTTACGGCGGGAGATGCAAATCATTTTCCAGGATCCGTATTCTTCCTTAAATCCCAGGATGACGGTAGGACAAATTATCGGTGAACCCCTGGTCCGGCATAATTTGGCCCGGGGAAAAGCCTGTAAAGATAAAGTTCATGAATTAATGAATTTGGTGGGGCTTGATTCGAATTATGCCCGTCGTTATCCTCATGAATTTAGCGGAGGACAACGTCAACGTATCGGTATTGCAAGGGCATTGGCAACTCGCCCGAAATTAGTGGTTTGTGATGAACCGGTTTCGGCTTTGGATGTTTCCATCCAGTCCCAGGTCTTAAATCTGCTCAAAGACTTACAGGCCGAGTTCGGGCTGACGTATCTTTTTATCGCCCATGGACTCAATGTGGTGAAACATGTCAGTGACCGGGTTGGCGTAATGTATCTGGGTAAATTGGTAGAACTTGCCGAGGGGGACGAGCTTTATGCCAGACCCTTGCATCCTTATACGAGAGCTCTACTTTCGGCGATTCCGATCCCGGATCCGAAAGCTAGAAAAGAGCGGATTATCTTGACCGGTGACGTCCCGAGCCCAATTAATCCCCCGCAAGGGTGCAGATTTCATACCCGTTGTCCGGAGGCGATGGATATTTGTAGCCGTCAAATGCCGGAGTTTATCGAAGCACAGCCCCGGCACTGGGTTGCTTGTCATTTGTGCACGAAATAAAGCCAGAGGACGTTTTGAAATCAAGCATCCGGCTTTTCAACCGTTTTTCGGGAGAGAACTTGAAGCGCCACCGGCTAAAGCCGGTGGCGCTTTTTAGGCCAACCCTCCATCTTGCTGGGGCTGTCCCAAAAGTAAATTTTAACGATAAAGAAATACAATATATTGAAGTAAAACCATTCGATGAAGCTATATATTGTATTTCTTATTGATTTTGAATTGCTTTTTAGACAGCCCCACGAAAGCGCTTCGTGTATGCCCTGTTAAAGCTTTTTTGTGGGATATGAGCCGCAAAACTGCTGTTCCAAAAAGGTTTTAGGCCAGGCCGGAGAAACTAGGATTCGTTAGCCCAACAACACTTACAGATTCACAGTTCGTTCCTCCCCTTCGAGGGAGGAAGATAGATGGAGGGTTGGCCGATTTTCAGCAGCGGAGGATCAAATCAACACAACCCATTGGGACCTTAGCCGCTGGCCTTTCCCTGTTTGACCACACTTTGAATGGCCTTGTGAATAATGTCCTGATCACCTAAATAATAATGCTTAAGGGGCTTTAACGTTTCATCAAGCTCATAAACAAGAGGAATTCCGGTGGGAATATTCAGTTGAGCAATTTCTGCTTCGGGAATGGCATCAAGATGTTTAACCAGCGCCCGCAATGTATTTCCATGAGCGGTAATCAATACGTTTTGTCCGGATTGGATTCGGGGAGCGATTTCCCGGTGCCAATAGGGGAGAAAACGGCTTATCGTATCCTTTAAACTTTCAGTCAGGGGTAATTCCTCTTGGGTTAAATGATGATACTTCGCCTCGTTCCCAGGATATCGTGGATCATCGGGCGATAGGGCAGGGGGTAGAATGTCGAAACTCCGCCGCCAGATGTGAACTTGTTCTTCACCGTACTTTTTGATGGTTTCCGCTTTATTCAATCCCTGTAACGCACCGTAATGCCGTTCGTTTAAATGCCAGGATTTTATCTCGGGGATCCAGGTTTGTTCGGTTTCTTCCAGTACCATCCATAAAGTTTTGATCGCCCGCTGTAAGACGGACGTAAAAGCTATATCAAAAGTGTAACCTTCATTTTTTAATGTTTTCCCTGCCGCCTGGGCTTCAAGACGCCCTTTTTCGGAAAGGTCTACATCGGTCCATCCCGTGAAACGGTTTTCTTGATTCCAAATACTCTCACCATGCCTTAATAATACCAGTTTGTACATATTCTAAACCTCCGCACCTTTTTGAGAGTTTATTTTTATAATTCTGCTTGGTTCTGGTAAACCCTGCTTAATGAATATTGATGTACTATTTTTTATTCCTTGTTCATGAATCGGCCCAATAAATTTCAAATTCTCTTTATCAAAACTTGTCGGAGCAAAAATTTACTGAATCGATAAAATTGAGTTATTTTATTATGAGCGCCTATGGGATGTGCCTTTTTTGCGAAGAAACCACAAAATGGGTAGGCGTCAAACTGGGTTTTTGATAATAAAATATAGTAACACGATTTGTATGAAATCATTCTGAAGTTACGATTGATTCCGGCACAGACAGTCCGATTTCGTCGGTAATCCTGTGAGCGATTAAATTGTCTCAACCAAAGGCACCAAAATTCAAGAGGTGTTTTCCTTAAGTAGAGCCTTTCTTAGCCATTTGAATGCACGAGTGTTCTACCAGAAAGCGGAAGCCGGTTCGAGCGGCTTTTAAGACCTTAATCCGGCAAGTTATCATTTTAAAGGCTGATTGCCGGATTTGTGTTAAATTCAGAGTGGATTGAATTCTTTAGCTAAGAGCGGAGGGATGGATATGGAACCTAATGAGATAGCCGAATTAATAAAGAAAGATCGTTCGGAACGGACCCATCACCATTACGAAGGGACTTTTTTGGATTATCTGGAAAAGGTGAAGGAAAATCCCGAAATCGTGCAATTAGCACACCAACGGCTTTACCAGTTAATTACAGCTCCCGGTGTCGAAGTGATTAAAACCGAGGAAAATCCCAAATTGCGTAGGATCTACGGGAATGATATCCTTAAAAAGTACCAATTCTTTGATGACTTTTATGGGATTGATCGAACGTTAATGAAAATTGTCCGTTTTTTTCATGCAGCCTCCATGAGGGGTGAGGAATCCCGTCAAGTTCTCTATCTTGAGGGACCAGTCGGTGCAGGAAAATCCTCTATTATGGAACAATTAAAGCGGTCCTTGGAATCAGCGCCACCGATTTATGCAATTAAAGGTTGCCCGATGCGGGAAGAACCTTTGCATTTAATTCCCAAACATCTGCGAGCTGATTTCGCCCAGCTATTGAAAGTCGATATTGAGGGTGATCTTTGTCCGATATGCCGGTACCGCTTGAAGAACGAATATAATGGCGAGTATGAAAAAATGCCTGTTGAAACCGGGGAGTTTTCGATTCGCTCCCGTAAAGGCATCGGTGTCGTACCGCCTGTTGATCCGAATAATCAAGATACCTCTGTGCTAATCGGCTCCGTTGATATTTCGAAAATGGATCTTTTTTCCGAAGATGATCCGCGTGTTCTTGCCTTAAATGGTGCATTTAATGTGGGGAACCGTGGCCTGGTTGAATTCATCGAAGTATTCAAAAATGAGATTGAATATTTGCACACCATGATTACTGCGACTCAGGAAAAATCGATTCCCTCTCCCGGCAAAGGAGCCATGATTTATTTTGACGGGGTTATTTTAGCCCACTCCAATGAGGCGGAATGGAATAAATTTAAGTCCGACCATACCAATGAAGCTATTTTGGACCGGATTGTCAAGATTGAAGTTCCGTATTGTTTGGAACTTGGGGAAGAGATCAAGATTTATCAGAAAATTCTGCGCCAAAGCAATTTCAAAGCACATATCGCGCCTCATACAATCGAAATTGCCTCGATGTTTGCGATTCTTACCCGGCTCTCGCCATCGGCCAAGGTTGATGCCCTGACCAAGCTCAAAATCTATAATGGAGAAGAAATCCTGGAACAGGGTAGCACGAAGAAAGTGGATATTGTTGAACTCCGCGAGGAGGCAACGATTAAGGAAGGTATGAGCGGCATTTCGACCCGTTTTATAATGAAAAGCCTGGATATTGCCCTATCGGAATCGGAGAATGATTGTATCAACCCGCTTTCGGTTTTAGACACGATGATTAAATCGGTCAAGGAACTATCATTGTCGGAGGACGACCGTAAGCGTTATCTGGGTTTTTTACAAAACATTTTACGCAAAGAGTATCATAAAATCTTGGAATTAGAAGTTACCAAAGCTTTTATCCACGGTTATCGTGAGCAAGCTCAGGATTTATTCAACAATTATCTTGATCATGCCGAGGCCTATGCCAATCGGACCAAGCTCAAGGACAAAAATACCGGGGAAGAACTTGAACCGGATGAGAAATTTCTACAATCCATTGAGGAGCAAATTGGTATTACCGGAACCGCTGCCAAGGGTTTCAGACAGGATGTAACGGCGTATATGTTTTTTGTGCTTCGAAATGGAGGAGCTCTTGATTATAACAGCTATGAGCCACTTAAGGCGGCTATAGAAAAGAAGTTGACTGCTTCAGTGAGAGAGTTGTCGAGGGTGATTACCCAGTCCAAAGTTAGAGATAAGGAACAAAACGAGAAGTATAATGCAATGGTAGCGGAAATGAACAAGAACGGATATTGTGATCATTGCTGCAATGTGGTTCTGAAATACGCGGCCAATAATTTGTGGAAAGATTAAAAACAGTTCAAACCAGTTATTGGTCTTTAAAAACAGTTATTAGTATACTAGTTATTGGTTATTAGTTTTTAAGTAATGACCGTTTTAAGAGACATGAAGAGGAAATTTTATCACTTGAACCAACTTCAAAACCAATAACAAATAACAAATAACTAGTAACCAATAACTAAGTGGAGGTGTTAGCGATGGCTGTTTTTCGGGAATCTTCCGGAGACTCGGGGCGGGCGAGCGAAGATCGTCGCAGACATCGTCAATTGGTTGAACAATCGATCAAAAAAAACATCGGCCAAATTATTGCTGAAGAGAGCATTATTGGCCAGAGCGGTCAAAAGAAAATTAAAATACCCATCAAAAGCCTTAAAGAATATCAGTTTATTTATGGTAAAAACCAACCGGGAGTTGGCAGCGGTACGGGAGAGGAAGAACGGGGCGATGTGTACCGTCAGGGAACCCCCGATAAGGGGGGAACAGGCGGACAGGGTCCTGGTAGTGAGCCCGGTGAAGACATTTACGAAACTGAAATAACTCTGGAAGAGATTATCAGTTACTTATTTGATGATTTAAACCTGCCGTTTATGGAACGTAAAAATCTGGCCGAAATTGAAACTATCACCAGGCAGAAATGGAGTGGATATCAACATAAGGGAATACCGCCGCGGCTCGCCAAAAAAAAGGCGGTGATTGAAAAAATCAAGCGCCATCAAGGGACTAAACGAAATGAGGAAGAAAGCGAATTGAGTCCGGAACTTCCGAATGAGAAGGAACGATTCCCTTTCCGGGAAGAGGACCTCCGGTATCATAGAATAAGGGAAGAACGAACTCCGGAGTCGAATGCGGTTGTCATATGCATTATGGATACTTCAGGCTCGATGGATCAGACAAAAAAATATTTGGCGCGCAGTTTTTACTTCCTTTTGTATCAATTCATCCGGCTCAAGTACTACCAGGTTGAATTGGCGTTTATTGCCCATACAACACAGGCTGCGGAAGTGACCGAAGACGATTTTTTCCATAAAGGGGAATCTGGCGGTACTTATATCAGCAGTGGTTATGAGAAAGCTTTGCAGGTTATTGAGGAACGTTATCCGCCATCCCAGTGGAACATCTACGCGTTTCACTGTAGTGATGGCGATAATTGGGATGAAGATAACGCTAAAGCGGTTGCCTTGGCTCAGAAATTATGCGAAGTGTGTAATTTGTTCGGATATGGAGAAATCATGACCGGTTATAGCACGATGAAGAAGTTATATCAAGAACAGATTCATGCCGCTAATTTTTCGTTGGTTTCAATTGAAGGACGGGAAGATATTTGGCCGGCTCTACGGGATATGTTGGCCAGTGAAGAACAATAAAACGATGATCTGGCAAAACGGTAAAGCTCCAAAGCGCTGCGAAAAGTTAGGAGAAACCATGGGTGAGTTTACTATCTCGGAACTCGAAAAGTGGAATGAACAGATCGAAAAAGCCGCAAAAGAAGCCGGTCTGAATTGTTATGGGCAGGAATTCGAGATTTGTTCTTATGAGGAAATGTTGGGTTATGAAGCTTATATTGGTATGCCTTGCCATTATCCGCATTGGAGCTACGGGAAGGCGTTTGACAGACTCAATACTTTTTACCGCTTTAATTTAAGCGGTCTTCCTTATGAGATGGTGATTAATTCCGATCCATGCCTGGCATACTTGATGCGGGATAACTCCCTGTTATTACAGATATTGACGATTGCCCATGTTTACGGGCATAATGATTTTTTTAAAAATAACCGGCTTTTTCGAACGACCCGGGCCGAGTTAACCATTGAAAATTTCAAGAATCATGGGAATCGGATTCGGGAGTATTTGCAAGACCCCAGTATTGGGTATCTTAGGGTTGAACGTATTTTGGATGCTGCCCATGCTTTGCGTTTTCAGATTAACCGGGTGCTCGGAAGGCGCAGGCTGAGCGTAGAGGAACAGAAAAAACGCCTATCCAGTGATTATCAACAGAAAATGCAAAGGGACGCTTTCGGTCAGACTCCGGAGCTTGCTCCGCCCAATTTGAATAAAATTCCTTTAGAGCCGGAAGAAGACCTTCTCTGGTTCATCGTTGAATATGGTAGGATGGAAGAATGGGAAAGGGATATCTTACGGATCGTCCACAATGAAAGCGAGTATTTTTTACCGCAGATTGAGACCAAAATCATGAATGAAGGATGGGCCAGTTTTTGGCATTTTCGGCTCCTCCAAAGTTTGAGCTTACCTCCTGATTTGCATTTGGAATTTTTGAAACGTCATCATCAAGTGATTCGCCCGCATGAACACGGACTAAATCCATACCATTTAGGATTTACAATATTCAAGGACCTGGAACGGCGTTTCAGCTTAGCCAAAATATTTGAGGCCCGGGAAATTGAAAATGACCGCTCGTTTATCCGGCGTTATCTGACGCGGGAATTGTGCGAGGAGCTTCATTTGTTTGAATATTACGCCAGTGAGGATAAAGTTATCGTGACTGAAGTCGCAGATAAAAACGGTTGGGAGCACATCCGGGACACTCTCTGTGCGAGTGTAGGCACTGGCTCAATACCGGTGATTAAAGCGAAAGAACTTAACTTTAAAGATCGGACTTTAATCTTAGAACACGAATACGATGACCGTGATTTGGAGTTGACTTATGCTGGAGAGACCCTGAAACATTTGGCGGAGTTATGGGGTAACCCCGTTGAACTTTACACCTGGATAAAAGGGAAAGAGAAAAGGTTGCTCTGCAGTGAAACTAAAAAAATTACGGTGTATGAATAATTTAGTTCCCTTTTTTATATGAGGTTGTCCAAAAAGGAAATTTAACTATCAAGAAATACAATATATGAGATCAAGGCACGAATGAAGCTGTATATTGGATTTTTTATTGATTTTTAAATTACTTTTTCGATGGCCTCATTTTTTAATTTTGTGAATAATAAATACCCTTTTAAGCTATAGCTTTTGGAAAAAATAAAAGAGGTCATTGCCTTTCGTCAAAAAGTTAGAAAAATCGACATCGAGAGTTTTCTTTCATTGGTAAAAAATTATTATTCGCAATAGTACTGCGGTAAGAAGAACGATGTAAAAAATAGTAAAATTCGACAAAGGGTTTTGATTTAATTTCAAGAAATTATGAAATCTATCGATTGGAGAGTTCTTCTAACAATTAATTATTTATTGATGAAAGAATCTTTTTGATTAATTAATAAACCTAAAAAATAAAACCGGAAAAATGTATCCAGAAAGTGAGGTAAAAATGAAACTTATCAGAATCTAAAATTTTGAAAAAATAATGGCTCTATAGATTTTGATAAGGCAGAGAAAGGTTACGATGGAGCAGGATAAGACAAAAGTATTAATTATAGACGATTCAACGGCGTGGATTAAGTATATAACCCTTTTGCTTGATTGCGAAGATGATATGATAGTGGTGGGTTCGGCCAAAAACCATACGGACGGTCTGGACTTACTAAAATTATTAAAACCGGATATTGTTATTCTTGATTTATATTTTTCCGGAGTGGAACCGGAAGGTTTAGTATGGATTCAGGAAATGAAATCCATATCGGATGCGAAAATCATTGTTACAACCAGTTCGGAAAATCCGGTTCATGTAAAAAAGGCCCTTTTATCCGGGGCCAAAGATTTTGTAGTCAAAGAAAATTTTAAAAAATTGCCTGAAACAATCAGAGAAGTACTAAAAAGATGGTCTACGGCAGAAGTAATGGCTAAAATGGTAGAGAATTATGAAAAGCTTTTGATTGAAAAAAAGAAAGATGATCTATTGGAAAATTTCCAATTAACAACGAGAGAGAAGGAAGTACTAAAATATTTAGAAGAGGATCTGAACCGTTCTGAAATTGCAAAATTAATATTCACAACTGAGAATACTGTAAAAAATCACATTACGAACTTGCTGAAAAAGCTGGAAGTTAGCAATACCAAAGAAGCAGTTGAGAAGATCAAGAAAATAATGTCGGTCTAAAATCAAAAAAGTCCTATTTTTATAGGACTTTTTTGATTTTTTTAGCATTTTAGTCCTAGTAAATCAGGCCTTTTATATGTGCTAAAGCTTGATATAATGATAATTGAAGTTCAGCAGTTTGCAAGATGTTTTACCCCTCACCTAAGGCTGTCTAAAAGTATCTTATAATCAGTAAGGTAAGCAATATATTTCATCATGGGTTAATGAATTACTATATTGTTTATCATTCTTGATAAATTTACTTAAGGACAGCCCTTTTTTTTCAAAAGTAGAATGTCCCGGAAATTGCGGTAGCTTTGCCGGGAATGGATCTTTATATAGACATTTACGAGAACATGATTTTACTCATACTTGATTGTCAATTTTGATTGCAACAAGGAGTAAGCCCATGAATGAATTCATTTTTAGGTTCTTGTTTTTTGGTTTAATTTGCCTAATTGCCGCCTCTTTTTATGGAACAATTAAGATGTTGAGAAAGTAATTCGTCCTGGAAATTTATAATTAGGAATACTGAAGTGGATTTAATAAACTGTTTCTTCCCACATAATCTAGCCAAATATTTCTAAGAATAAATGACCACAGAAGAAAGGGAAAAGAATAGAAGAAATAAAAAGAACCTCTAAAAACGAAAGAGCGAAGGTTATCAAAAAGGTGGTCATCAAGCGGCAATTCTACATCTTATGATAAACTTCGCACCCAATAATATT
>JAFABB010000040.1 GCA_023426245.1 Bacillota bacterium
TTTCTCCCTTGGGTGATTTCATTTCTCCAAACATTTTTTCCATTTCTCCCTTGGGTGATTTCATTTCTCCAAACCTTTTTTTTCATTTCTCCCTTGGGTGATTTCATTTCTCCAAACCTTTTTTTCATTTCTCCCTTGGGTGATTTTGATCTTCCCCCGATTTGCCAGACACTTGGTTAAGAGATAAAATATAACCAAGGAGTTGAAGACATGTCAAGTCGGGTATACAGTAAAGAATTTAAAGAACAAGCAGTGCTTTTAACCGAAACGAGTGGTAAAAAATTAAGCGAAATCGCTAAAGATTTAGGAATCAGTACAAGTCTGCTTTGGCGTTGGAAAAAAGAATTCCGTGAAGCGGGGCCTCGAAGCTTTCCAGGCCAGGGTAACCGTCAACAAGGTACCGATTTGGAAGAAAAAGTTCGTCAGTTGCAACAAGAACTTCTTGACGTACAAATGGAGCGTGACATCTTAAAAAAAGCGCTGACTTTGAGGCTGTCTAAAAAGCAATTCGAAATCAATAAGAAATACAATATATAGCTTCAGCGAATAGGTCGGTTTCAATATATTGTATTTCTTTATCGTCAAATTTCCTTTTGGGACAGCCCCGCCTTCTCAAAACCCCAGAAATGAAATATAGGGTTATCCACGAGATTGCTAAAGAAACTAAACTCTATAGCATTCAGAAGATGTGCCGCTACCTTAAAGTCTCGCGGAGTGGTTATTATCAGTGGTGTCAAAGAGATGAAAGCCCAAGAAAAAAAAGATCGCCAATTGAAAGAACAAATCTTGGCTATTTATAAAAAGCATAATAAACATTATGGGAGCCCTCGAATTTGTGATGAACTACATGACATGGGCATTCGGTGCAGTAAAAAACGAATCGAACGATTGATGCAAGAACTAGGAATAAAAGCCCGATTTAAGCGGCAGTTTAGGATTACAACCAATTCTAATCATAATTATCCAGTTGCTACTAACCTTTTAAATCGGCAATTCCAGGTTGATGCGCCCAATCGAGTATGGGTAGCTGATATAACCTATATCGTACTTTTGAAGGCTGATTATACCTGGCTGCGGTCATGGATTTGTTCTCTAGAAAAATCATTGGATGGTCTATGTCAAATACTATCGATACCAAATTGTCAGTTGCTGCATTAAAAATGGCTATTTATCGTCGCAAGCCTTTAAAAGGGTTATTACATCATTCTGATCGTGGTGTTCAATATGCGAGTTCAGCTTATCAGAATGTTTTAAAAGAGAATCATATAGTTTGTTCAATGAGTCGTAAAGGTAACTGCTGGGATAATGCCTCAATGGAAATCTTCTTTAGCACTTTAAAAACCGAATGTATTGATGGGAAAATATATCTATCTAGAGTTCAAGCTAAACGTGAAATCTTCGAGTATATTGAGATTTATTACAATCGAAAACGTCGGCACACTTCAATTGGATCGATGGCCTCGGAAAATTTCGAGAATCAAAGAAAAGTCGCTTAACTTGGTGTCTATTTTTCCGGGGGAAGCCCAATATCGCTTTTGAACTTAGCGTAAAAAAATGAAGCTATCCAAAAGTAGGTCGCCGATGAGATACCATGAATATGGTCTCAATAAATCAGTATCATTATCGCGCGAATTTTGCTTTTGGGATAGCTTCCTTAAGGATCTCTTTATAACACATCATTCCCCATAATGGAAACAATCCGATCCAATGTTTTATGAGCGCTTTCGATTTTGGGGCGGCAATGCGTTTCGATAGAGATAAATCCGTTATAACCGTTTTCCTTCAAAGCTTTCAACTGGTTTTCCCAATTAATTTCACCCCTGACTACATATTGCATGGCTCCGGTCTTTTGGTCTACGATGGCGTCCTTAAAATGAACATGTCCGACTATGTCCTTAATGACTTTATAACCGTCAGGATATGGAACTTCATGTGCAAAATATGAGTTTCCCGGATCCCAGTTGAGTTTTAAATTTTTACTGCCGACTTTTTCTATAAGTGCGCGGACATTTTCAGCCGTATCGCCCCAACAAATATGTTCGTTTTCGAGTACCAGCGTTATCTCAGCCTCCTCAGCCAATTTTACTGCTTTTTTCAGGTAATCGACAACCAATTGTGGGCAGTTTCCATCCGTTGCTCCTTCCGGCTTGTTAAAACTGAACACCAATATATTTGGAACACCAAGCTTTTTAGCCAGTTCTATTGTCTTCGGGAGAAGCTCGTACAAATGCCGTTCCGCCGTTTCCTTTTGCTCCTGGGCCTGATAAAACTCCACTTCATCCTGCCATTTTAAAACAGTATACCCTTCGAAAACAGGCCTCGGAAGGGGAATTTTAAAAAGGCCGGGCGATAAAGCCACCACTTTGACGCTAAAATTGCGCACCATCTTCAGAAGATGGTCTTCCCAGTAAGGTGAAAGGCTACCCACTCGCTGATTGCCCACACCCCTCAGTTCCACATTTTTCATTCCCCAACTTGTCGCAATTTCCAGTGCAGTTTCCAAATCACTACTTATTTCATCGGTAACCACAGATACCTTAATCAAAGCGATCACCTCTTCAACAGCGAATCAATTTATTTGTTTTCACTTAAGCAAATTCAAAATATTTTTAAGATAATCCGCTCCTTTTTTCATGCCCTGTGCGGCAAGGGGAAGATCATCCGGATGCCACCTTCGCTCATACTCAAGCGAAAGATAGCCGTCATAACCGACTTCCATTAACTGCTTAATAATTTCCGGCCATGGAATTATACCTTCGCCAGGAATCCTGGAACGGACCGTCCTTTCCTCCTCGGACACATGAGTAACGTCACTGGCTTTAAATTCAGCGTGAGCATCCTTAAAAACAAGATCTTTGACATGAACATAAGCAATATTCTCACCTTGGATCCGGATAGCTTCCTTGAAACCTTCACCTTTAATAAAGGCCAAATTCGCTTGGTCATAAAGGATTTTAACAGCCGGATGATTAATTTCTGCAATAATGGATTGAGTCTTTTCAGCTGTAGTGGTCATCGTATTAAAATGATTCTCGACCACAAGGCAGACATCATTTTTTTGAGCCTCGTCTCCCAGATTTCTAAGGGACTCCACCAGTACCCTACGTTTCTCGCCAATATTTTCGCTATCTTCCGCCAATAAGGTGCCGCCGTAAATTCTTATATTATGGGATTCAAAAACCGACGCGATCTGAATACAATTCCTAATCTCCCGGATGGACTTGTCTCTTTTTAATTTACTCAATGCATTGAAATCGCTGGCATACGGCGTAATACACGACACCACCAGGCCCGCTTTCTCAACCATTCTTTTAATAGCGCGTGCTTCATCCGGAGAAATCTCTGATGAAAAACCGCTTTGATACCCATCCTGACAAACAATTTCGACAGCGTCCATCCCGATTTTTGAAAAAAGTTCAACCGCCTGGCCTATGCTCAGCTCGGGAGTTCCCATGGTATGACCGGCAATTTTCATAGGTATTTCCTCCTTCTTCTTTATTCAATCCCAGGAAGACCGGCGGTTTTCAGAATGCGATCCATTAATAAATGTGTCTTATACGCATCCTTCGCCGATGTGAGAGGTTCGCGCCTAGTCCTAACACAGTCAATAAAATGTTCGGCTTCCGGGAAAAAGCCCATTTTATCCTCAACTCTGGCCCAACCCAATGCCAGCGGAGTCTGTGAAATTCTTTCTTCGGATTCCGGCGATATAATGCTAATGGTATCGGGACTGTCCACAATGACTGATTTTTTAGAGCCGTAAAGCTCCAGATGTTCGGTCCATTGACCGGCGCCCCGGTTGGCAATCAGCATTCCGATACTTCCCGAATCAAATTTGATCTGGGCGGTACAGGTATTTTCATAATCAATGTCTTCATATTGCGCATGTGCTTCCACCGATACGGCTTCCCCGCAAAACCAACGCATCAGATCAACCATATGAATGGCATTTTCCAAGGTTGCCCGATACTCGGTCCCATTACGACTTTTTTCAGCCAGGCATACATCGGGATGTTTCCCCGCATAAACTTCTTTGGCTTTACGGTAAACCGGCGCATAACGCCGGTTAAAGCCGACCATCATAATTTTGCCGCTATCTTCCGTCGCATTGACCATCTTTTCACATTCTTGGAGCGTCATCGCCATCGGCTTTTCGCAAAATATGTCAATTTTGTTTTTAAGAAGGCCCATCACATATTCCGTATGATATTTCTTGGGTGTCATTACAAAAGCGCAATCCATTCCGACCTTCAGGAAGTCCTCAAAAGTCGAACACAGATTGGCAATATTATACATTGCGGCGGCCTTCGCGAGTGACTCTTTGCTCTGATCCAACGCGGCGACGATTTCAATATCCTTCATCCTCGCCAACGACGGCAATTCGGCAATATTAGCGATGGAGCCTAATCCAATAACACCTACTTTTACCTTTTCATCCATTGCCTATCGCTCTCCATTTCACCTGATTTTACTTTCCTTATCCAAAAGGTACTATTGATATTTTTCTACAATCTGCATCAAGCTTCGAGCTTCTTGCGCCGTTAGCGACCTGAAAGGAGTCCTGCAAAGATCGGTGGCTATCACACCGATCTCTTTCAGATAGGTTTTCAACAGCGGTATGCCCGGGAATGCCGCTAAAGCCTTATCCGTATCGAAGATTTTAAGTTGGTATTCTCGAGCTGCAGGAATATCGTTTTTACGATAAGCTTCCCATAGTCCAGTGAATAACCGGGGGAATACCGCTACCGGCCCAGATACCGTCCCGGCGGCGCCCAACGCCAGAGCCGGCAAAACAAGCCGGTCGCAACCGATAAGCGCGCTAAAAGACGGGTCCAACTTGAGGTATTCGCCAAGCCTCAACAAGTTGGGAAAACTGTATTTTATCCCAACAATATTGGGTGCGCCTTTCCGAATCCTGTCGACAAGTTCCGGCAAAAGATCATTATTGGTATAAATCGGAATATTATAGATATAAGCCGGTAGATCTGGTACGGAGTGCGCCACCGCCATGTAATAATCGAATATGGCTTGATCATCTTGGGCAAAAAAATAGGGAGCCATTATTCCAACGCCGTCGGCGCCGGCGGATGCGGCATGTTTAGCAAGTTCAACCGTATTTTCAGTATTGGACGCCCCACACTGAATGACCACCGGTATTTGTCCGCTTATTTCATTGATAACGACTTCCGTTATCTTTTTTCTTTCCTCAACGCTCAAGAGAATGCCTTCACCGTTGGTACCTGATGGAAACATTCCATTGATCTTATGCTCAACCAGATATCGGCAAACCGCCCGAAGTGATTTGATATCCACTTCATTCTCCTTCGTAAAAGGAGTTATACTGGCACATATCATTCCTTGTAATAATTGATCCATTCAAAATGCACCTCCATTAAACTCTAGGATTCATTACGATAACATTCCGTTTCGGACAAACCTGGGAGCACAATCCACATCCATCACAGAGAGCGGGGTCAATCTCCGGAACCTCGCCTTTGAATGAAAGGGCTCCATATATACAAACAGGCGCACAACGACGGCAATGCGTACATTCACTATCATTAACCCTGGCTACATATTTTTTGGAACGGTCGGCCGCATCCAATGATAAAAAGTTTTGAACTGCTCTTCCCCGTAACGCCGCAAGGGAAGAAACATTTTCTTTTTCCAAGTAATTTTCAATTCCCTGAAGGATCTCTTGAACAACCTGAAATCCCTTTAAATAAATCAATGTCCCAATTTGAACGGTACTGGCGCCGGCCAATAAATATTTAATCACATCTTCCCAACGGGTAACGCCGCCGCTTGCACTCACTGGAATTGTCAAATGTTTTGCAGCTTCAATGAGCCATCGCAGATTTGACTGAATCACCCACGGTCCTCCGTGTCCTGCAACCCCGCCGTGAAGAATGGGCCGTTGTTGCTCAATATCAATATCAATACCGGTCATGCGATTAAACATAATCACTCCATCGGCTCCGGCTTCTTGAAGTTTGAGTGCAGTACGTGCCGGATTACTTAGCTGGAGGCTTAATTTTATAGATACAGGAATTTTAACAGCGTTTTTAACTTGTTTCAAAACATCCACCGCGATGGAGTCGAGATCAATTCCTTCCCGCAAAAACATCCCGATAGGACATGAAGGGACCAACTCAAGCGCATCAGCGCCCGCTTCTGCAGCACATTTTGAATAACTGACCCAGTTTTCAATACTTACACAATTTATACTGGCGATTGTAGGAATATTGATTGCCTCTTTCACTCGCCGAATTTCATTGGCATATTCCTCAATTCCATATTCATAAGCTTGTTCATACGAATAAAATGTGTCCGCAGAAAACCCTGGAATTCCATTACGGATATATGCAAATCGGGGAAACGGGTTGTAACGGTGAACAACTTCTTCCTGAATTGACTTCAGTACCACCGCCGCAAAGCCGGCGTCTTCCGCCCGTTTGGCATGTTCGACGTCTTTTGTGGTTCCTGCCGAGGCCGCCAATAAAGGGTTTTTTAATTTCAATGATTGATAATTACTTTCAAGCCGATTACCCATATCAATATCCTCCCGTCTATTCACGCAAAATTCCCATTTCCAAGAATATGCCTGTAATTTTCTTCTTATATTCAATAAACTCTTCTGTTTCGGTAATCCGCAGCCTTCTGGGGCGGGGCAAGTCAATTGTAAACTCGGCATGAATCTTGCCGGGACGTGGTGACATTACGATTACCCGATCCGACAACAATATTGCTTCATTGATGTCATGGGTTACAAAAAGTACGGTATTTTTCTTTTCCAGCCAGATTCGTTCCAAATCAATCCGAATCTGTTCCCGGGTCAAAGCATCCAACGCTCCAAATGGCTCATCCATCATCAAAATTTCCGGGTCGTGAACCAATGCTCGACAAATTGCAACCCGTTGTTGCATGCCACCAGAAAGTTCATGCGGATATTTATTTTCAAAACCCTTTAATCCAACTAGTTCAATAAGGGCCTCCGCTTTGGCTTGCAACATTCCCCTGTCAATATTTCTAAACTCGCCTTGAATCAATATATTTGAAAGAACTGTACGCCACTCAAGCAATAAATGATCTTGAAATACAAAGCCTACATTTTGTAAAGGCTTAGAAATACTTTGACTATGAAGGCAAACATTCCCGGTAGTTTGAGGAACAAGACGAGCGGCAATAAGTAGTAAAGTACTTTTACCACATCCGCTCGGGCCTAAAATCGAGATAAATTCCCCATTCTTCACATCAATATTGATATCACTCAATGCCTCAATTGGACCGGTCGCTGACGGATAACACATACAGATATTCTGGAATTGTAACATTACATTCACCTTCCCCTTTAACAAGGCGGGATATTTTGCTTTACCAAATACCCCGCTGTCTATTAAGTATAAAGCTATTTATTCGGCAGTTTGCTCGGCAAAGTTTCATCGGTATAAAAGTCGGAAGGCTTAAACTTACTATCAAGGCCGCGATATTTTACCATCAGGTCAACGGTATTTACCCAATCCGCTTCAGTCGCCTTACCTAATTCGTTTGAATTTTTTGAAAACAGGCAGGATACTGCAACCTTAAGTCCTTCCAAAGCCGAACTCTCTTCTAAGGTTGGAATATACTGTTTCTCAATCGCAATAGCCGACTTCATATTTTTACGCGCTTCATTCCAACCTTGCAAAGTAGCTGCTAAAAACCGTCTAACTTGTCCCGGGTTCTTCTTAATGGTTTCATCATTGGCAATCAATGATAAACCAATTGTCGGCACGCCATAATCGGAGAAACGCAAAACTTTAACATTCAAGCCTTTTTGCCTTAATAATACCGCTTGATCGTCTTCCCCGCCTAAAATCGCGTCAATTTGACCATTCATCAACGCCATGGATTTAGCATTGGCATCCATGGATATATAATTAATCTTTTTTTCATTCAACCCATTCGCTACTACAAAAGCCGGGAACAATTGTGATAGAGCATCTCCTTGGGTAATTCCAAGCCGTTTGCCCTCCAAATCCTTAGGAGAGTCGATTTTATTTTCCGCAAGTGTTACGACTGCAAAAGCATTGATTTGGTATATGGGGCTAATAATCCTTACCGGCATACCTTGGGTAATCGCTACAATCGCAGTGCCGGAATCTGTAAATCCGAAGGTATCCGACCTATTGCCGATTAATTTTACCGTAGTAGCCGATCCGGTTCCTTCAACGATATCGACATTAAGATTTTGCTTAGCATAATATCCTTTCTTTAAAGCCATGTAAAATGGAGCATGAAGTCCTGCTGCCACATAATTCAATCGTAAGGTAACTTTTTCGGCGCTCATCACATTAGGAGCTATTGTAACGACTACCATCACTAGACAAAAAAGTAATACGGATGCACGTTTCATTTCATATCCTCCCTTTTATTAATTAGTCTAAATGCCTATAAGAATGACTCTTACAATGTTGCATTATCACCTCCCGATAATTTTTGACGTTTGGTAACATGCCATGGAATTGCGATTTTCTCCAACAATTCAATCATTTCATATAAAATGATGCCTACAATACTTAAAACTAACAAAACAGCAAACAACAATTGTGTATTCAAATCACCGTTTGCGCGCAACAGCAGATAACCCAGACCTTTATCCGAACCAACAAATTCCCCAACAATAGCGCCAACCGTAGCGAAAGCAATCGAGACTTTAAGACCGGAAAAAATATTGGGTAATGCATTAGGGAGCCTAATTTTCCAGAAAAAGTCCCATTCCGAATCGGTCATTGATTTCGCGACATAAATTAAACGCGGATTAAGGGATTTAAACCCAACTACCGAATCAATCAGCAACGGGAAGAAGGACAAAAGAAAGACCATGAATATTTTGGGATATATTCCAAACCCAAACCAAATGATAAACAAAGGGGCGATTGCCACTTTGGGAATTAATTGGAGCAATAGCAAAAGCGGATAAACCGTCCGTTCAAAAGCACGTGAATATGAAATAAGAGTTGCGCAGGGAATACTAATAACGACTGTTAAAATATATCCGATAATTATTTCATTGATAGTCACTAAAAGATTTGGCGCAATAGCTTTCCAAGAACTTAACAATGTTTTAATGACGGCAATTGGACCCGGTAAGATATAAGGTTTTATCTGAAATACCCATACTATAAATGCCCATAATATAACCGCAACAATCATCATTAAAATAAAACCAAACGCATCCTTAAACCTACCATTTTTTTTCATTTTCATAACTCCTCCCTTGATCATGTAAACTTCAGCATTTCCGTTATCCCTGTTATTTTAAAACACCACTCCTGATCGTAAAATAATATTGGCATAGGCTGTAAATTCTCCCGTACGGATCACCGCTTTAACATTTCCCGTAATTTCTTTTAATTCCTCATGGGAAACCTTGGTGATTTTGATTTTGATTTTTTCATCCCGCTCAATCTTCGCGAGTCTTTCCAGTATTTCCTGATAGAACAGCGGACTAGAATCTTCGGTCTCGTTGGCAATGATCGCTTCCTCGACTCTCTGCTCCGTGAGTACGGCATCCAATACATCCATAAATCCGGGGATGCCTTTTTTGACTGCCAGGTCAATTCTTTTCACTTGATCAGGAATGGGCAATCCACTGTCGGCAATGACAATACCATCCCCATGCCCCAGTTTTGAAATCACATACGAAATTTCGGAATTAATTAAAGCGGTTTTTTTCATCAGCAGTACTTCCCTCTCCAAATAAAATTATTAAGTATAAGCTCTTAGCAACTCCTCCACCTCATTACGGTAAGGTAATGAACTTTGCGCTCCTTTTTTCGTCACTGTTAAAGCTGCGGTGGCCATAGCAAACGGAATGGCCTCTTCAATTGTTCTGCCCTCGTTTAAGCCAACGGCCATGGCGCCGATAAAACTATCTCCGGCCGCCGTCGTATCCACAGCATCCACCTGATAAGCGGCAAAGCTTTTCCATCCTTTTCCGTTAATATAAATACATCCTTTTTCACCAGTGGTTACAATTAAATCCTTAACACCCCGTTTTAACATTACGTGAGCGGCTTCGATTATTTCCATCTCGTTACGGACCGATTGGCCACTTAAAAATTCAAGCTCGGTTTCGTTAGGAATCAATAAATCCACGCTGCACAAAAGGTCACGATCCAAATTCGCCGCGGGAGCCGGATTCAGGATAGTAGTCTTACCAAACTCTTTAGCTAATTGCAAAGAATATTTAACCGTTTCCAAAGGGATTTCCAATTGAGTTACTATAATGCGGGAGTCGGCTATGATTTGTTGAGTACTTTGAATTTCTGCCGGTGAAAGTTGATAATTAGCTCCCGGTGTAACGATAATACAATTATTACCGGTGTCATCAACAGTTATCGCTGCAATTCCAGTTGATATACCATTTAAATGTACAATCCGAGTAACATCCACGTCATCATTTCGTAATGCCTCAAGAAGCGTATCGCCCATATGATCCTTGCCGATGCAACCCAGTATTTTTACTTTCGATCCAAGTTTAGCGATAGCGGCTGTTTGGTTAGCCCCTTTCCCGCCGGGTATTTGCTCGAAAGCTTTTCCGATAATTGTTTCTCCAATTTTCGGCATCCGTTCTACATAAGTTACTAAATCCATATTTAAGCTTCCAATAACAGTAATCACAGTTTCACTTCTTTCTCGTCATTATACGCATTTATTCATTAAACGTTTAACCTAGTATAAAATGCATATAATTTTTAAATTTTATGGTTTGAATAACTTACGCCCTTCATTATGCAAATTTTCATTATAAAATCACTAAAATTCTTTTTGTATACCCGCGATATCGCTTTTTATATATTTTACTTAAACGTTTTAGTAAATCGTTTAAGTAAAATATATCATATATTAACCAATCATTCAAGTATAATTCATAAATTTTTTATAAAAACCGACCATGTTTTCACTATTTTTACAATTACTTATGATCTATTAAGTTAATCGTTTAACTATAAAAACTAAATCTGTTTTCAAGTTGACTTCCTAATAATGAGTTCAGTATTTAAAATTATAGTATTTTTGACCCTGTGATCTACTTTTTCTAAAAACTCTATCAACAACTCAACCGCCTTATAGCCCATTTCATAGTTGGGTTGCTTGACAGTCGTCAATTCCGGTTCGATCATTTTTGCCATGTAAATGTTGTCAAATCCCACGACGCCAACATCTTCCGGAATACGAAAACCGGCATTTTTCAACGTTTTTATGACACTAATCGCAATAAGATCATTACCGCAAAATACGGCATCAAAGGGGAGGCGATATTCAATAATCTTCTTGATCGCTTCTTCTCCCCATTCACTTTTAAAATGCCCAATCCAAATGTATTCTTTATGAAAACGGACTCCATATTCCTCCAACGCCTTTTTGTAACCGTCAATCCGGTCTAAAGCAGTTCTTGCTGTGGCCTCGCCGGTTATTAAAACAATATTGCGATGCCCTTTTTCAAGCAAATACTTAACCGCCCGATAAGCCCCGTCTTTATTATCGACTAATACTTTGCCTTTAATATTTTGGTTTTCAGCATCCCGATCAATTAGAATAATCGGAATGGCGGTTCGATCAATCCCAACGATATCTCCAGACCGTTTAGCCGATTGAGAAAAAATAATTCCATCCACCATCTTTTCGGCAAGCATATTAATGTATTTTTCTTCTTTCTCTAAATCATCATCCGTATTGCAGAAAATAATACTATAACCAGCCTCATTAGCTTTATCTTCGGCACCTCTGGCCAATTCGGGAAAAAACGGATTGGCAATATCGGGTATCACAAGCCCGATCGTTTTGGTACGCCGTGTCACTAAACTTCTGGCTACTTTGTTCGAAATATAATTATTTTCTTCGATAATTTTCAATACTCTTTCTTTGGTAGTCGAACTGATACTATCATCTTTTTTATTCAAAATCATAGAAACCGTAGCAGTAGAAACTTCCGCCATTTTGGCAATATCTTTAATCGTAAGTTTTTTCATCCCTGAATTATCCCTTTATTAAAATATATTAGCTTAAACGGTTTAGTAAAACGGTTAACTAAATTTTAACATACATGTCGCAATTATGCAAGTGCTTACAAGTAATGCCCATAATCTCTCATTTAAATCTGATTATTTTTTTATCGATACGGTTTTATCATCCCCCTGAGTTCTGCGGTTCATCAAACCCATGTGGCGAAAGACTTCTCTGAAATTATTACCTGGTGTTAAATTTAATTTACCAGCTAAAGATGGTATTTTTTTATATCCAAGCCCGCAAACCACCGTCCTATCAACATCTGGACTTATCGGGACAAAATCGACACACTTTTTCCAAAAAAAGGTGATATAATGATAGTGGTTAATCATTCCCAAAATGCCGAACCGGTATTTTAAGCTACAGAGAACGCAGAGTTCCCGGGGCCGAATCGACACGCTATATAAAATCAATTCAATATTAAAAACGCCGCTGTAACTTACAGAGGCGTTTTTTTATGCCCGGACCATGATTTGACCCTGATTTGCAAGATTAACCAACAAGAAGATAAAGTTCGGAAATCCCGTCTTTATTGGAAAGGAGGTGAATTTTTTAATGTATCAAACTTTTGCCCACAAGATCAATCGCGCTAAAATTCTCCTCAACTTTTTAAATATTTACCTTTAATTTCCACATCAATCGGTTCAAAAAATGCCGCGACTTCGATCTCTAAAGCTTCCGCAATATCGAAAAGAATGTCCAGGCTGAATTCCATACTGGAATTTTCCGCTTCTATCTTCGATATATAGGATCTTGATTTATCGATCATTTCACTTAGACCCTCTTGGGATAAATTACGAAGTTTGCGGTAGAACGCAATTTTTCGTCCAATCTCCCGATATTTAGCCAGATGTTTGCCTCTCATGTTTCACCTCATTATCAAACAGACCTATTTAAAATTATAGAGGTGAAAACCTGAATAATCTGTACATAATTACTGGAATATAGTTGCATAAATACTGAACAGATGATAAAATGAGTAAAGATTTAAGCTCTGTTTTCAGCATAAATTACCGGATGCGCTGAGGAAATAGCCGGCGGCTGACGCCAAGCAGGAGCTTTGGAAGCATTTGTCTCAATTTATCTCACCACGAAGAGGCGCAGAGAAATGGCTAATAGGATGATTTGAGGATTGAGGTATCAACGTGGGATGATAATCAATCAAAATTCTGTTTCTTTAGAAATACTTCTGGAACAGATCAATGTTGCCCGCAACCGGATGCAACGGCTATGGAATGAAAAGGGTTATACCGACGAGGATGTTTTAGCCGCCAGTATTGAAGTTGATCGCTTATTGAATGCCTATGACCGGATCAAGGGTTATTGAATTGCCTTACATGGTTATAAAGATAAATCAGCTTGGTCCAACTCAAGCCGCCTATTTATTCTCCCGCAGAGGCGCCAAGGCGCAGAGTGCGAGATATGCTTTGTAAGATATTTTTGGTAATTCGTGATATCGGTTGCCAACTCATGAAAAAGGGATATGTCTAGACCAGAAAACATAATTTCAAAGCACAGTTCGTCATTTCTCTGCGCCTCCGCGCGAGATATTCTTTTGTTTTTAAATCAATAGATAGCTGATAGATCACTACATCCAAAATAATCTGCTAAATTAACTTAATAATCAAAATGCTGAATAAAGTTTACCATCCGATAGAATGATTTAGAAAGGGCCTGTTGCAAAAGTTCTCCGGCAATTGCTCTTCATTGAAAAAAATTGCGGGATCCGAAGAACCCGCAATTTTTTGATTACGTTGTCAACACCCATGATATTTATCTCATTGACTTTAAACCCGTTGCAACCGCGCCGTAGCTTTAAGTCCCGCTCTGCCAGGATGATAAATATTTCACTTGTTCCGGAGTCAATACATCAATTTCGATTCCCATGGATTTTAGTTTGATTTCCGCGATTTGGTAGTCCAATTCCTTCGGTAAGACATGAACCTTTTTTCCCATTTCATGGGCATGTTTGACAATATACTCCGAGCCTAAAGCTTGATTGGCAAAACTCATATCCATCACCACCGCCGGATGACCTTCGGCGGCAGCCAGATTTAATAATCGTCCCTCTGCCAGTAAAAAAACCTTTCGGCCATCTTTGAGCGTATATTCCTCCACAAAATCCCGGACTGTCCGCTTGGACTTGGAAAGGCCCTCAATGGCTACAATATTGATCTCATCGTTAAAATGCCCGGAATTGGCTACAATGACTCCATCCTTGGCCAGCTTGATATGGCGTTCGTCGACTACATTGAGGTCGCCGGTAACTGTAATCACAATATCGGCAATCGGCATGGCATCTTCAAGTTTCATCACCCGGAAGCCTTCCATTACCGCTTCGATCCCCTTGACATGATCAACTTCCGTCACAATGACATTAGCGCCCATTCCTTTGGCACGCAAAGCCAAACCTTTTCCGCACCAGCCATAGCCGCATACTACCAAGTTCTTACCGCAAACCAGCACATTGGTAGCACGGAGCAACCCGTCCAAAGTACTTTGACCGGTGCCATAGCGGTTGTCAAATAAGTGCTTCGTATCCGATTCGTTCACTGCGATAATGGGAAACTTCAATGCCTGGTCCTTTTCCATACTCATCAGCCGGATAACACCGGTTGTTGTCTCTTCGGTACCACCGATTACATTTTGAAGATAGGTGTCCGTATATTTTTGATGAAGCAAACCGACCAAATCCGCTCCGTCATCCTGGGTAATCTCCGGCTGGTGCTCGATTGCGGCAATCAAATGCTTATAATAGGTGTCCCGGTCTTCGCCCTTCATGGCATAAACCGGAATTCCGTAATCCACAACTAATGAAGCCGCTACATCATCCTGTGTCGATAGGGGATTGGAAGCGCATAATACAATATCCGCGCCCCCTTCCTTTAAAGTCCGCATCAAGTTGGCGGTCTCAGTGGTTACATGGAGGCAACAGGAAAGCTTTTTCCCCTTCAGGGGCTTTTCCCTGGTAAAGCGTTCCCTGATGAGCCGCAAAACCGGCATTTGATTATCGGCCCATTCGATCCGTAATTTACCTTTTGGAGCCAGTCCTTTGTCCTTTATATCACAGTTTGACATTTCAATACCTCCCAATCTGATTTGTTATTTTAGGGGTTGAATTGCTCAATCCCATCCATACGGAATCTCTAAATTTGGAAGCATCATTTATTTGTCTTTCTTGGCTGTCAAAATAAAAATAGTTTTCGAGCGCTTTTCCTGTCCGGAATCTGGAGCGATTTCATGAACTTTAATATCAGAAAACCCCGCTTTTCTAAACCAGTCTTGCATGATGGGCAAGGGGAACCCCGGCCAGAGATCGTGCATTTTTTCTTTTAAAGTCATATCCTGGTGTTCAAGAAAATCGGCTAAAAAAACCATACCTTTCATTTTGAGGATACGCCGCATTTCGCCGATGGCCGACTCGGGTTCTTCAATATGATGAAGATACATATTGGCGCATATTAAATCAGCCGAACCGTCGGGAACGGGAACCTCGCAACCATCACTTTCAATGGTTTCAATGTTCTTCAAGCCATCTCCCCGCGCTTTTTCCCGCAGTTCCTTCAACATTTCGGCGGAGATATCCACAGCCAGCACATTTTTCACATAGGGAGCCGCAAATCTGGCCAAATAGCCATTCCCGGTTCCCAAATCCATCAAAGTCATTTGAGGGTGAAAAATATGGAGCTCCGTCAGATAATTCCGAATCGATTCATCATAATAATTACGGCGCATTTCTTCCCAATCGGAGGCGACTTCATTAAAAAACTCTTTCGTTTCTATTACTTCACTGGATTCGCTTGCGGAATACGCCTGGGAATCCCCCAAAGCCAGCCATTCAATCAAGGCATTTCTGCTAAAGCGCCATTCCCGGCCGATCTTCCGGCCCGGTACTTTCTCTTCCTTTAATAACTTAATGAAAGTCTTGATGCTAACCCCAAAGAATTCAGCCGCATCTTCCATCGTAAGAATTTCCTTATCCACCCAAAACACCTCAATTGATTCCTTCACGTAAACTATATACCTTATTCAAACGTTTGGCAATAATTAGATTCATTTATCTTCACTCATCTTATGTTTATAATGCAATTAAGTACAATTACTATGGCTAAAAATTAAAATGTTACGCTGATGACGATATATCGGCAAAAAGCTCGCTTAGCCGGATGTCCAAATACTTAAAAACATCCGATCGAACCGTATCTTCTTCTTTCAGAACATTGAAACTTGCGATACCCCTTTCTCCGGAAAAAGAATATTGTAAAACGCTTTTTTTCTCCAGGTCCACAATCCAGTATTCCCGGATACCGCTCTTCATGTAGAGATTTAACTTTATCACCATATCCTTAGCCTTCGTCGAGGGCGATAATATCTCCACTACCAGCGTGGGAATCCCCTCATACTTGTTGTCTTCACCAATCTTGTCGGTGTCGCAAATTACAATCACATCCGGCTGGACAACATTGGGGTCTTCTTCAAACTTGGTCGCATGTCCGAAAAGTTTTACGTCAAACGGCGCTGTCAATGAGCGGCAGCGTTTACCCTTGAAATAATGATGAAAATGTCCCGCGATTTCCCCCACCACAATTTGATGGTTAAAGGTGGGCGAAGCCATCAGATAGACCTCGCCATCGATCAATTCATACCTTTGTTCGGAAGAATTGATCAGGGCCATATATTCTTGATAACCGATTCGGCTTGGCCTTTTGTATTCTTGGGCTTCTTCGTGAAGCAGCAAATACTCCGGTTCGACATAGCGGACGAGTTTGGCGACACTTTTTCCGTTTTTGAGGATAACAATGTCCTCTTTCGCGGTTAGGGAAAGGTATTTCCCGAAAGCATTCTGTAAGTCGCTAGCATGAACACGCATGGGATCACCGCCTTTTCGATTATACCTATAATTATAATTATTTTAGCTATTTCGTCAATTTCAATTGGCTATATTGATGATTGAAAATATCAAACGAAAGATTTGGCGGCATAAAAAAAAGCGCCTATTCGGCGCCTTTTTCTTCACTTTCTTCTTCTTCCTTGCCACCCACCACCCGGGCCAATGTCACCACCCGGTCATTTTCATCCACCTTCATGATCCGGACACCCTGCGTGTCCCGTCCGGTGCAGGAGATATTTTGTACACTGATACGGATAATGACCCCTTCGGCGGTGATGATCATCAGCTCATCATTTTCGGAAACCACCTTAATTCCTTCGATGATCCCATGCCTTTTGGTCAATTTTATCGCTTTCGTGCCTTTACCACCCCTGGATTGTACCCGGTATTCCTCCAGGCTGGTCCGTTTACCCATACCGAGGCTGGTGATAACCACCAAATCGGCGTCTTCCTTGACGGTATCCATCCCAACCACCAAGTCGCCGCCATCCAAAGTGATGCCCTTGACGCCTCGGGCCGTCCTTCCCAGGGAACGGACATCGGTCTCGGGGAACCTTATGGATTGGCCTTTTTGAGTAACCATGATTACTTCTTTGGTCCCGTCGGTTAGTTTAACCGCGATCAATTCGTCGTTTTCATCCAAACTGATCCCAATCAGTCCGCCTTTGCGGTTGGTGTCAAATTCATTAAGAGGCGTTTTCTTGACAACCCCCTGCTTGGTGCCCATGAACAAATAATGCTCGGCATCGAATTCTTGAATCGGAATCACGGCGTTCACCCGCTCGCCCGGTTCCAGCTGAATCAAGTTGATAATCGCCGTACCGCGGGCCGTCCGTCCGGATTCCGGAATCTCAAACCCTTTCTGGCGATAAACCCGGCCCTGATTGGTAAAGAATAAAATCGTCTCATGGGTTGAAGAAATGAAAAAGTGTTCGACGAAATCATCCTCTTTGGTGGAGATTCCGGTTATGCCCCGGCCGCCTCTCTTTTGATTGCGGTAGGTTGTGACCGGCAATCTTTTAATATAGCCAAAATGAGTCATGGTCACCACAATGTCTTCGTCGGCGATCAGATCTTCATCGTTAAATTCATCATCTGCGGCTACGATTTCCGTACGCCGGGGATTGCTGAATTTCCCTTTAATAGCCAACATTTCATCCTTAATGACCAACATGATTTTATGAACATCCGATAAAAGATCCTTATAGTATGCGATCAGCTTCAATAATTCCGCATACTCGCTTTCAATCTTTTCCCGTTCCAGGCCTGTCAACCGTTGCAACCGCATTTCCAGGATGGCTTGGGCTTGTTTCTCGGACAAGCCGAAGTTAGTCATTAAGCCTTCCCGGGCGATATCTACCGTGCGGGAAGAGCGAATCAGGTTAATCACAGCGTCAATATGGTCAAGGGCAATTCGCAAACCTTCCAGTATATGGGCCCGGTCTTCGGCTTTAGCCAGATCGAATTGAGTGCGGCGGGTCACTACTTCCCGTTGATGTTCCAGATAGTAATGAAGAATTTCCCGCAGGGAAAGGATTTTGGGCTCATTATTCACCAGCACCAGCATAATCACGCCGTAGCTTTGCTGCATTGCCGTATGCTTCAACAGCTGGTTCAAAATCACATTCGGATTGACGTCGCGCCGTAATTCGATGACAATCCGCACTTTATCGTTACGGTCCGACTCATCGCGCAAATCGGTAATGCCATCCACTGTTTTTTCCCGGACCAGTCCGGCAATCTCTTCTATTAAATGGGCTTTATTGACTTGATAAGGTATTTCGCTCACAATGATACGGTTCTTACCATTACCCATCTCTTCAATCTGGGTTTTTGAGCGAACTTTGATCGAACCGCGACCGGTTAAATAAGCATCCCGAATTCCTTCCCGGCCTAAAATCGTAGCCCCCAAAGGAAAATCCGGCCCTTTTACCATTCGCAACAGTTCTTTATCTTCCGCCTCCGGGTTATCAATCAATAATACAGCGCCATCAATGACTTCGCCCAGGTTATGGGGAGGAATTTTAGTGGCCATTCCCACCGCAATCCCTTCGGACCCGTTCACCAGAAGATTGGGGAAACGGGCCGGCAATACCATCGGCTCTTCCAAACTTTCATCGAAATTCGGCTTGAAATCGACAGTTTTTTTGTCGATATCCGCCATCATTTCCATGGCCAATTTGGCCATTCTAACCTCGGTATACCGCATGGCCGCTGGCGAATCTCCATCAATGGAACCGAAGTTACCGTGACCATCCACCAATGGCTCCCGGTAGGAAAAATCCTGGGCCATCCGCACCATCGTCATGTAGATGGAGGAATCGCCATGAGGATGATAACGCCCCATTACATCTCCGACGATACGGGCCGATTTACGGTAAGGCTTGTCCGGAGTCGCTCCTGACTCAAACATACCGTATAAGATCCGGCGGTGAACCGGTTTCATTCCATCGCGGACATCTGGCAACGCCCGGTCCACAATGACGCTCATGGCATAATCCAGAAAAGAATTCCGCATCTCGTGCTCTAAAACTATCGGTACAATTTTACCCTCTGCTACCTCAGCCATTCCAGACACCTCTTCAGTCAATCACCAAATATGTACTTAAAAAACGATTGTAATTCCTTATATTTATTTTAGCAGTTGATTTTTTCAAGCTTTTGGACCTTCATCTCTTTTGCCGAGCCCACCAGCACCATTGCCGTCAAATCATAAAACAAGCCGGTTTCAACAACACCAGGGGTCTGATGGAGTCTTTGATCAACCATTCTCAAATCGGAACCGGGTTTAAATTGCACATCCAATACAAATTGCCCGTTATCGGTGACCACCGGGCCATCCTTCCGGATTCCCATCCGCAGTATGCTTTCTCCGCCGAGCTTTTTGATTTGGTCCTGGATATAGCTAAGAGCGGAAGGAATAATTTCCACCGGAACCGGAAAAGCGCAATTTAACCTTGGTACCAATTTCGATTCATCCACAATCACCACAAACCGCTTTGCCATAGCCGCCACGATTTTCTCACGGGTTTGAGCAGCCCCGCCCCCTTTGATTACATTAAGATCGGGGTCCACTTCATCGGCTCCATCCACCGCCAGGTCCAACTCCGAGCAATCCTGAGTATCCCGGAGGGGTATCTGATATTTCTGACAAAGTATTTTGGATTGAAAAGACGTCGGCACACCAATAATTTGTAAATTTTCCTCTTTGACCCGGCGCCCCAGTTCCTCAATAAAAAAAGCCACGGTAGAACCGGTACCGATACCGCAGATCATTCCGCCGGTCACTAAACCGGCCGCGGCCACTCCGACCATTTTTTTTAATTCCTGATTATCCTGGCTGTTCTTCATGAATGGCTCCTTAATTTGGAATTTTCAACAATTGCCCGCGTTTGAACCACCTTATTCATGGTGCAAAGATGAATTCCAGCCACTCCGTTGTCCAACAAATCATCAATTTGGTTGATAGCGTATTCAATACCCGCTTTCTCAAAATCATTACTATTGTCCCCAAACTTGTCAAATATTAATAAGAGTTTGGAAGGTATGGAAGCTCCTGACAAATTGATCATCCTTTTAATTTGGCCGAGGTTTAAAATAGGCATAATTCCAGGTGATATCGGAATTTTAACCCCCAAACGGAGCATATTGTCGGCAAAATTATAAAAAACCCGGTTATCAAAAAACATTTGGGTTAATAAAAAGTCAACCCCTTCGGCGACTTTATCCCGTAAACGCAACCAATCCTGATCCCACCGGGCTGTCTGTGAATGGCCCTCGGGATATGCGGCGGCGCCAATACAAAAACCGCCTTTTCTCCGTATATGGCGGACTAAATCAATGGAATCCCCGTAATAACCGGGTTCGGGTTTATAGTCCGGTTGATCCCGGGGAGGATCACCCCGCAAGGCCAAAATATTTTCAATTCCGTGGTTTCCGATCTCATCGACGATCTGATCCAATTCGGCGGGTGAATGACAGACGCAGGTTAAATGGGCTTGTGATTCCAGCTGATAATCATTCTTTACCCGGGAGGCAATTTCAATGGTCCTGGCCCGGTTAGAACCTCCCGCTCCATAAGTAACACTAATAAAATCCGGTTTTAAATCCTTTAATCCTCCAATCGTTTGAAAAACCGAATCCAGAGGATAATCCGGCTTGGGTGGAAATATTTCAAACGATAATACCGGCTCGCACTCATGCGCCTTCTGTTGATAGATATCGCTAATCTTCATATATGAAGCATCCTTTTCACAAAATTCTGAAAGCACAAGTTAGTTAACTTTCGCCATATATTTGCCAATTCCTCTTCCAAACAGTTATATTTACCCCGCTATTTTCAGTGAGTTTCATGATTGGAAATGGCATTCATAAACAAATTCCCGTATTTCTCCAGCTTGGATTCTCCCACACCTTTAATGGCGAGTAACGCTTTGCCATTGGTGGGCTTAAGTTTCGACATTTCGCGCAAAGTGCTGTCAGTAAAGATAATATAAGGGGGCACACCTTCCCGGGCCGCGATTTCCCTCCGCAATTTCCGTAAGGTTTCGAACAAGGAATCGTCTTGTTCCAATTTTGCCTTCCGTTGAACGATTTTTTGCATTACCTTGGTTTCCCCCTTCAATACCGGAGTCACTTTCGGCTGCAGTTTGACAACGGGATATTTGCCTTGGGTTAACCGTAGATAATCCTCTGATACCAGCCGGTTAATCAAATCCTTGATTTCGGATAAAGGAATTTCTTTCATGATTCCGTATGTTGGGAGTCCATTCAACCTTTGTTGCATAATCTTTTTGGCGCCCGATCCCTTCAACACATCCGCTACCATGGATATACCATATTGTTCGCGCATCCGGAATATGCAAGAAAAAATCTTTTGGGCTTCCAACGTGATATCGGCAAGCTCGGTCTGGTCGTTACAGTTGCCACAATTGCCACATTCTTCCGGCAACCTTTCCTCACCAAAATACTCCAGAATGAACCGCCGCAGGCACCGGGGGGAATGGGCGTAATCCACCATGGTTTGGAGTTTCTTTAATTCATTTTGTTTGCGGGCCGGGGAATATACCGTCTGTTCTATCAGGAATTTCTGAACCATAATATCCTGCGGCGCAAATAACAGGATACATTCGCTAGGACCGCCGTCCCGGCCCGACCGGCCCGCTTCTTGATAGTATGATTCCATATTTTTCGGCAAATTGTAGTGAATGACATAACGGACATTGGATTTATCGATTCCCATGCCAAATGCATTGGTGGCAACCATAATCTTATCATCATCATAAAGGAAAGCCTCCTGATTGCGGATTCGTTCCTTATCCGACAAACCTGCATGATACTTTCCCGCGGCGTAACCCTGCTTAACCAATAAACTATAAATCTGATCAACTTCCTTACGGGTCGCTGCATAAATAATGCCTGAATGTTGCTGATTCGAGGCAATATAATGGGTTAAAAAATCGCGTTTGTTTTCTCCCCGCACCACGGAAAAAGACAGGTTCTCCCTATCAAACCCGGTGATGAAAAGTTCCGGTTTTTCCAGCGCCAACAGTTTAACAATATCATCCTTTACCTCCGGGGTGGCGGTTGCAGTAAACGCCGCCACCACCGGCCGTTTGGCGAGACGTTTGATAAACGGACCGATTTGACGGTAACTGGTCCTGAAATCATGCCCCCATTGCGAAACACAATGGGCTTCATCAATGGCGATGAATGAAATTTGAAGTGTTTCAACCAGTTGTATAAAAGATTCCACTTCCAAACGTTCCGGGGCGATATAAAGAAGGCGGTAAGCGCCGAGACCCGCCTGGTGAATCCTTTCATCCACTGCGCGGGGAGTTAATGAACTATTGATAAACGTGGCAGGAATTCCGAGGCTGTTTAAGGAGTCGATCTGGTCTTTCATTAAAGAGATCAACGGAGAAACAACCAAGGTAACACCATGAAACAGCAACGCCGGGATTTGAAAACAAATGGATTTACCGGCGCCGGTTGGCATGATCGCAAAGGTATCGTTCTTTTGTAAGATGCTACTGATAATTTTAGTTTGCCCCTCACGAAACTTGGGGTAACCATAATATTTTTGAAGGAGCAGTTCCGCCTCTTCCAGCATTAATCTGTCTCCGAAAAATTTATTTTTAAACTCATCTTCATATTTTATCACATTTTAATGAACTGAACATCTTTTCATGGATGATGGGAATAGCACTTTACCTTTACGCTTTAAACTTTGATTTTTTTAACATTTATGTAAAGTAATCAAAAAAATACGTCGATGATACTTTATAGAATGTACTTTCCCCTTTTATGCTGGATTTTCAAATTATGGACCACCCCCAAAGATAAACCATCATGATCAGGAGGAACAACATGAATGATATAAAAAGACAAATCGACAATCTGCAAAAATTTTTCTCCGCCAAAAGCATCAAAACCAAATTAACAGTCCTTGTCATTGCAATTTTAATTCTCGCTTTAAGTGGACTATCATTGATTAATTATCTCAATGCCCGGCGAATTTTGGTTGGTAATTTTGAAACCAACACTACATCCCTTGCAAAGTCCTATGGCCAATCCGTAGGGTTATGGCTTGATGCCCGCAAGGCTGAGATTAACGTCCTTGCCAATTCTCCTTCCATCAAAAATGCCGGTGGCAATCCATCAGTCATTTTAGAACAGTTAACCCCTGTGGCCCGCCAAAACTCCATGTATGTGATGCTTTTTTATTCGGATTTATCGGGCAGTTATTTCACAACCTTGGGGAGCACAGCGAATATCGCTGACAGAGCTTATTTTAAAAGATTGATGGCTACCGGAAAAACGGTAATCTCCGACCCCCTGATATCAAAAACTACCGGCTACCAAGTAGTTGTAGTTGCGGCCCCTGTAAAAAAAGACGGCCAAATGATAGGGATCGTCGCCGGAATCATCAAAGTCGATGAAATCCAAAAAATGATTACTTCAATTAAAATCGGAAAAACCGGTTACGCCTATATGATCAATGGCGACGGCCTGATTATCGTCCATCCCCAAAAAAATTTGATTATGCAATTAAACCCCGTGAAGGACCGTAAGGCCGATAAAAATCTCAAAAGAGTTTTCGCGGCCATGATTCAAAATAATACCGGCATTGATCGTTATGTCTATCAAAAAATCAATAAATATATAGTCTATTCCCGAGTCAAAGGGATATATGACTCCAAATGGTCGCTGGCGATTACCGCTCCCGAATCGGAATTAATGTCTCCCCTAACAGGGATGCTGATCATTTTTATCATCATTACCCTTCTCTTCACGATCATATCGGCAATTTTAATTATGATGATTACCCGCTCCTTGATTAATCCTATCGATTTATCCAGAAGACACCTTGAAAGAATGGCCACCGGCGATTTCAGCATCGATCTTCCATTATCAGCCTTAAACCGAAATGATGAGATCGGCGCTATGGCAAAAGCCATCAATACAATGCAGCACTCCATTCGCGAAATCGTGCAGGGAGTCGTGGGAGAATTCCAAAACATCAAAAATTCCGTGAGCCATGTCAATTCCGAAATGTTGACTTTAATGACGCAAACGGATGACACATCAGCTACGGTTGAACAACTCTCGGCGGGTATGGAAGAAGCATCGGCTTCGGCGGAAGAAATGAATGCTTCCTCTCAGGAGGTTCAAAAAGCGATTGAGGCAATGGGAAATAAAGCGCAAGAGAGTGTCCAGGCCCTAGCGCAAATAAGCAATAATGCCGATGAATTAAAAAATGGGGCTTTAACTTCTGAGCAAAAGGCCCAAAGTGTTTATACGGAAACCAAAGAAGAAATGGAATCCGTGATTGAGCAGTCCAAAGCGGTAGATAAGATCAATGTCCTCTCCGACTCGATCATGCAAATCACTTCCCAAACCAATTTGTTGGCCCTTAACGCCGCTATTGAAGCTGCCCGGGCCGGGGATTTGGGTAGAGGTTTTGCGGTGGTAGCGGATGAAGTGAGGGCTCTGGCTGATGACTCCAAAAAAACCGTCGATGAAATTCAAAAGGTTACCAAAATTGTGGTAAAATCGGTTGAAGATCTCTCTGCCAGTTCAGCGAAGGTTTTGGAATTTATCGACAGCCAGGTGATCATAAATTATAGGGATTTGGTCAAAACCGGGGAATTATATAGTACGGATACAAAATCAATCGAAACCATCCTTCGTGACTTCAATGCCACCATCCAGGAATTAATCGGCATTATCACCGAAATCAATGTCTCCATCAATAATGTCGCCATTACCGTAAACGAAGGAGCCGCAGGCACCCAAAATATCGCCGAAAAAACCTCGGTCATTGTGGAAAAAGTCATGGTAGTCCAAAAACAGATGTATGATACGGAGAAAAGCGCCGAACGTCTCAGCGCTTTGGTTTCCCAGTTCAAAATCTAAATTCAATGGTATCTTCAGCACGCATCGAATATTAAAATCCAAAGGAGAAAAAAATGGCCAATCAAAATTCTTCAGCACCTCAATATCCCCAAGTTATTCTGGAAACCACCCTTGGAAGCATCCGTGTCGAATTATTTTCTGACAAAGCTCCCCTTACGGCGGAAAATTTTCTACGCTATACCCGCGAAAAATTTTACGATGCCACCTTATTTCACCGGGTCATTCCCAATTTCATGGTCCAATGCGGAGGGTTTACTTCCGGAATGGCTCAAAAAAACGGTTTTCCCCCCATTGTTAACGAAGCGGGAAACGGTCTTTCCAATTTGCGCGGCACCCTCGCCATGGCCCGCACCCAGGTTGTGGACAGCGCTACTTCGGAATTTTTTATTAATTTAGTAGACAACAACTATTTGGATCATCAAAATGATTCGGCCGCCGGTTTTGGGTATTGTGTTTTCGGCAGAGTGGTCGAGGGGATGGACGTAGTCGATAAGATAGCCGAAGAACCCACCGACTATTTTCAATATTTCCAGGACGTTCCGGTCCGTGATATCATGATAATTTCGGCACGAGAGGTAGAGGGAGAGGGAGAGGCAGGAAAAGAAAAATAACGATGACCATCCAATCCAGGTCGAGATGGACTAACTCCCTAATCTAAAGGATATTCCGTCATAAAAAAAGGGCTTTCCCAAAGGTAAATTCGTGCCCATCGCACAATTTTTTGGGATAGCCCCTTTTCCTGGTATTCCAACCTATCAACTAATAAACTTTCTTCCACTCATCGATATTGGTTTTGTCGAATTTGAAAGGATCGCCCAGCATAATCTCGGTACCCTTACCGACTTGAACGACCTTTTTAACACCTAGTTTACCTGCTTTAAAAGATTGTCCGGCTTTACCGGTAATCGTCTTTTTGACTAAAGCATTCGCAGCATATCCGGTAAGATAACCTACATCAATCGGATTCCACAAGTACATCCACTCGCAAATGCCGCTTCCGATATAGTCAGCCATTTCACTGGGCAGTCCCAGGCCAGTCAAGTGTACTTTCCCTTTTAAGCCTTTATCGGTAAGAACTTTCCCGGCTGCAGCAATACCGACGGTGGTAGGAGCGATAATTGCCTTTAGATCGGGATAGGTTTTGAGCAATGCCTCGGTTTCCGATACGCTCTTGTCCCTTAGGTCATCGCCGTATGTCACTTTCACCAGTTGAATATTTTTATATTGGGGTTTTTTCAATTCATCCTTCATGTACTCGATCCAGGTGTTCTGGTTGGTAGCCTGGGAGGTTGCGCTCAAAACAGCAATCTGGCCGTTACCGCCGATCATTTGAGCGACGGCTTGAATTTCAATCCGCCCGATTCGCTCGGAGTCGGCCTGATTGACATGAACCATCCGGCTTTGCTGATTTACAGCCGAGTCAAAAGATAACACTTTGATTCCTTGTTTCAGCGCCTTGGTCAACACCGGTTGCAGTGCGTCCGGATCATTGCCGGATATGGCAATCGCGTCCACCCGTTGAGCAATCAATTCTTCGATCATTTGAATTTGAGCTTCCACAGTGGGTTGGTCGGGAGCCTTCAAAATAGCTTGACCGCCCAGTTCGGCGATGGCCTTTTTAAAGCCTTCCATGATTTTTTCACCATAGGGATTCCCGGTATTCTTGAAGATGATTGCATAACGTTTCTGCGCTGCGCCATAAATGGATCCTCCAAGGAGTACCAGAACCAATACCAAGCTGATGACGACACTTAAAAACCTTTTCACAACTACTTTCCCCCCTTGTTTTTTTATATAAAACAGTCTAGCAGCCTGTGGGTAATGTAAATTTTTATAGTCTTATATCCAACATATCATATTTGGTTCAAATATTAATCCCGTATTTAGTAATCGAGATGAATATTCACACAGGCTGCCAGCGACTGTCTTATACTTTTCGCGACCTGCAAATTTCGATTCATTTCAAATTCTTTTGACCTTGCCGATATTCAATTTAAGATTGGGAATTACTACTGCAAAAATCAGTAATAGTCCAATAACCACCAATAAAACTTGGGCTGGAACATTGACCAGCCCCAGGCCGTAACGGAGAAAACCGATTAAGAAAATGGCAATGATCGCCCCAATCATACGTCCCTTGCCTCCGGCAGTGCTGATCCCCCCCAGGACGGCCATGGCGATTACGTCTAATTCATAGCCGAGCGCAACATTGGGCCGGGTACTACCCATCCGGGAAGTAAGAAACAATGCCGTCACACCGGACATTAAACCTGCCAAAGTAAAGATGATCACCTTAATAAGGTCCACTTGAATTCCGGAAAAACGACTGGCCGTGATATTGTTACCCATTGCAAAAACCCGCCTGCCAAAAGTGGTCTTATGAAGCAATATACCAAAAATCACCGCACATATCGCAAATATCACCAAAACAAAGGGAATGCCTTCGATATCTCCCCAACCCAAGTAGGTATACCAACCCGGAAATTGGCCCGCTGCCCTATCTTCTAGTATAATATAGGCGATTCCCCGGTAAATGATCATGGTGGAAAGAGTAACAATCACTGCCGATAACTCTTTAAACCTAACAATGATCAGTCCGTTGAAAAGGCCGCACAAGGTTCCCACGGCCAAACAAAGCACCATAGCCAGCCCCATCGGGACGCCCATATTGTAGGTCACCGCCATAACAACAGCCGATAAGGCCACCGTGGAACCAACCGAAATATCGATATCTCCCAGAATAAGAATATAAACCATCGGCAGTACGATAAAGGCTTTGTCCAAGAAGGTATTGGTCGCACCCAGCAGACCGCTTCCGTTCAAATAATAAGGTGAAAGAATCATATTGATGATGTTGACAATGATGAAGATTACCATCAGCATCCATTCCCACTGGAAGAAAAAATCTTTCAAGTCAAATTCCTTATGGGAAATTATGGTCTTCTGTTCCATGGCCTATATTTTCCTCCTCATGAGATTGTTCCAGTCGACGCCTCGCTTTACCAGGACATTGGTTATCACAGCGACCAGAATAATAATGCCTTGAATGGCCTGTTGCCAGAAGGGAGATACTTTAATCAACGGCAAGGCATTATTTAAAATTCCCAACAGCAGAGAACCGAGAATAATCCCGGAAACCTTTCCCGATCCCCCGGCAATGCTCACTCCTCCCAAAACGCAGGCGGCAATGACATTCATTTCGTACCCCATTCCGGTGTCATTTTGTGCTGAAGCAAACCGGGACACCCACAACACTCCGGCCAATCCCGCCAAGGCTCCCATAATGCCGTAAACCAGCAATAAAATCTTGTTGGTATTGATTCCGCTAATTTTAGCCGAATCAGGATTACTTCCCACCGCGTATATCTGTCTGCCGGTCCGGGTATAGTTGATAAAGTAGTAGAAAATCACATAAATGATAATGGCGGTTACAACCAAGTTATTGATGCCCAGAAACGATCCGGTGGCAATGCCTTTGAATCCGGAAGACATCTGATAAGCGCTGATCCACTTTCCCTTACTGACGATAAAGGTTAATCCCCGAAAGATGTTCATCATACCCAGAGAGGCGATAATCGGAAGGATGCCCCACCTGGAAACCAAAAGACCTAAAATACTCCCGCAAAGTAGCCCGATTAGGGTTCCAAACAAAATCAGCAGTACCGGAGATAATCCCGGGTTAACACTGACCATCATGGCAGTGATCATACCCGATAAAGCCAAGGTCGCTCCGATGGAAAGATCAATCCCCCGGGTTACAATCACCAACATCATGCCAACGGCAAGAATGCTTAAAATAGCAGTATTAATGCTCAAGTCTTTGAGATTTTCAATCGTCAGAAAACTCGCATTGCGTGATTGTACTAAAAGAGCGAGAATAATGATAAATCCCAGCAAACCAAGTTCCCTAAACCGAGAGATTTTCACACTGAACAGCGTTTTATTCAAAATTTTTTCTTCCATAGACTTCCCACTCCTTTTTTATACTGCGGCTTGAGTGGCATGACCATCAGCCCGGCTTGCCATAGCGGCTTCAAGGATATTTTCCTGAGTGGCCTCCTTACAATCCAATATCCTGGTGATTCTTCCTTCTCGCATAACCATAATCCGGTCACTCATGCCGAGAACCTCCGGCATCTCAGAGGAAATCATGATAATCCCATAGCCCCCACGGGCCAAATCCCTGATAATTTCATAAATGGCAGCCTTGGCTCCCACATCAATTCCTTTCGTAGGTTCGTCAAGAATGATAACTTTAACAGCCGCCGTCAATACCTTGGCTATCAGCACCTTCTGTTGATTACCCCCAGACAAAGAATCCGCGGAATCAAAAATGCTCTTCGCTTTCACCAGCATTTTCTCACACAGTCTTTGCGCCAATTCCGCTTCCTTCCGGTCATTAAGCCAGCCCATCCGGGAAAGTTTTCTTAATACAGGCAATGTAATATTCCGGTCGATTGCCCATTTCAACACCAATCCTTGCATTTGCCGATCTTCGGGAAGATAGCCAATACCCAGGTCCATAGCGGTTAACGGATTATTGATGGTTACCTTTTTCCCTTCCAGATATATCTGACCCTTATCGTAGGGGAAGACCCCAAAAATCGCCTGACATAATTCACTTCTTCCCGCGCCGACCAGACCGGTCAGTCCCAAAATTTCTCCCCGGCGCAAAACGAAAGAGATGTCGTTAAAATATCCGGTCTTACCAAGCCCCTTTACTTCCATCAATTCTTCACCGATAGTTCCGGTTCTTTGGGGAAACAATTGGGTGATTTCCCGGCCCACCATGGCAACAATCAATTTTTCACTGGATATTTCCTTCACATTCCAAGTTCCGATATACTGTCCATCCCTAAGCGCCGTCACTCTGTCCGCCAACCTGTACATATCCTCCATCCGGTGGGAAATGAAAATCAAGGAGACGCCATTATTCCGAAGCCGTTCGGTAATACGGTACAGTTCTTCACTTTCGCGTTTGGTTAATGCGGATGTCGGTTCATCCATGATGATGATCGAAGCATGAGTGGATAATGCTTTGGCGATCTCCACCGTTTGCTGTTGGGCTACACTCAACGCACCCATTTGAGTTTTGGGATCGATCTCCACTCCTAGCTCCGCTAATAGTCTTTTGGCCTCCTGATGCATTTGTTTCCACAAAATACGCTGCGTGCGTTTTTGTACCGTTTCATGGCCCATAAAAATATTTTCAGTAACCGTTAAATCGGGGTAACAAGTTACATGCTGGTAAATGGCAGCAATCCCCGCATCTTCTGCGTCATTTGGGTTTTTGAAGACTACTTTTTGGTTTTTTAAAAGGATGTCACCTTGGTCCGGCTGATGTACGCCGGTGATAATCTTAATAAAAGTCGATTTTCCAGCACCGTTTTCCCCCATCAACGCATGAATTTCCCCGCGTTTTAATTCAAAATGCACATCGCTTAAGGCCTTTACTCCCGGAAAAGTTTTGGTAATTCCCCGGAGTTCCAATATGTAATCAGACAATTTCTCTCCTCCGTTCTTTTATCGATCTGGGCCTTAAAAACTCACCTCTATCCCTTGAAGCCCAAAAACTCCAATCGATGTTTTTTTGATTATCAAGGTTTAAAGTATATTATTTTTAGTTCCGTTTGTGTTCGTTCTTGTATTATTTATATTTTACATTTTTTTAAAATATCCTTCTTTAAACTGAAATATTTCCGTGGCTTTATTGGAATGAATAAAAACAGTGAGAGAGTCTTAAAAGTATAGAAGGAATGGAAAAAGGAAGATTAACCAATCACCAGCAAACACAAAAGAACATCCGGATGAATTTCGGAGCAAATTAGTAGAGCGTATCGTAAATAAATGGCAATCAGAAATGGGGAAGATACGCTCTACTTAAGTAAAACGTTCACAATCATTGAGTAGTTATTTAGAGAACGTTTTACTAGCTATGATTCTCATGGCAAGAACGGAGAAATAAAAGCACCAGCCCTGGGCTGGTTGTAACGATAATCAATAACCAAAATTACTGCAATTGAATATTATTTAATGGCACCGGAGGCAAAATACAAGATATTCTCCTTGGTCGCCTCTTCTTTTAAAAAGCTTTTGCAAATGGTTCCATTATACATAACTACGATGCGGTCGCACATTCCCCGCAGCTCGTTCAAATCGGAGGAGATCATGATTACCGCAGCACCGGAACGTACCAATTCATTGATAATATTATAAACATCAACTTTGGTGCTGATATCGACCCCGCTGGTAGGTTCATCGAATATCAACACCCGGGAATTGGCAAACAACCATTTGGCCAATCCCACCTTTTTTTGATTGCCGCCGCTTAAATTGCCAACCAATTCCGAAGGACTCTCGGTAATCTCCAGCCTTTTGGCGAAATCCCCAGCGGCATCCATTTCCTGTTTGCGAAAAAGAATTCCTTGATGGGATACCCTTTCTAAATTAGTAAGCGTAATGTTTTCAGCGATGGACATCGTCTGGACCAGGGACTCCTGATTCCCCACTCCGGCTACGTAACATAGGCCATTGGCGATCGCACTCCGGGGGGAAGTTATTTTTACCAGGCGTTCCTCGATAAATATTGAACCCGTATAAGGGGTGTTGATGCCGAAAAGAGTTTTTGCAAGTGTTCTCTTTCCGGCTCCGCTAAGTCCGGTTATCCCGAGTATTTCTCCTTTTCTGAGTGAAAAATTGATATGATCAATCCGTTTTGCAAAACCCAGATTCTCCACACGCAGGATTTCTTCTCCAGCCTTCTTGGCGAATTTCGGGTAACTATCCTCCACCTCTTTGCCGGCCATCATTTTTACGATATGACTAAGATTCATCTTTTCGATGCAGCCGGTTTTAATGACTGCCCCGTTCCTTAAGACCGTAATACCATCGGCAATCTTCATGACTTCTTCTAAGCGGTGGGAAATAAATATCGTGATCACGCCTAATTTCTTAACTTCCCGGATCGCCTCGAACAGCAATTCAATTTCATTTTCAGTTAATGCCGCGGTGGGTTCATCCATAATCATAATCTTAGCCTTATGTGCCAACGCTTTAATGATTTCCACGAATTTCTGGTGGCCAAGGCTCAAAGTGCTGAAGGGGGTTTTCGGATCCATCGGCAAACCGAAATATTCGAGATAACCCCGGGTTTCCCGATACATACTGTCCCAATCAAGATACGAAAGACCGCATCGTTTCTTCATAAGCTCCCGCCGGATGAAAATATTTTCACACACATTCAGATCGGGAAAAAGGTTGGTTTCCTGAAATATCATAGCAATCCCGAGCTCCTGAGCATTTTTTGGATTGAAGTTACGGATTGGGACATTATTTAAGAAAACTTCGCCACCGTCGGGTGCATAGATCCCGGCCAGGATCTTCATTAAAGTTGACTTACCGGCACCGTTCTCGCCGACCAATCCGTGGACTTTTCCGGCAGGAATAGCGATATTAACATTATTTAAGACCTTATTGCCGTTCAATTCTTTACTGATATTTTTCATTTCCAGAAAGTAACGCAATCTGTTGCCCCCTTGGATTCTATCGTTGACAATCTCAAGTCCACGTATGAACCGGCTCGAAGAGAGACTTTTAACTTAAAATTAACAGCCGATAGCTTATAGCTAAGCTTACTGCAGTGAGCGGACGCCCCTTCATGAGCAGTGATCGAGTATGGATCAACAATGAACTGCTATTATTTTAGTGTTTAAAAAAATAGATATTCTGGTTATTCAAATTCATAAGTCGTGTACAGTTTCACGGCGTGTTCAAAAAAGAATTTTTTATATTCTGCAGAAATCTGGCGATTCGTAATCACTTTTTTGGCCATGGTCAAATCGCCTAATCCGGCAAAAGCCGTTTTTTCAAATTTCGATTGATCTGCTACGATGATCGTATCTTTGGAGATCTCCATTACAGTTTTGACAATTACGGACTCTTCATAACTATCTAAGGTATATCCCGATTCAATACTTACCCCTTTGACCCCGATAAAAGCCTTGTTAATATAGATCCCTTTTAAAATCTCTTGAGAAAAATGACCTACTAAAATACCGGTTGACTGCACCAGATCTCCCCCGGTGACAATCGTCTTCACTCCCGCAAAATCCTTCAAGGCCATGCCAATATTTAGATCATTGGTGACCACGGTTGCCTTTTTGTTGTTCATGTTTTTGGCTATTTCCAGACAGGTGGTACCGGGAGTCAAAAATACCGCTTCGCCGGGTTCAATCATATCCGCGGCTATCCGTCCGATTATTTTGTGATCCTCGATAATTCCATCATCAGACTTTTCGCGATGAACAGCCGGTTCCTGCAGTAACCTCCCCTCTTCATTCAATACCGCACCGCCATATGTCTTAATGACTAAACCATCTTTTGAGAATTTTTCCAAATCACGGCGGATGGTAACCTCTGAAACAGAAAACATCCTGCTTAATTCCAATACATCCACCCGTTTTTCAGTCATCAGCATATCTTTTATTTTTTGCTGCCGTTCAATCGCAAACATTGCCATACCCCTTTAGTTTTAGCTCACGCAACACAATTTCGAAGTGACAATTAAAATACCTTTCATTGGAATTCCATCATCGAATAAGAATTTCAGATGTCAATAACCAGGAAACAATCCGTCTTTAAGGTCATTTAACGTCGGTGTGTTCGTTTATGCAAATTTATGATTGTTTAATTATGATACTTGATGCTTAATACTTCACTACTATCATAATCGCAAATTTATTTTTAGTAAATTATTTTTTTAGGGGTATCCAAATGGTTAAAAAATCCTGAAAATCATTTATCATTATCTTCAAAGAGCATAAAAACAAAATAAGGTTTGAAAAACAGAAAACCCCCTGTATCGATTTGAAATTATTACTCCCAATCAAAAAACAGGCGGTTTTCAATAATGTTGAATCATCAAGGGGAAAAACTCAACCACCATCGGCTGGAGCCGAGGGTTTAAATCCCGGTAGTTGAGACCTTTACCATGAGTAAGCTTTCCGGTAAAGTCCCAAAATGTCTGAAACGCTCACATCTCTGGGATTTCCCGGGGTACAGACGTCATGAAAAGCCGCCTGGGCCAATTCTTCCAAATCTCCTTCCTTCACTCCAATTTCACTTAATTTTTGGGGAATCCCTATTTTCTGCGATAAGGCCTTTACTGCATTCACCGCTGCTAATGCTGCATCATCCAACGATAATTTATCGACATCCGGAACACCCATCATCCGGGCAATTTCTCTAAATTTCTCTTGAGCCGCCGGTGCGTTAAACTCCATGACATAAGGCAAAAGTAACGCATTGGCGACACCATGAGGCGTATCATAGAAAGCTCCCAGCGGATGGGCCATGGAGTGTACAATTCCTAAACCAACGTTGGAAAAGCTCATTCCCGCTATATATTGAGCTACGGCCATTCCCTCACGGGCCGTGATGTCCGAAGGGCCCGTGACCGCTTTTTCCAGGTGCCGGGCGATCATCCGGATGGCCTTGAGTGAAAATGTATCGGACATTTCCCAGGCACCTTTGGTAATATAACCTTCAATAGCATGAGTTAAAGCATCCATTCCTGTTGCTGCCGTTAACCCTTTGGGCATCGAAAGCATCAGCTCGGGATCGACAATCGCCAGGACCGGTATATCATGGGGATCAACGCAAACCATCTTCTTGGTTTTCTTCTCATCCGTTATTACATAATTAATCGTAACCTCAGCCGCGGTACCAGCCGTTGTCGGAAGCGCGATAATAGGAATTGACGGCTTTTTGGTGGCAGCTACTCCTTCCAAGGAGCATACATCATAAAACTCAGGGTTATTCACAATTATACCAATCCCTTTAGCGGTATCAATCGGCGAACCGCCCCCAATAGCAATCAGAAAATCGGCCGCGGAATTTTTAAAACGGTCCACACCCTGTTGAACATTGGCAACTGTGGGGTTTTGTTTAACATTATCATAGATTTGATAGGGAAACCCGGCGGCTTCCAATTCATGAAGCACCATTTCAGCCACATGGAACTTGATTAAATCCTTATCCGTTACCACAAAAGCCTTTTTAAAACCGCGCCGTTTAATCTCATCCATGATTACTTTTCGTGCGCCCGGTCCAAAATAAGAAGTCTCATTGAGTACCATCCGGTTGACTGCCATCATCTTTTCCCCCTTAAATTAAAATTTACCAGGTTACGTATTAAGATGACTAGCTCAAACCCCATTGAGCCCGCCTTCCACCTCCCTAAAATTGGATAATTCCATTATATGCTTGTACGACCACGGCTTAAGCCACCTAAAATTTATATTCAATCCAAAAATTCTTCCCGCAATTTTACTTTAAAATCCCGGGCAATGTCCCTTAGGTTTTGGGCCGAAATGGTCTGTCTTATTCCCTGACCGCAACTCATAGCCCGGACATAGATATCCGCAGATTTCTCTACCGTATGCATAAGACCCAAAGTAATATCAAAGTCGGGACCGGAGCAGAACGTGCCATGATGGGCCCAAATGGCCACATCATATTTTTTCATCAGTACACAGGTAGCCAAGGCGATTTGACTTCCTCCGGGAACCATCCAGGGAACCACCCCGACCCCGTCGGGAAACACCACCGGACACTCTGTGGCCATGGTCCAGAGAACCCGGCTAAATTCTTTATCCTCCAGCGGCAGGACAAAGGTTAGCGCAATAACGCTCGGGGTATGTGCATGGTAAATCACCCGGTGCATTCCGTCGGTTACTACTTTTTTAACACTATGATTCATAAAATGAGTAGGAAACTCACTGGTTGGGACGCCACCTTTTTCGAGGCCCCAGACTATTCGGTAATGCTCGCCCTGTTCATCGATTTGAACGATGCAAAGGTTATCTTGAGGGGCCAACGCCACATTTCTTAAGAATTTACCGCTTCCGGTGGCCACAAAATATTCTCCCGCCAAATTAGCCGCCCTGACGCCCAGATTGACAAAAGGCTTGCTGAAGGATAATTCCGACTTAATTCCTTCGATTTCCTCCGGTTTAATGCGATAAGTAAGATTACCACCATTACGCTCATGCCATCCCTGACGGAAACCGTCATCAGCCATGCGGATAAATCCTTGCATAAATTCCGCTTCCAAAACCTTCATCAATGTTACCTCCGCTTCATTTGAACATCTGTTTCATAGCTTCGAATGATTTCATACCATTGATCTTTCATTGGAACATTCTGCTGCTGGCAGAAATAATCCCATACCGCACCCAGCGGATACGTTTTGAGCTCCTCATTCAACATCATCAATTCGGTAAATTTACCGCTATTCTGGAGTCCCTTGAGCTTTTCATGGGGAATTAACATCGCTTGGAGCAACGCCTTTTGCATGTTCCGGACTCCAATGACCCAAGCGGCAACCCGGTTAATACTGGCATCAAAATAATCCAACCCGATCATGACTTTATCCAAAGCGTCACAACGGATGATTTCTTTGGCGATTTCCTTTAGTTCATCATCCAGCAATACCACATGGTCACTATCCCAGCGCATCGGACGGGTTACATGTAAAGGGACCCGGTCAAAAAAGGCCAAAAGCGCCGGTATCTTATCGGAAACCGCTTCAGTGGGGTGAAAGTGACCGTTATCCAGCAAAAAGTAAAGGCCGTTTTTTGCCGCATAACTCAGGTAAAATTCATGAGACCCCACTGTATACGCTTCGACCCCGATGCCAAACACTTTTCCTTCCACACAGTCTATTAAATATCGGGAGTCATACTTTTCACGATAGATCTCATCCAGACTTGCTTTCAGACGCAAGCGGGGTCCCAGGCGGTCCGCAGGAATATCCTTATATCCGTCGGGTATCCACAGGTTACAAAGGGATGGGGTTCCCAGTTCTTTGCCGAAATAAGCGGCGATCTTCCGGCAAGCCTTGCCATGCCGAATCCAAAAATTTCGGATTTCCGCGTCGGGATGCGACAGTGTCAACCCGCTGGATGCTTTGGAATGGGAAAAAAAAGTAGGGTTAAAATCAAGCCCCAAGCCCCGCTGCTTTGCAAAATCAACCCACGGAGCGAACTGTTTCGGCTCCAGCATATCGCGCTCGACTGGGTTTCCATCATTAATTGCATAACTGGCGTGGATATTCAGCCGGTGTTTACCCGGGATCAAAGATAAGGCTTCATCAATATCAGCCATTAATTCTTCAGGGGTACGGGCCTTACCTGGATAGTTTCCCGTGGTGGCAATGCCCCCCGTAAGTCCCCCACTGTTTTCAAAACCACCGACATCATCCCCTTGCCAGCAATGGATGGAGATTGAAATTTCACTCAGTTTGGCTACCGCTTGATCACAATCAACACCGATTGCGCGGTAACTTTCTCGCGCCAGGCGATAATTTTCCATCACAACGTTCGTCTCATGTTCACTCATTTAAATTCCTCCTTTTTAAATCACCATTTCTTGATAGGAAAAGACTTTGCGACAGTCTCTCTTGCTTTTGCCAGTGTTTTAAATTCGCCGGCACCCAGCATCTGCGACAGGATGTTGCCGATTGCAGTGGCTTCAATGGGGCCTGCCAATACTTGTTTTCCGGTATACCGGGCAGTCAATTCATTAAGGTAATCCGCCTGGCTCCCTCCACCGACAATATGAATGGAATGAATTCCCATATTCTGCAAGGTTTCAATTTCCAAAACCGCATCCCGGTAACTTTGAGCCAGGCTATGATAAACGCAAGCAGCTATTTCGCCGGGCCGGATCGGAACCGGCAAACCTCTTTGCCTGCAAAATTCTTTGATAGCTTCGATCATATTGGGCGGCGCCAAAAAAGTCTGATCATTGACATCAATGATGGATGGAGAACCTTTCTCCGCCTCGGCCATGGCACATAGTTGGGAAAAGGAATACCCCTCACTCCATTCTTTTTTCACCGATTGGATAATCCACAACCCCATAATATTTTTTAGATAGCGGTAACGGTAATCATAACCGCCTTCGTTGGTAAAATTGGCCGACCGGCTTGCTTCACGGCAGTCAGGTTCCGGTTTTTCAAGACCCATCAGCGACCAAGTCCCTGAACTTATATAAACGGAATGATTATCCGCCAACGGCACTGCCAACACTGCAGATGCCGTATCATGAGTCGGTGGAAGCACCACTTCGCATTGAAAACCCACTTTTTCCTCAATTGCCTTCTGTAAAGGTCCCAGCCTAGTTTTGGGCAGTTTCAACTCACCGAAAAGCGAGGGTTTGATGCCCAGCAGCTCGATGAGGGAACGATCCCAGGTTTTTTTCCCCGCATCCACCATACCGGTGGTCGTTGCGTTGGTATACTCATTGACTTTCATTCCCGTCAGCAAGAAATTGAGATATTCCGGAGCCATCAGGAACCGCTCCGCCCTGTCCAATATTTCTTTGTTGGTCCGTTTTAAAGCCAAAAGCTGATAAATCGTATTAAACAACTGTTTTTGAATCCCGGTCCGCCGGTATACCTCATCTTCCGGAATCAATTTACGAAGCTCCCCATCCATGCCGTTAGTACGGCTATCCCGATAAGCGACGGTATCCCCCAGGACTCGCTCATCCTTATCCAACAACACAAAGTCCACACCCCAGGTATCAATGCCCATACTAACCGGTATTTTTTCGAGTTCGCCGCATTTTTTCAGGCCGAGTAAAATTTGCTCAAACAAGTAGTCGAAGTCCCAACAAAGGTGGTTATTTCGGACTTTCATTTCATTGGTGAAACGATAAATCTCTTCCAGGGTGATTTGGCCGTCTTTCAAAGTCCCAAGGATATGGCGGCCGCTGGAAGCTCCAATATCGATTGCCAAGTAAAGATTGTTCATGTTTCCCACCACATTATCTTTATTTTTTGTTACATTTTTATTATAGTATTGCAACCATATAAAAATAAGGACGTAATTTATTCAAAATTACGTCCTTATTTGTTGCCTTTTCGCCGGTTTATTTTCCCGAAAATCTTATTAATTATTGATTTTCCGGTAGGTTTTTGGACTCATGCCATAGATTTTCCGGAAACTACGATAAAAATAGCTGGTATTATCATACCCTACCGCGGTGATAATCTCTTCAACAGAGAGAGTACTGCGGTTCAAAAGCTGAATTGCTTTGGTAAAGCGTTTCTGATGCAAAAGCTCTTTATAAGTATATCCGGTATTCCGTTTAATCAGCCTGCTTAACTTGGAAATTGGCTGATTGTATTTTTCAGCAAACTGTGAAAGACTTACGGTAGGGTACGATTCGTCGATCTGTTTTAAGATGGCGATGACCAGTGAATCATCGTATTGATCAGGCCTTTCCTGTTCCATATGATCGGTATAATTTAAAAGTTCCAAAAAAAGAAGTCCCATCGTGGTTTGATTGATCTTGCGATTATTGTTTTGCTGGTTGATAAGGCTCCAAACCAAAATCTCGACCAAGTTTTGAATCGGCAATATCCCCGCTACTTTGAAATGCAAGTAACCGATCTCATATCGGTCGCGTTGTAAAGCACTGCTCAAGAAGTGATTGAGGATATTATCATCCTGGATATTATTATCATTACCGATCATCTCAAAGGCGATATCAAAGAATTCGGGCAATACCATAAAGTTTACTGCGATATCATTTTGAGCGGCAGCCGTAATTTCATGGAAAGCATGTTGGTTTAAAAATAACAGTTCACCGGTACCTAAAAGGATCTCGTCTTTTCCGTTGATAATATGCCGGGTGGTACCGGAACACATGTAAACGATTTCAATATAGTTGTGTTTGTGTTTGGGAAAACCGATAAAACGGGTATGCGGACGGATGTCGATCAGCTTGCCCTCGGAAATCATTTTCTTGCTGTCGATGATAAAACCGGGTGAATTGGTGTAAAGTTCTTTTTGGATGGCATGCCTGCCGGACAATATTTCTCTTTCTTCACCGCTAATCTGTTGCAGAATCTCCATCAGCTCACGATTCAAACGGCCGCCCCCTTTCAGTCTAAAAAAACAAACAGGGGCTTTCCCGTCTGATTCAACCCCATATTGTTTCCCTTTAAATCTTACTAAAAGATTGGTTGCCTATCAACCATATCCGCTAAAATAGTTTTTGGAATCCGCTTGCTAGTTCAAAAGTTTTTAATACACGAATGCCGTAGCCCCGCAGCTGAACCCGGAAGCTCCCACCACTGCCGCCACGCAATCCCCTCTTTTCATTTTACCGTTTTCTTCTGCCAGCGCCATTCCCAAAGGTATCGAAATACTGCCGGTGTTGCCCACCTTTGAAAAGGTATTGTAGGCTTTGTTAACCAGATCCTCATCTAAATTACCCCAAAAATTACGGGGATCACCGGTGACTTGGTGAAAAAACCAAATATCAATCCGGCCTAAATTCTTTCGGGTTTTTTCCATAAAAGCAGTCACGAACTCCGGTAATATTTTGAGAGCGGTGATGGCTAATTCTTTACTTTTAACCATGATTTTTAAATCATCCCGCTCTTTGCCGATTTTAACCCGGCAGAGATCATTGTACTCACCATAGGTATCGAAAACAAATTCCGTGAAACCCGGGTGTTCCGGAACATCCTGCAATAACATTGCCGCCGCACCGTCGGAGATGGTCAGCGCCGAAAAACCGGCAAAGTTCTCCTCCGAATTAAACAGATGCCAGGGAATCCGTTCCGAACCGTCCTCTGCTCCTACTATTAAAGCATTCCGGTATTTCCCGGTCCGCACATACAGATAGGCGATTTCCATACCGTTCAAAAAACTATTGCAGGCGTTGGAGAGATCAAAAGCGTGAGCTTTTTTTGCTCCCAATCTATCCTGCAACATTACCGCCATAGCCGGTTCCACATAATCGCGGAGCATCCCGACATACAGGATGAAATCCAATTCCCGAGGATCAAAATTGATCTTTTCCAGGCATTTTTTAGCAGCCTTTTCGGCCATATCCATCCCAGTTTCGTCAGGATTTTTAAAATGGCGAAACTCGGCTTTATTATGAGTTAATTTCTTTTTTAATCTTTCAATATCAACCAATTGTCCCCCTTTTTTCTTTAGCATTTCCAGTAAAAAGTCATTGGAAATCTGGTTTTCCGGCAAATAATAACCTAAACTGGCGATTGATAAAGCCATCATCAAAACCTCCCTGATCTTTGGTTATCCGAGACCTACATAACTACTCAATGATTGTGAACGTTTTACTTAAGTCGAGCGTATCTTCCCCATTTCTGATTGCCATTTATTTACGATACGCTCTACTAGTTTTTCAGCTTACGATTTGAATTATCTTATAGGATCTTTTCCGGAATACCGTTTTTCTGGGCATATTGGTGTCCGTTGCGAAACCGGCTTGAATCTGCCTACATTTTAAATTAAAGTAATTGAATAATGGAGTAGCGGAAGCGGAAAGAATTTTTACAGGACTTATTTTGAAAAAGAAGCTATTTCCGAAAAAGAGGTAAACTATGCGGGATACAATTACCATTGGCACAATAGCCGGGATGACGGCCACCTTGGCGATGACCCTTTTTAATCTTTTGGTCCGGCTGCTTGGTTTTAAATTCATTGCTACCTGGGAAACTGCAGCCAATATCTTTTTAAACCAGCAGCTGATTCACACTCCGACGGGATACTTCGTTGGTTTGCTTGCTCAATTTATCTTAGGATCGACTTTTGGAATGGTGGTCGCCTATACTTTGCGGCTGACCGGCAAAGATTTTTATATCCTTAAGGGCATTGGTGTAGGAGCCATCATCTGGATGGCTTCCATCGGTTTTTTTATGAAGTTCTTACGGATTGAAATCCAAGGGAGAAGCGATCCTCTTTCCAATATTATGGCGGTCATCCAATTTAACATCATGGGGATTATTACTTCTACGATTATTGCGAAGTATGCTAAGTTTAAAATCAGATAAAAGAAAGCTATCGTTGGAGTTGAAAAAGCTGCCTCTCGTGTATAAAAAGGATTTGCAGGATTCCTTGCAATCACTCCCCGCAAAATCATGCTTCCATTTAAATGGTGGGAAATTTCTCCAACTGAATATTACCCTACGGTTAAAAGTTCAACCGGAAAAATTTTTAAAGTAAAAATCCCACCATAGCCAGCCGAGGTCTTAGATGGGAATTAATCGCCTTTTTTAAAGATGCCGAATTTAACGGATTTATGGATTCATTAATTTAACAGGAAAATCATTCTTTCTGTCGATTCATGAATTCATTCCGTAAAGCGTTGAATGATAGGGGTAATTTTGCTAATTATGCTTCCAAGCTGCTGCCTTTTGAGGAATTTCCGTAACCCATTCGGTTCGTAAAATGAGAATCGTTGTGATGACCGCAGCAGCGTAATTTGAAAAGAGATTTCCCCAAAATACCGAATAGGGGCCCAACATTCGTTCGGTAGCTAATATAAACAGATATCGAAGAAGCCATACTCTCAGAATACTGGCCAACAATGGAATCCGGGTACGTCCCAAGCCGATAAAGGCGCCCTGTTGCACCATACAAATGCCGAAACCAACCACAGAATAGGTATAAATATGGAGGGCCTTGTTGGCTACATCTAATACATCCTGTTGTCGGGTGAACCAAATGGTAATGTGGGAAGATAACGGCACCACAACCGCTATCAATATAACCGCAGTAATCGCGCTAATGATACAGCCTACCGTGCAGGACTGTTTGGCCTTTTCACTTTGTCCGGCCCCGATGTTCATACTGACCATGGTGGTAACGGAGGAACCGAAGGAAGAAGGTAGTATAAAGCAAGCAGAAGTGATGTTATTGGCAATGCCTTGTCCGCTCAAAACAACGGTGCCGTATTTGGCGACTTCTATGTTAATCAGGAAAAAGCCCAGATTCAAAATGAGGTTTGAAAGCATGGAGGGGATACCGATCCTGAAAAGCTCCCGGATAATGGTAAAATCAAATCGAAAGCCCTTGATTTCCAGACGATCTTTACTTTCCATCTGAAAAAGTTCGTAATACATCCAAATACATATTAAAATATTGGATAGTAGCGAAGCCATGACTGCGCCGACCACATCCCACCGGAAGATGGCGATGAACAAAGTATTGGTGAGTATTTTCAGGACAAGCATTAAAACCATGCGGATAAATGCGGCCTCCGGCTTTCCAGCTGCGCTTTTAATCGCATTATAAATGGATTCAAGAAATGCAAAAGGAATCACCAATGCATTGAGGGCCGTATAGACTAAAACATCATGGGAGATATCTGCATTTACGTTCCAGGAAATCGGAAAGGCGATCAGGATCAGAATCGGGGCGGTAATAATCCCTAAAAGGAAGGCAAAGATCATAACCTGCGTCGATACTCTTTTCGCTTCCTCAAAATCGCCCCTGCCGTTGGTCTGGCCGATAATGGCCATTCCGGCCGCGCTTAAACCCTGCGCCAGGGCGCCCATCATGTTGACGATCGGTCCGGAGTACGCCACTGCGCTGCCCGCAACTGTTCCGGCTATGTTATTGATAAATAGGCCGTCTACCACCGGTATGATGGATTGGACAATCCCCATCATCAGCGTGGGGATGGATAAAAAAAGAATGGTTTTCGAAATCGAGCCATTCAATATCATATCGCGTCTAATTTCCGTATCTGGCTGTAAAAAATCAAAGCGCAACGTTATCTTCCAGCTTTCTGCAAGTAAAATGATTTAATCTGGGAAAATCTTATATTATCCCTGTAATAATAGTTTATCATCAAAGTCAAACATAGTCTGGATATCCAAAAACGCTGCCGCCAAAGACAAATGGAGCTAAATAGTTAAAACCGCAGACAAACGCGAATAAAGGCATTAAAACAGAAGTAATCTTGGATTTCGGGAATCGAAATAGCAAAATAAGAATATGGTCAGCATGTTATTTTTCTTCTATTCCTCGGAGCCGGAAGCAATCTCTTCATCATGAAGCTGCCCCAACAAGGCTTTAGCTTCCGGCGAGGGTAGCTCCTGAACCTCCCGAAGTTTCCTTTCGATGCCCCGGGATTTTTGAGCCGCATCGACTATGGTGTTGCTTGCCTCCTGAAGCTTTTTGTGAGTTTTCTCCAGTAAATCTCCGAATTTCCCAAACTCGGTCTTCACCGCCCCCAGCAGGGACCATACTTCGCTGGAACGTTTTTGAATCGCCAGGGTCTTGAAACCCATTTGCAAGCTATTGAGTAAAGCAGCCAGGCTGGTCGGCCCAGTGACATTTACCCGGTATTCTCTTTGTAAGATATCGACTAAACCAGGTCTGCGTAAGACTTCCGCATACAAACCTTCAATCGGCAAAAACATAATCCCGAAATCAGTGGTAAAAGGCGGATCCAGGTACTTATCCCGGATATCCTTTGCCTCTGCTTTGATCCGGGCCTCCAACTGCTTGCCGTATTCTTCCACCATAACCGGATCCGCCTGTTCCTGCGCTTCCAAAAGTCGCTGGTAATCCTCTTGGGGGAACTTGGCATCCAGGGGCAGCCATACTCCTTCCGGCAATTTGACGGCATACTCAACCCTTTCATTGCTTCCTTTTTTGGTGATTATGTTGATTTCATACTGTTCAACGGCTAAGATCTGTTCCAGAAGATTACCCAGTTGGATTTCGCCCCAGGTACCCCTGGTTTTGATATTGGTCAGCACTTTCTTCAGATCGCCGACGCCGGTGGCCAACGTCTGCATCTCTCCCAATCCCTTGTGAACCAACTCCAGTCTTTCACTGACCAGTTTAAAAGACTCTCCCAACCTTTTTTCCAAGGTCTCATGCAACTTTTCATCGACAGTAGCCCGCATTTGCTCCAATTTCTTGGCGTTATCCTCCTGAAGCTGCCGTAATTTATCCTCAAGAGTCTGCCGCATTTGTTCCATTTTCTCTTCATTGCTTTTGGTGAGGCTTGTCAATTGGGTTGAGAAAATTTCCAGCTGACTTCGTTGCAAACCGGCAATTTCACTCATCCGCCCCATTAAGGTTTCACTCACCATCTTAAAGGAGTTGCTTAATTCTTCCCGGAGCAATTTGGCGCTGCCGAGGTTTTCTTCACGGTTCTTAAAAGTCTCCTCCCGGAGGAAGCGTTCCGTTTTCTCCTGGCTTTTCTCGAAAGCATCCAGACGAGCTTCCAGCCGGTAATCCCTTCCTTGAGACGAACGGGCCAGTAGAGTCATTAAAATGATGAAATCAAGGCCTAAAAAAACTACAATCGCAATAAACAGAATATTAATCACCATTAAGTCCTCCGGATATATTTTTAGACAACGATAAATCTAAACCACTTCAATGACGGACTGATAGCCATTGGATTTATATTGGCTGACATTATTTTAAAACGGAATGGTTCCACATAATTTTCCTGACCAGTTCCAAGGTATCCCCCTGATAAGGGAAATCCTTTCTGGCAATCAGTATCGCAATGCCGTGCACCAAGCCCCAGCAATACAAGGTGAGTGCATCTTGATCGACTGAAGAAGCTGTGTCATCCTGAATTTCCGTTTTATAGCGAGTCACTGCATCCGATAAGATCTGAAAGGGATTGTTGCTATTTTCATCGTTAAAGATGGGACATTCCTCTGATATTTGAAGGCTCTTCATCATCTGTTGTTTGATGTCGCTTAAAAAAATCAACCGCAGATATTCCGGATTTTCTGAAAAAAATTTGATATAGGAATACCCCATTTCCTTCAATTGAGCTTTAGGGTCATCCGGATATTGATGGACCGATTCAAGAAGGGCATTACTAAATTTGCGGTTGACTTCTTGGCCGATTGCGGCAATCAGCTCGTCCTTGTTTTTGAAATGCCTGTATGGAGCGGTATGGCTTACATTACATGCCTTAGCCACCTTTCGTAAGGAAAACTCTTCATATCCCTCCCGATCCAACAGCTTTAGCCCTTCTTCAATCAATTGCGATTTGAGATTGTCGCGATGATAGGTTTTCTCCGCCAAAAAATGTTCATCCTTTCTAATCCTTAACACCTCAAATAATCTTTCAAGATCCTATTTTATCAAATTATTCAATCCATACGTTATGATTTTTAACTTTTGTGATGTTGACACGGTAAACATTATATCTTATACTGATGTTGACGGTGTCAACAATAGAAGGAGGAACATTATGATAGCTACTATCATCGCTGATAAAGATGGGCAAACCACGCTGTTTGAAAAGCTGAAAAATTTTATCATTCCCTATTTGGAGAAAAAAAGACTGGAAACTGAAATCATCATGGTCGGCAGGGATGACCTCGCCTATTGTATGGGTTGTTTTGGCTGTTGGATTAAAAAGCCCGGAGAATGTGTTATTAACGACAGAATGACTGAGATCAACCAATTTTATAACTGTAGTGATTTTGTAATTTACATCAGTCCGGTGGTTTTCGGCCAGGTAAGCGCCAATATTAAAAATGCCCTTGATCGATGGCTTCCCAACATACTACCGTTTTTTAATACCAATTCCAGAGGTTTCACCGAACATCCCTGGCGTTATGCCACCCATCCGAAACGAATCCTTATCGGTTACGCCGATGAAATTCCCGATGACGACAGACAGTTGTTTAGCGACATTCCCTTAAAGCATCAGGGCTCTTTTGAAGTTCTGACCTATCAAAAAAAAGACGGTGAGAACAGTTTTATACAGGCATTTCAATCCATCGAATTTGAGTCCGTAGGGGGTAAGCAGGGATGAGCAATATCGTCTTCATAAGCGCCAGTCCTAAAATGAACCGCGAAGAATCCTCATCGAGTCTTCTGGCGCAAATGGCCGGGAATGTCCTTAAAGGTCCCGGTATCACGCATACTTTTATTGATGTCCGCCAAAGCATCACCAAAAATCAAACCTATAAGGATTTTGAAATCCTGGCCAAAGCGGATGTCGTTATCATTGTGTTCCCGCTTTACATCTTTTGTTTACCGGGTATTCTAATGCGGTTTTTAGAGGATTATTCTCATTATGATGTTGAACACAACAATTCCCGCAGCCCTAAAATATATGCCGTCGTTAATTGCGGCTTCCCCGAACCCGGCATTAATCTCGAAGCTGTCCGGGTAATCAAAAGCTTTAGCCGTCATATCCATGCTCATTTTCGTTTTGGAGTTCTAATCGGCGGAGGGGGGATGTTACTGGAAGCCAAGGATGCCTCCTTTATGAAAAAGAATTTCCACCATCTCAATCAGGCATTTTCCAAAATCAGCCAGGATCTCCAAAAGGATAATTTGGAAACGGCCGATAATATCAATATCAGGATGAATGTCCCCAGATGGTTATATTTATTCATGGGCAATCTAAGCTGGTTATTTTTAGCGAGGAAAAACGGCCTCAAAAAAAGAGACTTATACAAAAAACCCTATGAACCAGGAGCATAATACCAAAAACAACTAGGTTTCCATCGAAGATAAAAATCCAATTAAAAAAGGGCCTTCCGTTAGAGAAATAGGCCCTTTTTTATCCAAAACAGCAGTAAATTACCCGATAAACTGCTGAGTCAACATCTTTCCATACGGTCCGCCATCCACTACACCGATGCCGATATGGTTAAACTTGGGATTCAAAATATTCGCCCGATGGCCTGATGAATTCATCCAGCTCATCATGGCGCCTGCTGCGGAAGAATTCCCGGCAATGTTTTCCCCAGCGTAACGGTAAGGGATGCCCGCTTTTCTCATTTGATCAAACGGACTTCCAAGGGTAGGCGATTGATGATCAAAATAACCGCCTTTGATCATATCCAGCGATTTCGCCCTGGCTGTTTGGACCAGCCGGTAATCGATTTGTAAAGCCGGCAAACCTTTCTTTGCCCGCTCCATATTGACTTGCTTGAAAATATGATTTTCATCCGCTGTTAAATCACGGGCTGAAACATTTTGATCGACTCCAGATCCTATATCAGGTACCGGCTTCGAGACTCCGGGAAGCGATGGCACTATTGGTCGAGCCGGGATCGGTCTGCCATACCAGTACCAAGGCCTTACCCGATAATCGAAGTGTTTGGGAGTAACGGCATAAACCGGCCCGGTAAGCATCAGACCCATTAAAAACAAGCTTACAATGACCCCATAATTTCGCACGCTTTTTCGCATCGTTTCCCCTCCTTTCAAATTTTTTTTAGATTTCCTGATCCCTTCCACAATGATTGTAAAAAAACAATCTTCTTATCAAAAAATTCGCAGTTTTCAAACTCACTGTGGAATTTAGCCTTTATCTTACAAAACATTCAGCTAAAAAACAACCTGAAAATCATGGTGGAAATGTCTGCTTTTCCATGGAGTTGAACTTGTTGTTAAAATACAACTATAACCTTGACGTAAAGGTTAATCTAACATAAACTAAAGACTATAGTATAGGAGGTTGAGCTTTGGAAAAAAAAGCTTTTCAAATTGACGAGGTTGCTGTCAAAACGGGATTAACCAAACGCGCTTTACGGTATTACGAGGATCTCGGCTTAATCAGCCCGCTCCGGACCGAATCCGGTTACCGGCTCTATTCGGAAGAGGAAATCGAAAAAATCGTTCAAATTAAGGAATTCCGGGAAAGTCTAGGTTTCTGCCTAAGTGATGTCAAAGAATTCATGCAGCTGGAGCAAACCCTGCGAATGTTTTGCCATGAACCTGGAGTTGATCCCCAAGCCATTGAACAGTTACTGGAAACTCTTCAGGCCCAGATCGCCCGGATTGAGACAAAAGAACAAAGCCTAGCTAAAATCATGACCCGATATAAAGAGGCCTCAGTGAAGTTAAAACAATACTATCAATCTCTCCAAGAAGGGAAGACTCCGTTGAATGAAAAAAATTGATTATAAATGGATCGCCTTATCCTGTACGACCTTAGGCGCATTATTCTCCGTATTAAGCGGCACGACCTTAGTGATTGCCCTACCGGTAATTATGAAAGAACTCCACGCCGGAATGGAAATTATTATGTGGACTTTAATGGGCTATATGTTGGCCCTGACAATTTTGGTCCCTGCGATAGGCCGGATAGCGGATATGATTGGCCGCAAAAATTTATTTGTAAGTGGCTTTGCTATTTTTACAATTTCTTCTTTACTTTGCGGCTTTTCCCAAAGCGGTCTCGAACTTTTGATCTTCCGTTTAATTCAGTCGGTCGGCGGTTCGTTGATGGTCGCTAACAGCACCGCAATTGTGGCTGACGCCTTCCCCAAAAAAGAACTGGGGAAAGCCTTGGGGATTAATAGTATGGTCATTAGCATCGCCTCGGTTATCGGCCCGATTTTAGGCGGATTTTTGGTCCATATCGGCTGGCGCAGTATTTTCTTTGTCAATGTCCCCATTGGTGTCATCGGCACCCTGTGGGCGTGGATTCAATTAAAAGAGCTTGATATTCTTCCGGAACATCAAAAATTCGATTGGCATGGTTCCTTTTTATTTCTGGTCGGTATGCTGTCTTTATTAATTGCACTGACATTCGGCGGCTTTACCGGTTGGTTCAATATTTATATTTTGAGCTTACTGGTTCTGGCGGCTATATTGCTCGTCCGTTTTATTTGGGTAGAACGTCAACTGGATCAACCCATGCTGGATATGCAGTTATTCAAAACCCGGGTTTTGGCTTTCGCATTCAGCAGCAATTTATTGAACGGTATCGCCCGCGGTGCGGTAACTTTCTTGTTGATTTTCTATTTTCAGGGTATTAAGGGTATTGATCCCTTGATGGCTGGAATTTTGCTTGCTCCTTTTGCCTTGGCGATGATGGTGGTCTCGCCATTTAGCGGATGGCTTTCCGATAAATACGGTTCAAGAATCTTAAGTTCAATTGGTTTATTCATCTCCGCCATCGGCTTAATCGGTTTTATGAAGATTGGCCAAAACACATCCACTGCCGAGTTAATTGTTTGGATGATGATCATGGGCGCCGGTTCGGGAATGTTTTTCTCTCCCAACACCAGCGCTATTATGGGCTCGGTACCTGTTGAGAAAAGGGGTATTGCCGCCGGCACCCGAACCATGATGAATAATGCGGGAAGCGTCATCAGCATCGCCATGGCGATGGCGGTAATTTCCTCAAGTATCAGCCAGGACGCTTTGCTCCGGTTATTTGTAGGAACTCAAGTCGGCTCTCAGGGAATCGCGGTATCACACTTTATTTCCGGACTAAGAACCGCATTCACCATTTCCTTTATCTTTAGTCTTCTTGCAGCGGCAATATCTTATTTGCGGGGACCGGAACCCCGTTGGGAACATTCCTTAAGTGATTTGACCCCTTCTTTATCAAAAGATAGCGATTAAGTAGAAAGAGGTGTATTTTTATGCCGGTGGACTTTTCTCTGCGAAAAGCTGTTCCTAAAGACGTACCCGCCCTCATCAATTTGTTAAAAGTCTTATTTTCCATAGAAGCCGACTTTTCTTTTAATGAAGTCAAACAACGCCAAGGTCTGGAGCTGATGCTTGAGGATCCTGAGCAGCGCTGTATTATGGTGGCGGAGTACGAAGGCCAAATCATCGGGATGTGTACGGCCCAACTCTTGATTACAACAGCCGAAGGCGGTAAAGCGGCCTTGATTGAAGATATGGTGATCTATCAAGACTACCGCAAACAAGGCATCGGGCGTTCTCTTTTGGCACAAATCGAAGTATGGGCTTATCAGCACGGTGCAAAACGTTTGGAATTGCTCGCCGATCTTGGAAATAGCCCCGCGCTGGAATATTATAAACGGCTTCACTGGAAGCAAACCCAATTGATTTGCTGGCATAAAAAACCGCAATAACCTAAAAAAGAGGCTGTCCAAAAAGATTTTACTTTTTAGACAGCCTTCATATGAAAAACAAATAATGAATTACCATGAGCCGACTCCATGGTAAAATAAAAATCAAATTGGAAAGAAAATCCTCTGCTTCAATATAACACAAAATACCGACTACTGTAAATATTTATTTCCACCATAAACCAACCGTGATCAAGATGCCTGTAATAAAATGGAGGCCGATATTCCCTGCTAAAGCCGGGGCAATCTCCGGGTTATTGCCTTGATACTGATGAATTTTCAATAGAACCCACACCGCCAGCGGGATCGTAAAACAGGAAACTAAAATTTTAGGCGGAAAGACACCCCAAAAAACGCCGCCGATTAATGTAAAATACGCTAGTGAAATGACCGTTAGATAAATCCAGACCCCCCGGATTCCGCCCCCAGATCGGACGATCCAATTCCGTTTATTAACAGCCCGATCGGCTTCTACATCAGGAAATTCATTTAAAATTAATACGCCCATGATTAAAAAACCAACCGGAATTCCAGCCAAAAATGCTTCCGGCAACAAAAAATTGGTTTGTAACAGAAAACTCCCTGCCGTGGCAAAAGGGCCGAATCCTATTCCTACCGCCAATTCCCCCCAGCCGCGTCCCATTCCGAAAGTTTTTCTTGCACTGTAAACAATGCCAATGACGATTCCCGCTATTCCCAACAACAAAATGCCCAAATTTTGATAGACGAAGGTTGATATCAATATAGTAAAAAAAGCGGCGCCATATATGATATAAGCCCCTCGGTAATATGCTCTCCGGGACAAAATACCCTGTTGAATTAAACGGCTGCCCCCGCTGAACGGGGTCGAAAACCGGTTGAGGGGATCGCTTCCTTCAGCATCAAAATAATCATTTATGAGATTGGCCCCTGCATGACAAGAGACAACAATCCATAACGCCAATAATAATTTGATGCAATGAAAATTTCCCAACCTGCTGCTGAGAGCCGCGCCAACCAAAACCGGGATCAGCGAAGCACTGAAAAAAGGCGCCCTGACAGCAATCAGCCAGATTTTAAGTTTTTTAAACATCAACTATCAACCCTCCCTTCCAGCCTCCTTTATTCAAAGCGGCAAGAATTACGGCGACCCGCTTTACCATTCCACGTTGAATTCACATTAATAGCAAGCGCCTTACTGCATAAAGGTCATGGTTTGGACAGTAACCCCGGAGATATCCTCCAACTCTTTCCGGAAAGTAGTGGCGTTTTTCGATTCGCCTTCGTAAATTAGCGTAATGAATCCTTGTTCTTTGGAAGGACTCGGTACCCCCATCCGGCCAATAATATCCCGGCCGTATTTTGTAATGACTTCCTGCATATCCGGGGCATTTTGATCCCGATGATCAACCATAATTCCAAAAACTGTAAGTCCGGCAGACAATTTCAACCACCTCATCCCTAATATTCCCCTTATCACCCAGTTCATTCATTTTATTTTCCAGGCGGACAGCGGCAAACAAGTTGACAAGGTCAACCAAATTTGTTATTCTATTATTAGTTGACAACGTCAACCACAAACCGCCATGGAGGTTTACCATGAATTCTGAAATCATTGAAGAAATTCGCGGGTTCAATCGGTTTTATACCAATATCTTGGGTGTCATTGATCAACATATACTGGATAGCCCGTATTCATTGGCCGAGGCCCGCGTCTTGTTTGAAATTTATCATACCCGGGAGTGTACGGCAACTCAACTGATAACCCATTTAAAGATGGATAAAGGATATCTGAGCCGGATTTTGTCGCGTTTGCTTAAGAACGATCTCATCGATAAGAGAAAATCGTCCACTGACGCTAGATTCAGTTACCTTTTTCTTACCGAAAAAGGGCTTGCCCTTTTTCTGAAGCTCAATGAATCCTCCAGTCAACAAATTCAAAGCTTTATACAAGATTTAACCTCTGAAGACCAGAGGATATTGGTAAATTCTATGAAAAAGGCTCGGCGAATTTTAACCAGATCCGGAAAATCCCCTGTTTCCGTCCAGGAATTAAAGATTCGCCATGATATTCAACCGGGAGATATCGGATATTTAATTTATTTGCACGGTCTCATTTATGCCCGGGAATGCGGTTACAATTACCAATTTGAAGGCTATGTCGCCCATACTTTTCACGAATTTATCGAACTTTATCATCCCGAAAAAGACCGCTTGTGGCTGGCAGAACTGGATGATGAAATCGTAGGTTCTATCGCTATCGTCGGACATCCGGGCAACCTGGCCCAACTCCGCTGGTTCCTTATCCATCCGAAAGCTAGAAGGGCAGGACTGGGGAAAAATTTATTGGAAAGCGCTCTAAGTTTTTGCCGGGAACGAGAATATTCCAAAGTTTTCTTACTCACAACCAACGATCAGCAAACAGCGATTCACATGTATACCCAGGCCGGATTTAGAAAAGCAACCGAAAATCCCGTGGAGTTGTGGGGAAAAAAGATGATGGATTTACGTTATGAACTCACTGCACCATAAACACTAAAAGAACAAAAAGGAAAAGTGATACTCAGAGTGCCGGGGTGCAATTACCGGGATCGAAAATAACCCTTTCGCCAAGTTTTATATGGTAAAAGGGTTAATAATTTTCCTATCGGGTCTATTGATTTTTTAATCAGCCTTTTCCGGGCTTAATAATATCGATGCCCATATAGGGCTGCAAGGCCTCCGGAATCATTACACTGCCGTCTTCATTCTGATAATTTTCCAATATCGCTGCTACGGTTCTGCCCACTGCAACTCCGGAACCATTCAAGGTGTGAACGAATTCCGGTTTAGCCCCTGCTGCCGGACGATATTTTATATTGGCGCGTCGAGCCTGGAAAGCCTCAAAATTACTGCAGCTTGATATTTCCCTGTAACAGTTGAAACTAGGCAGCCATACTTCAAGATCATAACATTTGGCCGCTGAGAATCCCTGATCACCGCTGCAAAGCAGCATCACCCGGTAAGGAAGGCCCAGACGCTGCAACACAGCCTCAGCATCACGAACCAATTTCTCATGTTCTGCATAAGAATCTTCCGGTTTACAAAACTTCACCAACTCAACTTTGTTAAATTGGTGCTGGCGAATAATACCCCGGGTATCACGGCCGGCTGAACCTGCCTCTGCCCTGAAGCACGCCGAGTAGGCAACATACTTAATCGGCAACATATCCATATCAAGTATCTCATCCCGGTGCAAATTGGTCACCGGGACCTCTGCCGTGGGAATCAGAAAGTAATCCCCCGTAACCTTAAAAGCATCCTCTTCAAATTTGGGTAATTGCCCGGTCCCAGTCATTGAGGCCCTATTTACCAGGAAAGGAGGAAAGATTTCACTGTAGCCATGTTCGCGGGTATGCAGATCCAGCATGAAAGTGAATAAGGCCCTCTCCAGTTTGGCGCCCCAATTTTTCATCACCACAAAGCGGGCGCCGCTGATTTTGGCCGCCCGTTCAAAATCCATAATTCCCAGACCAACACCGACTTCATCATGAGTTTTTGGCGAGAAATCGAATTTTCTGGGCTCACCCCATTTACGGATTTCCTGATTCCCGGTTTCATCCGGTCCTACGGGAACCGATTCGTGAGGAATATTGGGGATCACCATTAAAATATCTTGAAGCTTTCCTTCGATTTCTCTTACTTCCCCATCGAGCTTTTGGATCCGATCGCCAACTTCCTGCATTTCTTTAATATAAGCCGATGCATCTTGACCTTGAGACTTCAGACGGCCTACCTCTTTGGAAACTGTATTTCTTTTATTCTTAAGCTGCTCTACTTCAACAAGCGCTTTACGCCGCTCCTCATCCAGTTTGAGAAATTCGTCCAACGGAACTTTGGCATTCCGTTTGGCCATACCTTGCCGAACCTGCTCCGGTTGGCTGCGTACAAATTTAATATCAAGCATTACTGCCACTTCCTTAGAATATTTCTTTCCATTATAGCCCAATTGTGTACAAAATACAATTATGTGTTATATCCTGTCCACTGCTTTGAGAATTCCGTAAATAATGGCTTGAGGTCTGGGCGGGCATCCCGGAATATAAACATCCACCGGCACAATATTGTCAATTCCCGCTCTAGTTTGAGGGCTATCTTTAAAAATACCGCCACTGCAGGCACAAGCTCCTACCGCCACTACCAGTTTAGGATCGGGCGTCGCATTATAAGTTTTTTCCAACGCCAGCTCCATGTTTCGACAGGCTGTGCCGGTGACCAGAAGCATATCCGCATGACGTGGTGAAGCTACAAAATGTATTCCAAAACGTTCCAGATCATTCAAAGGATTCATTGTAGCATTAATCTCGTAGTCACAACCATTGCATGATCCTGCATCGACTTCACGTATCTGAAGACTCCGGCCTAGCTTTTTCCGAAGCTGTTTTTCCATTTTCCTACCGATTAACTCGTAATTATCCGCGGGAACATCCCCTTCCTGAAGATGAAACGGCCCTTTTCGCAGTGACTGGCGGCTTTTTTCAGCCAGTTCAAATTGATGAGTAATGGTCACTGCTCTCTGCGGACAAACTTCCTCGCATAAGGCGCAAAATATACATTCATCCAGATTGATCCCCGTTTCCGCAGGCGCTTCCACTTGAATCACCGCTCCGGACGGACAACGTTTTACACATTCGCCACAGCCGTTACAAAGGGCACTATCTATCACCGGCTTACCAATCATAAATCTCGCGTCAAACGGTTTTTGGGGATAATCATTGGTTAAACAGGGATATTGAATCATCTTCTGCAGCATTTTTAACATAAAATCACCTTTATTCTTTGGATTCGTAAGTCCAAAAATCTCCCCCGGCTCCTAAAAATTCTAGTTCCTATATTCTATAAGTCATTTCCGGCATACGACAGGTTAAAGCTCTTATTAATTAACGGAAAATCTGGCACGATATTACCGGCTACCGCATAACACAAAGCAGGCCAATTACAAAATGATGGAGTCCGAATTTTATACCGGAAGATGGTATTCCCAGGCCCTGTCATAATCCAGTGAATATTTTCCCCCCTGGCCGACTCGGTATATCCTAACGCCGATTGGTAGGCTTCAACCCGGGGAATCGGAGAATAAATACTTCCCGACGGCATTTTCTCAATTGCTTGCATAATAAGAGCAATCGCCGAAAAACATTCCTCAATTTTCACATTCATCCGGCAATTGACATCCCCGTTCGCGTGCTCCGGCACATCGAAGTGAAGTCTGTCATATGCCGCATAGGGATAATCTTTCCGGACATCGTGGCAAATCCCGGAAGCCCTGCCGGCCGGACCAACAGCATTCAAATCCTGTGCAACCCGGGATGACAAAATGCCGGTATGCTCAACCCGGTCAATAAATAAACCATTGGCTTTGATAATCTTGACAGTATCCGTTAATTCCTTTTTAATTTTCTCCAAAAACTCCAATAACCGTTTTTCTTTTCCAGCCAAAAAGTCTTTCCGTAGCCCGCCCGGACGATTCACACTCCGGAAAAAACGGCTGTTCCCCATCTCCTCCATCGTTTGGTAAGTCCATATTCGCAACATTTTAAACTGTGATGCCGCAAAGCCGTAGGCAACATCGGTGCAAATCCCGCCCAGATCGCCCAAATGGCTGACCAAACGTTCCATTTCTGCAAAAGCAACCCTTGAGTATTCAGCCCGAGGCATTATTTGAACATCGGCAATGCGTTCAATCGCCTGACAAAAAGCAAGAGAATTGCTGAATGTTTCATCTCCGGAGATTCGTTCGGAAATATAAAAACACTTCTCGATGCTCTGCCCTTCACATAATTTTTCAATGCCTTTATGCACATAATATAGTTGGGCTTCAAGATTGATGATAGGTTCACCGGCTACACTAAACCGAAAATGGCCAGGCTCTATAATTCCCGCATGGACAGGGCCGACCGGTATTTCGTAAACCCCGTTTCCTTGAACATGAGCAAATTCGGCCTCCCTTGTTCCAACCGGAGGCAAATTATGCCCTTCAAAATCTTTCCTCAATGGAAAAAGATTTTGAGGCCAATTTTTATGAAACACCAGCTCTCTTAAATCCGGGTGCCCTACTGGGAGTATGCCGTAAAGATCGTGGATCTCCCGTTCATAAAGATTCGCTGATGGAATATATGGCGTGATGGAGGTAAACTGGGGATGTTCTCCGGCAATCAAGGTTTCAATGATAATAAAGCATCCTTGAGTTCGAATCGCAAATACATAATAAAGGGTAAAATGATTTTCCCTAAGGCACCGCTCATCATTGGCAAATAGTGATACGAGGGTTCCTTCAAGTTTATCCTGGACAAAACGGCAAATATCTGGGAGTTTGTCCGGATCCGCTTCGCAGTGGAGCTCGTTTTGATGATGAATTTTAAACTGGCGCAACGCACCCGGAAAAGCCTGATTCAACAAAGCAAAAGGATAGCTTCGCTCCTCCCCGCACTCACCCGTAACCGAAAGTTTCAAACCATTCATTATACTCCCCCCCTTATAATACCGGAAGCGGTTTCTAACAATTTTTTAAACCCATCAGGCATCAACATCCCCGTAACTGCAATGATTAAAAACAAACCGATAAGAACCGGCAATCCGAAAAAGTTTTCTTCTCCCGAATGGACGGAGGGATTCGTATTTTCACCGAAAAACATTTTTAGCGTCACCAGAGCAATCCCGGCAAAAACCGTTGCAATAAATAAAATAAAGCATACCACCGGAATGATTTGGCGGACTGCAAAAGCCGCAATAATCATATTCAATTCGCTGCTGAAAATGCTGAAAGGCGGTGTCCCGGCAATTGCAAACAATCCAAGCAGAAAAGTAATTCCGGTTATCGGCAGTACTTTTAAAAGGCCCCGTACCTTATCGATTTCCCTGGTTTTATATTTCAGGAATACATTGCCAGAAGATAAAAACAGCAATGATTTCGTAAAGGCATGATTGACCATATGATAAAGGGATGCAAACAATGAGATCGGAGTAAAAATCCCAAGCCCGAAAGTGATGATGCCTATATGCTCAATGCTGGAATAAGCCAACATTCTTTTATAATCCTTTTGGGTAAGTATAAACACGGATGCGGTGGCAATGGATATTAATCCGGCTATGGTAAGAAGTTGCCCCGTATAAACATGATTTCCCAGGTTTCTATTGACAATGGCCAGTATCCGGATTAACCCGTAAAGTGCACTATTAAGCAATACTCCGGATAATAGCGCGCTAATCGGCGCCGGAGCTTGACTATGGGCATCCGGCAACCAGGTATGCATGGGCACTAAACCCATCTTCGTTCCAAACCCCACCAAAATAAAAATAAAGGCAATTTTTACGATATTGCTATGAAGTAAATGAGCGTTCTTTAAAAGGAAGAGCCAGTTTAAAGTGGAGTTTGAACCTTCAAATGTATTGACGGCCGATATATAAAGGAATACAATTCCAAGCAGTGCAAGGGCGATGCCGACCGAACATATAATGACATATTTCCAGGCCGCTTCAATCGCTTCTTTATGATTATAAAAACCTACCAAAAATGCAGAGGCTAACGTAGTTGCTTCAATAGCAATCCACATCAGGCCCAGATTCTGCGTACTGACAACCAGGACCATCGTAAAAATAAATGCATACATCAAGCTGTAAAAGATCCGAAGCTGTTTCTTGGTAATTGCTTGGTGACGGATTTCCTGATTTAAATAACCAATCGAGAAAATACCGACCATAAAGCTCACAATGGCTATAATATCCAATACAATAACACTTAAAGCATCCATATAAAAAAAGTTGTTTAAGAATGGATAGCTAATAGAACCGGCGGTATTGACCCTGCAGGTAGTGAATACAGCCGTTGCCAGCAGCATAAACGCTCCGATGATATTTAACACATGATGAAACCGGTTGGAAAATGGAATCCAAAACAGAAACATCCACAAAAAAGGAATGGCTAAAATCAAAATCTCCATGCTGATTAACCTCTTAAATTCTTTAATTTGTCCAGATCAATGGTTTCAAAATTTTCATTGATCCGAAAGACTAAGATACCCATGATTAATACGGCAGTTAATAAATCAAAGAAAATTCCCAACTCCACAATCATCGGCATTCCCTCTGTGGAAAGGACAGCGGCTGTAAACAATCCATTTTCAATCACCAAAAACCCGATAATTTGTCCAATGGCCTTTTTACGGCTAATCATGAAGAACAAACCGATTAATACCACTGCAAGCGCGTTGGCTAAATAAATATTTAAATAACCGTTCTGAAAGTCTTCAATGTGAGTGATAGTAAAATAAGCCAGGATAACTAAACCGCTACAGATTAAAATTGAAATTGGTATATTCAGAAAGAAGTCTTTCTCTACTTTATACTCAACTTTAAGAATGGTCTTTTTCAGCAAATAGGGAATGTATAAAACCTTAATAGCTACCGTAATCAGGCCGACCGCCATTATCTCCCAATCTCCATAGAGATAAATATTATGAATTCCTATCAAAGCAGCAACTATGGCCAAGAGAACAGACTGAAGCCTAAAGGTTTTGATATAGGAATCCACTCTTTTGCCTGCGACCAAAATAAATCCTGAAATAAGGATGGCGATTGATAAAAAATGCAAATAGTTCTCCATTGCTTCAAGTTACCTCCCCATGATCCAATATTGAAAAAAACCAAGTAGAGCCAAAATAAATGAAAGAGCTGCCAAGTTGGGGATTGAGAATAACCGCAACTTGACGGTTTTAATTTCAACGATTCCTATCACGACTGCGATTAAGATTACTTTTGCCACATAAACCAATATGGATATTAATAATAGCAACAACGGATGTCCGATATTGAATAGCCCCTCGAGTGGTAGAAATAAATTGGCAATTAAGGTAATCAGTATCAGTTGCTTAATGGAGGCACTTAATTCCATCATTGCTAAATAACGCCCAGAATACTCAAGCAACATGGCCTCGTGAACCATTGTTAACTCCAAATGAGTTGCCGGATCATCTACGGGAATTCTAGCTGTTTCTGCGATTAAAATGATAAAAAGCGCCGAAAATGTCAATAGATAAACTGGTTGCAAAATACCCCAGCCTGCCAGCACCGAGCTTTGCATCATATCATAAACCGAAGTGGAACCGCCCAACAGCCCAATCGTAAACAATGTCACCATTATCGATGGCTCCATTAAAGAAGAGATCATCATTTCCCGGCTGCTGCCCATTCCTCCGAATGTGCTGGCGGTATCAAGCCCGGCCAACACCATAAAGAATCTTCCCAAAGCCAAAAGATAAACTGCCAAAATAGCATCGCCCATGAAACTAAAAGATGGCAACTTAACACTCACAGGAACTAAAACTGCGGCTAATAAAACCGAACTACTTTGGATATATGGAGTTGCTTTAAAAATCCAGGATGCAGTCTCGGATACCACCGTATCTTTTTGAGTTAATTTATAAAGTTCATAATACATTTGAAATAGGGGTGGACCTTTACGTTTCTGAGAGAGGGCTTTAATTTTTTTGATAATCCCGCCCACAAGTGGCGCCAAAGTCACAATAACCGCCAATTGTACGAACATATTCAGTACTTGGTTCATAGATCCTCCTTAAGCGAAACAACGGAAATACAACAGTAATAACAAGATGGTTACAAATATATAGATGAGATAGTGATGAATACTGCCTGTTTGAATCTTCATCCGAAACCTTTTCGCAAATGTAGTTAAAGCCCTGGTAAGAGGCTCATAGAAATATTTTTCGAAAACAGATTCCGTCGTTACCACATACTTCATGGAGGATGGAAAATAAGGAGACGCTCCCGCCTCTACTTGCAATTTCCGATTAGGCCTGTATATGGCACGGAAGATAATTCGTAATGGTTTGGAGAAACCAGTAGCACTATATTGCATTCTTGATCCCAACTGGCTATAACCGCAATCCCATGTATTATACTTCCTGTCCTGTACTCTTGGACCCAATATTTTAATAATGAGTAATGTTATAAGGGCCAAAATTACTCCTAGAATCAAAAGTGCCCAGGGTGCGATGCTACTATGACCTACACTTAAGGGATGTATCATCATCAACGGATTCCCCTCCAAATGAATTGACGCCCCTGTAATATTCAATACTACCGGATTCAACAAACGGATAATTCCTTGAGGTAATATGCCGATTACCAAACTTAAGAGCACCAGTGTTCCCATGCTCAAAAGCATTGGCCGAGAGACCTCTTTTGCCTGCAAAGCATTTTCAGTACGAGGTCGTCCTAAAAAACTAATCCCAAAAAACTTGATAAAACTGGTGGCCGCTAGTGCCCCCGCCATTGCCAATGCCGCCACCGTAAAAATTGATAAAACTTTAATTCCAATGCCTGTCTTTGTGATATGAATAAATAATGCTTGAAAAGTTAACCATTCGCTTATAAACCCACTAAAAGGCGGTATTGCCGAAATTCCAAGCGAACCTGCCAATAAAAAAGCTCCGGTAAGGGGCATTTTTTTAAGTAAGCCCCCTAAGTTTTCCATGTCCTTCGTATGGGTTGAATGTAAAATGGCTCCGGCCCCCATGAAAAGGGTTCCTTTCACAAGGGTATGATTGAATAAATGAAACAACGCCGCCATAAGGGCCAAAGCACTTAAGATCAGTTCGCCCGAACGATATGCAAGACAGGAAACTCCTATCCCGATAAGAATGATACCGATATTCTCAATACTGCAATAAGCCAGCAGCCTTTTGATATTGGATTCAACCAAAGTATAAGCCACTCCAAGGATCGTGGTTATAACTCCAGCTATCAAAATTGTTACTCCCCACCACTCAAACTCGGCACCTAACATTTCAAATACAAAGCGAATGAACCCGTAAATAGCCATTTTAATCATAATCCCCGACATTAAAGCCGAAATATTGCTGGGTGCAGCCGGGTGAGCATACGGTAGCCAAATATGCAACGGAATGATTCCCGCTTTGGTGCCGAAAGCTATCAAAAAACCAATAAATAACAGGTTCTTAACCCAAACCGGGGCTGAAAGTAAGGAAGTGTTTATCGATAATGAACCTGTATATTTGTAAATAAGGCCTAGCGCAATCAATAAAAATGCGGAAGTCAAATGAGTCATGATAAGGTAGATAATACCGGCTTTCTGATCCTCATCCTCATCGGCTTCGTAGATAACTAAAAAATATGAGACGAGCGACATCAGCTCCCAACAGGCAAAAAAGGCAATCATATTTTCAGAGATCAACACACCGATCATGGCTAAAATAAAACTGTTCACCAAGAAATTAAAAACCCCAACATTTCGTTTTTGGTAATAATGTGTGATATAGCCCATGGAATAAATCGATACAGCCAGTACTAAAACAGATAGAGTCAGCAGGAAAAAAGCAGAAAGCCGATCAATGCTCATCTCTAACGAAATATAAGGTACAGTGGTAATGAAATTTCCCAAATAAACCCGTTCTGTATCGAATAATAGCTGAAGGATGGATGCACCAACACCCGTAAGCGCGGCAAATGCAGTAATGCTGTTAGGAATTAAATTGGCTAACCGAGGATGCCTTGCAAAAATCAGTGCTAAAACGGCTCCCAAACCATATAAAGATAACATTAAAACAATTAAATCGAAAATCATATAACTCATGTCGGTCTGTTCCCCCCAGGCGGAAAATAAAAACGGTGCAATCTAGTTTGGTAGATCGCACCGGCATTGAATTTTCTTTAAGAAACATTGACTACTTTCTGTTTTTGTCCCTCGCTTCTAGCTTTAACCACATCATTCCAAGCTTCTTCAGGTAAAGGCTTATCAAAGCTACGGAAACCGGCTAACTGGAAGCCGTGTTTTTGCGCCAATTCTTTAAATAAACCGATGCTTTCCGTATTGATATCCACTCCCAAACTATGGTGCTCATAGCGGCCTTCCAATGCCAACATCATGGTCTCCGACATACAGGCATAAGCAAGTCCCTTTTCAAAACCGAAATTCCACCCCAGATCCGGAGCACCCGGAACCGCAATGACCCCTCCATCGATTACCAAAACATCCGGTCGGGCTTCCTTTACTTCAACACTGACATCAGCCGGTCTGGCAACATCACAGACCACCGCGCCAAATTTTAGCATATCCGGAGTAATTAAACTATTAACCTGACTGGTTGCAGTGACTACAATATCTGCCGAAGGCAAATAATTCTCCAAGTCCACTGTATAAATGATCGGTGATTCCCCAGTAACTTGTACTGCAAACTCCTGAAATTGCTCAATTTCAGCGCCTGGCGGCGGACACAACGGATGATTTCTCACAAAGTCATAAATCGCCCCACCTGAATGTAAATCTTCCCGGCTTAAAAATTGGTATATCTCAGCGATAAGCTTCTGAAGCCGTCTGCGTCCATGTTCCTCATTATTAGGATTACCAATTAAAATTAAAGAATTGACCTTTTCGGCTAAAAATAAAGCTGTAGCCCGGCCGATTGAGCCGGTTGCCCCAACAACTGCCGCAACCGTTTCCTCAATTGGGACACCTAATCGTCTTGCCGCTTCCAATGTAGCATCAACTGCGGCAGCCACTGTATAACTATTTCCGGTCGTTAGGGCAACCCCAAGATTACGCAATTCACGGCCACCTTTGGTTACTACCGAAGTGTAAGCGCCCAAGCCGACAATTTTGGCCCCCCGCTCTTTGGCTAATTTCACTGCAGAGGTTAGTTCCTTCATTACCTGTTCATGGGGCATATTCATTAACTCATCCGAAGTACGGGACACACTAATAAATTCACCATAAGCTTTTTTACCGGTTTTAGAAGTAATCCGCGCCTTGGAGACAACAAACGGTTCCAGAACATCATTCACTCTGTCAAATAAGTCTTTAATCTCGCCAGCTGAAAAAATCTCCAGTGATTCTTCAAATTCACGGTAATTTCTTAAATACAATGGATGAACCAAAAAAGCGAACCGGCCCTCATCATCACCTTCCGGCAATATGGGTTTTTGCGGATTATAACCCTTTTCAACAAACGGCGGTACCTTCTTACCTACCAAATGTGCTAAGAAACTTGCAGTATTTCCGCTGGCCAAGCGAACCGTCATCCGTTCTATCGAATCGATCGCTCTTTGGCATTGGTCATGACTGATAACGAGAGGCGGTTCCAAACGAATAACCGAAGCTCCGTTTAAAGTAGGCGCGACCCGCAATTTTTCTACATTTAACAAATAGCTCGAGACCACGGGTGATAAGAATTCCTGCTCCGCAATAACTCCTAACAAAGAGTGGGGAAGGTTATCCGGTGTTACTCCCAGCTCCAATCCGATCATTAGACCGCGTCCCCGTACTTCTTTAATCACCCACGGATACTTTTGCTGGATAACTTGCAAACGCTGAAGTAAAAATTCACCCTTGGCCTTAATTTCCTTCAGCAATTGATTATCGTTCCGGGTAAGCATATCGATAACTCGCAAACCGACTCTACATGCCAACGTATTGCCGGCAAAGGTTGATGAATGCTTATTTCCAAAATCTTCTGAATAAGCGTCTTCTGTAGCCAAGCAGGCGCCAATGGGCATAATCCCTCCGCCTAAAGCTTTGGCAACCGTCATGATATCGGGCGTAATCCCTGATTTTTCACAGGCGAACATTTGGCCGGTCCTTCCTAACCCGCTCTGAACTTCATCAACTACAAGCAATGCCCCATATTGGTGACAGATCTCCAGTGCCTCACGGAGATAATCATCCGGCGGAAACACGATCCCGCCTTCACCCTGAATGGGTTCTACGATGAAGGCCGCATATGTAGAAGGATTGGCCTCAAAAACTTTTGATAGGGCGGCTACATCCCCATAAGGTATTTGGATATAATCGGGAACCGGAGCCCCGGAACCCTTTTGATAAAGCTCTTTCCCGGTAGCCGACAAAGCGCCCAATGTTTTACCATGAAAACTATTTTTGGTATAAACTACCCCCAGTCTCCCCGTCCGAAGCTTGGCCATCTTCAAGGCTGCTTCCACTGCTTCAGCGCCACTGTTTCCAAAAGTAACATATTGTAACCCTTTGGGGGCTATTTCGATCAAACAGTGAGCCAAATCCCCAGCAGCCCCCAAATAGGAGGGTTGAGTAAAACTCGGTTCAGAGCTGGCTTGTACTTCTTGGATCGCTTGCCAAATCTCAGGCGGATTGAATCCGAAGGGCAACGCTCCATAAGACGCAATAAAATCCAAATATTCCGTTCCGGCCTCGTCATAAAGGAGACATCCAATCCCCTTGTTATATGTCTTGTCCATATTTAAAATACGTAACTGTTTCGCTAAATGCGGATTGATATTTTCTGCAAAGAAATGCATAAAAGGCCTCCAATCCCATCTTAAATAAATCCTCATTCAGTTTAGCACTAAAAAGCAGCTAAAGTCAATCTTAAATTATAGCTGCTTTTCGGTGAAAAACTCTAGCCACATCTGTTTCTGAAGCATTTAACTTTATAGCGAGTAAAGATAATTTCAAATTCTTTTCACGGTTTTTTAAACCAACTTTAATATTCTTTCTTTATAATCTTGTTCGACTATCGTCCTGACGAATCCAAAACCAACTGATATGTCGAGGCTTTTTAATGACTAAATAAGTAAACCCACTAATACACACAATGACTAGGCACATATACAGCCAAGTAACCGGATCCCAGGAATGGGTGGCATTGCCAACCGGATATACTACTGCGATCTTCCCATCCTGGATGTTAAAAGACCGCAACTGTCTTTCTTGACAATATCTTCCTTTCTCCGGAGCCAAGAGATCTAAAATTCGGGGATCCAAATTTTTTCCTAAACCGCCGCCTACCACCCATTCACCCAATTGATGATCGACTTTGCGGAAAAAATCCTCGCCGAAACCGTCATACGAGCCTACAAAAACATAATAACGCCAATTTTTTTGGGGTATCCCTATATACTGTTCCGGAACAAAAGCTCGAATGGTCCTCCCATCTTGTAACAACTCTACTTTCAAAGGTCGGACTCTTATAGTATGCTGATCCTCAAGGATTAATAACCGACTATTTCCCCAACCAACAATTTGCAAGCCAACCTCCCATCCATAATTGGGGTCAAATCGAATATTTGCTCCTGGATACGGCAAAGTTGCCAGTCCACGGCCCGGCTGCTTATTGATAAAAATTCGCAAATTTTCATGAATAAAACCTTCCGGAGCCACCCAGGGATTGGTGATATTTGCAAAACCGGTATCAAAGTAAACCCACCCTTTATTTCCTGGAATAACATTAAAGTCGGTAATATCAAATAAACCTTGATAAGGCTTAAATGCTATATTCGTAGGGTACTGATAGGTTCCATACCCATGTTCATCTCCCAAAGCATCCTTCATTTCAAAATATACTTCAGGAGCGGCAGCTTCCGCCATTGAGACCAAAAACAATAATAAAAAGAATGCCTTTATAATTAATGAACCCTTTAATTTCACAATAATACACCCCCACCGTAATTTATGCGGGAGTGTTCAAAATATTCTAATCAATCATGATTACAGCCAGCACTTGATCAGGAGCGATTATGTCGCCAGGTTCCACCATAATGGACTGAAGAATGCCGTCGACCGGAGATGGTACAATGAACTCTCCGTCATCCAAAAGAACGACCAAAATATCCTGGTCAATTTCAATAGGGTCATTTTCAGACACCAACCACCGGACAAATTGAACCGGTTTTTCTTCGGAAATAAGCCATGGACAGTTCAAGTTTAGTTCCCGCTTCATACTTTTCCCCAATTTTCCAGGTAAACTCTAGGTAATCTATTGCTGAGCATGCAAGTAATTTCATAGTTAATAGTCCCCAGCTTTTCAGCTAGACTATCCGCTGAAATCTTTTCTCCACCGGATTCACCAATCAATACGACTTCTTCGCCAATTTCGACTGTATCATCTCCTAAATCAATCATACATTGATCCATGCAAATCGAGCCGACAATCGGATATTTCTTTCCGTTGACGATAGCTTCTGCTTTATTTGTAAGCATTCTCGACCACCCATCAGCATAACCAACGGGAATTGTAGCAATGGTACTCTCTTTTTGAGTATGATACCTTTGCCCATAGCTAATTCCGCTTCCGGCGGGTAGCCTTTTTACAAAGCTCACTCTGGTTTTTAATGCCAAGGCCGGTTTCAATAATGCCTTCCCGCGATCAATTTCATTGGATGGGTATAAACCATATAGTATAATTCCTGGCCTTACCATGTTAAAATGAGACTCCGGAAGTTCCATAACACCGGCACTATTGGCTAAATGGACCTTTTCCGGCAATAAACCGGCTGCCTTTAAAGCCTCAACAGTCTTTGAGAATACTCGAATTTGACGTTTTGCATATTGCTTGTCTTTTTCATCGGCTGTTGCCAGATGAGAAAAAACACCTGTAATTTTCAAACCCGGTAATTCTTTGGCTTTGCGCATAAACTCCACTGCATCATCCGGTCGAACGCCGACGCGGCCCATACCTGTATCCACTTTAAGGTGTACAAGAGCTGGTTTTCCCGTTCGGACTGCTTCTCCGGACATAGCGAGTACTGATTCCCAATCACAAATAGCGATAGTTAGGCCATAATGTACCACTGGGCCGACTTGATCCGATTGAACGGGACCAAAAATTAGAAGTGGAGTTTCGATTCCCGCTTTTCTTAATTCAATACCCTCCTCGGGCATTGCTACTCCCAGCCAACTGGCACCCGAGGCAATTGCAGTTTTAGCAACAGGAATGGCGCCATGTCCATATGCTTCAGCTTTAACTACCGCCAGTATGTCGACCCCAGGTCCGACTAACCTTTTCACTTCTTGCAAATTATGGCGGATTGCAGCTAAATCTATCTCCACCCACGCGTGGCGGATTTGTTGCTCATGCCTATTCAATGGCAAACACCTTCTTCATCGCGTTCGGAAGAACTGAAATCAAGTCGCTGGCGATAATTCCAATCGGACCAAGTCGCGAAGCGGCAATATCTCCGGCCAAACCATGGAGATAGGTACCGACAACAGCCGCATGGGTGGCTTCCAAACCCTGGGCGATTAACCCGCCAATCATTCCGGCCAAAACATCTCCGGTTCCTGCGGTTGCCATCCCTGGATTTCCAGTAGGGTTGATAAAAGCCCTTCCATCAGGGGCCGCTATTATAGTCCGAGCGCCTTTTAAAACGACTGTCACTTTCCACTCTGTAGCAAACCTGCGGGCCACTGTAATTCGGTCGGCTTGAATTTCTGAAACTGTCATACCTGTGAGCCGAGACATCTCACCGGGATGCGGGGTCAACACAATGGACTGTCGAAATCGTTTAAATAATTTTGGATTGGCCGCGAGCAGATTTAAACCGTCGGCATCAATGACTAAAGGAGCCTCTGCATGGTCCAACAGTTCAAATAAAAAGGATTCGCCATCTTCCAGTTTGGTCAGCCCAGGCCCAAAAACAAAACTTTGGAATTTATCCCAAGTCCGGATTAATTCTGGCCAGGGAATCAACAGTATTTCAGCCGGTTTCTCCGGAATCGATAAATCTTGGCGGACTCCTGCTGTTACAAGACCACATCCTACGCGAAGTCCCGCTAAACTAGCTAAAACAGCCGCTCCTGTCATTCCCGTAGAACCTCCGACAACCAAAAGGTGACCATTGGTCCCCTTATGAGCTGTTAAGGAACGTTTAGGAAGTAGTTTTCTGATTTCGGAATCGGTAAGTAAATTTAAATCTAAGCCCTCATCCTCCAACAATTGTCTTGGAAACCCGATTTGACGAACCACCAATTCACCGGTATTTTCGGCACCGGGGAAACATAGCAGACCCGGTTTAGGCAATCCAAAAGTGACTGTTAAATCAGCCTCAATGGCGATATCATTTACCTGGCCGGTGTCTACAACAACTCCGGAAGGCACATCAACGGCAACAACCGGCTTTTTTGATTCATTGATAGCGCATATCATCTCGGCAAGCGGGCCATTCGGTACGCCAACCGCTCCCGTACCAAGCAGAGCATCCACAATAATGTCGGCTTCTTCTAGTTCTTGGGAATCCAGCTCGCTCCATACTTTGGTTTGAATCCCGAACCGGGTAGCCAGTTGGAGGTTTTGAGAAGCCAACCCTTGATTTGTATTGCCTTCATATGCTAGGACAATTATTGTCTGTGTTGACTTTTCAGTTAGTAAACGGGCTAAGGCAAATCCATCGCCACCGTTATTCCCTTTTCCGCAGCAAATATAAATCCGTTTACCGGCAAGATTTCCATAACGCTCTTCCATCGATTCCATAACTGCAATGGCAGCTCTTTCCATTAACAGCAATCCCGGAATCCCAAATTGCTCCTGGGTTAACCAGTCAATTCGCTTCATTTGTTCGGCAAATGTAACCTTCATATAATCCTCCAAGCTGGCTGAGAAATGTATCATTACTTTCCATGCGTTTTTTATGATTATTTTATTTTTTAAATTTAAAAATTCTGCCGCGTTTGAAAGGCCTATAATTCCAGCACAACCTGAGCGATTGCATATTCTCTACAATGAGAAATACTCAGATGAATTTTGGTAATTCTTTGGGCTTCGATAAAATCTGCCACTTTTCCATTGAATTGAAAATAAGGAGCCCCTTGCGGGTTATGAGCAATTTCTATCTCCCGCCAGCTAAAACCCGCTAACCCCGTACCCATTGCTTTCAGCAATGCTTCCTTGGCCGCGAAAAATCCTGCCAAGCGGTGCGGCAACTTCTTTGTTTCCGCTAATTCGCAGCAAGTATATACTTTCTCATTAAAATGCTCACTTTGAGACGCCTTAGCGATCCTGCCAATTTCAATGATGTCAACCCCGGTGCCAAAAATCAACCGTTTATCCCCGCCTATTCAAATTCAAAATGAATGATAACCCGTCCAACCAAACTTTTTATCTCGGCTTTCTGTAAAAAGACGTAAGCGGATTTTCAAAGCCCATTTGCCGGTAAGCCAATATAGGCTCTGTTCCTCCAACCATTAAATAACCACCTGGATTTAGAGCCCCCATAAATTTCTCATAAAGTTCCCGCTTGGCTTCCTCCGTAAAATAGATGACCACATTACGGCAGACAATCAAATCAAAGTTTCCTTCATTGTCATCGACCAGCAAATTCTGGGCCCGAAATTCAACCAACCCTTTTACAGATTCTTTTAAAATATATAACCCGTCCCGCAGGTCGAAATAACGGGATAAAAGGTCCGGAGGGATGCTTTTGACTTCATTATAAGCATAGGTTGCTTCCTTTGCTTTCTCGAGAATAACCCGATCAACGTCGGTAGCGATTATCTTTGCACGATCTTGAGCACCGAGTTCAAGTAAAATGATAGCGATTGAATAAGGTTCAGCCCCATTGGAACAACCCGCGCTCCAGATACGGATTTGCGGTTTGTTCAACAATTCCGGCAAAACATTCCGCCATAACTCTTGAAAGCGTTCGGCATTCCGAAAAAATTCCGACACGTTGATGGTCAACTTTTTGACAAACTCTTTATATTTTTGCGGGTTGTTTTGTATGAGCTCAATGAATTCATCATAGGTTTTAAGATTCCAGACACTCATTAATGAGTTAATCCGGCGGTCCATCTGTTGGCTCTTATAACTGCTTAAATCAATTTGTGTTAATTCAGCGGCCATTTTTTTAAAGGTTGCATAATCCAAGATTTCTATCCTCCTTCGGAAAAATGTCGCTCTCATTTAGCACTTTCCCTACCACCAATTTAAATTTCTCCTTATAATGACCATGTTCCTGCAATAAATTGATACTTAGAACCGTATCTACCTGCCGGAATACTAGTAAGACGCCAGGAGAGATACCGATATACCTCTTGAAAAAAATCACTTTTCGATAGTTTTTACAATCATTTCTAATGGTAATTTTTCCGGACCTTTGGTTGTTTTTAGCGGATAACCCACGGGAATAACAGCCATAAATTCCCCACCGGGTTCACCCAATAATTCTAAAACTTCTTTTTTTATCAAATATAAAATACCAAGCCATACTGTTGCTAAACCCAAAGAGGTTGCAGCAAGTAAAAGGTTTTCAACTGCTGCAGCCGAGCTTTGAATTTCCATGGTCCGGAAAAAATCATGAGCCAATTCAAAATCTACCCCGAACAATTTGGTCCCATGTTCGATTAATTCGCCGGTATTGGCAACTGCAATGACAACCGGAGCGCTTGCCATGGAACGCGAGGCCATTCGCAACAACACCGAAGTCGACTTAGGAAACTCCACAGCTTTTCGATTGACCAAATCCACTAGTTCATGCTTTTTTTCGCCTTTTATGATGATAAAATGCCATGATTGTTGATTATGGGCGGAAGGAGCCTTGTTTGCAGCATCAACTAAGGTCAGAATATCTTCCTCTGAAACCGGGGTGTCCGCAAATGAACGAATACTGTGACGGTTGGTAATCGTTTTTAATGTTTCATTTTTAAGTGCTAAATTCTCATTTTTTTGCAACTTACGTGCCCCTTTCTTCACGCTTGGCGCGATACCATCGTAGTCCGATAGTCAAATTTAATCTTGATTTAGTTACAATATATCAAATTATATCACAAAATATAAAATTAGTTATTTATGGTTTTATCCTGAGAACCGTTCATTCTTATCCTCTTTCAAGGAACCCGGTTAACTGGTTACGAGCGCACCTTCGCAATATATATCCTCACTATTCCTGGCTGCTCTTTAACTGATAATTTTGACGGACTTAAAATAAGCCGCTCACTCAAATACTTTATTTTTTGCATGGAAACTTTCCGTTTAAGTTTTTGATAAGTCGGATCGCTCATAATCACAATCACGCCATATCCCTGAAATCTTTGAAGGGCACGGATCATCGGATCGTCTTTCTTTCCTCCATCCTTTAATGGTGATGTTACCCGATGGACTGTATAATTCCGGTGGTTCATGGTTAATAGCAAGGGAAGAGGATTATTTTTCATATGGGTTCTTGGATCAATCAAGATTACGCTGTTTTGTCGGGCCCATTTTTCAGTAATTCCAACCACCCTTAAGCTAAGCCGGTTCGACATATCTGAATTAGCTAAATTACTGCAATAACTGTAAAAACGCGTAAGATGAATCGCACCGAAAGCTACTAAGATTACAGTTAACGTTGGGATTATAATCAATTTTTGGTTTGCTTTGGGAATAATACTTTCCATTAAACGGAAAAAACCATAGGCAAGCATCAAAGTACTGCAAAGAATTACCGGCATTATATAACGGGTTACAATGAAGAAACCATAACGGTGATTAATCCAGGGGATAATGAAAAATCCCCCTAGAATAAGCCAAAGCGGCAGAATTTGGCGCTTTCTTATCGATGCAGCCACCCCCAATCCCATCATGAAAAGACAAATCACAAAAAGCGGCTGCTTTAAGTAGTCTAAAAGTGAACTATAAGTCTGATAACCCGCCGCCAGACTACGCATCAGTTGGATTACCATTTGCTCAAAATTATGAAGAAATGCGGTGAAGCCGATGTGCTTTTCCAAAGTATAGTCTTTGACAAAAATCCAGCCAATACTGCCACCCCGTGACAAAATATTATAATACAGCATATTGGCATACCCTAGAGTAAAAGCCATTCCTGATAATAAGTAATACTTCAGAGGAATATTTGTTTTCTCGCGAAAATAGGGGCTTAGGATATAAACTGAAACTACCAATAAATATATAATAACCGATGAATGGGTTTGTAAGGTTAATGCCCAAAGAAAGCCGCCGACTACTAACAATTTTCCGCTTCTTTCTTGTTCGGCAATTACGACCATTAACATTGCCAGTGCAAAAAAGAAAGGGGTTGTACAGTTTGACCAAGCCATATGAGTAACTAAAATATGCATCCCATTTGTAAGCAAAAGACCTGATGCGATAATTCCGGTCCATTGATTATATAGCCGTTTACCCAAATGATAGACTACTATAACAGTCAAAGCGGATGTGAGGGTTACATAAAGCCGGGGCAAAAAAAGATTCACCCCAAATATTTTAAAAATCCCGGCAAGAATATAATTATGAAGAGCCCCAATCTCAGGTGCCATATTATGCAAAGGGAATGTTTTCCCCAAGTATATTTGATAACCCAGATTGATTTCTTTCAATTCATCAATATAGCGTGGGACTTCCCATAACCAGGGCATCCGAACGGCAAAAGCCGTGACAAACAAGGCAATATCGAAAAATAAATCAAACTTCCAAGTGCCAAATTTCTTTCGTTTAAAAAACTTAGGAAGTTTTAACATTTAATCGCATCCTATGTAAATGTTGAAGTAAATACCTATTATCCTAAAAGAACAATTGAAAAAAGTCAAGGCTAAAGGCCCTGACTTAATAAAAAAGCTACATTTCAGTTAAAAATGGTCAGAGATCCAACTTCAATAAGAAATCTCGATTTAACTTGAAATAAAACGAAGAAACAGCTATTCAATCTGCCCACCGGCCTCGATCAATCCCTTTATGATTGCTTTCTGTATGGTTACTTTTAGATTGTCCGATATGAGCAGCACCTTCTTCCGCAGCCACCTGCGACGATTTTCCAAATTCAAAGCCTTTTTTGGCTTTTTCTTGAAGTAATCGACTGATTTCCCCCATTTCTTTTTTCTGCTCCGAATGATTCAATTTTCTCACCTCCCGTTCATCCTTTCGTTACCCCGGCAAGTTGGAGTCGACGAATACTATTAGTATGATCGAAAGCAATAAAAGCATACAATTGCTAGATAAGGCATTTACTACTGGATGAATGCGAAAGTCTATTCACAAATAAGTTAGCATAAACTAAACTACAAAAAATGTATTAAAATTGCGGGGGGAATAGGTCATGGTTATCGATCTTAACGAGCATACCCGACTCACAGCCAGCATGGAGGATTATTTGGAAATGTTTTACCGTATCGTGGTTGAACAAAGTTATGTCCGCCCAGTGGACCTTTCTAAAGCAGTTCATGTCCGTCCTTCATCTGTCACCCGCATGATTCAAAAACTGGATGAGGCTGAATTTATTACCTATCAAAAATACCGCAATATCTCTTTAACAGATAAAGGACTTCGTTATGGACGATTTTTAGTCTGGCGTGATGAAAATCTCAAAGAATTCCTTCGCCTTATCAAGTCAAACACCGCTATTGCGGAACAAGTCGAAGGAATCGAGCATTATATAACCCCACTGACCATGAAGATTTTTAGTTGCCTATCGCTTTATTTTAAACAACACCCCGAAAACTTAAGGGAATTCGAATTACTCCAACAACAAAACCACTATCCGGATAATGAAGAACTGTCAAAATTGCGGGCCTGGCTCTTTCAACATGATTCCCATTAAAACACAACCCCTTGATGGATCACTTCTATTAAAGAAGAATCGATATGCGGTATAAATTTAAGAACTTGGGAAAACTATTTTTTAAAATAAGAATCTCAGCTGTTTTAATAAATCAATTCGAATCATAACCTGTTTCCTTCATCGACTTTCATTGTAAAATATAGTATGTTTAAAGAACTGCGGCATAAAAGATTTTTTTATGCTTTTTCGCTATGAAAAGTACAATTTCTATGCCAGGATTAGGATAAGGAGATCTTCTATGACTATTTTTCAGGCATTCATCCTTGGACTCACCCAAGGGTTGGGTGAATTTTTACCCATCTCCAGTTCGTCTCATTTAATTCTCATTCCTTGGCTTTTTAATTGGCCGGATCCAGGTTTAACTTTTGATGTGGCTTTGCATATCGGAACATTATTCGCTGTGATTGCTTTCTTCTGGAAAGATTGGTTTATTCTCATCAGAAATGGTTTAAGCAGCGGGTTTAAAACTTCCGAAGGGCGAATGTTTTGGTTTCTAGTGGCAGCTTCTGCCCCGGGCGCCATTACCGGTATGATGCTGGAACAGGCTGCCGAAAAGTCTTTACGGAATCCCCTTTTGATTGGACTGATGTTATTCATTATGGGCATTATTCTTTATTTAGCGGATCACTATGGAGCAAAACGTCAGCAAAGTGAAACCATTTCCTTTGGCCAAAGCTTCATTATCGGTCTATCCCAAGCCCTCGCAATCATTCCCGGTGTTTCCCGTTCAGGGATTACCATCGCCTGCGGATTATTTTTGGGGCTAACCCGGGAAGACGCTGCCCGGTTTTCCTTTTTACTATCCACTCCGATCATTACCGGAGCCGGTCTTATACAACTCCGTCACCTGACTGCCGCTGTCCTAACCGTTCCATTTATAGTGGGTATCGCCACTTCTGCTCTGGTCGGTTTCCTGGTCATCGGCTTTCTGCTTCGCTGGTTGCGACGAAAAAGTTTTTTACCCTTTGTATGGTACCGTATATTTTTAGCCGCTGCAGTAATTACATTTTCCTTGTTAAAATAAATCATTTCTGCCATTCCTACATTACTGCCTTCATTCCAGAGATTGATTCCCTCATTTCGGTAACCGTTCATATAATTCTTGAAATCAATTCTATAGTTCCTGCCATCACTGTTCTTATTCCTAAACCAATTCCCTCTTTCCAATAGTTCCTTCATTTATTTCAGAAGACCAGCTTCGGCTTTCACCTTCAAATCTATATTTTATTTGACCCAATTCCCGATAAAAAAACTCCTTCCCTGTCCCAACCTATTTTTTAATAAGAGGGAAAAGGTGAGGAGTTTGGTTAATAGACAGATAGATTGAATAATCGTTGTTATTATTGAAACTTACGTTTTAATTAATAGGTAACCTCATTTCTTTTAACAAAGTGCTTTTGAACTCGATCGACAATTGTATAAACGACCGGTACCACGATAAGAGTCATTAACATTGAGATAGTAAGTCCGCCTATCAAAGCCCATCCTAGCCCGTTCTTAATGCTTGATCCGGCAGAATTAGCCATTGCTATCGGCAACATACCCAATATCATCGTCAAGGTCGTCATCAAAATCGGGCGTAGCCGTTCTTTCCCGGCTTCCAATAGGGCTTCATGGACTCCCGCACCATCTTCCCGGGCCTTATTCGCAAAGTCTACCAATAATATGGCGTTCTTACTTACCAAACCGATTTCCATGATGATACCCAAGATTGAAAAAACATTCATGGAATTCATCGTCAAGGCCAATGCCCAGAGCGAACCAATGATGGCTAAAGGCACCGAAAACAGAACGATAAACGGGTAGATAAATGAATTATAAAGAGCTGCCATGATCAGATACACAAATATGATAGCCGCAAGTAGCGCCAGCCCCAAACTGGCAAATGACTCCATCATTGTTTTGATGCTACCGCTGTATACTAATTTGACACCGTCCGGCAATTTCTCTTTGGCGATTGCCTTATTCATGTCTTGAGAAATTGAACCGCTAGGGCGGCCAATAGCTTGTGAACTGACTGTAATGGAATAGTTCCGGTTATACCGTTCAATCTTGGTCGGGCCCAATGTTTGTTTGAAACTGGCGAATTGCTTTAAAGCGATGGAGTTCCCTTGACTATTGGTGAGCATGATATCCCCAATATCCGATGTTCTGCTGCGGCTGGATTCATCCAGAATAATTCGCGTGTCATATTCATTTCGATCCTTATCCCGAAAAGAATAACTGGTATCTCCCGCCAAATCTACACTTAAAGCATTACCGACCTCAGCCATAGTTAAGCCAAAAGATGCCATCTTCTCCCGATCGATCTGAATTTGTCGTTCGGGATTTCCCGCATTGGACGATAACTGGACATCCGCCGTCCCGGGTATGGATTGCATAACTCTTCGTACAATTTCGGCGCCGCGTGATACTTTGTTCCAACTATCGCCGGTTACCTTTAGCTGGATCGGAGCCTGACCGCCTCCAAAAGAGCTCGCTATATTTACATGCCCCTTAACGCCTGGAATCCCGGTCATCATTGCCTTTGCTTCCATCATCATGTCATCAACCGTTTTGATCCGCTTATCAACCGGAATGGCTGTCACGGAAATGACTGCATTATTAGGAGAACTCGACATGGAAAAGCCCGCGGAAGCGCTTCCGGCTGTGGCGATTATTTTTTCGGTTTCAGGCATTTTCATTAAGAATTCTTCGACTTTCCGGGTCACCTGGTCGGTCTGCTCCAGCTTTGTTCCCTGAGGCAGTTCCATGGTCACAGTATACTGGCCTTGATCGTTACCAGTTGCCATAAATTCAGAACCGATAAAACCAAGCGGTAATAAAGAAAGACTTATCAAGAAAAGTAAGGCTGCGATTAACAACACTGAAAAACGATGCGCCAAACTCCATTTTAATATATAAAGATAATCGTTGGTAAAACTTTCGAAAACTTTCTCAAACCATCTTCCAAAACGTCCCATCAGAGTATTTTGGGTGAGGTCTTGTAACTTTGAGAACCTGGATGCAAGCATTGGAGTCAGGGTGAAGGATACGAAAAGACTCATTAATGTTGCAAAGACAATAACCAGCGAGAACTGACGGATCATGCCGCCGATCATCCCCGAAACCATGGATAGCGGTAAATAAACCGCCACGTCAACCAAGGTTATACTTAGAGCCGTAAAACCAATTTCGTTCCGCCCGTTTAAGGCAGCCGTATGATGTTCCTCCCCCATCTCCAAATGGCGATGAATATTCTCCAGAACAACAATGGAGTCATCGACCAATATTCCTATCGCCAGCGATAAGGCGAGTAAACTAAGCATGTTTAGGGAAAAACCGAATGCCCACATTCCGATCATGGTTGAAACCAGCGAAGCCGGAATGGCTACCATGACGATCACTGCATTACGGATGCTATGCAAGAAGACTAACATAATCCCTGCCACCAATAGTACGGCGATTAATAAGTCTTCTTTTACCGCATTAGCAGAGTCGGTTGTATACTCGGTAGAATCTTCGGCAATATTGAATTGTAGATTAATATCGGCATATTCATGAGATAGATCTTTTAGTTTCTCCCGGACCAATTTGGCAACTTCCACCGCATTGGCATCGGTCTGCTTGGTAATCATAATTCCCATGGAGTCTTTCCCGTTTACACGGGTAATCGTAGAAGCATCCTTGACACCATCCGCTACAACAGCCACATCCTTTAGCCGGATAGCTCCTCCTTGCTGGGAACGGCCAATTATAAGTTCCCGTAAATCAATTAGACTATCAACATTTCCAGCTAAGCGGATTGTATATTGGCGATCACTGTCCTTAACTGTCCCGGTAGGAACATCTAAATTGGCCGTAGCTATACCCTGCTTAATTCCAGTAATCGATAATCCGTAAGCCTTCATTTTGTCTGAGTTAACATAGATTTTAATTTCCTGCTCGGTACCGCCGGTGATATAAACTTGACCTACCCCGGGGACCTGGCTTAAAGCCGGACTGATTTGTTTATCAACCAATTTGTACAAATTTTTTTCCGATATATTGCTGGTTGTGCCCAGGCGCAGGATGGGCATATCGCTCATAGAGAATTTCATCAATATCGGAGCCTCGACACCATCCGGCAAATCGGAAACCACTTGATTTACTTTCCGTTGAGCATCCTGTAAAGCCAAACCTACATTGACACCTTGCTTATACGCTATATTGACAAATGAAACTCCCTCCGAAGAGGTTGATTGAAGGGAATCAATTCCATCCAAGGTTGCCACGCCGTCTTCAATCTTTCGGGTAACCGTAGATTCCACTTCATTGGCTGCTGCGCCACTATATTGGGTGATGATGAAGATATTGGGAATTTCGATATTCGGAACCAATTCATATTTTAGCTGCGCATAACCAAAAATGCCCATTAAGGCTAATACCATGAACACGACGATAATAAATATCGGGCGTTTAATCGAAAGCTCGGTTAATGTCATATTCGTTACTCCTTATCCTAATATGAAAATAAAACTTCGCCGGTTTCGGGTGTATCCTTCGGCTCGTTTTATTTTCATTGATTCTTATGCCAGCCCGTTTGAAGGGCTGGCAGGCGTGCTATCTAGAAAATACATTTCATCCCAGATTCTTCAAGGTTGTTTAAAAAAATTTTGAAACCAAGAAGAAATACAATATATAGCTTTATGATAGACCCATTTCATATATTGAATTTCTTTATCATTAAATTTACTTTTGGGACAGCCTCGCACAGACAGGAGGGAAATTTAATTGGCTACCTTGACCTTTGCCCCATCCATCAGGTTCGCTTGCCCTAATGTTACAACGCGTTCTCCTTCCGATAGCCCCTGTAAAACCACTAAATTCGTACCCACTTCCTGACCGGTGACGATCTTCCGCAACCTGGCGACTCCATTTTCAACTATATAAACTTGCGGATTTGTAGTATCATCTTCTACCAGCGCACTTCGGGGAACCGTAATTCCGTATTGGACAGCATGGGTATAAAAGATCACTTGCGCAAACATACCGGCTTTGAGTGGATATTGCTTGCTGTTAGGTAATTTGATTTCAACCGGATAAGTATGGGCGTCATCACCCTTTTGGCTGATACTGCTGATCTTTCCGCTAAATTTGGCATTGGGATAAATGTTGGTGGTAATCGACACCGAGTCTCCCAATTTCAGTTTAAAAACATCTTCTTCCGCAACGTTAACGTTTATCTTAAGGGTTGAAATATCAATAATATTTGCAACTGCAGTTCCTTGATTTAACATTGTGCCAACAGTTATCGGTACCGAAGTAACAATACCGGCAATGGGAGAGGTAACCCGGCCCAAATCATCAAAAATGTCGACCAAGTTTTGCCCCGGATTCACATAATCATTTACCCTTACCAGTACATTGGTGACCCGACCTTGAATTCCTGATACAACTGTTACATCGTTATTCGCCGCGGTGGTCCCTACTAAAGTGAAACTATCACTTAATCTTTCCTTGCTAACCTGCATTACCGAAACAGTCGTGTCTTCAATCGGCACCTTTTGCATTTTAGCTGCCATTTTGGCCTTATTATTAAATAATACAAAAACCATCCCTGCAATAAAAACCACTACAATTAGTGCCGCTATCAACTTTTTCACTGGATAAATCCCCTTTCATCCTGCTTTTCATCAAACTCTATAACATTAATTACCAAACCAAAAATTACTACCGTTGATATATAAACGTCCTTCACCCCAAACTATTTCGTTCGATTGTAAATTTTAACTTAATTTTTGAAAAACTTTTTTGATATTCTCCAGGGACTGGGCCAATTGAATCAGGTCTTCCTCCGATAAACAGGAAAAACGTTTTCTCAAATAATCAAACATTAATTTCCGATTGTCTTCTAAAAATTTATGGCCTTCATCCGTAAGATCGATGTGAATAACCCGGCGGTCTGTTTCACTGGGAATTCGCTTTACCAGCCTCTCCTCAATCAATTTATCAATAAGCGGAGTCATGTTGGGGCGAGAAATAATTAATTTCTGAGCAATTTCCGAAACCGGCAATATCCCCAAATCATCGAGTAATATTAAAATTTGAAAGTGTGAGTGAGAAAGATCACACTGTATGCCTATACTTTCAGGGTTCATAAACTTCTTCTTTACCAGCGGAAATAAAGCAAATAAATTGGTAATCGCCTGCTCTAAATTATCTGTGTTCATTTTTAAAGTACCTTTCCATATGAGCTTACATCATCCTCTAAGCTAAATTTAGCATATCAGGATAAAGATGACTTGCAAAACTAATTATATATTAATAACTATTATTAGTAAATAACAATTATGTTAATATCACGTTAACCAGTGCATTTAAATTTTTATGATGGATATTAAAAAACCCGCCGTCTTTGGCAGGTCTTTTCTTTTTACTACGAAAAAATTTTTATAAAACAATACTGTTAAAACCTCATAATAAACCTAACTTACATCCGGTTTAAATCCGTTTGTGGCAAATAAGGTGCTGATGTTGGTTGATTTTCTTGTTCCATTTCCATGGGGCCCTTCTGACTTTCTTTGCTTTCTGAGTCAGTTGAATCGATGGGGGTATCAACAACTGGCGTAATCTTTTGAAAACCAAAATCAAATAAATGAATACTGTCATCGTACATTGTATTTGATTTCAACACGATTGAAATTAAACTTATTCCATTTTGGTTTGCCGAGGCCACCAAACACTTCCCGGCCCGCCGGGTATACCCGGTTTTAATACCAGTAGTATATGGATACTGCCAAAGCAACTTGTTATGATTTTTTAATGTCCGACGGGCACTCGATCTCGAACTGGGTACCGCAGTCACTTTAGTCTGAACGATTTCGGCAAATACCTGACTTTTCAAACAATAACGGGCTAATATTGACATATCATAAGCTGTTGTATAATGACCCGCAGCCGGTAACCCACTAGCATTTTGGTACTGAGTATCTTTCATGCCTAGTTTATGGGCTTTTCTGGTCATCATTCGGGCGAATTGCCTTTCTGATCCGGCAATAGCCTCAGCGATGGCTGTAGCCGAATCATTGCCGGAGGCTAACATCAAGCCATATAAAAGATTTCTTAAGGTTTGAACTTCGCCCCGTTTTAAATACATTGAAGAACCGGGTTTTGCTGCCGCGGTTCGACTTACTTTAATTTTCCGGTCTAGATTACCATTTTCAATGGCGATAATAGCAGTCATGATTTTAGTGGTACTGGCCGGAGCCATTATATTCCGAGAGTGCTTTGAATAAAGAACTTCTCCGGTTTCGGCATTGACCAAAATTGCTGCAGTGGCATTAACCTTCGGCAATTCATCTCCCATTACCGTCCCGGTTGTTACCAATACTAAAAAAAACAGACACCATTTGCACCAAGTCTTCATCTCTATTGCTCCTTTAAGTATTGTACAAATTGTTAATCGGATTCATTAAGAATTTTCTGAAGAGTATCTTTTAAAAAAATCCATTTTTTTATGTTTCATTTCTTCATTTCTAAATTAACACCATTTTATTCGTTACCAGAAATGGGTGACCCCTCCTCCCAACCATATTCCCATCCATGCAATTCAATGAAGGCAATATTATGGAAAGACAATCTCCGGATCGGAGGGGCCCATTTAAAAATCCCTCAAGCATCTCTGCTTTTCTTATTAATTTTTCTCTCCATATCATTAACGATACCCAGAATTTCAAAAGATTAATTAAAAAATAATTCCTTTAAGAGAAAAGATACGCTAGAGGATAATTTTATTGCTGGTTTGCGGAGATATCACGGAGTTGCGGATCATTGGAGGATTCCCAAAGCTTTTACAACTACATGAGTCAAATGTAACGATTCACTTCACAAAAGTATACAGATACTATTGAAGTTTATTATTTTGATGCATCTCCTTGAAACCTTCGGAGTCCACTTTGGCCTATCATGACTCCTCTTCTGCCCAATAATAGCCGATACCCCTAACCGTCTTAATGTGGCAATTATTAAGCTTTTTCCTTAGATAATGGATGTATAAATCGATATTGGCAAACTGAATATCTGATTCGTATCCCCAAACTCTTTCGAATATAAGCTCTTTGGTAATAACTTTCCCGAGGTTACGCATTAACATTTCCAACAATAAGGCTTCTTTAACACTTAGCCGAATCACTTGATGCCCATCCATGACTTCACACTTAAGAGGATCAAGTGTCAGTCCTCCTGCCACAATCGTATTTCCAACCAAAGCTTTACGCCCGCGCCTTAATAATGCTCGTAAACGGGCCAAAAATTCTTCCAGTGCAAAGGGTTGACTCAAAAAGTCATCGGCCCCGGAATCCAATCCGTCGGCCCGATCTTGGGGACTGTCCTTTTCACCAATCATGAATACCGGTATGTCAAAACCCTGGGAACGAATTTCTTTCAGTATGGATACACCATCCAGCTTGGACATTTGCCATTCCAAAATTACTAAATCATAAGACTGGATGGGGGTGATTTCCAAGACTTTTTTGCCATCAGCGGCATGGTCCACTAAATAACCACTTTCTCTGAGGATATGAGATAGTTTCTTAAACAACTTATCATTATCCGTGATCAATAGCAATTTCATTGAATACCCCCTATCCCCCGAACAATTTCAAAGAGATTTCAAAGATATTATACATCATATGAACGTCTTTTTACATCGAAAGGATTTTTGAGGTTTCTATGAAATTATTCCATTCATTTGACTGAAACAGATTGGGAAAGGGGCCGTAATTGACTAATATTGCATTCAAGCATTTTATTATTGATTTTGTCATTCAAATAATGATCATTTTTACTATTGAAATTATGTTATACTGTAACATAATAAAATAAGTGAAAAGAGGCTCATTTTATCATCATGCGTTCAAGGGTTAACCTATTCATATGGATTGGTTTCATCTTTTCAATCGTTCTCTTATTAACGACGGCAAGCCCTTGTTTGGCTAAATCCATCCACAAGGCCAAAGCCGAAGCGATTACAAACTCCGGTAGTAATCCGGTTAGTGTAAAATTATATGGTGCTAAAGGTGATGGAGTTACGAACGACTCTCCTAGTATCCAAAAGGCTATTAATAGTTTAAAATCCGGCGGGACTCTGTTTTTTCCCAAAGGGCAATATGCATTGGAGCAAACGATTACTGTCCCTTCCAATATTCGAATTTTAGGCGACAGCAAACGTTCTTCCATTCTTCTGTATAAAGGTGCCGACAAAGCGATTGTTTCTGGTGAAAGAGCCGGACAACAATATGGGACAGGATCTTATTATTTAACGATCGAAAATATTGCAATCCGTGGGGCACAAAATTTGGGAACAGGACTTTATATTACTTCCCGGTATCTAACCATCAACGATGCCGAAATAAGTCATTTTGCCGTCGGAGTCGATTGTCAGTATTGTTGGACCAATAAATTTTCCAATGTTTCCTTTTTCTACAATGATGTTGCTTTTAAAGGAGGCGCTTTTTTAAACGCCAACAGTTTTATTAATTGCATTTTTTCAACCGGCTCGAAAGCAGTGACATTTAAACAAGGTTGGAATATTTCCTTTGTCGGGTGCCAATTTGAAGGATACACCGACGCGTGCTTTGCATTCAACGAAGCTTATACCTATGCTATATGGAATCTCTCCATCAATGGGTGTTATTTTGAAAACCCCGGCAAATGTATTGATGCCGGCCCAAACAGTTCATTTTATCAATTATCATTATCCAACAACGCTATTACAACCCATGGGACAGGGCCGGCATTGGCTATGAACAATTCTGCCGGTAATGGAAAAATTTCCGGCCTCATCGAAAATAATACCTTTATCCGAAATAATGATGGTACAACGGAATCTTTTGTTCATTTGGAAGGGCCGGCCCTTTTAATGTTCCGCAACAATAGAGGGTATGCCTCGCCAGGCAATATTCCCGTTCAGTTATTGGATAGTTTCACCAAAGACAATCATACATCCTCTGTTGTGGAAGAATTAACGGATTCAAACCGGCTTAATGTTTCCGGCGTTGGAGTTTTCGACAAGGGAGTCATCTTAGGAAATACGTTACCGGCAGCGATCGACCAAGGCTTATTGATTTATGATAACGGGAATTTGAAAATTTATCTCGATCCATCCAAGTATGAATATCTCCAAACGAGCAAGTCCGGTCCCAGCGCTGAGAGACCGGCGGATTGTTTTACCGGAATGATGTATTTTGATACGACCTTAGGTCGTCCTATCTGGTGGAATGGCTCCAACTGGGTGGATGCGAACGGAAAAAAGAAATAATCGCAATATCCCATTCTTAATTCTGAGAAAGAAGGTTGACCCATGAAACGTTTATCCATAAAAATTCTGCTTTTGATATCCGTTTTAATCCTTCTAACAACAACTCTTTTTGCTGAGGGCAGTGATAAAGATAAGATTATAACTGATATCATGTTACAAAGCCTTCAAGTATGGCACTACAGTCCAAAACCTGTCGATGCACACCTATCTCAGCGGATCTTTCGACTTTATTTAAAAAACTTAGACCCCAACGAGCAATTTTTATTAAAATCCGATGTTGAGCACTTAAAAAATTATCAAAATCAACTCGACAAACAGTTGAAAAATGAGAACTTCGATTTCTATGAAATGTCTAAAATGTTGTTACAGCAACGCATCACTGAAGTAAGTGGCATGGTTCAGGAAATATTGGCAAAACCTTTCGATTTTTCGGTCGCTGAAACTTTTAACACTGATCCGGAAAAAAGGGATTTTCCGAATGGCTCCCAAGAGCTTCGAGAATATTGGCGCTTAAATCTAAAATATCAGACCCTGTTAATTTATCTTGAGATGACCAATATTACCAAAGACCCAACAACCCCGGAAGAAAAAAGCCTGATCAAAGCAAGTCAATCCTTTGAGCCCGATATTGAACGTCAGGCTCGGGAAAAGGTCGCCCAAAATATGAAACGCCGTTTGGATAGGATGCTCCATCAGAAAGACGAAACCAGGTTCGGGGAATATTTAAATACCATTGCCGGAAGTTTTGATCCTCATACCGAATATTTTCTACCGGATCAGAAAGATGACTTTGATGCCACCATTACAGGAATCATGGAAGGAATTGGCGCCACTCTCAAGGAAGACGGCGATTATACCAAAGTTGTTGAAATTGTTCCAGGAAGTGCCGCTTGGCGTCAAAAGGGCCTGGGGGCTGATGATATCATCCTTAAAGTCGCCCAAGAAAATGCGGAGCCCGTCGATACCGTAACCATGCCTCTTAACGATGTCGTAAAACTTATCCGGGGCAAAAAAGGTACCGAAGTACGACTCACAGTCAAGAAACCCGACGGCCGGATCATTGTGGTTCCGATAGTACGTGACGTGGTTATTATGGAAGATGCATATGCCAAATCCGCTTTAATAACTAACCAGAAAACCGGGAAGAAATATGGATATATTAATTTACCTTCCTTTTATCATGATTTTAAGACGAACTCCCACAATGCAGCGGATGATGTTCGAAGCGAATTAAATAAACTCAATGCCGCGAATGTGAATGGGGTAATTCTTGATTTACGCAATAACGGAGGGGGTTCCCTGGAAGATGCCGTAAAAATGGCGGGGCTTTTTATCAAGGAAGGTCCGATTGTTCAAGTCAAAGATAACAAAAAACGGATCGAAGTGTTGTCTGATCCAGATCCCGGGATTGTTTACAGGGGACCATTGGTAATATTGGTAAACTCTCTAAGTGCTTCGGCATCTGAGATTCTATCCGCTTCTTTACAGGACTACGGCAGGGCGGTTATTGTGGGAGGACCTCGAACCTTTTGTAAAGGAACAGTCCAAATCGTTATGAATCTTGATCAAATCCTTTCAGAACAATACGAATCCATAAAACCTGCAGGTTCATTAAAAATGACCATTGCCAAGTTTTATCGGATTAACGGCGGATCCACCCAAGGTAGGGGAGTCGCTGCAGACATTGTATTACCCGATCTTTATGGATACCTCAAAATTGGTGAAAAAAACCTGGAATATCCTTTACCATGGGATACGATTTCAGCTGCACCTTTCCAAAAATGGAATGATGGAGCATTGAATATCGCCAAATTAAGGCGGCTTAGTGAAAAAAGAGTTCGTCAAAGCAAAGCCTTTCAATACATTAATACTGATGTGGCCCGTTTGAAATATAGGCAGGAACACCCTTATGAACCGCTTCAATTTACTAAATTTCTCGAAGAACAAAAGTCATTGCAAAACAGATCCGAGCAGCTTAAGAATCTTCCGGTAGAAGAACCGGATTATGTTAAAATATCCGCTTTAGAAATGAAAGATGCTACAAATCCCCAACCTTCAAAGACAACGGATTGGTTGAAGCAAGTTAACAAAGACTCTTATATATATGAAGCTTGGCACATTTTAGAAGATATGTAATGCCATCAAAAAAGCATCAACCCCTTCTTTTGTTAAAATCTTTTATCCAAATTTAAAACCCGTCGACATCGGCGGGTTTAATTATCGAATAAATCCTGCTTTTCAAAGATTGTGTTGCGATTCCCCGGATGGAGGTTCTTTTCCTTAAATTTCCTTCATAATTTATTAAAGGACTACGAAAGGGGGGACCTAAGCATGCCAACAGCAGGTGAAAAACCAGGCCAAGGAACTTACGTTTGTGATTACTGCGGATATGAAGTGATGGTCGATAATGCCAAAGATGCCTTACCAACATGTCCAAAATGTAAGCGTAGTTCTTTCCATCGCTCCAAATAAGCCGATACCCAAATTTCCCCAAGCTTGGCAGTAACAATATACCAGCAATATTAGTGGCTGTTCTGTCAGCCGCAGGATAAAGTACACGACTAAGTGTATAAAACCATTCCAAAGAGACTGTTGCAAAAGTAATTAAAATCAAAGAGAAATACAATATATAGCATCAAATAATGAGCAAGTTTTATATATTGTATTTCTCTATCGATAAATTTTATTTTGCAACAGACCCTCCGTGATGCATGCTAAAAGTTAATTGTATTTTTATCAGATTCGTGGCCCTCCTACCTCACAAACCCTTTACCTGACGGGCTTTGCCTTCGGAAAACAATGGTCACGGAAGGGCCACCTCCAACGTCATCAAGCTGTGCTTGTAAAAAATAGGAAAATGATGTTGAATTTCATTCATCCGATTGTCCGGCTCATTTTTTCAATTAGTTTTTCCCATCAACCAATCGTCCGGATCATTTCCGCAATTGTTTCTTCAACCATCCAATCGGATTTTCCCGTCAACCCATTGTTTTTTTGTATCACCCAATCACTTTTGGCCATCATCCAATCGTTAAAATCATTTCCACGGTTTCCGCCTTCATAAAAAGATTTCCTTCCGGAATCAAGTTGATTGATCTTTATTACCATGAAAATTATTTACCTCCATCCAAAGTCGTAATTCCCGGTGAAGTGTCTTTTTGCATTGTGTGGACTAAGACATCGGCAAAAAAATCTACCGCCCGATAGGCTTCCTCCAAGGTCGTATACTGATCTCCGAACTCAATCAATATAGCATGGGAATGCAAGTGTTGATTGTACCGGGCATCCGAAATGATGATACCATTGCTCAAGCCTGGATAATACAAATCCATGTTTTCATTGAGTTTCTTAGCAAACTGCAGGTTTTCCTTCCAATGCGGATGGGATAACCCCATTTTATCACTACCCACAACCGTAACAATCGTGGCTGTTTTTACACCCTTTACGATCCGGCTGTTCTCTAAACCCGGCGTTGCGTCGCGATGAACATCTAAAACCACTTTGGTAGTCGGATATTGTTTCAAATAATTGATCACCGTTACCTGGGAGCGTTTGTAGGAATCCCTGAATGGGAATTGATCGTGAATCGTCTCCGAATGCATACTTTTGATGTGATATTTTTCCTCCAAAACCTTTTCCAAATAACTGCCAACCTTAACAATATCGCCCTTTTGATTAACCATATGGTCCTTGCCGCATGCCGGGATATAGGACTCGGTTGTATGGGTATGATATATGAATATTTCCGGATTTTCAGTTATCTCCGGTAGGGCTGTATTCCCTTGGTCACTGGGTGTTGGTACGGGAACCTGTGGATTTACATCCGGATTATTTTCTATAGGTACTGGCGTTATCTTTAGTGGGATTCTGGGCTGGGTTTTCATTAGCGCCAGTATTGGAAACTGAGTACAAATAATCTCAAACGGGCTGGTATTTTTGATATTTGCCGCCAAATGCCAATATATTTGAATCCAGTTTATATTTAAAAAAGTTAACGGATCATCTTCGTCCACCATTTTTTCCAAAAACGGTATCCCATTTTTTAGAATAAATTTGCTCGTTTGGGTATCAAGACGGATTGTACTCCCGGCCACCGCTATGGCATTAGATGGTAGAGTCTTTCCTTGATGAATGATATGGGCAATCATTATACCGAACATTACGAATAAGATTAAAGCCACAATCAGCGCCAACCGCATCAAAATCTCATTTTTAGAATTACGATTATCGGGATCGTTTATCATCACAATATTGGCTCCTAGGTAACTTTGTATGGTAACTTCGTATTAGAGTATTAAGCTTCTATGGACATACTTTCCATATTCATAACTGTCCTAATCAATTCTATGCCGGCTAAAAGGTAATTAGGAGTATTTTTATTTCGGCAATAGCTGGTCTTGGATAAAAGAATGAATAAAGGCGCCGGATTTCTCTTAGGCCCTGCAAATGCAATTTGAAACATATTCCAAATAATTAATTCTTTGTAACGCTCAAACTATAAAGGACCCTAAAATTCCAATTTGACAAAAAGCTTTTATTAATTCGGTCCATAAGATAACCATACAAAAATATGTGAAGTAATAATTTATTGAGTAAAGTTACGAACTTTCATGTTTTTAATAACATATTTTAGTAAAGGGCCTGCGCCCAAGGGGCGAATGCCCTCAAGACTTATAACAAAGGAGCCAATAAGATGGATCATATCCCAGAAAACAAAGACCGGATCATTGAATCAACGGTTAAAATCGTCAGTGAAGATCAGAAGTTCTTAGTCGGCAAATTCCCTGGTACTGCTATAACCGGCTTTATCGACGTTGAAAAATTCCTTACATTTGAAAAACAAAATTTCTTCCTTGAGAAGAAATTACCGTTCCAAATCCTGATTATCACCTCTGCCAGCTATGGTCCTGGTACAGTGCAATAAGGCATCTTAATTTACTTTAGTATCGAGTCCATTAGCTAGAGATCTAAATACAAATAGGATTGCCTCATTTTGAGGCAATCCTTGTAACAAAGTATCAAATTTGTCATCAAATCAAAGGGGAATATCCCATCATGAAGCACCAGGCTTCCAAGGATCAAGTTATTGAAATTTTGCTTACATTAACAGTGGATGAAGACTTAGCGATGGATGATATCAATACCATTATGGATCAAATTGTCAATTTAATCCGAAAATCTCTACGGAAATTGCTGAAATTGCGACATAAAATCCATCTTCAACCGGTAATTATGGACGTTATTTCTCTCCCATTGAAAAATCATTTACTAGATCCCATTAACTCAAGACTTTTGTCATTGCCTCCACAAAACGCTCAGTTCGGCTAATTACTAAATTATTCAACGCTATAGGCGGGGTACTCAAGTTATTCAAGGTTTTTTGCACTTGATCAGGGTTGACTATTCCGGAAATTAATGATAAATTTTCATTAAATTAAATATTGGATAGGTATCCGTAAAACGGGTTGAAAAGGGAAAACGGTTTAAATCCGTTACAGCCCCCGCTACTGTTAATGATGATGCACTGCCAATCATGCCACTGAGAACCCTTGGGAAGGCTACAGTTGCAAATGAGTCATAAGTCAGGAGACCTGCCTATACCTTTATCCCTTTACCACCTTCGGAGGGAAGGCTTCTATCGTTTGACATGAAAATTAATCTCCAGGATTAGTTTTTTTGTTTATATAGGCTCCTCTTTTGGGTGGAAGCCTAATTTTTATTCACCAAAAAAATCATTCTATTAGGAGATGGCGCTACGAATGAATTTTAAAGAAACCATAAAGCGCATTAAACCAATGTCTTATCCCATCATGCCCAGTCTGATCTTCGAATTGTTGATATCGGGATTAAAGATGAACTGGATTGTCCAGGTATACTGAATAAAAAAGTCCGAAAAGGCATCGACAATATGGCAAACAGGCCGGCTATGAGCCGGGAGGAAGCTGTCAAAGCCATTGAGGTAGGCATCAATGTTGTAGCCGATCTGGCTGAAAGCGGCTATACCATCCTAGGGACAAGAAATAATAGTTCACGAAAAGGGAGACCTCAACAACATGGCGAAATTGATCTTAGTAACCGGCGGAACTCGCAGTGGCAAAAGTACCTATGCGGAAAGAATCGCTTCAGAGGCCGGTTCTAATGTCCTCTATATCGCAACTGCACTTCCAATTGATTCCGAAATGGAAGAACGGATTGCCAAACACCGCCAGCATCGGCCTTCCCATTGGCAAACGATTGAGGCTTATCGCGATTTGGATACGCTGATTTTAAAAAACTCTCCGGGAAAATCAGCTATCTTGTTGGATTGTATAACCGTGATGCTTAATAATTTGTTATTTGACTCCGGGATTGATTGGGAAACTGCCGACCACCAATTGATTGGCAGGCTTGAGGAGGAAACCCGGAAAGAGTTTCAAAAATTGATTATTTGTGCGGACAAGCTAGATATTCCCATTATTCTAGTTACCAATGAACTTGGGATGGGCCTGATACCTGAAAACCGGCTTTCCAGGATTTTTATGGATATTCATGGCCGGATTAACCAACTGTTAGCTGCAGCTGCCCATGAAGTCTGTTTATGTGTATCGGGAATTCCTCTGCGAATCAAATAACACCAAGTTTAAAGGCAACCGATTTCATATGATACCTATATCAATGACTGTGAAGGAGAAAATTAGCATTGCGGATTGTCAAGCAAATATTATGGTTAATCCAATTCTTGACCACCCTTCCATTAAGACTTAATATTTCAATGGAACCGGAGGATTTCGGCCGTTCACTGGCATATGCCCCGTTGATTGGTTTACTGTTGGGGGGTATTCTAGCTGGTTGCCTTTATCTACTGCGGTTGCTCTTTCCCGCCTTGATCAGCAGTTTATTTTTATGCGTAATCTACGTTTTCCTCACCGGTGGTCTACACCTTGACGGACTCGGTGATACAGCGGACGGATTATTCTCCCATCGCTCCAAGGAACGCATCCTGGAAATCATGAAAGATAGCCGGGTCGGGACGAATGCCGTTTTAGCCCTGATCCTTGTCATCCTGAGTTATATTTTCTTCATCATAGAAGTCCCAACCAAATCCTTAGGAGTCATTGTGTTCATGCCGGTGATCGGGAGAATGGCCCTCCCTCTTGGAGCCGGGCTGGAAAAATATGCGCGTCAGAATGGCCTGGGACTTCACTTTATTAATTTTTGCGGGTCAAAGGAAATCTTCATTGGTTTATCCATAACCTGTATCTTATCTGTTTTAATCCTTGGAATCAAAGGAATTTTAATCGTTTTTTTAACAAGCATTATCATATTCCTGATTGTCAAATTTTTTGCCGCTAAAATCAATGGAATCACCGGCGATATTTTGGGCGCAGTTTGCGAATTAGCTCAGCTGTTCTATTTAATTGCCGTCTATCTAATTTACTTGCGGCCTCAAACTTTACCGTAAGGGAAAGGCTTACCCATGTTGGAACTTATTCTAATACGCCATGGTGAAACGGAAGGTAGTAAAAGAAAAGCTTTTGTTGGCCGGACCGATCTGGAATTAACTGAAGCAGGAATGGCCCAAGCCCATACTATTAAAGAAAAATTAGCCCGGGAATTACCCGATGCGATTTTCTCCAGCTCATTAAAGCGGACTTATCAAACGGCGGAAATCATTAACAAGTCCTTCGGACTCCCGATACAAACTGTGGATTCCCTAAAAGAAAGAGACTTCGGCCTGTGGGATAATTTTACATTCGATGAAATCAAGTCCAAACACCCTGCAGAAGCCGAACGATGGTTAACAGATCCCACCTCCCTCATTCCTGGAGGAGAAAACCTTATCCAATTTCACCAACGGATAATATCTTTTCTTGATGGCCTGATCCTAGATTACCCAAATGGACGAATCTTGCTCGTAACCCACGGTGGCTGTATCCGTACCATGATTACCTATCTTTTACGGTTCAAAACCGAGGAGTGTTGGCGTTTCAAAGTAGACATCGGCAGTATTGCCAAAGTCGAAGTCGACGAATGCGGATACGCTTATTTAACTATGCTCAATGGTTAATAAGCGAATATCTGTCGTTGGCCTAAGAGTAACCGACTACCGGAGGTAGGAAAAATTTGATGATGGACCTGTTGATGGATTATGGATTTGCCATTATTCTTGATTGGTTGATTGGGGACCCTGATTGGTTGTATCACCCGGTTCGGATCATTGGGCATTTGATTCAAAGGCTCGAGACTTTATTGCGGCGATTGCAAAGCAGGGTTCATTGCCACCAATATTCCCAAGCTATTTGGGAACGATCCTGCGGTATTATTCTAGCCGTCTTAACAGTGGGGATCACTTATACCGGGATATGGTTCCTTCTTAAAATCGGGGCTTGGATCCATCCCCTATTGTTCCACATTATAAATATTTATCTTTTATACTCGGCATTAGCGACCCGCTGTCTGGCGGATGAGGCTTTAAAAGTTCATGCATTGCTCATCCAAAAGAATCTTCCGAAAGCACGGGAACAGGTCGGCATGCTGGTTGGCAGGGAAACTGCACATTTGGATGAAAAAGAAGTCATTCGGGCAGTCGTGGAGACCACGGCTGAAAATACAGTGGATGGGGTCATATCACCCCTTTTTTACATCGTCATTGGTTCTTGTTTGGGAATAGCTGCTCCCCTGGCCTTTGCATTCAAAGCGATTAGTACGTTGGATTCGATGGTGGGATACAAAAATGAGACCTATATACATTGGGGATGGGCATCCGCCAGGCTTGACGACCTTGCCAACTATCTTCCGGCAAGGCTCTCCGGTCTATTGATTCCGTTTAGCTTTTTGTTGATGGGTAAAGGATTTCGCAATAGTTTTACTATCATGCGCCGTGACCGTCGAAACCATACCAGTCCCAATTGCGCCTTCCCGGAAGCAGCCGTAGCTGGTGGTTTAGGTGTCCAGCTAGGCGGGACCAACCTCTACTTCGGTAAATGGGTCCAAAAACCTGCAATCGGCGACCCGGCCAGGGATTTAGTAAATCATGATATCTTGCAAACGGTTAAAATGTTATATTATACCTCGGCAGTGACCGGTATCATCGGTTTCCTGGTGATTTCCGCGGCAAGTTTGTATTGAAGAAAGGGGAGCCCAGATTGCTGTTACCCAATAACCAACACGGGGGAAATGTTCATCAAGTTGCCCAAAAGTTACATCGTAGCCCCCAAACACTCCTGGACTTCAGTTCCAATATCAATCCGCTGGGGATGCCGCTGTCCCTGAGAGAACGTTTCATTAAAAATTTAGACCAGCTTTCCTTTTACCCGGACCCGGAATATCAAAATCTTCGTGAAAATATCGGTCACTATCTGGATGTTTCCTCTTCACAGATCATTCCCGGAAACGGCGCCTCAGAAATTATTTACCTTTTGTTGAACACATTAAGGCCGAAAAATCTGCTGATTTATGCGCCAACTTTTAGTGAATACGAAAAAGCAGCCCGTTTGGTGAATGGGAATGTCCATTATTATGCGTTGCCGGAGGCTGATGGGTTTAAGCCTGACTTAACAAAGCTTGCAGAAATTATTGATGCGGTTGATTGCCTGTTTCTTTGTAATCCCAATAACCCCACATCAACTTTGCTCTCTCCTGCGGAGCTGATAAGCCTCGTTGATTTGGCAAAAAGGAAAAAGGTAACTTTGATCCTGGATGAATCCTTTATTGAACTCACAATACCCGGCAACAGCTACTCTATGGTTCCCTGGCTAAAAAATTACGATAATCTATTTATTATTCGCTCTTTTACCAAAATTCTGGCCCTGCCCGGTTTGCGGCTTGGCTATGGTTTAGGCCCATCCCAATGGATCGAAAAAATGGCTCAAAATAAAATTCCCTGGTCTGTTAATGCTTTATCCTGTATCATCGGCGATTACTTATCCGAAATCCCCGGATTTTTGGAGAAAACATCCTGCTGGTTGGCAAAAGAAAAGGAATGGCTCTTTCAAGAATTGCTTAAAATTTCTACCCTAAAACCATTCCCTCCCCAAAGTAATTTTATTTTGGTCAAAATTGATTCTCCCCGGATTTCAGCGGCTCTTCTCCAGGATAAATTGGCTCTACAAGGTATTTTAATCCGCAATGCCGCCAATTTCCATTCGTTAAGCCAACAATTTTTCCGCATTGCTGTTAAAGATGATCAAAGTAATCGGAGGTTGATTGAAGCTTTGCATACCTTTTTGGATAATTGATTGTGAGGGATTCGGGTGTAACAACACAGGAGTGTTCATTAGGTTTAAGCATATCCCAACGCCATTAATCCAAAAAATTGGCTTATCGGAAGAAATGATGATACTTTTTTCATAACGTCGGATGCCCTCTCCATAAACGGTTGTAAGCCCCTTCAAATTTCAACCTTGCTTTCATTGCCAAGTACTGCCAAGAGCTCGGAAAATCCCCTGCAATACAGGATTTTCCCGGCCATATCGCCAAATAGGTTCTGGCCCTCCTCCAGCGGCCTTAAACTTATTACAATTTTTCTCATTTCCAATGCTGTTTTGATTAAATCGATATTTTTATAATTTGTCATTCCAACAGGATAACCGGCATCGATTACTTCATTGTACCGGTTTATTTGGGCTAGCGCTTTTTGAAAAGAAGCTTCGTTGATCATTTCAAATGCCTTTGCGGTTACCATCTCGATTCCCAGGGATTTGCCGACATGATAATCCAAATCGTTTTCATGAATGATTCCGGAACAAATTCCATAATGATACCGGCTTAAGAGACGAAATACCTTTACCCCCGAACCATTTCCCCCCACCACAAAAACAGTAGGAAGTTGAGGATTTTGTAATTCCGTCACTCCCAACAGCTCATGATAGTTTATTCCCTGGAAATCATAAAGCTTGCGAATGCTTTCTCCGGTAAGCAACTGCTCGGGCGGGCCATATCCCAATATTTGATTTCCTTTAAGTAAAAAAACACTATCACAACAACGGGCCGCCAATTCAATATCATGCAATGATAAAATAACGGTGGTCTTCTTTTCACGAGCCAGCCTGATAAACCCGGCCATGATTTCATAACGGTGGCGCGGGTCCAGAAAACTGGTGGGTTCGTCTAAAATCAGCAGTTCCGGTTCCTGGGTGAGCGCCCTGGCTAAAAGGACTTTTTGTTTTTCCCCATCGCTTAATTCCGAAAAATACTTCCCGGCAAGCCCTCTCCCATTGACAAACTCCAGCGACTCCCAAACTTTGGCAGTATCTTTGGGAGACAACTTATCGGCATAATCCGTATAAGGATATCGGCCCATAGCAACAATTTCAAACACCGTCGTCAAAGGTGCGGATACCCGCTCCGTTAAAAGCACCGCCAAATTTTCCGATAATTCCGTGCTATTGTAAGATGTTAAATCTTTGCCATGCAGATAGATTGCGCCTTTTACCGGAGCCAAAAGGCCGCTCAGTGTCTTTAATAAGGTAGTTTTCCCCGAACCATTAGGACCGAGCAAGCCCACAATCTGACCTTTAAGGGCCTGCAAATTGATTTGATCCATAATAATTTTGGAACCATAACCAACCGCCAGTTTATCGGTACTGATCACCTTCATAAACTATGGTTCCTCCTTAACAAAAGTACGATAACCAGCGGAACCCCAAAAAATGAAGTAATCACACTGATGGGTATTTCCACGGGTCTCAATGCCGTTCTGGCCACCAAATCACAAAAACTGGTTAAGAAACCTCCCAATAATACTGTGAGCGGGATTAATACGCGGTTATCCGAAGTTTTGCAAGACAAACGTGAAATATACGGCACAGCCAGGCCAATAAAAGCAACGGGACCGGCAAAGGCAGTCATTGTACCGCTTAAAAAACAAGAAATCAAAATAATCAATATTCGAAGCCTTTTAATGGGAACTCCCATGCTCCGAGCGTAATCTTCTCCCAGTATCAGCGCATTTAACGGCTTACAAATTGCCATGGCTCCGCCTGTCAAAATAGTAGCCACAGTAACTAAAATCCATGTTTCCGGCCAGGAAAAACCCGAAAAACTGCCTAAACCCCAAATCGTAAATAAATGCAATTGTTCCTTCTGGGCGAAAGCAATCATCAAATTGGTAAGGGCATTGCATAAATAGCCCACCATAATTCCGACTATCAACAGAGTGACAATATTTTTTATTTTTCTGGCTGTTGCCAATACAATGGCCATCACAATCATAGCCCCAATAAAGGCGGCTATTGCCAACAAAAAGGGATGGACGGCGTTTAAGCCGAGGGTGGCCCCCAGGAAAACTACCAATCCCACAACTAAACTCGATCCAGGGGTAATTCCTAAAATAAAGGGATCCGCGAGCGGATTCCGGAAAAGGACTTGTAACAAAAGGCCTGACAACGAAAGGGCCGCTCCCCCGAAGACCGCCGCCAGCGCCCGGGGCATCCGGATCTTCCAGATAATATTGGTATAAACATCGTCGTGCCGTTGGAAACCAAGAATTGAGTCCCAAATTTTGGGTACCGGAATATTGATCGGCCCCATGGCGATATTGGCAATCAACATAGCCAAAACAGCCGCTAATAGAAGAATTGAAATAGTTACTGTCATCCGGTATTTGTGATTCATGAAACCCAGCCCCTCAAACCGTCACTCTTACGGTCTTCTAGTAAAACGTTCTCTAAATAACTAGTCAATGTTCGGTGAACGTTTTACTTAAGTAGAGCGTGTCTACCCCATTTCTGATTGCCGTTTATTTACGATACGCTCTACTATATAACCCCTATCGAGGCGGTAGCTTTATAAAGTTTTCAAGCCGCCTGTTTTTGATTACTTCAGGATGAAAGATTGAAGCTAAATCCAATAAAATTTGATCATTTTGGTCCACTCTTTGATTATACCATGGCTGCATCGACCAGACGCGGCCCCGGCGAACCGCATTCAGGTCTGCTAAAATGGGAGCCTGGCTCACCATTGCTTGAATGGAGGGAACCATGGGAGCATAAGCGCTATTCACCAAAATGTCCGCGTTTTTGCTTTGCGCATAAAAGGTTTCGATATTGAGGGCCGTTTTACCCCTTGCCAATTGTTTAAAGAGATAATCTCCGCCGGCTAAGTTGATCATTTTTGCAACGTACGAATCACCCGCCGCAACATAAACTTTCCCATTATAAATCATGCCCCAGGCAATTTTAGGCCTTTTTCTTTCCTGTAACTTTCGGGCCGTATCAAGGATTGTTCTTTCGCTCCGCTTAAAATATTTTTCAGCCGCCGGCCCTTGATCATAAAAAGCAGCGACGAATTTAAGCCATTCCAACTGCCCCAAAGGATCGGTTTCCAAATATTCATTATCAACAGCATAGGGAATTTTCAACTCGGATAGTTTTTTCATCAACTTAAATTGGCCATTGGGACCGCCATAGGTAAAAACGATTTCCGGTTCTAATGCTTGAATCATCTCAAAGTCCGGTTCATAACCATCTCCGACATATTGGATCGACCCATTTTGCAACCCTTTGCGAATTTCCGGGATATACCATTCCCTCGACGGGCTGGTGACCCCAACCACACTGGCCCATATTTTCCGATTACGAAAAGGCCTCAATAAACAAACCTGGGTCATCGAAGCAAACAAGGCCCTTCGAACCGGGATGCGAATAACCTGGAGATTGCGAAAGCCCTTGGGAGGGTTCATGCCATGGGGGACCAGCAACAATTGCTTCCCTTGCCCATCGGTTATTTTCCGGCAACGATTGCCAACTTCTTCAATTTTAAAATGCCGGGTATAGCGTAAGCCGGGCAACGTCATAGGAGCGGGCAGAACCTGGGCCTGACCAAATACTCCCACCATACAGACCAGCGTCAAAGAAATCAAGATTTTTCGCTGTAGTTTCAAAGTCTTTCCACCTCTTAAATCAGCATCGCAGGTCCGCTTCATAACGGGGAGGGCAAGGCTCAGGTTGCTCTTGCCGCACGCAGCCATCCTGAATTTTCATTCTCTGATCCCCACTTTTGTGGTCTACTTTCGTTTGCCGCGAACGGGGACTACTTTCTGACTTCCAAAGCAATCTTCGTCAGTTTGCACCCTGCCGCCAAATCCAATAAATCAACCACCCAGGAATAACGGCAATCTTTGTCGGCCTTGATAGTAAAGACAGTATCCCCGGGCTGTTTTTGAAACAACTCTTTTAATTGAAACCGATTCAGAGACTCTCCCCGATAAAATATTTGGTGTTTTTTATTCAACTCCACCACCAACCGCCTGTCAGCCTTGTCCTCGATTCCGGAATGCCGGACTTGTGGCAAATTGATGCCAATATTCCGCTGGGATTGATCCGCCACAAATGTTGAAGCCAGCATAAAAAAAGCCACCAAGGTAATTAAAACATCGATCAGGTTCAATATTTCCAGACGGGGTTCCGGAAGTGGCTTTAAATGAATCGGAACTTTTTTCATGGCTCTTTTCCTTCCAAGTTGCCATCTTGAAGGGAGTTGTTATAATCCAATACATAACCATCGAGACGGGTATTAAAATAATTATAAAATATAGTCGCAATCACCGTAATAATCAAACCGGCAGCCGTCGTTAGCAATGCTTCACTAATTCCGAGGCTCAATATCTTGGGATCAAAAGTGGTGGCAGCCGTGATTCCCAGCAAGTGAAAGCATTTCATCAAGCCAACCACCGTACCGATTAAACCAAGCATTGGTGCAATGACGATAACAGTATAGAGGATCATCAAACGAGCGCGTAGCTTTTTAATGACCTCCTGCGGGTTATCATGGTTTATCAAAGGCTTTTTCATGGTTTGCGAAAAAACAGTTAGCCGCTCCAAAATTACCGCCACCATGATAATGGAACAAAGCAGTAACGGCAACATGAAAAAACCGCCTTTTTGCAATAAATTCATTTTAATTATCCTCCAGCTTAAAAGGGATTGTAATTCGCAAGGTCCAATCAATAGGGACTCCATCTTTGACAACGGGTTGATAACGCCATTTCTTTACCATCCGGATGGCAGTATCATCTAATATTTTATATCCGGACGATTGAAGCAGTTTTATGGATTCAATGCGTCCATTCTTGTTCAATAAGGCCTCCAACTTTACTGTGCCTTCCCAGCCTTTACTCCGGGCTTCCAGGGGATAAGATCGCGGCTGGTCAATGGCAAGCGGTGTTATTTTGTCTCCTCCTTGCTTTCCTTCTCCCGCAGTCCCCTTGCCAAAATCATTCCCACCCAATCCCATATTTTCACCAGGAGATAGGCTTCTGCTGGAATTGGTTCCCGTCATGGAAGTACTTGGGATATCTAGGCCGCTTTGATCGGTTTTCCCTTCCCCACTGCCATAATAGGCAGTGGCGTCCCTAGCCCCGCTTTCCGGACTATCAGCAACCCCATCCTTCGGTTGAGGATGCCCAAGCTGATGAAGTCTGGCTTGCAAAGTCTTGGCGCCATCGGATGCCTTCTTAAGATGAGATACACTCATTGATTTCGTTCTCGCTGCAAGTTGGGTTTCACCAAAGCTCTCTACCGTTCCTGCCGCCTCATAGACATTGGCAGCCATCAACTGAAATACGGCCGGCCTCGGCTGCATCGGTGGATGGGGCGAGTCGATCCTCGCTCCGATAATCAATAGCATATGAAATACGATTGATGTCATCAAACATTTTTTAAACATCCATACCGCCTAAAAAGTATACTTTGTGCTTAAAGTATAACTCCGTCCGGGCATAGGGTAATCCTTATTCACTTCATAATATTGGTCAGCTGCGTTATTGATCACAAAAGCAAAACTTAAATTTCTATTCACCAGATATTTGACATTCAAGTTGAGCACATCATAATCGGGCAAATCATTGCTGCGATCTTTGACAAAATTCCAATTCAGCCCATATTGCAATACATGATAATTTAATTTTAAACCCAGATCCAATTGTTGCTTGCCCAATGTATTTAAATCTACATCATATTCACCGCTAGTTGAGTTGTAACCTTCCTTATCAATCCAGTTATAGCCGAATGTAGTTGAAAGCGGGCCAATCCAAGTCTTTTCCCACTTTAAAGTGATTCCCATGCTGCGCACTTTATTAACGTTTATGGGTGACCAAATCCCTGTGTCATCATCTGATTCCCAGATAATTCCGTCTTTCAAATTGCTTAGAAACATGTCAATTACAGCAGTTTGATGATCTGATTTCCATTCTCCGATCAGATCATAGCGCTCTCCGGTTTCTGCTTTTAAATTAGGATTGCTTTGACTATAAGCATCGTTGTAATACAAATCGTTAACGGTAGGGGCTTTAAATGTTTTGCCATATCCTACCTTGATACTGAATCGGTCCAAGAACGTACTCACCAAACTTATTCTTGGCGAAATCGGTGAAGAAAAGGCAGAATTCTGATCCCAGCGCACTCCTGAAACCAGAGTCAGAAAGTCAATTAAACTCCAACTGTCTTGAACAAAGAGCGCTTCATTATTTTGGGTATGTACTCCACTATCTGTACTATTGAAATGATCTTGTTTCATTGTGAAACCACTGATTATTTCATGACTTCCAAGTTGATAAAATCCCGCCATATCTACACCGGTTTTAGTTGTTTGATGCTCAGCATAAGAAGATCCATATGGATTACTGTCATATTGATAATTCAAATACTGCCCATATACTTTATATTCCCAACTACCGCCCCAAAACTTGTTTCTACCGCTCAGATCGATTTGACTTCTTTTTTCTGACTGGCGATCCTCACTTGGAGCGCTTAACGAACCTGGAAAATGTCCATGGGCGCTTAACACTTGCCAGTTCAATTTGAGATATTCATCCTCCAATTCAAAGAAATCATACTGACCCAATACATAGTTATCGTAATTTTCGCTATACTCCCGGTAGCCATTGGTTGTACTTCCTCCGATGGCCAACCCCCAATTCAACCGTTGCACCAAGAGATCCGTACTTTGGGTTCTAAAACTACCGCTACTTTGATTAATTTGGTTCATTGGTTCTCCCGTTAAGTCTGTGATGATGTTAACTACGCCCCCCATAGCGTTTGAACCATATAAAACGGATAATGGACCATGGGCCACTTCAATACGCTGAATACCTGCAGTCGGGAAATATCTCAAATCCACAGAGTCGCTACATCCAGTATTTGCAGGTATCCCATTCATTAGAACCAAAGTTCGACTAGCATCGCTTCCGTCCAATTGAATACTTGCTACTCCCGATTTTCCGCCATAAGAAGAAATTTTTTCTCCGGCATCTTCTAAAGCTTCCGCAACGGTAGTCGCCCCTGACGCTTCAATCTCTTCCTTGGTGATTACTTCCGTTTTCCCCGGCGCCTTCGCCTCCGGCTGAGCCGTCCTTGAAGCGGTTACCACCACTTCTTCCTCGGAAACATTATTATCGGAATCATCCGCCCAAATTACGGATGAAAAAAGTAGCATTCCTATTATTGAAACAATCGTTAAGCAAATTCTATGCTTCTTCACAAATATAGCTCCTTCCATTTGCAGCGCGCTTGCATTCTCCCAATTTGAACCTTTCCACCGGGGCAAAACTCGAAGTTCTTGTTTTAATGTTTTATATACCCAAACGTCCCGAGAAACGACCGGTTTCCTGACCTCCGGGGAAGTTCCCCGAATAATCCGGTCCCTTCGATTGAACGGGAAAACTATATCCGGTCTGCCCATAACGAAACCAATCATCTGAAATTGTTTGATCCGGCCAATAAAAAAGTCTTATCCCCATGTAAATGGGAAAAGACTTTAATGGTAACACCATGAACCCACTCCCATCTCTCGTAGGCTGGACGGATACTCCAAGGCAGGTCTCCTGACTCAGGTTCATCGTTTCTTACCGTCTTCCCGGATTTCCCAGTGACTAAACCCATTATTCAGCGAATGATGGGTTTTAAGAAACTCCCCAATTACAGTGGCGGGACCGTACAGGATTTTAACCTGTTTCCCTGTTAGGCTATAAAAATAGCACCCTGGATTCAATCTGGACACCATTATATACCAATCGGCCCTAATTTACAAATGCTTCGCTATGGAGTCCCCGGCGGCTTTGAAATATACCTTCCCAAGCAGAAGCGATCTTCTTGATTAAAATGAAGGTTTCAACATTAAAATACTTCAGGTATACTTATGTCATGACAAATCCCGATACTCCCGATCATCCTTTTAACTTTAGCTTAACTTGAAATGGAGGTTTTTCCATGGCTCACCAGGTCGCCACGGCGCTTATAACCGGCGCCTCCCGGGGCATCGGCAAAGCAACCGCCGAATTATTTGGATCCCGGGGCTATAATGTTTTACTGAATTATAACCGCTCGGAGGCAGCCGCCCTCGATCTTTTAGAAAACCTGCAAAAAAAGGGGATATCTGCGGCGGTTTTCCGGGCCGATGTGGCTAAAAAACCCGAAGTCCAGGCAATGACTGAATTTTGCACCGGGAAATTCGGCGGCATTGATATCTTAATCAACAATGCCGCCATTGCCGCCTCGAAGTTGTTTATCGATATTACCGAAGCCGAATGGGATGAAATGATCAATGTCAATTTAAAAGGAGTATTTAACTGCTCGCAAGCGGCATTAAAATTCATGATTCCCCAAAAAAAGGGAAAGATTATTAATATCGCTTCCATATGGGGCTTAGTTGGGGCCTCCTGTGAAGTTCATTATTCGGCAGCCAAAGCCGGGGTTATTGGACTTACCAAAGCTTTGGCCAAAGAACTTGGCCCTTCAAATATCCAGGTCAATTGTATTGCACCCGGCGTTATTCAAACCGAGATGTTGGATTCGTTTCAGGAAGAAGATCTGGCAGAGTTAAGGTCCGCCACCCCCTTGCAACGTTTAGGCAAACCCCGGGACATCGCGGCTGCAGCTTATTTCTTAGCCTCCGAAGAGGCTGATTTCATCACGGGCCAGGTATTAAGCCCCAATGGAGGATTCGTGATCTAAATCAAATTTTGATCGATTGAGTATCCGAGCTAGTTCAAGTTGACTTAAATATTCGAGCTATGATAATATTTTTTTACCGATAATAAATCGCGATAAAGGATAGGTTTCATGTTTAAACTAACTTTCCCAGAATTGACTTATGAAAAAAGCAGGGAATTTCTGCTCATTAATTTAGGCTTAGCTCTTGTAGCGGCTGGAATTCATTTTTTCAAAATTCCCAATCATTTCGCCACCGGGGGCGTAAGTGGTATCGCCATTGTGACTCAGCATTTTTTCCCGAATATCAATGTCGGTCCAATCATGCTGATCATCAATATTTTGTTTTTAGTCGCCGGTTATGCAATGATTGGACGGAATTTCGGTTCTAAAACCGTATATTCCAGTCTGATGCTTTCCGCCATGGTCTGGTTTCTGGATAAAATATTCCCGATGAATATGCCTTTTACCAAGGATACCATGCTGGAGTTAATCCTGGCGATCCTTTTGCCGGCAGTGGGTTCGGCAATTACCTTCAACCAAAACGCTTCCACCGGAGGAACCGATATCGTCGCCAAAGTCCTCAACAAACTTACCGACATTGATATTGGCAAGGCCTTATTAATCGCTGATTTTGTAATCACAATATTGGCCGGTTTTGTTTATGGGATCCGCATCGGAATGTATTCTTTTTTAGGATTGATTTTTAAAGCATTCCTTATCGATTCGGTGATCGAAAATTTAAACCTCCGTAAACAATTGGTCATCATCAGCAGTAAACCGGATTTAATTCAAAATTATATCCTGAATGTCCTGCACCGGGGAGCTACGGTTCATATTGCCCACGGCGCTTTCACCGATCACGAGGAACACGTGATTACCACTGTAGTAACAAGGGCCCAGGCTGTTAGCTTGCGGAAATATATCCGGGAAATTGACCCGGGGTCATTTATTACGATTACCAATACTTCGGAAATCATCGGAAAAGGGTTTCGCAGTATTTAAACCTTCATCAGAAAGGGCGCCTCGAAATGCATGCCCTTAGGCTTTCCCTGCTTAGCAGTTTTTTCAGAAATCCCAACCGGATTCAGGCAGGAAAAATACCGTATCCTACTTAGAAAATACTTTAAACCCAGATTCTTCGGCTCGTTTTGCGAGCCGCCGTCGAACAGCCAGCCTGGCGGTATTTTCGCGCGCATTGATGCGCGACTTCGTTGCCATCGGCTAGCCAGCTAGCCGCGCAAAGCCAGGGTGGATGACTTCTTAGTGAAAGCCTAACGTTAACCCCAAATGGTATACCCCAAAAGCAACCAACCAGGCGATGGAGATGGTGAATACCGGTTGCAGAATGGCATATTTCCAACCCCCGCTTTCTTGACGGATGGTGGCAATTGCCGCCATACAAGGAATGTATAACGATACAAAGAACAAAAAACTAAGTGCGCCCAGGGGTGTGATAAACTTGGGAAGCGCCTCGGCTAAAGTGGTAGCCCCGACTCCATACAGGGTACCCAAAGTTCCGATAATAACTTCTTTCGCTATCACCCCAAAGATTAACGCCACGGCAAAGGTCCAATCGCCAAATCCCAAAGGTTTGAAAAACGGACTGATAAAATGACCGATTTTACCAAGTAAACTGGCTTCCGAACCGTAAACGACCCCTGGGGGTAAGCTGGCGAGTGTCCAGATGACGAGTACCGAAGCTATAATGATGGTTCCAGCCTTTTTAATAAATTCTTTGGTGTGATACCAAGCATGTTTAACCACATTGGCAATGGTCGGCATTCGATAGGGAGGCAACTCTATAATTAAAGCCTGTTGTCCCTGACTCCGAATCAAACGGGATAAAACAAAGCTGGCCCCGAAGGAAATCAATATGCCGAATAAATAAAGCATGATTACGACCAGACTGGCTTTTCGGGAAAAAAAGACGCCGGTAAAGAGGAGATAAACCGGTAAACGCGCTCCGCAAGACATGAAAGAATTCGTAAAAATGGCGATCATTCTTTCACGGCGATCCTTTATGGTCCGGGTCGCCATAATAGCCGGAACATTACAACCAAACCCCAGAATCATCGGGATAAAAGTCCGGCCCGATACCCCCAATTTTTGAAAAAGCGGATCCACGAGAACCACTGTTCTTCCCAAATAACCGCTATCCTCCAATAAAGCAATCAATAGAAAAAGAATGAAAATGAGAGGTGCAAAAGCCAGTACCGAACCCACGCCGCCAATAATACCCTCCGAAAGTAAAGAATTAAGCAAACCGGGCATTTTGATCAGGCCGACGAGTTTGCCCAGATAACCGAAAAAATCATGAATCATATTGACCAATGGTCCGGATAGTGTAAAAGTAGCTTCAAACATCAACAGTATAGCCACCAAAAAGATAGGAAAAGCAGTATACTTATTCAATAATATCCCATCTATTTTTTCCGTTCTCCGATTGGTCTTTTCCGTTGAATAAAAGGGCGCCAGTTTCTCCTTAAAAAAAGCCACCGAGTCATCGTGATGAATTTGATAATCTCCCTTCAATAATAACGGAAGATAATCCGGAACTCCAAATTCCTCTTGGGCTACTGTCAAAACTGTTCTTAATAATTCATCGGTATTTTCGCCTTTATTAGCCTCGATCTGTACCACCGGAATCTGCAGCACTTTTTGGATCCCGGGAACATCGACAGTGATTCCCCGCCTCTTTGCTTCTTTGTTGAAATTAAAGGCCAGCACGATCTTTTTCCCCAAGGCCAATAACTCCATCGTCATCAGTAAATTACGCTCCAAAGCGTTGACATCAACGGTTTGAATAATGACATCCGGATCAGTGGACATTAAATAATCATGCGATACCTTTTCTTCCTCACTGTAGGGAGCAATGCTGTAAGTACCCGGTAAATCGACAATATTGATCAACCGATCATTGAAACAAAACTTTCCCTCTTTTTTTTCAACGGTTTTACCGGGCCAATTCCCTACATGCAAACTCATTCCGGTTAAAGCATTGAGCAATGAAGTCTTTCCCGTATTGGGATTTCCGATTAGCACCACATGAATGGGCTTCTCCACATCATTCATTAGGGACCTCCACCTGAATTTGCCGTGAAATATCATTACGCAAGGCTACCAACGTGTTGAGACAACGAAATATTTTCGGACTTCCCAGCGGGGATTTGCGAACGGCTTCAATCTCAACACCTTTTATTAAGCCTAAACTCTCCAGTCGTTCTTTCGTCACATGATCGGTTTGAATGGCTTGTATGGTCCCCTTTTTGCCAATGGTGATTTGATCAAGACACTTTACCATGGTACTCCTCCTTCATATTGGTGATGGTCAAAACTACGGGAATTCAAACCCTTGTCTACAGCTAAATAGGTTACCTTCCATTTCGAATCCCGGTAGTTGAATTTGATAATCATCATCAACCAATCATCATAAAAATTTATTTCAAAAGACAATCCGCACATATTCCGTACAATTCCATCCGGTGTCTTAGCAGTTTAAAATGATTGCGGTCCGCCAGTTTTTGTTGAAGTTCTTCAATATCAGGGTCACAAACTTCCGTGTACTTGCCGCATTGAATGCAAATGAGATGATCATGATGTTCATGATCAAAGAGATGCTCATAATGGGCTACTTTATCACCAAACTTGACCTCATTGGCCAGCCCCGCCTCACATAAAATCTTAAGCGTGCGGTAGACGGTCGCTACTCCGATTTCCGGATTGTCTTTTTTAATAATGTCGTATAGTTCTTCCGCTGTAATATGGGACTCAATACCGAGAAAGGCATCCAATATGATTTTCCGCTGTTCGGTCAGTTTAAGATCTTTGTTTTTTAAATATTCATAAAGGATATTTTCTTCTTTACTTATATTCACCACTTCCCTTGATATTGATAACCATTATCAATTACGGTTTAAGTATAGAGCTTTCCTTTTTTAAAGTCAAATCATCCGGCCGGCTTTAATAAAAAGTTAACCAAACTTGGACTGGTCTATGCTGAAATAGAACAAATGAGGCCAAGAAGGTAAAATAGGAACCGCCTTGTTTCCTAGGCGGCCCCCTAAACTATCACTCAACTATTTTTATTTTATATTGACCCCGGACGGAATTTCTGACTTTATCGGTCAAGCTTCTGGGTACCGAGAGGGTGGCGGGATCTCCATCGCTGATAAACCTTTCAGAAGGATGTTTTTGATAATAGGCAACATACGCTTTGGGACCCCACGCGGTGTCTCCGGCTTGGATCCGTTCCAGTTTATAAGGATCAAAACTATTCATAAAGGGAGAAATAGCAGGGCCCGATCCAACCAATAAAACCGAGTCGTTATGATAACGGGTATCTTGATAAACTCCCTCACGTTCTAAAATACGATTTTTGGCATGAACACCAAGGGGTAATGCCAGAGAATGAACCCGGTATCCCGGCACATAAGATTGCACTTCTTTGACACATAAGGCAATCATTTTTTGGACTCCGACATCATCAGTTTTACCGAGATTTTGATGCCAATAGGTATGGTTACCGATTTCATAACCATGGGCAGCCAGGTATTCCAGCTTCTGTTTAATATATTCTTCCTGGCCGAAAAGGCGTAACCCCTTTGGAATTTGAGGTAATACGTAAAATGTGGCAGTCAGGGGGAAATCAGGATGCCTTTTTTTAAAAGATTCCATGATGCCCACTGCACAATGGGGATCAATCACCACTTGGTCTCCTTGTTTCAAAAAACGGAATTGTCCCTGGCTGGAATCGTCAAAAGTAATTACAAAGGGAGTTTTACCGGCCGGCACCTTCAAATTGCCGGTTACCATATCTTCTAGTGGCACCGGATAATACCCATTATCATATAACATCTGCAAATCTTTACGGAAATTGTCGGGAGTCCGCCGCCATTCCCCTTCAGGCTCGCCGATTAAATGATATTCCAAAATCATAATCCGGCCTAATTCATTGGGCGTTATACTATTGCTCGTAACCGGTGATTGTGAGGGAATTCCGCTTGTTGCGGATTGAGCCACTATAGGAGATTTTTTCTCCTGGGCTGCTGTTCTCAATTTTGGAATACCCATGATCAGGGCAATCCCCACGACGATCAATACCATGAATTCTATTCGCTTTGAACGCATTTTGATTTCCTTTCCGATTTCGTTGAAGTTTAGCGCACCATAAGCTCAAGGCACGTTTTAAAACGAACTAGATTTCAAGCTTTCCCCGCCTTTTCCTGCATCAAACCATTGCCAATTTCAACAAGATATTCCAGGACGACCGAAACTGTTGCAAAAGTAATTAAAATCAAAGAGAAATACAATATATAGCATCAAATAATGAGCAAGTTTTATATATTGTATTTCTCTATCGATAAATTTTATTTTGCAACAGACTTTTTTTATACCACTTTTTTCAATTGTTCAACATCTGTAATGTCAATAGCCCTGGTATGCACCGTATGTACCCAATCGTGGCGATTACGATTGATAAAACCTTGAATGATTATAGGAATCCAGGTAAGGCTATAAATCGGAAATAGTAAGAAATAAGCAACGATTTTTTTTGTCAATTTGCCTTCAGCAATTACAAAAATAATATAAATATAGGTTAAAAGGGCAATAATCCCGATATAAATCCAGGTTTGACCGGTTATCATCATAGGGTGATGAGCAAACATCTTGCTACAGTATTGAATCGTTCCTAATAACATTCCTAGCCCGTTGATAACGATTAAAAAGGGCTGAATCAAATATAATGCGGCATCGAAAGCTACCATATCCCGTTCATGAAAAGCCTTCAAAAATAATTTTGCGGCAAAACGACGGGCGCAATCGCTATGTCCCTGCATCCAGCGAGTTCTTTGCCGCCATGACTGCGATAGACGCAAAGGCTTTTCATCATATATCTTCGCTTCATGAGCCCAGGCTACCCGCATTCCCTTCAACACCAATTTCATTGAAAACTCCAAATCTTCCGTTAAGCATGTCGCACCCCAACCGGTTTCCCGCAAGACGTCGGTAGACATTACAAATCCGGTCCCACCCAAAGCACAGTTCAAACCCAAGTAATGCCGGGGCAATTGAAAAAGTCGGTTACTAATCCAATAAGCGATGGAATAATTGCCCGAAACCCATGTATCGTGAGGATTTTTGCTATCCAAATAACCTTGAATCACTTTATGTCCCATACAGAGATATTTATTCATTTCTGCAAAAAAATTCGCTGATACCAAGTTATCAGCATCCAAGATACAAATTGCGTCATATTGGGTTTTTAAACCAAATAAATTTTTAAACATCCATTCCAGCGAAAAACCTTTCCCCTTCTTCACCGGATCAAATCTTTCATAAACATTGACTCCATGAGCCCTGGCAACCTGAGCCGTATTATCCTCACAATTATCAGCTATAACAAAAATTTCATAAAGGGATTTCGGATATTGCGCTCTTTTTATGCTGTTAATCACACCAGGTATGACTGTTTCTTCGTTATGGGCTGCAATTAATACTGCAAATTTAGTTTTAAAAGGAAATTGACTGGCTAAAGGTTCTTTTCTTTTAAACCAACCAAATATCGAAATCAACGAATAATAAATAAAAACCCCCCATAAACCGATTTCAGTTATAAAAAGCAACAAATTAAGACAATATTTGAACAGATTCCAGCTGTAATGCAAAGCCATGTGATCCTCCTGTTAAAAACAAAAATGCCTTGAAAATAATACTTTACCTTAATATCATTAATTTCTTAGAAATCTATTAGAATTTGGTTAATTTTCCATAACAATTATAATATACATAATGGATTTATATTTTTTAAAGAATGATTTTCTATGGGATATCATGGCAAATCAGGGGATTTAAAGGCTTACAAGATTGATGATGAAGAGCTGCGCATCCCAATAAATTTTCTAATTTCTGAGATGGTACAACCTTTAACTTATGAATCTGATTTTTTTGCCGATGATTTAACTATGGATCTGGACTTTCTAAATGATTTATTTACGGATCTGGTTTTCCTAGATGATTCATTATGGATCTAATTTTCTTGTTAAAGGCTTGTCCGATTTTAAGAACCATAATTTAATGAAACTATTATGGAGACTTATCATGAATATTTTAAAACAACGATTTCTTTTGGGATTTATTGGGGCGGTGATTTTTGTTTGCTCATCCATGGGACTTTGCGCTTCCCTGGATGAAGTCCAGAATCAAATCATCCAAACCAATAAAAAACTGACCGAAGCCAAAAAGAAAGAAAAAACGGTGTTGGGGACGCTTGTCAAAACACAACAGGAGTTGGAACAAATCGATCATAATTTGGCCAACTTAAATAATAAAATCGGCAATACCGTCCAACAGATTTCCGTGATCTCGACCCAAGTCAATAAAGCCGAATCGGAGTTAACCGACGTTGAAGCGCAACTAAGCGGTAAAAAAGAAATACTCAATAAACGCTTACGTACCCTTTACATGCACGGCTATCAAAATTGGTTGATATATTTATTCGGCGGCAAAGACTTTACTGACTTTGTTTCCCGTTTTGAAACAGTCGGTCGTTTCGCCAAAATTGATATCAATATGATCCAGAGCTTGCAAGAACAGCAAAAATTAATCACTGATAAGAAACAGGAAATCGTCCAAAAACAGCAGGAATTAAATGACCAAAAAGAGCTGTTTGTTCAATTAAAAGATCAAAACAAGCAGGCCATGAACAACAAATTAGAAGTCACCCAAAAAAAGCAGAAAGAACTGGAGATCATCCAGGGTAGCCGCAATGAGCTCGAAAAAGCCCTTGACGAGTTGGAGCAAACATCCAAACAAATCGAAGCGGAGATCCGTCAATATCAAGAAAAAAATCAGACCACCCTCGGTACCGGTAAATATATCTGGCCGATTAGAGGAAGGATAGTACAAAGTTTTGGTTGGCGAATGCATCCCATCCTGCGTCGACGCCAATATCATACCGGTCTTGACATCGCCATTGAATATGGAACCCCTATCTTGGCAGCGGACTCGGGAGTAGTTATCTTCGCTGGGTATAATGGCGGATACGGCAAGATGCTATTGATTGACCATGGTTCCGGCTTTTCTACTCTTTATGGTCATGCTTCTTCATTGTTGGTTGATAAAGGGCAAACGGTCGTTAAAGGGCAGATTGTGGCGAAAGTCGGCACCACAGGATTAAGCACCGGTCCTCACTTGCATTTCGAAATCCGTAAAAACGGTACCCCGGTGAATCCCAGAGATTATTTGTAAATTTAGGCAAGCAAAAAAGAAGGTCCAAAGTATTTTACAGATCATTTTGATATCCCGACCTTCTTTTTTGTAGAAATCAACTTTTCCAGGCTTTTTATTGTTTTTTAATGCCCGGTCCACATATCCATGACTAATTTATTAAAAACTTTATAAGACATATAACAATAGCCGTGATCGCCCCATTCCTTCCCCCAACTATTGCGGACAAATAAATTTCCGCTTAAGTCGCCGCCTTTCCCTTGATCGTGATATCCGACTGCCAGCACCGCGTGTCCTCCCAGGATTTTCTCATCCTTTTTCGGCATCGGTATTTTCCCTGTCTTCGCCACTTGTTCGGATTCAAACGATTGATAAACCCGAAACCCGAAAACAACCGGCAGACCCTCCGACAATGCAACCTTGAGACTTTTCAGGTCAAAAATCCGGTGATATTCATTGATTCTATATTGAGCGGCATGGGCAGTCGCCATTGGACTCGGCGCCTCGGTGAATTTAGTTATATCGTAAGGATAATCTTCTTCCGGGCATACACCAATTTGCGCTAAAACTTTCATCCCGTCCCTTAGCGAAGCGCCGCTATCTTCATGAATCGTGTTCTCAAGCCTTCTTTCTTCGTAATAGAGAAAAAGCCTTGATAGACGCACTAGCTCTTGACCCGCCTTTATCTCTAAATATTCCCGGAGTCCGGAAACAATAGCGTTGGCAGTACATGAGCCAAGCGGTCCCTGGTCAACAACAGGCGACATTTTATTGCGTAAATCGATAGTCTCCGGTAATTCTTTAAGAGACTTGAGAGTATGACTTCGGTAAAAGTAATCTCGTAAATCCGGGTTATCCGGCTTCAATAAGTATTTTCTATCCATAAAAGATCACCTCATTAAAATTTTACCATTTTAATACATATATTACAATTATAACTATTTATAAATTTTCCCCTCAGACAATTTCTCTGATAAACAAAAACCCTCATCTTATCTTATTCAGAAAAGTCGAGGGTTTGCTTTTTTCAATTTAATTTATTTCATTGTTTCAATGGTCAAAAAGTGGAGAAATCAGCATCACCAGTGAAAGGAAAATGATAAAAACAACTGTAATCCAGGAAATCCAATTTTGTAAAGGAGTATTTTTATATTCGCCCATAATCGCCTGATCATTAACGATGAAAATCATAAAAACCAAAATCACCGGGACTAAAATTCCGGCTATCTGCTGGGTTACCAAAATCAATTGAATCAGGGAAATCCCCGGAATCAGAACCAACAAACTTCCAAGTAAAATTAAAGCTAGATAGATTCCAAAAAAAGCAGGGGCCTCGGATATTTTATTATTGATCCCGCTCTCCCAACCGAAAGCTTCACAAATTGCATACGCCGTTGATAAAGGAATAATGGACGCTGCCAAAACAGAGGCCCCGAAAAGTCCTACTCCAAATAAAACAAAAGCATATTGACCCGCGAATGGCCTAAGTGCAGATGCGGCATCCTGAGCGCTGGTAATGGAAACACCTGCTTTGTAAAGCGTTGCTGCCGTACAAACAATGATAAAGAATGAAACGGCATTTCCCCAGAAAGCTCCCAAATAGACATCTAATTTTTCATATTTGTATTCATCTAAAGTCAAATGCTTGTCCACGATGGAAGATTGTAGGTAAAATTGCATATAAGGTGTAATCGTAGTGCCAATCATTCCGATGAAAGCAAGCAAAAAGCCGGTATCCATTTCCAGAGTGGGGATAGCCATTTGTTTAAAAACATTTCCCCAATCCGGTTTGGCTAAAAACGAAGCGATAATATAGCCGAAAAAAACAAAAGTAAATAATAAAAAAATCTTTTCAACCTTGTTATAAGAACCCTTGGTAACCAAAAACCAAATTGCGATCGCGACAAAAGGTACCGAAATAAATTTGCTTATGCCAAACAGCTCCATACTGGCCGCCACTCCGGCGAAATCTCCGAGAATAACTCCAAAATTAGCAACCAAGAGGACAGTAATTGCAAAAAAGGTCAGTTTAACTCCAAAACGTTCCCGAATTAAATCCGACAAACCTTTACCGGTTACCACCGCCATTCTGGCATTCATTTCTTGGATAACTCCAAGACTGAATGTGATTAAAAGGAGCCCCCAAAGCATTTTATAACCATATGAAGCTCCCACAGCGGCATATGTTGCGATACCCCCTGCATCATTACCGGCGTTAACAGTGATTAACCCCGGGCCAATGACTCCCAGAAAAAACATTAAGTTTTTAAAACGTTTGGAAAAGATATTTTTCAAAGTTGAACCTCCTCAAGCCCTTGGGGCGAAGAACCCATTTTAAATTAAAAAGCAATACGCCAACATGGTGTCGCTTAGCCTTGAGGAGAATGTGTATCTGTGCGGAACACATTACCAGCACAAATGATGACTTGTTGACCTTATTTTAAGGATCAAACCATAACATTCTGCAAAGATTAAGGCAGGAAACCATACCGAGCCACAAACTCTAACCTACCACTGTCAGCTTCCATTGAATATCCATACCTCTTTTTCTCTGGCGCGCGCGCCCAATTACTACTTTTTTACAATACTACCACCCCTCTTTGGTGTCAAGGATCAATCCGATGAATCCGGAAATAAAAAAAGCTACCGGTAATTAACTTTCCGGATAGCTTTTATTTTTTTTATCCAGGAAATTGATCCAATGGTATTTTACCGCATTCTGTGATGAGGTAAAGCCACACAGCAAATCGGGCCTCGTGGGGTCATTACGCAACGGCCTTCAATAGGCATTGACCGAGGAACGCCACATCCTTCAGGCATCGGCATACACGGATGTTCCATCGGCATTGGGCTTTCAGGGCGTTCCCAACCTTCACAACGGTCATGACGATGGTGATGATGATGATGGTGGTGATGATGACATTTAGACATAAAAATTCACCTCTTTTTATCAAACTTCGGGTGCTTCCCCCTACTATTTTATGAAATTATCGCGCCATTGCGCCAGGGACTAAATATAATGTTGATTTTAAAGAAACCCTTTTGGTGAATGAAACATAAGATAACAGCATGGAGGGGATGATACCGTGGAAATGGAATTGGAACCTGAAATGCACGATTTAAAACCATCAATCAATTACACCATTGAATTGATAGCTGCTTTAAGCAACACAATGCGCCAGTTAAGCCTGAGCGCTCTCGATATGCAAAGTTTAGCCCTAAGTAAAAAGCATCAGATTGAAAAAAAAATCGATATGGTGGATGACTTAGGAGATATCGTCGATGATCTCATTCATCTTTTGGGGCAAATGAGCTCTGACTATATTGCCGAGCAGAGCCCTAGTCCTTAAAAAACGTATTTTAATTGTATGGAAGCACCGACCCGTGAGCCCTGTGCATCCCCAACAAACTCGGACGTATCCGGACCACTGATTATCATGATTGTGCCAACAAGTTCCCAATTATCAGTGAGCTCGGCATCGGCGTTTCCTTCATAAATCGTACTCCCGTCATCAAGATTGACAATGCCCGTAATACTATAACTCGTTAATTGATCCCAAGGAATTTTAAAACCGATTGCCAGATAATTTGCATCGCTATACATCCGTTCATGATTTTCATTCTGCCCAACAAGGGCCGCCAATCGGGTCCCCGCTTGTGAAAGTCCATTATAAAAGTATTCAAGATATAATTGATTCCCCTGATGGATAACTTTGCGCCATCCCAAAATCCCACCGAATCTTCCTTGATTAAATCCTTCATCCGCAGCCCAGCGGTGTATTCCTTCCCCATATAATCCGCCAAGGCCCCCCTGGAAATCAAATCCAACGGCATTCAGATATTCAGACTGATAAATCCCTAACAGACGGAAATTGGTTGGTCCAAAACGCCATTCAGAGCGGGCCGCCAGCAATTGGTCGCCGGCTATAAAATCAGTTGCCGTCAAAGGGGACGTTGACCACCGGATGACGGCCAAATTCTTTCCAGGGCGTGTCTCTTCTTGAGCAAGTGGCGTGAGTGGAGTTATCAAATCGGTAGGGCGAAAAAACCAACCGATACCCCAACTCACTCCTTGTTTGCCAATATTGAATCGCATGGCATCATGCTCATATTGAAGATAGCAACGACTAAGTTCTCCTTGCCACTGTTCTTGATCCTGATTGATGGAGATATTATCTTTGAGAAAAAAGGCATAATTAGGTCCTAATAACCAATCGCCACTGGTTGTGAAGCCGGTATTCCATGAAATTTTTGAATTGGCTTCATTCCATCCGGCAATACTGTCCCATTCCACTTTGACGGCCGCCGAAGCAGGGAATGCAAAACCAATTAGCATTAGTAAGGTAATACTCAAGACCTTTCGCAACATGCCTTTTTCCCCTCTTTTAGCCTATTCATTACCTACAACATTTCCAGGGAATTCAAGTCAATCTCCGCCGCGGGTTAATTCGTGTTCATCGAACACGCCCACACGGCTAGGCAATTAAAAACTTTCTAAATCCCCTCCGGGGATCGGCTAATCTTTGCCACTCCTATTGCTTCGAAGCATCACGGAGCCGGGTAAATCCAGGCTTTAAAACGCTTTTTGTTACTTAGCCGTGGGGTTTACCCCGCGGTGGACAAAATCGGTTACAAACATATTCAGTTTCGCGATATTCATTAATATAATGTATTTATTTTCCAATGATGTGGGTAATGAATAGTCTTTTAGCGACTTGTCAACCTTTGTCTGGTAAAAGTCCCAGCCGGGATGTCCATATCAAACTGAATTTTATCAATAATCATCCGGGTATTGGAATTCTTGCGGATTTTATCCTCCATCACTACAATGGTAGGATAATAACGACTCCCGAACTGTTCCACCTTTTCCGAGGTGGAAACTTTGAGAAGTTTCCCGCTGGGAGCGTACAATTCTTCTTTTAACTGAACAAACCTCTCCTCGTCGACCCACATTTTACGCCGATAGTAACTGACTTCAACCCCTTTTTTGGCTGTCAACTCCAACACATAACAGCTTCGGCCACCCAAAGTCTCTGTTCCAATTTTATTTACATTGTATAAGTCCAACAAGTGCAGGTTTTCCAGCATATCGCGATAAGAAAAATCACTGCCCCCCATTCCCTGATCCAGCATATCTCCGGAGAGTTTGACCTCACTTTCCGCCGAAGGTGAAAATAACCATAGATCGTCTTTCAATTTAAGCATTCGGGATTGATCCCGTTTATCCAGGAATTCGGCGAAAGCCTTCTCCACTCCGCCTTCCGACCAGCTGCGTAAATTCTTGGTTACTTTCCTACTGCCAATGGTAATCTCCATACGCGATTGGGTATAAGAAGTCTGATATCGATGATTCGTATCAACTTTGGCCAGGATTTCCTGAGCCGACAACTCCGTGGCCCAAGACTTTGGAATTACAGGAATAGCCAATAAAACTACCAACATTATGAATGGCCAGAATCCGATGGGCTTTTTCATCGTAATACCTCCAATGTCTTTTACTTTTTAAAAATCAGGAGTTACTACTAAATCGTCCGTAACGCCTCTGTTGGTTTTAACAAAGCGGCCCGGCGGGCCGGTATAAAGACCGCAAGCATGGTTATAGCGACACCGAGCCCGAAACTAAAAAATAAAATTCCCAAATCAAACGACGGATATATTTTAGGAAGCATCGTTAACTCCGGGGGCATCGCGCCCAAGGACTTGCTAATGTCAATGCCGGTTCGTGACAGCAACAAGTTTGAGACCCCCCCGATCACGGTTCCAGCTAAGCTTCCCATAACGGCAATGATGAGTCCTTCATAAAGAAAGAGCTGCCGGATTTCCCGTCCGGTCATTCCCAGTGCTGCAAAAACGCCGATCTCCCGGGTGCGTTCCGCCACTACCATCATTAAGGTGTTAAAAACAACAAATGAAGCCAGGAGTATCATGAAAATGTAAAAAAGGTTGTATACCCCTTTGACTTTTTCTAAATAAGCAATCATTTCATTGTACTGATTCCAGGGAATAACCTTTAGGTTTTCCCCGGAATCAGTGAGATACCGGTGAAGTACTCCGCTCAAAGACTTCGTGCTGTCGGTGTCTTTGCCAAAGACCACAATTTCAGTAACCATATCCGGCAGTTCCAGCAGACTCATCGCCTGGTCCAGCGGGATATAAGCCACGTTCTCATCGAGCATCTTCAAACCGCTGGCCATTCTCCCTACAATGGTAAAAGTGGCAACTTTAAACGAAGCCATTGAAGTACCAAAAAGCGCGTTGACCTTACCGCCCACCTTCAAGTGCAACTTCCGAAGCAGATCCGCTCCCAGCAGGATTTCCTGCTTCCCGGGGGCAGGAAGCCTTCCGGCGCCTTGTCCCGTTAGATATCTGCTTAAATGATTGATTTTTTCTTCAGTATCCGGTTCAGCACCTATTCCGAGCACCGTTTCATTGTTGTCGCCTGCAATAAGCATCATCCCGAAACGAATTCGTCCCGCCGCCATTTTAACCCCGGGCATCCGTCTCATCTCCCGGATTAAATCCGGATATGTTTTTCCTCTTTCTCCGACCGGATAAGCGAGTGAACGCAGTTTTTCCTTCACTTCATACTCGGGCCGGATAATCCGGACATGTCCCGAGTTTAATTTGATGTTGATGTTTACTGCCGAGTCAATCATCCCGTCGGCTATGCCTTTAAATAAAATAACAATGAGAACGCCCATCGTTATCGCGAGAAAGCTCAATAAAGTCCGGCCGAGGTGTCTGCCCAAATTGCGCCAAGCCATCATCCATAACCAATTCACAACAATCCCTCCTTTGGTTAACCCAAGATGCATAGAGAGAGAAATTTAAATTGCTAATGAAGTTTAATATTCTATCTAATCTGCGAAATCCGTTTAACTGCCGACCCCTGGTCATAACTTCCGTAGACTGGTTGCCGGATCGACCTTGGCGGCATGCCGCGCCGGAAACCAGCTGGCCAAAAGGGAAACAATCATACCCAAGAAGAAGGCTCCAAGAATAGCAGCAGGATTCCAAACTCCATAAATTTTATCGACCGCGAATCCCAAATTGATATTGCCGAACATCTTTTCAAAATCCAGCCCTACGTAAACCAAATAGCTATTCATCAATATTCCAAGAAAAATTCCCGTTAGCCCGCCGATGAACCCCAAACCGGCTGCTTCGAATGCAAAAAGCCGGGTTATCTCAAGTTCGGTCATTCCCATGGCTTTTAAAATACCGATCTCCCTTACCCGTTCCAATGAAGCCAATAAAGTAGAGTTAACTACCCCAATCACGGCTATCATCGCCACCAGGAACAGCAAAATAAATTGAAAAGCCTGCTTTTGCCGCACTGTAGATAAAAGCGAAGCCGCTACTTCCCGCCATGTTTTGACCCGGAACCGGAATCCGGGAAAATGCAGCTTGTTGATATCTCCGATCACTTTTCCCAGCGAGTTGAATGAAGCAGTCTTTACAACTACCTGTGACACTGCATCACCCGTTCCCAGCGCCTGTCCTGCCGTATCCAAAGGCAGAAACATTTGCCCCTCGTTCACAGTCGGATCGGGAGAATTGACAATCCCGACTATGGTCAAATCCAAAGCTTGAAAAGTTTCCGTTTTAGTTTGAGTCCGGATGGTAACCATGTCTCCCAGCTTCAGTTGAAGCAAATTGGCAGCCCTTTGCCCCAAAACAACCTCGGCAGCGCCTTTATTGACCCAACGGCCGTTAAGGTATTTTTGGATTTTAAATACTGTTCCGTCAAGCTGTGGGTCGACTCCAATACCAATAACCGGTAACTCCTCCATGCCGCTGATCAACGAAGCGGCGAATAAAAGCCTTGGTGTAGCCCCTTGAATCCCAGGGATTGTATGAAGCCTACCCGTCACGGCAGACCCGTGCGGAACCAATTGTTTCAAATCGGGTATTTTAGAAGAATCGGCATTCGCCGGAACAAGCTGAAAATGGCCCACTTCCAGGTCCAGCATGCTTTGAATCGAATCGCGATTGATTCCGGTCATGAGGGAATCAAAAACAATATAATAGAAGATCCCTACCGCTATTGCCAGTGTTGTTAAAATAGTCCTCCGCTTATGGCGCCAGAGATTTTTTAAAGCCAACCCGAGATAGAAGCGGAACATCGTAGCCATGGATGAAGATTTTTCAGACATGGTTCATTACCTCCTTTCATCGCTAACGATTTTACCATCCCGCATTGTGACTAAACGTCGGGCATACTTCATTACCAATGGGTCGTGCGTTGAAAAGATAAAAGTCGCTTTTTTTTGCTCGTTGAGGGTCTTCATCAGGTTCAGGATGGCTTCGGAATTCTCCGAGTCAAGGTTAGCCGTGGGTTCGTCCGCCAAAATCAGCTTTGGTTCCTTCACCAGAGCCCTGGCAATAGCTACTCTTTGTTGCTGCCCGCCGGAAAGGTCTACGGGACGGCGGTTTTCAAGCCCCCCTAAACCGACATCCGCCAAAATCCGCATTACTTTCTCCCGGACCTCCGCTTCGGTGAATTGTCCCAATAATACCAGCGGCAGCTCGACATTTTCCAGGGCGGTTAAAACCGGGATCAGATTATAAGTCTGAAAGATAAACCCGATCTTCTCCCGGCGTAGCCGGGCCAATTCAATAGGAGCTAAGTTGGAAACGGCCGTGCCGCTGATTTGGAGTTCTCCACCGCTGATCTTATCTAAACAACCAATTAAATTTAATAAAGTGGTTTTCCCCGAGCCGGAAGGGCCTGCCAATGAGGTAAATTCGCCTTCTTCCACAACGAGGTCAATACCCCGCAAAGCCGGTACTGCCATTTGCCCATTGAGGTAATCCTTGGTAACTGCTTTGGCATAAACTACAGTCATATTCATCACCTCTTCTTGTTATTGCGATCTTCATTCATAACCGAGCGTTTAAAAGTTTGAATCAAGGCTTCCATTTCCACCATGTATCTTTTCAAAGCTTCCAGCCCTTCCGGCGTTAATGAAACGTTGGTAACCGGTCTTTTACTTACAAAACTTTTTTGGATCCGGATATATCCGGCCTGTTCCAGGTTTGACAATTGAACGGAAAGATTTCCGGCAGTCAAATCTAAGTTTTCTTTTAATTCGTTAAATGGTATCTGTTGCTTACCATCGTTGGCAAGATAGATTAGAATAAGCAATCTGGCCCGTTCATGGATAATTTTATCAAAATCGTATCGATTCAATTTTCATCATCCTGCCTTATTCCTGATCGAGTCTGGCAAAGACCAGACTGGCAATATACATAATAATAAAGCCCAATCCAAAGGTGATGGCGAGTCCAAGCAAAGGTTGAGACGGTCCTAAAATAAACAGGAGGGTAAAACCGCTAACTAAAAACCAGATTCCACCGACTACGAATTCACGTAGATATAAAAGACTGGTCGCGGTAATAATCATTAATCCATATAAAATGGCCAAGCATGGTACCAGATAACCGCTTAATCCCCGGCCGGCCAGGAAAACGCTGAGCAATCCCATAGTTGCTAAATAGGGAATCATTAAAAATACCGTATTCCAGGTGTAAACCTCTTTGAAAAATTGACAGATCGTGATATCCGAACCTAATTTCTTGATTTGTCGAAGCATTAATCTCAATTTCATATAAGCCATCAAGACTAATAAAATGACTAATACCATGTAATAAATTCCTTTTACAACTCCGGGAATCTCGCCGTAAGATCCGTAATTTCCAATCAGAAGCTGAATGGCAACTGTAAAGATTATAATCAATAAACCCATCGACAAATAGAGCGGCCGGAAAGTATTGGATGAAATAAACTTGAAGATCCGGTTGGTTTTCATAACAGCGTTTTTCAAGTATCGAAAATCCTCGATTAGTTGAGAAATTTCTTTCGATTGGTCTTCCATGGGCTTTCTCCTCTCGGTCTATATCATAAACTAATTTACATCCTAATATTGTTTGAAAGAAAATGCAATAGTAATTTATTTCTTTCATGGATGCCGGAAAATTCCAAAAAACCTTTGAATTCACCATTGAATAATCCACCAGTACCCATCGACTATTCAAACAACAAAGCGAGCCTTTTGACTCGCTTTGTTTATACCATCGTTTTGAAAACCATTTGGAATCAACCATCACCGGCTAAAAGCCGGTGGATTGAGACAATCATTCAATCTATCTTTTTAATAATTTCTGTCATATCCCTGAGAGGGGCATACCCTGCCCTGAGGCGTCATAAAACAGGAGCCTCCCCCACCGGTCCCAGGACATACCATTCCTCCCGGTCCCATAAAGCAGCTTCCGCCTCCCGTTCCCGGGCAAACCGGACCTGTGGGAGTCATAAAGCAGGAACCTCCATATCCCTGCATTGCTTCTACATTTTCACCTGGAGAATAAGGATTTGGATCTAGCGACGGTTCAAAGCCAGGCATAGCTCCCATAGGATATGCCAAATACATCCGTTCATCACAATGTCGTCGATGACCATGCCTTTCCCGGCACCGATCACGGTGATGGTGTTTCGACATCTTATTGATCACCACATTTCTATTATTTGGTCTTGACCTCTAGGTTTTTACCCTATAATATTTTATGACTCATTCATAATTTGGGACCAAGCTTTTCTCACAGTTATAAACGGGCGAACGATCTTTCATGGCATGCAACCAAACTTTACTTTTCGAAATATCAAAATCCATAACTTGATAAATCTGGGTCTCTTTACATAAATAAGGGCCCCGAATACCCCCCGCTGTTTTTATCCAAAAATCAGGGATCCTTCCGACCATCTTCATCCCTTTTTTCTCATCTCCGAGATACTTTAAAAAAATTTCTCCGATAAATTTTCTACTGATATTGTCGAATATCTGAAAAAGGTCCTCTTCTCCCAAGATCTCCATGCGAACTCCCCTTCCCAAACTCATGCTAGTATATTATTAATTTCCATATGCCGCGGTCACTCTTTGGGAAAAAAAAGCCATTGGCATGATAAACCTGAACCCGTTGTCCCGGAATTGTGTTGATACAAACGAAAGAACACCCCAAGTCAAACTGGCCGTTTGAATAAAAAAGTTCGAAAAGGTTACTATACATCAAGGAGATGTGACTCCTTCATTTCAAAATTTTTTGATAGAATAAAACTGGAGTGAATATCTTGAAAAAAAGGCAATTTGGTTTTGTTTTAATCCTGGTTTGTATCATTCTGGCAGCTGTTGTCGTAGGTGTTCGCGTAGGAAGCCGACATCAGGTTGCAGATAGCGCTAAACCTATCGAGGGTTTTCCGGCTCCCAATTTCACTTTGCCGGATTTAAACGGCAAACCCGTCAATTTAAAAAAAATTACCTCGCTTCATAAAGTGACCATTGTAAATTTTTGGGCTACCTGGTGCGCTCCTTGTAAGGCTGAAATTCCCGACTTTGTAACCCTTTATAATCGAAACTCCCCAAAAAAATTGGCGATTTTAGCCGTCAACTTAAAGGATAAGCCAAATGTCGTAAAAGCTTTTGCCGCCAGCGCCAAAATGAGGTTCGCCGTATTAACCGATACTTCAGGGAAAGTTGGCGATCTTTATCAGATATTTTCCATTCCCAGTACTTTTATCATTGACCAAAAAGGCACAATCCGTTCGGTTATTAAAGGATCGACGAATCTCCGTGTTTTAGAGGGAAGAGTACGGCCTTTGTTAAAGGGGAAATGATCGATGGAGATTACATTTTGGATTGCCTTCACTGCAGGATTGTTATCCTTTTTATCTCCCTGTATCCTACCGATTGCCCCTGGATATTTGGGAATTATTTCGGGTACTTCATTAACCAATATGAAAGCAGATACCATCACCAAACGAAAAGTCTTATGGTCTACCATCGCTTTTATCTTAGGCTTCAGTGTCGTTTTTATTTCGTTGGGGCTTGCCAGTTCTTTTTTAGGTCAGTTTTTATTAAAATACCGCCGTTTAATTGCTCAAATAGGCGGTTTTGTGGTTATTATTTTGGGACTCCATCAAGCGGGATGGCTTCCAATTTCCTGGCTTTATCATGAGAAGAAAATGCAAGTCAAACATCAAATTGGTATCAGCGGAGCTTTTCTCACCGGATTGGCTTTTTCCTTAGGCTGGACCCCTTGTATCAGTCCCATTTTAGGTTCAATTTTGACTTTAGCCGGTACCCAAGGCCAAATTGGTAAGGGGATGTTGCTGCTCTCATGCTATTCTCTAGGGTTAGCAATACCTTTCTTGCTGCTGGCAATCGGATTTGAAAGAGTTTCCGGTGGTTTAGCCCGAATGAAGCATTATATCAAATATTTCGAATGGGCCTCCGGAATTTTATTGATTATTATGGGCTTGTTACTCATTACCGGAAGTTTATCCATCATCAGTGCCTGGTTTAATCGAATTACAGGCGGGTGGAGTCCTGAAGACCTTTTTAAAAAGCGATAGAGATTTAATATACCAGGCCTAAAGGCAACTGTTTTTGATCGATGACCTTGACAAGAACTTCATTGAGCTCATTTACTTTATAGGGTTTAATAGCCACTCCGCTAAAGCCGTATTTCTGATAATCCGACATTACCTGATCATTAGCGTATCCGCTGGTGATGATCGCTTTGATATCGGGATCCATTTGGCGGAGCACCGCCATGGTTTCTATACCGCCTAATCCTCCCGGAATGGTCAAATCCATAATCACAGCGTCAAAAGCTTCCCCATTTTCTTTTGCTTCCTTGTAGAGCTTGATTGCCTCCTGACCATTTCTGGCCAAACTTACCTGATAGCCAAAATAAGTCAGCATTTCTCCGCTTACATTCCGGATACTCTCCTCATCATCCATCAACAATATTTTTAATCCATCACTAACCACAATCTCGCTTTTGACCTTTTTGACTTCCACCGGCCTTATGGATGCAGGAAGAAAAATATAGAAAGTCGTACCGATTCCCGGGGTGGACTCAACTTCCAAGTATCCATTATGTTTTTTAATAATCGAATAACCGGTTGAAAGACCCAGCCCGTTTCCTGTTTTTTTGGTGGTGAAAAATGGGTCGAATATTTTGTCAATGATTCCTTCCGGTATGCCAATCCCATGATCTTTCAGGGTTAACTTGACATACTTACCGGGAATATGCTGGTCTGTTCCATCCAAAGTAACATTCTCCCCATAAATCTGGAGCACTCCACCGATCGGCATAGCCTGTTTAGCGTTAATCGTAATATTGTTGATGACCTGAGTTATTTGCCCCTCATCGATATCCACGATCCACAGATCTTGAGGAAGGTAAAACTCAGCCTTTACTTTAGAACCGCTTAGGATAAAATGGACTGTATCCTGTATTAAATCAATAATGGATGTTGATTTCCGTACCGGATTTCCACCTTTAGCAAAAGTAAGCAACTGTTTGGTGAGCTCACTCGCCTTGCGCGTAATGCCGGCCGTGGTTTCCAAATTTTTGGAAATGTCTTCATGCCTCTTCAATTTCGTGGCTGCCAATTGCAAATTAGCTAAAATCCCTGCTAAAACATTGTTAAAATCATGGGCTACACCACCCGCCAGTATGGCCAAAGATTCCAGTTTTGCCGTTTTCAGCATTTCCTGACCAATCTTTTGCTTTTCTGTGATATCTTCAATGACAAATACTGTTCCGATAGTTTGGCCCCCGGCGTTTTGAATGGAAGAACGGTTTATCACAACAGTTACTTCCCTTAGATCGCGGGTCACCAATACCAGTTGGTTTGATGTGGGATAATCCGCCATGACATCTACAGGTTCGCTTGTGAGATCATTCAAAAAGTAAAAAATCTTCGATATTGGTTTTCCAATGGCTTCATGAGGGGAATAACCGGTTATCATACTGGCAGCCTTATTAAAAACGACGATTTGGTTTTCCGGATCGGTTGTTACAACCCCTTCATCCAGGGAATTAAAGGTTACTTTTAATAACTCGCGGTCAAAGGACAATAATTTTTCAGCTTCGCATTTCCGCTCGGTAATATCCACGGTAGTTTCATTTAAAAATACCGCGTAAATTCCTTCTTCTAGATTCCATACTCTTAAACCAAACTGCCGCTGTTGTTTGAGATCATCATATTCCTTTGCGGGATGATTTCCAGTCTTAACAAGCTCTTCAAGTCGTTTCAGCCATAATAAATCAAAATAATGAATTTCCCTCCAGGTTTTGCCTTGTAACTCCGGAGAACTTAGGCCGATAATTCTCTCAAACGCCGGATTGACTTCAAGATGAAAATAATCATAAAGTTTGCCGGACTCATCCCATATCGCCTTCAATAGGATGATTCCTTCATTCATGGATTGAAAAAGTCTTTTATGAATATCCAAAGTCCCGTCAAACACCTCAATTATGGAATCCAAAACTCTTCAGCTCCGTCCTTTAGGTTTGATAATCCCAAAATTCATATTTGCGAAATTGAAATACATAAAAGAATTTACAAAGTAGGCCCAATTGGTATGAATATCCCAAAATTATAGTTCTCGCATTTCCAGAATAATCCTTCCGGACATCAGAATCTATTCGTCACGTTTTATTAAATTTTTCAATGAAAAAAAGGACGACAAACTTGAATTGCCGCCCTTTTGCAGGAAGAGTAGATGAGGCCTTTGCCCATGATAACATTTGGTTTTATTCCGGACCGGTTTTTCCCTCATACCAGTGTTTGCGGCAAAGGGAAATATAACTTTCATTCCCACCAATCTGGATTTGTTCGCCTTCATATACCGGTTTGCCGTTTTTTAACCGGGTATTCATAATAGCCTTTTTGCCGCACCAACAAATCGTCTTCAATTCTTCAATACTATCGGCAAAGGCGAGTAATGCTTCACTTCCGGGAAAAAGATTCCCTTTAAAATCACTTCGTAAGCCGTAAGCAATAACCGGAATATTTAAATCATCGACAACTCGGCATAACTGGAACACATGTTCCCTGGTTAGAAAATTTGCCTCATCAATAATCAAACAATGAACGGGATGGTTGCTGATTACGCCTTTGACATATTGATAAAGGTCGGTGTTCCCTTCTACCAGCACCGCTTCACTTTCCAACCCGATACGGGACTTAATGTTGTCCGTGCTATCCCGGTTATCGATACTTGGCTTCATTAATAAAACATTTTGGCCACGTTCTTCATAATTGTATTTTACTTGCAGCAGTTGGGTTGTCTTTCCGGCATTCATCGCGGAGTATCTGAAATAAAGTTTGGCCATAAGGAATCCCCTAAATATTTTTTTCTAAAATATTCTACCATACGCAGAGGGGGAAAGTAAAACAGAGCCAATGCTCCTCTTCATTCAATCCCTCCCTTTTAAAATCACTTAAAAAATGCTATTTCAAGAATAATAAAACGAGATCAGGAGAACAATAACAAAAAATTTAAAATGATTTTGGAGTTCTTCCATGTGGTGTAAAATCAAAGACATCGACACAAGTTATAAGAAATTTCTTACGCCAAAACAATTAAACGCTCTGGGATTATCTTCAGCCCCGGCTCAACAAGGCAAGAAATCAAAGAATACTCAACAGAATGAATTCACCAAAGAAATATCCGACGACGAAACGATTATTTTGGTCATTCCTCCCTACGAGGATTTACAATTTGAATTACCAGATTGTTGTCACAGTCCACATAAACTTCCTTAAGTTCTTCCGCCCGGTAATTGTCCTCAATTTTATCGCTGGGAATGATCAATAATTCCCTCCGGGCATTATAAGCCGAATTGAATACGGTAATGATTCCCTTCGCCATTATTCGGCCTTCTTTCCATATCACCACAGCCTGGTTCTGATTTTTTTGAAAAACATCCCAAAGGGGGGTTACCGAAATATCCGGTTTCTGCTGCCCATGACGAACCGCATTGACAAAATTAATGGTCAAATAGGGATGAATAAAGTTCCAAACCAGAGCCACCACGATACAGGAAATGATGGTGATCATCAGATAATAGACAACAAAAAGGATATGATTAAAATAGGCTTGAATTTCCAGGAAGGTTTGAATGTGGAAGGTTACGGCTAAAAAGCCGTAATTCATAGCCAAAACCCAGACGCTATAAAAGATTGACGACAGGATTAAACGGATCCCGTTTTCTTCTCTCCCTCCACTGTTTAAATATTCATAAATACTCCGGCAGGCAAACCCAGGGGCAATCAAGAGTAATATCCAAATATAATCAACGCTCATTTCAACACATTCCTTTGAGTGGGTAATTGTCTCAACCCCAGCTTTCAACCGGGTTGCAATTGAGCTTGATACAAGATATTACACAAGACCCGAAAATATGATGCCGGATTATGATGATTGAAATAAAACCCAAAAGCTCTTACCGGTTCTCTATGAGCGCCTGATTTTTCAGGATTTTTTTTGAGCCAAAAAAGCTCCTAATTCCCTATCGACCGTTGCAATATGACCGAGCCACCACTCCGAAAGTTTTCTTTGGGTTTGAATCACCAGGGTTGAAGAGGGTCCTTCCATTTCCAGTTCTTTTTTGATATCGTTAAAGTTCGAGGTGAAAGTCTGGTGTTGTTCTTTGTGCTGGTTGATTTCAGGATAATGATGTTCCCCCATATATTTCTCTTCCGTCCCGAAATGGCTTACAACATAATCATCTAAAAACGCCATAACCTTTTGAATTTCGTCCTTGCCCTTCCCTTCATGCATGGCTTGTAACAGGTTATTGATACGGTTAAACAATTCCTGGTGTTGTTGATCAATCTCAGCGATACCGATTGACAATTGTTCCGTCCACTTCATATTCATGTTGTATTCCTCCCAATGTAATGATTTTCTTTGGCGAGCTGCCTTATGTTTTCTTCCATCAACCATTCTTTTAAACCATGGGCAAGAGCAATCATCCGGAATAACTTTTATTTAAGGAAACACTGATTAATTAACCTTGCAGCGTTTTTCTTGATTAAATTTCATGCTTTGAAGCATTCATTCACCATTAAATCAGGGATTCCTTAATTTACCAAGGGCCGATCTTTTAAGTAAGCGCCCAATAACTTATCCACGTTACGGATATGACTGTTTAACCAACCCACCACGACCCGGTTGGTCATGATCACAATATGGGGTCCCGGTCCATCAGACTCGAATTTGGCTTTTAATTCTTCAAAGCTTTTAATAAACTCCTCGTGATACCCTTTATGCTTTAGGTAATCAGGGTAATTGTATTTCTGCATGTATCCTTCTTCTTGGCCAAAATGGGTTACTACATAATCTTCCAAAAACTTAATGGTTTCCCCGACCACTTCACGCCCCTTACTTTGGGTGCAAGCCTCTAAAAGCCGGTTAATTCGCTGATATAATTCCTTATGTTGATCATCGATGATTTCGACTCCTACCGCCAAATCCTCTGTCCATTCAATTGCCATCCCGAACACCCTCCTTATTTTGATTATAAAAAATTAAATGATATTAACTATTTACTATATAAATATTTAATATCTTTTTTATTTCTCTGTCAAGTACCCCTTGAAAATATTTTTGTTTAATATGAGAACCTCTAATCAGCAAACCCATCCCCATGATTAACCTAAGACTACCGGCTAATTTTGCCTGCGTGAATACGAAGTAGGTTTAGACCCAGTCCGATAAATAATACCCCCGTTAACTTGTTGAAGGCTGTGGAAATCTTAGGGTTATTTCGTAATTTGTTTGTGGCTGAGGCTGAAAATACCGCAATCAACAGACACCAAATCGTCCCGGTCGTTAAAAAAGTGAGACCCAATATTACAAAGGGCAACGGACCATATGGAGATCCTCCGTCGATAAACTGGGGCAAAAAAGCGATGAAAAAAAGGGCTACTTTGGGGTTAAAAAGATTGGTCAAAATTCCTTGAAGATAGATTTTACTTAAACGCTCGCTCCCGGCTTCCCCAAGAGCAAGCTGGTTTTCTTTACTGCACAGCGAGCGTATTCCGAGATAGGTTAAATAAATCACACCGCAATATTTGACGATATGAAAAGCGATTATTGATTGATTAAGGATGATCGATAATCCGAACGCCGCCAGTAGCGTATGACCCAAGCCGCCGGTGGAAATGCCCAACACGGAGACGATTCCGGCTTTCTTGCCCTGGAACACACTGCGGCCTAAAATATACATCGTATCCGCTCCTGGGGTAATATTTAATATCACTCCGGATAAAACAAATAAACCGTAATGAACGATACCAAACATGCTTTTCCTGCTCCTATCATTGCATAACCTGAATCAAATAGAAAGGGGACTATCTTATTTTACTAAGATACAGTCCCCTTTGTCTATACCCCTGGTATCCTTCGAGCCAATACTTTTAAAAATCCAATTCGATGCCCATCGTTAAACCCCTTAGTTTGCTGGTGGAAGAATTCTTATAATGGTTAGAATTACCATACTCGTCCGAATAATAAACATCTTCTTCGTCATTTATTTTGTAGCCCCGATATCCGGCAGTTAAACCAAAGTTGGGTGTCAATAAAAGAGACCCTTTCATATTGTATGCATAAACATATCCCGCCAGCGGAACTTCCAAACAACCTTGAAGCCGGACTCTATCGCCCAGAGATAAATTTAAATTTCCACCCAATGTTAAACTGGAGAAAAAACAATCCGTATCAACATAACCATCTCCACTATCGTAGGACCTTACACCATCCACCATTAAAAAGCCGCTAAAAATATCCAAGGTACAGACATCGTTCCTGACAACCCGGCATCCAAACTTAAAATCATTAATATCCAAATCCTGATCAACGTTTGAATATTTTACCTCACCACCCAAACTATTTTCGGCGCAAAAATAAAACCTTCTGGCCACCAATTCAAAACCAAAAAAGTTACTGGCCAAATCGTAAGATCCGCTAGATTCGACAAAGGTTCCGGAAGAAAAGTATTTTTGATGAAAATCATATTCCGCCCCGGACCATTGTTCCGTATAAACCTTAATATCCACAGCATATGTATTAATCCTGATTCCCAAAACCATCCCCAAAACGAACACTAATACCATGACTATTTTTCTCACTGGCGTTCTCCTTCATTGCGTCATAATATCTTAATAATAATCTCGTTTCTCTATTTTGTAAATATTTATCACTATTCAATCGAATCCACTCAAAAAGGAGAGGAATCTTTTGCCGTTTTTCCCGCTCTTTTCATTTTCGCCCTCTAGATTTTCAATAATAACTTTATTTGTTAATTTTGGAAGATTTTTTACAACTTATACCAAAAAAATACCAAAATATTCAAGTCTGAACATTAAAATTTATTTACATTTAATTTTTGGAGCAGGATTTATCATATAAACTAAGAATCTATAAAAACTTAAGTTTTTAAACTTTTGCTTTAAAAACTGACGTTTCCAATCCGACTATGCTTTATTCCCTCAACTAACACTAGTAGAGCGTATCGTAAATAAATAGTACTCAGAAATGGGAAAGATACGCTCTACTTAAGTAAAACGTTCACAATCATTGAGTAGTTATTGAGAGAACGTTTTACTAGATCATTACCCAGATAAAACCGATCGGATAAAGTAAATATTTTCACGAAAAGGGGCAACGAAATTGGATCAATCAGTCGTTAAACCGGACTTTTGCGAAAGGGAGCATTTGATTTTCTTGGAAAAATTAAATGACAAAGGGGTTAATATGTTTGTCGCCGCGCCCCACCTGGAAAGAGAATTTGGTCTATCCAGCGATCAATCCAAAGCAGTTTTAAAATATTGGATAGCCTCCAAACGATAATAAAAATCCTTCTCTTACCCGGCTGGAGAAAAGCCGGTGAATGCTTCCATCCGTATGGTCCTTCATTTCTTTCGATTCTCCATGGCGAAAATTTTTCTTTCCTTAGCCCAACCGGACCAAAATAAAAGCCGGTCAGACTTTGTGCGCATTCTGACCGGCTTTTATTTTTTTATCGATTAGGGTTGTTTACCGATGTAGGCTAAGATACCGCCGTCAACGTAAAGAATATGTCCGTTGACGAAGTTGGAGGCGTCGGAAGCCAAAAAGATCGTCGGAGCTACCAGATCATCGGTAGTTCCCCAACGGCCGGCCGGCGTTTTACTGATGATGAAGTTATTGAAGGGATGTCCCTCTACCCGTAATGGCGCAGTTTGCGGAGTTTCAATATAACCGGGCCCGATGCCGTTGCACTGGATGTTATGTCCGCCATACTCGGAACAGATGTTGCGGGTCAACATTTTCAAACCGCCTTTGGCCGCAGCATATGCCGATACGGTTTCCCGGCCCAATTCGCTCATCATGGAACAAATATTGATGATTTTACCATGGCCCTTCTTGATCATGCCCGGAATGACGGCCTTGGAAACAATAAACGGTGCATTCAAATCCACATCGATCACTTGGCGGAACTCGGCGGCGGTCATTTCAATCATCGGAATCCGTTTGATAATACCGGCATTGTTCACCAGGATATCAATGACCCCGACTTCTTTTTCGATTTGGTTGACCATGGCCACGACTTGTTCTTCATTGGTTACGTCGCAGACATAACCCTTGGCGTTGATTCCGGCTTCTTTATAAGCCGCCAGGCCTTTGTCGACCAGCTCCTGCTTGATATCATTAAAAACTACCGTAGCGCCAACCGCAGCAAACCCCTTGGCAATGGCAAAGCCAATGCCGTAGGAAGCGCCGGTGACCAAGGCCACCTTGCCCTGTAATGAAAAGTTCTTTAAGTAATCCATTTCCCAATTCCTCCTTTATTAAAATCCGGTATGGCCGTGCGCGCGTGCATGATATTCCTATGGTTTTAAGATCCGATCCGGTACGCTTACCATGGTATCCAAATTCGATACTGAAATTATAACACAACAAATGAACATATTCAAACCCAAACAAACCACAAACGAACCGAATTGTCCTTTTAGAATCCGGATTTAATAAAAACACGATTGGAAAATACCAATCACTGGCGGATTAGCGGCATAAAAATATCATCGACGATTTCGGTTAAAGTCTCCTCGCTACCGGCTCATCCCAGGTTTACCGGTTGACTCACCTTGTCGGGCGGCCTTTCTATTAGAATCAAGGCGCGCGGCAGTTATTGGATTTGCATCTTCCGCCGTTTCTTTAGCGCCTCTTCATAGAGGGGGTTGGGAAAACCCTTATTTCTATTGGCAATCAAGCTGTTAGCCGATACATAAGATTTTTCCCCGGGGTTTCTTTGGCACGAATCATAAAATCATATTGATCTTCGCTTTCAGTAATGTTTTATGGGAAATAAAAAAGAGCGGCCGGTCAGACCCCTCTCTGGCTTGGTTTTATTCTCGCTCCCCTCTTTTTTCAGCATCTTTCTTTTTATGGTATAAATCAATCATCCGCTCAACCGAATCCGCCGTCATTCCATGGGTGCTTAATCGATTCAGGCAGGCTGTCAGACCCAAAAGGTTTAAATTATCGGACATCCCTTTCACCTCCAATCCTTTAACTTTGGGATAAGGTTTTGAATATCTTTTTTTCCGCGACCTAAGTTTTCATTCCCTCCCACCGGCAGTACGCTTTACCGCATACTCTCCTTTTCTGAATCCAAACTCCGGCCAGGTTTCCTGGGGGAATTCAAAGCGGACCCATTCCCTGACCAGGGTGCAATAGCTTTCCAAGTCCTTGAGCAACTGATTTTGGGCAGCCGTAAGTTGCCTGGCACTGTCTTTGAGGATTCTTTTCTTCTGTTCATTTATGGTCGCTTGGTTATAGAGCGTGGTTATCTTGTTCATCAATTCTTGGGATATCCCCCATTTCTCCAATTTGTCGCCCAAAAGCGCCATTCCCTCCAGTAAATTTTTGATCCTGGCCATACGCCGGGCATAGGATCGATCCATTTCGTTCACCTCCATTTTTTTCGTACCTTTCAAGGGAAGGGTAGTTGGCCCAAAACCCACCCGATTCTCAAGTTTTGACAGTTACGCTTCGATGCTTCAACGTCTCCATTGGCCCCCAATTCCAGCCAATTCCCTTTCAGAGGAAGGGTAAATATTTGGGCCCAAGCCGTTCCGCTGGGAAAACGGCTTGGGGGGCGAGGTTTCCCCCATGAGAAATTTTACATCGCTGCCCTCTCTTTTAGCTCCGGGTTCGTTTCCGTTCCTTTCTCCGCATACTCTCCGGCCCGAAACCCGAATGCCGGCCAAGCCTCTTCGGGCAAAGCGATCCGCACCAGTTTCTTAATCGTGCCGTATTGCTTGTTGAGATCGGCCATGGTTTCTTCCTGCTCCGCCGTGGCCTGCTTGGAAAGGGCCTTCAGATCATTCCGCTTTTGTTCGTACAGGTTGGCCTGGTTGTAAAGGGCGGTAAACCCGGCGATCACTTCCGCCGATACTCCCCAGCCGGTCAGCTGGTCGCCGTGGGACTTCAAACCGTCAATCAAGGTTTTGGCGCGGTTGATTTGGTGCGCAAATGTTCGGTATAGCATCTCTTTCACCTCCTTCCCCATATCTTTGGACTCCGGAGTCCTCTCAAATAAGAGCTTTTCCGGCCCCAAAATCAAACGAGGCTGTCTGATTGAGACAACCCCGTATAATATGGCAACGTATGAAAATGGGATATTGAAAAATTTACCCCATCGAATCCTTCTTAAATCCATTTTTTCAAGGGCGAAATCATTTTGCAGACCGCCAAAGTCTTTTCTCCCCTCAGCAATATTGTTTGACTGATCTGCAAAATCATTTCTCCCACCGGCAATATTGTTTGACTGGTCTGTAAAATCATTTCTTCCATCGGCACTGTTGTTTCGAAGACCTACAAAATGATTTCTTCCCTCCGCAATGCTGTTTTACTCATCTGCAAAATCATTTCTCCCCTCTATTTATATTCTTCGGCGAGAAATGATAAAAAATACCCGATAATACCAAAAACGCCGGGTTTAACTACACCAGGGCATTTATAAAAAACCTCCCGGATACCAACTCCGGCAGGTTAGTGAACGAAAATAGAAAAGCCGAGGTGCTCCACCCCGGCTTTAAGTCTTCCCATTTTTTACCCACTATCATTTTATCACGGAATTTTGAAAAAAGTGTGTCGATTTTGTGTCGGGAACTCCGGAGGGCGAAAAACCAATCAAAATTTTTCATTCTCCCAGCTTCAATTCAAAAATAACGGACTCTCTTATACCCTTTCAATCAATCACCCCGGTTGTTCTCTTCTTCGGACACCAACCGGTTCAAATCTTTGATGATGATTACATCCGCTTTGACTTCAATAATATCTTTTTTTTGTAAATCATGCAAAACCCGGTGAATGCTCCGGGGGGTAACGGCTAATTCTTCACTCAGTTTTTCCTTGTTGATTTTAACTTCAATATGGGTGGTTTTGGCGGACACTTGCTTGCTTTTGGATAAAAGGTAAGAACATAATCTGGCCTTTAGAGGATAAAGAATATCAATCCCCGCTTTCAGGGAGTAATCATAAAATTCCCGCGATAACACTTTGATCACATAGGAGCTTATATTCCGATCTTCGGCGACCCATTTGAGAAAATGTTCCCGCTTGATTTCCAAAACAGTCAGATCGGTATAAGCCTCCACCGAACAAACAAAGGGTTTATTTTCAAAAAACTCCATCTCGCCAATAAAGCCTCCGCTTTTATGGGTGGCGATATTATATTTTTTACCGTTTTCTCTCGTAAAATAGATATCAATCAATCCATTGACAATGATATTCAAATTATCAATGACTTCACCTTGATGACAGATGACCGTACCGGCCGGATACTCTTTAATATTCCAATAATGAAGAATTTCGTATGGACAGCTTTTGAATATTTCAAATAATACCGGATTGCCGTCAATAAGCTCAACAATTTTCGATATCCTAGGTTCCATGAAGTTTTCCTCAAAATACTTTCATTGATTGGTTTGCTTTCAAAAACCAGCGGAATGCCTGCTAAACGAGTTGTCCGCTTCGGGACATTCCACTTGAAGTGAGCGCAAACTCTATCATGATATTTTTAGATGGAACCCTAAAAATCCTTCCTCTCCGAATAAATTTTTTAGTTTGTTATTTCGATGATTACCGAAATTATAAAATTTTTGAAACCGATTGATTAACATTTGGATTCCGGTTTCTTCATCAGTAACCGCTGATATTGAGTGATTAAATGGTCCAATTGCGTGCTGACCTCCAATAGATCGTCATCAAAACGGCCCCGTTGACTCCAGAGATTATACATGATAGCCCGGGTTGCTGTAATCCTTGCTTTCAGATTGATTTCATCATTCATATATTCCATTGAATACCGCCTCTTCAATTCGTTTCGTTTTTAAAAAGGAGCTTTTCTATGAAATTCATATCAGACAAGCCAAAACTATCTTGGTGTTCATTTCGACAATCTCGGTTTCTTCAACAATTTTTATTCGTTGCAAAGAATATAATACAGTTTTTGGAAATTATAAATGACATCTGTCCTTCCATTTAAATTTTTACGATGAAAATAAAAAATCATCCCCATGGAACTTCTCGATAAATTCCCGCACTAGCAGGGATAATACTATCCACCAAAAATATCGTATTCCATCTTTTCCCTAAAACAACCCCATTCTCAGTGAAATATGTCCTTTTTTAAATTTCGTATATACCAGCTATAACGATTTATAATTGAATTAATTCTATAAATTTGTGTAAATTTATTGACTGCCTTTCAAATAAATTCTATACTTAATATACTATTAATGTAAGGAGAGTCATTAAATGGAGATACGAGGCTTTCTGGATAACCATATGCCATGCCTGAACTTTGATGACATTCTCATTGAACCTAGAACATCCGATGTTTTTCCCGAAGAAACAGACATCAGTACCACGATGATCGCGGGATTGAAATCCAATCTTCCAATCATGTCAGCCCATATGCCCACCGTATCCAGTCCGGAACTGATCACTGCCATCAGTGAAATGGGTGGAATCGGTACAATCCATAATGAAATGGCCATGGAAGAAATCCCCCCCTTCATTTCCAAAGTGAAGAATTTTAAAATGGATCAGGAAAAATATCCCCATGCCACTGCAACCGGCTCCGGAACGCCGTATGTCATTATCGCCTGTTCTTCGTTCGATACCCAAAGGGCCGAATATCTTTTACAACGTGACGATATTCAATATGTCATATTAAATAATGTTCAACCCCTTCATGTCCAAAGCATTGAGAATGTTACCAAGCTGTCCAAAAAATACCCTTTTAAAATTATTTTAGGAAATATCGCCAATCGCGAAGGCGCTGAAATTTTTACTCAATTGCCGCTGGCTGCGGTCAAAGTCGGCTTGGGGCCGGGAAGTATTTGCACGACGGGTATCATATCCGGATGCGGCATGAGCCAACTGACATCGATTATTGAAGTATCCAAGGTCGCCAAAGCGCACCACATGAAAGTCATCGCCGATGGCGGAATTCGAAATTCCGGGGACATTGTCAAAGCACTGGCTGCCGGCGCGGACGGCGTGATGCTTGGCAAGCTATTTGCCGGATGTGATGAAGCGCCCGGCAAAACATTCAAAATCGACGGCAAAATGTATAAACAGTACGAAGGGGCAAGATATAATTCGGTTGAAGTTCCCGATATAACCGGTATCGATGATATCGACCGGTTCCTGACATCCGAGCGGAAGATGAAACACCGTGTTGAAGGCGTATCGGGATTAGTCCCCTGCATTGGACCCACTCATTTGCTTTTATACATCCTCGGCAAAAGTATCCAATTGGCTTTCGGTTTTACCGGCGCGCGAAACCTGCAAGAATTTCAGGAAAGGGCGATCTTCCGGTATGTTTCCGCCCATACCCATCGGGAATTGGAATCCAATATCGCCTTGGCTACCTCCGAATCTTTTATATAACCTTATTGAGGCCTTTAAACGGGATAAAAAATCAGATCTGTAACTTGACATTGTATCTGGCTACACTAAAGTGGAAAGAGATGGGAAACAATTATGGTCTTCGTTTTACTGGAAATTTCATTGGGGCTGCTGGTAGGATTGATGATGACGCTGCAAGGGATTATCAACACCGCTTTAGCCAGCAGGGTAGGCACTTATGGTTCGATATTTGTTTTAACCATCGTGAATTTGCTTCTGGTTGGCGTGATTGTCCTGATTTTTCCGAAAACCATTTCCCTCCAAAATTTACCGGGTCCAAAGGAGTGGTATCTTTATTTGGGAGGGGTTTTGGGAGTTTTTATTCTTGCGTTAATGATTTCAATCTTACCCCGAATCGGCGCAACAATGGGATTCATGTACATTATCATCGGGCAGCTCGTTGCGGCTTTGTTGGTTGATCACTTCGGCCTCCTGGGAATGCAGGTGGCGCCGATAACGTTTTCCAAAATCGCAGGAATCATCCTTTTTTTGCTGGGGGCATTTTTTGTAACGAGAACGGCCTAAACTTTAAATATTTCCCAAGCAAGTAAAACATTTTCTGAATCAATCACTACCCCATCCTTGGGGCGTTTAGCGAGTCCCTTGGATTAGAGCACTTTCCCGCCACCCAAAGTTATTCAAAATGGATGGATATATTGAAAATAACCCCAGGGGATCAAACCCGTTACCATTTCGGTACGGGTTTTTTGTTGTGGCGGGTGGTTTCCAGCGGACCGGGAAAACCTCCGGAGGACCCGGCAAGTTTTCCGGGAAAAGGTATTAATTTTAATAAACCTACTGTTTAAAAACCCAAAATGTATGATAACATGATAATCGTATCGATGGAACAAGAAATGGAGTAACCGGATTACACTGGAAGCGTAAATAGAAGCATCCATTCTAATTTTCCGGTAATAAACGATGGGCATCCTCAACGAGATGATAAGCATTGCGGGAAGTATTCATAACGGGCTAAAAATAACGGATTGGGCTATGATTGGGTTATTTTGCTGTTTTGTTGTTTGGATGGTATTTTTAACTCCGGACAAGGCGTTTGTCCAAAACAGGGTTCTGTCCTCCGCGATTGTCGTAGCATATACATTGGCAGTTCTGTTAAGTATTGGTTTCTCATCGGCAGGCGGAAGGTTTTATTGGTGGGACTTGATTATTCTGGGGATTATCTACGCCGGGATGTTGAATTTGCTCCCGAGCGTACCGGTAATTTCCCATCCCCATTTAATTCATTTCGAGTTGGTTTACCGGATCCTGATCGCCGTTTTATTCTGGTATTATCTTTGTTTCCGCAAGATATCCATCAATTTTTCTTTAGCCATCGGCTGGAAACCTTTACTGATTACCCTGGGTCTCACCTTTGTTTTTATCCTTTTGAATATCTATATCGTTCAAAAGTTAAACTTTCTGCACCTATGCCCCTGCAGCGCAGATTGGAAAAGGATATTGATTACCGCCGTTTATATGATTTTTATTGTCTCTCTCGCTCAGGAATTCTTTATTCGAGGCTTACTGTATGGGTATATTCAACAATTTTCACCCCGCTATGGAATACCCTTGATCCTCAGTTCGCTGATTTTTGGATTCGGGCATATCTTTTATGGCGGTTGGCCCATGGTTGTCATCGCCACAGTTGCCGGCTTTTGTTATTGCCTGGTATATCAATTGACCGGTGACAACCTCCCCTGCGCCATCATCAGCCATACGGTAACCAATCTGGTGTGGTGGTTGTTTGCAAAGTGAAAGTGAAAAGGAGTCGTTCCAGCGCCCGCTCCATTTTACGTTTTTTTATTCCTGTCCATTGCCTCCCCAGGCGCAATCCAAAGACCGGTGTGAAAATCCCTCGTACTTCAGCAGGATGCAAAATCTTGCCGTTCACATAGAATAAGGTAAATAAAGTTTTCGCTCACAGAGGAGACAGGGGCATGCCAGGTTCAATCATTTTCATCATCGGACCCATCAAAGTGAATTATATGGCGGGTTCGGCCAGTATTTTAATTGGTGATGCCAATTACACGGAGCTGACTCACCAAAAGGAATATAAAGCCGCCGCCATGCATACCGGTGATTCCAGCCCCATGAGCGCCCCCGTTACATCAATGTTTAATGATCCCCAGGGTAAGTAAATCCGGGCTTGATTCATTCATCATAAGGAGATAAATTACTATGCCTTGTTCATTGATTTCCCTCATTAGCCCCGTTAAAGTCAATTCCATGGCCGGCTCAGCCAGTATTTTAATTGGCGATGCCAATTATGCGGAAATAACTCAAATCAAGGAATACCGCTCCGCCGCCATTAATACCGGCGATGCAAGTCCCTTGGTTGCCCCGGTTACGCCAATATATAATGATCCGCATATTTTATAGCTATCTTTTGTGGAAGTATCCAAGAATAACCCCTCCCCGGAGGGGATTTTAGAATAATCTTAAAACACACCCAGCCATGAACTTCCGGCGGAAATCTCAACAATCGTTTTAAACAGAGCCTTTTTGATTGGCTAAGAATTGAATATATTCTCCGCCCCAGGTCTTCAAAGAATCCATCACCGGTTTAAACTTTTCTCCAATATCACTTAAGGAATATTCCACTTTGGGCGGTATCTGGGTATACACTGTCCTGATGATCAATCCATCCTCCTCAAGCGCTCGAAGCTGTTTGGTCAGCGTCGCTTGGGTAAGCCTGGGGAGTTCTCGTTGGATCTCACTAAAGCGCATCGTTTTATCGGATAGCAGAAATAGAACGGACAATGTCCATTTTCCGGAAAGCAGTTTTTGCACCGTAACATAAGGGCATCGACCAAAATCCTCTTCTTTCATGATTGCCTCCTTTGGTTTCCTTTTGGATACTTTGTATATTAAAAAATCGTACTTGATTAATTCTTAATACATAATAAAATGATATCAAGCAAAAAGCCATGGGTCAAGTAAACCTCGACCCGGAAAGTTCTTCCTGGATGGGATTTTTGAAATTTACTTGGGGGATTCATGGTAAATATGAAGGGGGTTTTTCCATGCAAGAAGTGTATGATTTTTTGAAGAAGTGCCAGACTTATTACCTTGCCACTGTTGAAGGGGATCAGCCAAGGGTGCGTCCATTCGGAACCGTGGATATTTTTGAGGGCAAACTTTATATTCAGACCGGCAAAGTCAAGAATGTCTCCCGGCAAATGCAGGCCAATCCCAAGATTGAAATCAGCGCTTTTAACGGCAGCGAGTGGATTCGTGTCGCGGCAACCGCAGCAAGGGATGAGAGGCTCGAAGCGAAAAAGCACATGTTGGATGCTTATCCCAGCCTGCAAAAAATGTACCAAGCGGAGGACGCCAACACGGAAGTGTTATACCTGAAAGACGCTACGGCCACGATTTACTCGTTCGCCGGCGAACCCCGGGTCATCAAGTTTTAAAAACCTTTCCCGCAGGCCAATCGAAGAATCATGACTCCCTTTTGGGGCATGATTCTTTTTTTATATGTTTTTTCCCTTTGACTTTGCCCTTAGGGCGAGATGCTCGAAAAAAATTCATCCTTGAAACCCATATTCAACCGGTATGGGTATGAATATGTATTTTGCTTGCCAAATCCAGTTCGGAAATTAACATTCCCCCAATCACCAAAATGGAACCGGCGGCCATGTTGAAAGTCAATCTTTCGGTAACCCCTTGTGAATTGGGGATGATCATAGCAAAAAGGGTCCCAAAAACCGGTTCGGCGACAAAAATTAAAGCGGTATGGGTCGGGGATGTAAATTGCTGAACAATGGCTTGCACCATAAGGGCAAAGGCCGTACATAATAATCCGGTTACCGTTACTGCCGTGATTACGCTGGAATTCCAAACGACGGCATCCAATCCGGCGACAATCCAGCCAACCGTGGAAAACAAAGCGCAAAACATGACTTGAAACGCGCCCAATAAAACCGGACTTTCATCTTTGGTATACCTGTCAATCAAAAGGATCTGGAATGCGGAGCATACGGCGGATAAAAAAGTAAGTCCATTGCCGATAGTACACTGGAAATAGATTCCTCCGCAAAGAAAAAACAGGCCTATCATAGCAAAAACCACACCGGTAATGGAAGAAACATCAAGGCGTTTATGGATGAACAGCAACGAGGCGATGGGAACCATCACTACATATAGACTGGTGATAAAGGCGGAAGTTGATGCCGCAATATATTGAAGACCATAAACTTGAAAGATCAATGACCCATAAAGCATCAATCCGATAAAGGCGCCTTGCCAAAGCACTCTCGGACCTATATCTTTGCGGTGCCCGTAGACGACAGGAAGTAAGACGACTGCCGCCGCAATAAACCTTATGGCTAAAAATGAGCAGACTGAAGTGCTCTCCAAAACGTTTTTCATCAAAATAAACGAAGAACCCCAACAGATGGTAACCGTCAGGAGCAATAAATCCGCTTTGGTTTGCTTGGATATCGTCGCCACCGGCCTTTCAAACCCTTACGGATGGTCCGTTTGAATAAACATTCAGAAAGGGGGTGAATCAGAAAAGGGTTTTAAGTATTTCTTTAAATCATATTAAGTATAACTATACCTTAAATTAAATAATTATGCAAATCATCTTGGCGTTTTGGCAATCCATCATCATTGAACCGGGTATCCGGCAATGACGAGTAAATCGTTCTCTAAGTCACTCCTTGATGATTGTGAACGTTTCTTCCGTAGAGCTTATCTTCCCCATTTCTGGTTGCCGTTTATTTACGATACGCTCTACTAGTCCGCTCTGGTCCGTAGGGAGGGCCTGTATTTTTATAGCATCCGGGGTTGGTGCATAAATCGCCCCGGAAAATCAATAATAAGCTTAATTTGATCACCAAGGTAGAGCGGCGCAGCCAAGGAAAACTATTATCCTAAGAATCTCAAACAAAAGAGAGTGAAAGTACGGTTGGAAACGGCACTCGGATCGCACTATAACCCGCAAAATGACGAAATCAGTTTCCGCATCTTTTCAAAAAACGCCGAGCAAATCCAAATCTACTTTTATAACGCTCCTTATGGAGTGGACGAAGTTCTGGTAAGAAATCTTTCCCGGGATCAGGATGGGGATCGGGATCGATGGAGCCTAACCCTCCCCCGAAGCGAACTAAAAGACGCCGGCCTGACCGCCGATTATTTTTACTATGGCTACCGCGCCTGGGGGCCTAACTGGGGATACCGGGAAGACTGGCAAAAAGGAAGCGAAAAGGGCTTCCTCTCCGATGTGGACGCTCAGGGCAACCGTTTTAACCCCAATAAACTCCTGATCGATCCCTATGCCAAAGAAATTAGTCACGACCCGCAGATTGCCGATATTTATATCGATCCCAACCAATATATCGACGATTATTATGGCGGCCCTTACCGGATGAGGGACACGGGCAAAATAGCGCCCAAATCGGTTGGACTTATAACCGGGATCCCGGCGGACTACGGCGTCAAACCCCGCCGATTTTTGAAGGATGATATCATTTATGAAGTCAGCCTGCGCGGGATGACCATGCTGGATGATAAAATCCCCCAAGATGAACGTGGTACTTTCAAAGGGATGGCCCAAAAAGCCGGTTACTTGAAAGAACTGGGAGTGACGGCGGTCGAGTTTTTACCGGTCCAGGAATTCGCCGACGAGCAAAACGATGGAAACCCCCGGGGCGATAATTACTGGGGCTACATGACGGTCAATTATTTCTCCCCCAACCGCCGGTTTTCGGCGGATAAATCTCCCGGCGGGCCGATCCGGGAATTTCAAGCGATGGTAAAAGCTTTTCATGGACTGGGAATCAAAGTGTTTATCGACGTGGTCTATAATCATACCGGCGAAGGGCTTTTACACAGAAATGTCAATCAAGGAAATCCATTAACCAGAACCGAAATTGAGGAAGCGATTCGGAAAGCCAATCTGTACCGGAACAATTCCCAGCTTCAGGATTACCGGGCCGCTTGTTATTTGAGCTACACCGGTCTGGACAATCAAAGCTATTATTACCTCCAGGACCAAAACCGGCGCTATGAGGGGCGGGGCCAATGTGGCGGGAATTTAAATTATGACCAAGACGGGGTCAAAAAGCTGATGCTTGACTCCTTAAAATATTGGGCTGATGAAATGGGAGTGGATGGCTTTCGCTTCGATCTGGCACCCGTTTTAAGTATTACCAACGAGGGCGGCGACTACAGAACGGACCCGGCGACCCAAATCTTCGACCAGATCAGTCAGGTGCTGCCTGCAAGGACGGTTAATTTTGAATCGGGAGTCGATCTGATCGCCGAACCATGGGGTGATAACAGCGAAATTACCTGGCTAGACAAGTTTCCGGAAAGCTGGTCGGTTTGGAATGAGCAATTCCGGAACGCCTTGAAAAAATCCCTGAACAAATACGGAGCCGCTCCCTTACAAGTCGGCACCCTATCCAAATCCGTATCCGGTTCCAAAGAAACCATCGGAAAAAAACCATGGAATTCCATTAATTATTTTGTCTCTCACGATGACTGCAACTCGTTGCGAAACATTTTCTCGTACGATAAATTTTTTCATCTCACGGAAGCGGCTGAAAACGATGATCAACTCAGCTGGAATCAGGACGGCAGTATTGAACTGCAACAAAAAGCGGTCCGTAATGCCTTCGCCTTGCTGATGCTCTCCGCCGGTGTTCCGATGTTTACCGGGGGTGATGAGTTATTCAGACCTATCTCCCCTTATGACAAAGACCGGGGGATCGGAAAAATGAATATGGTCTGGGTTGATAATCCCGAGGTGTATATCGATTTTGCTCCCTATCACGAAATGAAAACCCTCCTGAAAACGGGGGATCCACCGGGCTACCGGCATTTGATCGAAAATAGTCCGGAGCTTTATACTTTTACGTTTGTCCAAAATTTAATCCGCTTCCGTAGTCAGCATGAATCTTTACGACCTTCCGAATATTATACCGGTGCGGTAAATCCCCGAAATGGCTTGAAAGATATTTCCTGGTACAAAGCGGATGGTACTGAAATCACTGGCGCGGATTGGAATGGTATGGATTTCATCGCCTACCGGCTCAATGCCCAATTCGAAAAAACGCCAAACAACGGTGTTCAAGTCGGCTCCATTTATGTAGCCTACAATCGCAGTCCGGCTCAGCAGCGGATTTGGTTTCCCAAGAACTTAGACGGTAAACGCTGGTACCGGGTTCTCGACACCGACAACAGCGGTGGATGGATGAGGGGACAGCAAAACTTTGACGGAGGCAGCACGTTGCTGGAAAACGATTATACTCTTCATGAGCGTAGTATTTTAGTTTTGATTGAACAATAATGGAGAATGCGGACATGATTGGAAAAGAAATTTTTTTCTTTTACAAAGCGTTATTTTTCGGTTTGGTTGCGATAATTTTTATACCGAAAGAATTATATAAGAAGTATTTCATTTATGGATTGCTCTTTGGCGGATTGGGTGATTATATCATGACCATAACTTTTGGAAAGATTTTTCATCTCATCGAATACAAAAACATGGGGATTTTTAATGTAGCCAATCTAGCCTCATTTTGGACTCCGATAGCTTGGATGAATGTTTTTTCTTTCTTTTTATACCTACTGCCCAACCGTAAAGCTTTCCTGATTCCCTATATCCTTACCTTCGCTCTTTTCGGCCTTACGGTAGGGTTAACCCTTGAGAATATCGGGTTATTTCAATATAATGGCGCTTTTGTATACTTCGCCCCGGTAGTATTTATGTTCTGGTTTTCGCTGACCGCCTGGATTTTTATAAGGATTGAAAAAGTTATCCTATTATAAATCATATTGCCATGCAAAAAAATAAAAGTAAAATGCCGCGATCAAAGCCTTATCGAATTTATGGGGGCGTTAATCCCCATCGGATCCAGGAACAATAAACGGAAAGAGCCGTCTGAATTCGCTCTTTCCGTAAGACTTGAATTTTTTCAACTCTTTTTCGTAGCATCTCGTTTCATTCTTTTTGACTCCACCGCATAAAATCTCCGCTACTGCGGTGATTGAATTTTGTAAGCACCGGTAAATAACCGCGTTTGCAAATCAGGCTTTCATACTTTATTCTGTTTTGTCTTCGCAGGGAGATTCTTCGGAAACTTCGGGATTAATTTCTTCATGGGTTTCGACGATTTCATCCTCTAAATTTAGGGTTTCCTTTGGGGTAATTTCTTCACCTTCCATCGATTATACCCTCCTTTCCATTATTATTTTGAATGCCATCCCATGAATATTCGAAAGGAACCGACTTCATGCATGTTATATAAAATTTATTAATGCGCCATAAGTTTTATTTGCAATCTCCGGCCAAAATATGTGCAAAAATAGAACAAAAACGATTCCGAAAGGAATCCATAGTAAAAATAACAACATCGGAAAGAAAACGGCATGTTATGCAATAAAATTTATATTCCATAATAATGGCAACAGAATTTAAAAATTTACATAATATGTTTTACCTTCCAAAAGGAGGTGATAGGGATGAACGATATCGAGCAAATTTCCAGTATGAATCACTCAAGCGATCTTCTTGAAAGAGGTATCGTCAACGCTACATCGACTATCATTTCTCTATTGGGTCTTGACTTAATCGGAATTCATCAGTTAAAAGTGGTTACCACGCTTGAAACATGGCTAAAATGCGGTGAAGCATTATGGTAAAAGATAGCCAATAACGAAGCTTCCAAAACCGTCTTCGGACAGACGAAGACGGTTTTGGTTATGGAAAAGGCTCCTCCGGTATGGTAGACGTTCTCAATCGGGTCCTTACGCATATACTATGGAGATGCCGACGGCCGCCGATCTCGGTGGTCTAGGTAAGGACAGTAAAATCAATGTTTGTTTTCATCCTTGTCGCTAAAAGTAACCTGCGGCGGAAAGCCATTTAAAAAATTGCGTTTTTAAAAATCCATCAAAATAGTCGATCCATCGGGATTGATGAACCGGATTTTCCTCGAAATCTCTTCTTTTATATATTTGAACTTTATTCTACCCGATTATTAAATGGATACTTCATTTTGAACTTTAAAACCGTAAGGGCAGTTAAAGGATTAATTACTCAATTCCTATTCATAAAGTATTTTTCAGTTAACCTATACATGCAACCCAACATAGAATGTATTGCACCTGATATTACGCAATATGCTCGATAAATAAAATTTTAAACAGGGTGCACCTGGTTTATATCGCGCATATAATAAAACAAACAATTGAGAGGAGGGCCTTCTAATGGCTGTAAAAACTAGCGTTGGTGCTTCTAGTCTTGTAGAAGTTCTTGATCGGATTCTCGATAAAGGTATAGTTATTGACCTGTTTGCCATTGTATCGTTGGTAGGTATTGAATTGCTCACTGTGGAAGCCAGAATTGTTATCGCCTCTGTGGAGACATGGCTCTGCTACGCGAAAGCGGTTGGCTTAACAGTTCATCATGAACCCCATTTATTGGAAGCCTAAATAAAAAAGCTCAACGGGGGGTGAAACCATCCCCCGTCAATTTGTAAAGGGTTTCGTATAACGTTTCAAAAAGGTTGGTGAATCCATGTCGAAGCAACAAGATTTTTTTGTGATGACGCCCTCAATTCAAGAAGTTTTGGAAAGAGCCAAAATATACTTAAAAGCCGGTTTAGCAGTGCACCTTACCGGACCCGCCGGAGTGGGAAAAACCACCTTGGCGTTGAAAATCGCCAAGGAATTAAATGATGTTTATTATTTAATCCAGGGTGATGAAACTTTTACCCGTAATGATTTAGTCGGAGGTCTTTACGGATATTACCAAAAGGTGGTTGAGGATAACTTTATCTCTTCGGTATCGAAAATAGAACGCCGGTTAACCCCCATTTGGGTTGATAATCCGGTGGCCCTGGCTTGCCAGGAAGGCGGGGTCCTTGTTTATGATGAATTTACCAGAGCCCGCCCGGAGACCAACAATGCATTGCTGGGTATTTTATCTGAAAAAGTGCTCTTGATTACTGACCGAAGCGGAAAATTAAGCTTAGTTGATGTTCATCCGAATTTCCGTTTGATCTTAACAAGCAATCCCAAAGAATACGTGGGAGTTTATAAAACCCAGGACGCTTTGCAAGACCGGCTCGTCACCATTCAATTGAATCGGCTCGATGAAGAGACTGAAACAATGATTACTGCGAAACATAACAACCTTAAGTATAGCCAGGCCCTAAAAATAGTCCGTTTTGTCAGGGCGGTCCACGAAATAGAAAAACTACCCCATTCCACCACCCGGGTGTCGATTATGATTGGAAAAATCTATCAATCGGAATTTCTTGAATCCTCCGACGAGAGGTTATTGGTTCGGTGCTGTCACGATATTATGGGATTGGATGAGGGGAGTTTTGATAAATTAGCAGATTTATGGGAGAAGGTAATTCATGGTAGCAAGCAAACCTATTCTGAAGAAAACGCTGATCCAAACTTTTCATCAACTAATAGCTGATATCCGGACAATTTCAGAAGGAACCCACCGGCAAACCCTTACGGATATCGATCAAAAACTACCAGGCCGTCGGGTTCGGATTTGTTATTCTGTAAGACCGTTGGTTCCGGAAAATTGTGATAACAGGAAACCCTTAGACGGAGGTTTACGATCATGAAGCCAGGCCATGAAGTATACCTTTATGGAATCATACCGGCCCAGTTTGGTTTAATTCCCGATTGCCAGGGAGTTGCCGGCCTAAAGGTTTATGCGGTCCCCGTCGGAGGAGTTTCCGTTTTGGCATCCTATTTAGAATCCGAGCCTAGTGATTTGAGCCTTGATGATGCCGTAAAACATGTAAAAGTTTTGGAAACGGTTATGCAGCAGTCAACGGTGATCCCCATTAAATTTGGCACTGCCGTTGAATCATTCGAAAGTTTAAAAAAGCTGATTCTATCGAAATCCGATCTTTTAAAAAAGGAATTGCAACGGCTACAAAACATGTATGAAGTCGGGGTTAAAGCCTACTGGAAAAAAGAAGCGGTATTAACCGAACTCAAAGCGCGATTTAAGGATCATGCCAGTTTGATTGCCAAGGCGCAATTGGATCCTCAAGCCGCGCTGGAGCTAGGGCAACGGGTCGAAACTGTGGTTGAGGAATTCCGCACCAAAATGGAGAATACAATCCATCCTTATTTAAGCGCAGTAACCGCCGATAACACCACCGGTGAAATGATGAGTGCGGAAATGTTATATAACAGTTCATTCCTGGTAAACGCCAACCAGGATCATGAATTAAAAAAAAGAGTGGAAAAGACCGCCCAGAAATACCCGGAAATCATTGAGTTTCATTATACAACCCGACTTCCTCCTTACAACTTTGTGAAAATGAATCTCGCTTGGAGGGGAAAGAAATGATACTTTTGGATATTTTATCATTTCCCTTTACTGCCCCCGTTAAAGGTACAATTTGGGTCCTTGAGCAGCTCAGGGATAGAGCTTTGGCTGCAACTTCCGATCCGGATCAATTGAGGGCGGATTTGATTCAATTACGGATTCAATATGAGCGGGGTGCAATCTCGGATGAAGAATATTCGCAACAATCCGAAATAATTTGGGAGCGATTGAAGTTGCTAACTGTCGATACGGAAGGTGATATTGATGGCGATAATGCCGACAAAGAGTAATAGTGTAACATTGGTTGATTTAATCGATCGGATTTTGGATAAAGGATTAGTCATTAATGCCGATATTGCTGTATCCATTGCCGGAGTTGAATTACTGGGCATTAAGATCAGGGCCGCCGTCGCTTCTTTTGAAACTGCCGCCCGGTATGGACTGGAGTTCCCATCCGGCACCAATATCAATACCAACTCTTGGAAAGCCATTGAATGTGATTTGGAAGCCTGTCCAAATTGTAACAAGCGCCTTCTAAAAGAGGATTTAATTCAATCCGGCTGTCCATGGTGCGGTTGGAGTAACAAGCTTGCTTCTACCGCCGACATTGACGAGGAATAATCCAGTGCCCATCAAAATTGAGGAAGACAAACTGAAAGAAGGACTTTTGGGGTTGGTGGTGGCGCTTGTTGAAATCATCGCCGAAGTATTAAAACTCCAGGCTATACGGCGGATGGAGGAAGGTCTGAGTCCGGAAAGTATTGAGCGATTGGGACAGAATATCTATGATATTTTTGAAGTGATTGAACAGATAAAAAGAGACCAGGGCCTTGCAGAATCAGTCAACGCAATCCGGGAGAATCTAGACACAGTAATCGATGATTTTGTAAATACGCTGGTGAATCCGGAGGAATGGGTTAATCATGCCGAATGAAAAATCTTTAAAACCTATGGAACCCCTTTGTTACTTGATTTTACTTATGAATTCCTTAGGTATAGAGGTAAATTCGATTAAAATATCGGAGTTTTGGACCGGGGCATTGCAACAGAAAGAATTACCTGCAGATCTCATTGAATTAATGGTTTTTTTTTGGAAAAGATCCGGAAGCCAAAGGGATTTTAGCACTTTGACCTATCAGCCTTCCGTCTGCGCGGAAACAATGGAGAGTATCAACCCTGCCAAAGTTTTTGACGGTAACCAAGGGGCCCCTGAGAAAGCTCCGGAATTGGCGCCGCTGCGCGAAGTCAAAGAAAATGTCCCAGTAAAAGAAGAACCCGTCCAAATAGGAACTCGTCAGGAAAATTCAAACCAAAAATCACCAAACAAAACGATGGAATCGATTCCTATGCAAACGGCTGACGAGCTTCTCCCGGACGATAACATTTTGTCGGGGCGTTACGTATATGGAATTGTCCTGGAAGCCGACGATTTTCAGACAACCGGGATCAACGATAATCCGGTATATATGATTCCCTACCGGGACATCGGAGCTCTTGTCCATGCCTGCCCCTCCCATGCTTATGAATCAACAGACCGGGAACAAGTTGAAAAATGGTTGCGTGAGCATCAAAACGTTTTGGATAAGGCATTTAAGCATACCAATTCCCTGGTTCCGATGACGTTTGATATGATTATTGACGGGTCGTCAGCCGCCAACCCCGATACGGTGCTGGAACAATGGTTGCAGGACCGGTATGAGGCGATTAGAAAATTGTTGAACCAACTATCGGGACGGGCGGAGTATGGAGTTAAAATATACTGTTCCCTGGAAATGCTGACCGAAAAAGTTTCGAAAGAGCGGCCGGAAATTATTGAACTAACCAATAAAATTGCTTCCATGAATAAAGGGACGGCCTATCTTTTCAAAAGCGAGCTCGCTCAAAAAATTCGCAAAGCGGTTGAGGAGGAATCCAAGGCATTGGCCAAGGAAATCTGCGCCAAAATTCGTCCGCTGATTTCCGATTTGAAGGAAAACAAATTGGATACGGAAGTATCCAATAACCAAAAACCTATTCTCAATATTGCGATTTTGGCTGATCCGGACAAAGTGGAAACCGTTGGCAATTTATTGGAAAATTTACAAATGAGCGGCCAATATACGATAGTCTTTACGGGACCATGGCCTGCTTATAGTTTTGTTAAGGATCTGGAATGATTGGCATGGGAGGTTAGAATGGAACCGGTTCGCGATTATTCGGCCCTGGTGGATTTACTGGATCATGCGCTCCAAAAAGGGTTATATGTTTCGGCTGATGTGATTATTTCAGTGGCGGATGTACCATTGATTGGACTGAATCTGCGACTGGCTTTGGCAAATATTCAGACCATGCTGAATTACGGTATGATGAAAGACTGGAGTGAGGCACGACGTAGCCTGGAAAAAGAACAAAAAATAAATCAAATCGGAAATGGGGGGGTGAGTTGTGGAAAAGGTAGTGACTCACGTGCATAGTAATATTTCAAAAATTAAATCTTATGGGAGAAACCGGCGTCGGGAAAATTCAACAATCATCAACGAGCAGCAACAAAGAGTGCAACAATTAATCAACGCCAAAACCATTGAATTTCAAAAAAAAGTTGAAATGATACAGCAAAAGATGAAAGAAGTCAAACAACACGTAAGACAAACAAAAAGCCGATTAAATTCTTTTCACCGATATTTTGATTAATGAATGGAGGAAATGATGATGAGCGGAGAAACCAAATATAGCCCCTTCCTGGATCTGGAGGACTTAGTTAAAATAGGTAGTCAAAAGTTGGCCGATTTAATAGGGCTTAAGCTTTTAGCGGTTATCGAAGTGAAGCGCCAAGAGGAAAGCGGTTTAACGATGAAACTTGAGTTCCTTGAGCGCGAAGGAATCCCGGATACCATGGATATGGTTGGTTTATATGAAGCGGATTTTGATCCGGCGGGTCAATTATTAAATTATTCCCGTGTTGACATGCGGAAACGGGGCGATTGCTACAATTAATCCCTATCTCAAGATACTTTTATCCCAGCGGATTGGCGAAATCAATCCTATCATCTAAAGGTCGCTTCAATATTGCGGCCTTATTTATTTTATTTCATCTGGGTCAACCCCCCTTTTATGCTTCATCCGAACTGGTAAAGATTTTTATTGCCCACCATACGGCTCTTGTCTTCTCCCAATCCTTTCGCGCAGGTTCCTCATAATGGATTTATTTCGGTAAAAGATATTTTGAGGATGGAAGGCCCCGGGTGAGAAAACCGGACATACCGTTGTCATATTATATGCCTTATGATCGACCTGAGGTGATGGTGATGCAAATCAACAGGCTGTTTGAAATCATATACATTCTGCTCAATAAAAAGACGACAACCGCCAAAGAACTGGCCGAGCGCTTCGAAGTCTCGGTCCGGACCATCTACCGGGATATTGATACGTTGTCTGCGGCGGGAATTCCAATTTACGCCAGTCAAGGCAAAGGTGGGGGCATATCCCTTCTTGACGACTATGTACTCAATAAATCGGTCTTATCGGAAAGTGAACAAAATGAAATCTTGTTTGCGTTACAAAGTTTAAATGCCGCCCAAAGTCCGGAAACCGACAAGGTGCTTTCCAAATTGAGCGATTTCTTCCATAAAGACCTGGTCAATTGGATTGAAGTCGATTTCAGCCCCTGGGGCAGCGGCAAGAACGGGGCAGAGCAGTTTACCACGCTCAAAAATGCCATCCTCAACCGCCGCATCATTGAATTTGATTATTTAAGTTCATCCGGGGCCAAGGGCGGCCGAAGGGTAGAACCGGTGAAACTCATCTTCAAGGTGCGAGCCTGGTATCTGCGGGGGTTCTGCTTATCAAAAAACGCTTACCGCACTTTTAAAATTTCACGCCTGTCCAACCTCCGGATGACGCAGGAAATATTTGCAGCAAGAACTCAGGCAGACACGGCGGAGGATGAAAAGGAGATTTCCTCTCAAAAATGGGTTCCTCTCCGACTAAGGGTTTCTCCTCGCGGTGCTTATCGGGTTTACGATGAGTTCGACGCGGAAGCGATTACTCAAAATCCCGACGGTTCTCTGGGAGTCGAGGCGGTTTTACCGGAAAGCGGGTGGTTGTTGAATTACCTTCTTTCGTTTGGTGCAGACATGGAAGTTCTGACCCCGGAACCCATCCGAAGCAGCATCCAAAACAAGCTGGAAAAAATTCTCCTTCAATACCAAAATAAAAAGAGATAACCTGACCCGGTGCCGTCAAGTTATAGCCGTTATAATCGAAATATGCTTTACATGATCGAAATCCAAAAAGGAGGATGGTCCATCTGAATATCGATCAAGATAACTCATGGATTGCAAAAGAACTGGAGGGTAAACTGGCTCTGGTAACCGGCGGGACCCAGGGCGGAATCGGTGAAGCAATCGTGAGGCGCCTTGCTCTTGCCGGAGCCGTTGTAATCACCACTGCCCGTAGAACTCCTGCCGATTTGAAGGATCCCGGTTTATTTATTCAAGCGGATGTCAGCACCCCCGAAGGGACTACCAAGGTTGTCAACGAAATCCTTGAACGTTTTGGCGGTGTGGACATACTGGTTAACAATGTGGGCGGATCCTCCGCCCCGACCGGCGGCGTTCTCGCGCAGCGCGATACCGATTGGCAGCTTGCATTGGAAACCAATTTGCTGGCCGCGGTCCGCCTGGACCGGGGATTGCTCCCGCCCATGCTCAAACAAGGCTATGGGGTGATCATTCATATCACCTCGATTCAAAGACGCTTCCCCGGTGAAAATACCATGGCCTATTCAGCGGCTAAAGCCGCGCTCGCCAACTACAGCAAAGGATTGGCCACTGAACTGGCGTCCGGGGGGATCCGTGTCAACAGCGTTGCTCCGGGTTTCACGGAAACCAAAGCTGCCGGGGAACTCATCCAACGCATGGCCCAAAATTTAGGAACCGATTATAACGGCGCCAGAGAGGAACTGATGAATTCTCTGGGAGGTATTCCCATCGGGCGCACCGCCCGTCCGGAGGAAGTGGCGGAACTCGTCGGGTTCCTGGCGTCCCCCCGGGCATCCTATATCATTGGAGCCGAGCATATCATCGACGGCGGAATCATCCGCACCATTTAAAGGAGGCTGACCATGAACAACCCATTTCCATTACCAAAACCCGTTGAAGTCCATTTCCAATCCACCAATGCCGGCGATTCTGCGGCATTCCTTTCGGCTTTCTCCGATAACGCCGTGGTGGTCGACGCCGGCAAAGAATATCACGGGAAAGCCGCTATCAAAGAGTGGAGCGACCGCACCTATTTTCGGGATCATCTGCGCCTGGAGATTACTCATGCCGCCCAGGATGCCAGGGAATTTGTGGTTACTGCCAAAGCGGACGGTGACTATGACAAAACCGGCTTACCCGATCCGCTCTACCTTGACTTTCATTTTACGGTGGAAGAAGAAAAAGTGAGATTATTGCGTATTGTTCTTTCCTCTAACCCCAGGGCCATCCCATTGCCGCAGCCGGTCGCCTCGTTTTATCATGCCTCCGATGTTTATGACGCCGCTCTTCTCGCCTATTGCTTTACCGAAGACGCCCTCTTGTATGACGAGGGAATAAAATATCCCGGGCCCACCTCTATCAGTGAACGAATCTTGGAGGCAAACCGGGACGCCAAGGTAATGATGGACATTACCCACTATACGGAGCAATCCGGGCAGGCGGTTGTCACCGTTACCGTTTCGGGTGACTTCGAGGGCAGCCCGGTTCCGTTGGATTTTCATTTTACCCTGGAAAAAGAAAAAATCAAAGCCTTGACTATCACATTGGCAGGTGAACTCGAATCATGACCACGGACCATTTAATCCGGGTAAACGAAGATCAATGCACCCGGTGCGGGCTTTGCGTAAAAATTTGCCGGGGGACCCTTGCCATGGGAGAAAACGGTCCGGTGGTTGCCCATGATTTTTGTATCGCCTGCGGGCATTGTACGGCCATCTGTCCTTCCGGGGCGTTGGATCACGTCCGGGCGCCTCTTTCAAACCAAATTTTGCTTGAGAAATCACCGGTGCCGGATGCCGACACCGCGGCCCGGTTTCTGCGCTCGCGGCGGTCGGTCCGTTCATTTCAAAAAAAAAGTGTGCCACGTGAAACGATCCGGGAACTGCTTGACATCGCCCGGTTCGCGCCGACGGCCTGTAATTCCCAAGGTGTTTCTTACCACGTTATCGATGATCCGGATACCTTACGGGAAATCGCCGCCGCGATCGCCGATTGGGCCGAAGAAGATTTAAAGAAAGGCGCCTTGGGGAGATCTCCCTGGTCTTCCAATACCGCCAACACCATCAGCCGCTACCGGGAAAATGGCGAGGATACTATCGTAAGGGATGCTCCCTGCTTAATCGTTGCCGTCGCGGAAAAAAGCCGGTTGCACCTTGGCCGGGACAATACCCATTTTGCTCTCGCCTATGCCCAGCTTTATGCATCCGCGTTAGGTCTTGGCACCTGTTGGTCCGGGTTGTTCGAATATTGCGCCGCGGCGGAATATGAACCCCTGCTCCGGCTGATAAAGATTCCTGTGAACAAAGCCATTACCGGCGCTTTGATTGCGGGATATCCGCTTTACAACTTCAAACGGTTGGTTGACCGGGACCCTCTGGAGATAACCTGGCAATGATGAGGATTGCTGTCAAATCCCCTATCGGAGCCTTCATCATCAACTTATCAAGCAAGCGCCGGGCAGAATTTTTTCTACCGGTGCTTTTCATTCCCGTTCCTTCCTCCCTCTGGCGTTTCAATCCCTATGCCTTGGAGAGGCCCCCGCAGCGGACCCTGGCCAACTCATTTCTTTAAATAATTCTTCCCTTTCACCAAAAGGTTAATTTTATCAAGACGTTTGGTATATCCATCATAATCACTCAATAAGATACCCATATAAAGCATATCCACAATGGCTAACTGGGAGATCCGCGAAACCATCGTTTCACTATAAAATGCGGTCTCAACATCACCGGTGTATAATGTGATATCTGCAAACTCGGAAATCGCCGCCGCTTTAAAATTGGTTAGAGCGATGGTTTTCGCTCCGGCTTCCTTGGCTATCCTTAAAACATTGACAGTATCCATGGTGCTGCCGGAATGGGAGATGGCGATGGCCAGATCTTTGGGTGTTAAATGGCTGGCGCAAATTTGTTGGAGATGGTTGTCTGAATACGCCCTGCAATGGAGTCCGATACGCAAAAGTTTATTCGTCATATCACTGGCGATACTTCCGGAATTTCCGACACCATAGACATCGATAATGTCGGCCTCCTGAATCATTTGAACGGCCATTTTATAGTGATCCAGATCCATGATTTTCAAAGTATCTTCTAAAGCTTTCAGCGTCATTCCAATCATTTTGGCAGGTATATCTTCAATTTTTTCATTTTCATCGATGTGCAGTTCCACCAGCAACTCCCGGCCGGATGGGTGAGTTCCGGATTCTCTGCCCCATTCTTTGACTAATTCCATTTTAAATTCACTGTAACTATCCCAGCCGATATTTTTCACGAAGCGTACAATGGTGGGTTCACTGACTCCTACTTCCTTGGAGAGTTGCGCCAATGTCATTGTGGAAACGGCATGTCCGTTGCGTAAAATATAATCGGCGACTTTCCTTTCTGAGGCCCGAAGTGAATTATACATGTTTTTTATTTTATATTCATAGGACTCATTGGTATTCAAGTTCTATTACTCCCTTTATTTGCTTTCTTAAACTATATTCTACAATAAAATAGTAAAACTACAAGCGTTATCTCCTTATTTAACCGGAGAACGCGAGCAGATTACTACAAAATAAATTTGCTTTTGTAGTAAAACTACATTATAATATGGAAAAGGAGAGCACTTATCGATGTTCGGGTTCCGGTAGTTTTTCTTTGGGATTTGAACTTTCAATAGGAAATAAGTGTTAATCAAGAAGGATGAAACCAACCAAAAAATCCGCCGCAATGTCCCTTGAAGAATTGGGCGCCTATATTGACCAATCGGTGTTGAAACCCGAATTTACCCAGGCTGAAATCGAAAGATACATCAAGGAAGGCGTCGACTATCACTGTAAAACAGTTTGTATCAATCCCGCTTCAATCGGCCTTGCGAAAAAGTTAACCGCAGGAACGCCAACCGGAATATGTGTTGTATGCGATTTCCCTTTCGGAGCTTCAACTACCCCCTCCAAAGTTGTCCAAGCAAAGGAATGTTGCAAACAAGGCATTGATGAATTGGACGTGGTCGCCAATTACGGCTGGATCCGCAGCGGGTTATGGAACGAAGTTGAAGCCGATATCCAAGGGGTCGCCGAGGTCTGTCATCCATACGGCATCCTTGTGAAAGTGATTTTTGAGACCGACGCATTAACGATCGAGGAAGTTAAGAAGGCTACCGAAGTTGCCATCTCAGCCGGAGCCGATTTTATCAAGACATCGACCGGCTTCTTTACCGGCTGTGAAGGTAAAGGGGCTACTCCTGAAATTATTCAGGCTATGCTGGATACTGCCAAAGGCCGCTGTAAAGTGAAAGGTTCCGGCGGGATAAGGACCCGGGAACATTTCCTGCAATTAATCGATATGGGGATTGACCGGATGGGGATTGGTTATAAGTCTACCCCCGTTGTTCTGGGATTGTCACCTAAAAATTAAAACAAAACAATCTCTCTTCCCTAATGATAGAACATCAGGCCGCTTTAAGCAATTACCCACTTTATCCTGCTATTGGTTGGAAAACCCAACCGGCGGGGTCTCTTATCCAATATCATCCAAAATTGCAAATATCTATAAATCTTGATATAATAAATCGATGGGTTCCGGTTGCAATTTAAAAAATTCGATTATCTCTGCGGGGAAATCCCTGAAACAATATAATCTGGGGGCTGATCATGGTGTTAATGCAGATATCCAATTTGATAACTCCGGAAATTTATGAAGTAATCTATCGAATGGGGCATCTCGACGAATTAGTTATCGCCGACGCGAATTACTCTGCATTAGCGATGAGCAAAAGAATCGTTTATTCTTATGCGGAGAAAAACCATGTATTATTGGCCGAAATATTGAAATATTTCCCTCTGGATTCCGATGAGGAGCTCCCGATAACCATCATGTCGCTCGATCAGGGTATTTATGAAGAACCCCAGATATGGAGTGATTATCAAAGTGTATTTGCCGGATTAGCTTATACCCTCAATAAAATATCCCGCAAAGATTTTTATCAACGGACAAGGAACGCCTATGCGACCATTCAGACATCCGATCCCCGAGTAATGGCCGATATTATCATCAGAAAAGGTTTCGTGTTTTAGTGCTTTGAGTTTGATCACCGGTTGATGGCAAATAATGATTGGTTGCAACAAAAAGCAATGGGTTGATGAGTAAAAGTTATTGGATTACGATGAAAATTTATTGCTGAAATGATCCGGATGATTGGTTGAGGGGTAAAAACGATTGGATGATTGGAAAAAACAATTGAAAAAAAAGACCGGGCAATTGGGTGAAGGAAAAAAACAATTGCTGAAATGGTTTTGATCATGGATTGAAAGAAAAAACCAATTCAAAAAACGATCCGGACGATTGGATGAATGAAATGACGGGATAAAGTAGGATATTTCCCGTCAAAAAAACCCCTTCATTCATCACCAACCAGAGGCAAACTGCCGGTGGTTGAATCTTTATTGATCTTTTTGGGCCTCCGTATTTAAAAACACCCGTCCAAACTGCAACAACGCTTGCCTCAGCCGTTCATCCCCCTGATTCCAAATTTGGGCCATCTGTTGCAGAAACACCAGTAACTGATCATCTATTTTTTCTTCGCTGACATTTTCCATTTTGATAAACGACTGCAGCTTTTCATAGCGCGGATCTTTTAAAATATTGATAATGCCCGCACTAAACCTTTCATTGCCCAAAATTTCAATTCCTTTGTCGATGTATTCCTCGGGCGGAATAAACATATCCCCTTCACCGGTCATAATCCAATGGGGATTGGCTAGAAAATTTATCTTCAAGGCATTGAGAAAATTTTCCGAAGGCCCGCTCCCTTGATCTCCTTCGAGTCTGGATATGGTAGACGGACTTGAATTAATGATCTCAATGAGTTGAAGCCGTTCGAGCCTAAAATGTTCACGAAGGAAACGAATTCGTTTTCCTGTTGTATTTAATTCCATGATGAAATTTCTCCTTGACATTTTTTCTCTATGGTATTATGATTAAACTGTAATTAAACACAATTCATAAAGATTCAGATAAAAGTACACAAAGACCATTGGCCCAAACCTACCTGTTTGAGCCTTGGTTGGGTATTGCTTAAAATCTCAATTATTTCCATTATATCATATAAAATTTACCAATAACACTTTTATCACTTTTCGTTTTAAGGATTGCCATGCGAAAAATCGATCCCAAAACCATCGAATTATTGGAGAAAAAAATAGCCGCCGGCCGTCGCAAGCTCCAAGAAGCTTATGACGCCCGCGGGTGCACCGACTCTGTCGTGTTGGCCTGTAGTATGAAACTGGATAAACTCATTGTAAGGCATCTAAAGATGACCGGGATGATGCGGAGTCCCAGGAGCTAAGAGCGGAGTGAAGCGAAGGGTCCTCAGGAAGTTGAAAATCAAACCGTTTCTTTCATTTCTCTACTTTTACGGAGTAACTTTTCCTCATGGCATTCAGTATAATTCCAAACGCCAAACCCCAAAGGACATGGTTAATAAATGCCATATATACCGTAGGACGGTTCATTAATTTCAATAATTCGGGCTCCCATAATTTTGGAATGATACTGACATGAAGAATCCATAACACGGAGCCGACACCAAGGCATTTCGTCCGGATAAACCGGTAACTGGTCCGTTCAAAAACAACGACAAGTACAAAACCCAGTAAAGAACCGGCTGTTATGTCAGCGATAATCCCAAAAAAATAATCCGCTGGAATCGTTGCCTGGGAAACAATTAAGGTCGCAGAATAGATAGGGATTGGATTAACCCCGGATATTAACGAAGAGAGATAATCTACCATTAAATAGGGGATCGTCGTCACCAACCCCAGAATACTCCCGCCAAAATACGGATCGGTATGGAAAATCCGCGCCAGAAACTTAACCAATCTTACCATTCGTGTCAAAAGATCTATTATTAGAATTCGATCAATTTTTATTGATTAAAATTTTTTCCTATGTTAATTTGTTCTATTAGTATCAGCCTAAATTTTGTTTTTATCCCCGTTTTGAATAAACCCTATCCTCTTCTGGAAATATATTTGTGAAACATGGGTACATAAATTTATTTCGATACCTAGGAGGAGCCCGGGTGGACCAAGATACTTTGGCATTTAAACTGCGAGAATTCTATGTATTGGAAGCATATCAATTGGAACTTTATACCTCGCAACTTCCATCTTTGGAAGATGAGCATATCATCAAGGGCTATGAACGAATTTCAGAGCTGGAACAAAGACATGTCGATTATTTTGCCGAGAAACTATTAGAGTTGGGACTCAGCAAACCGGAGTTGACCGAAAAGACTTTTAAATTGGCCGGATTTGTTTCTGCTAAAACCTTAAATCTTTTCTCTCCTGAGGAAAGGTATAAATTGGGTATGGAAGTTGAAACCAAAGCTGCGGAAATGTATGGAGAATTCATTGAAAAAGCCACAGATAAAAATTTAATCCAAATGTTGTGGCATAACAGGATCGATGAAGAATTTCATAAAAGCTGGTTCGCTGGCGCTTTAGAAGCCTTAAAGAAAGAAAAAAGCAGGTAGCCTACCCGGTGATATCCGGTTAAAAAACGAAGCCCAAATTTATCCCCGCTGGCAAGCACTTGAATGAAATCCAGTCTTGAATGTTTCCCAGATCCACAAACTGACCCGAAGCATAAGGCGGGTTACATCCATCGGATCGTTTAACGTTTTTAAGATGAACTACCACCGGAAAACGGCCGCTGGTAGTTCATTTTTCCTGTCTTGACAGACTAAGAAAAACAGCGGGATTTAGCTTTCCAACAGCCATAAAATAATTGGAACCGATGATTTGGAAACCGATCACCGACATCATTAAAAGGAAAACGCGCAGCAGTATTTATTCTTATTTCTTTCTTATTCGAATCGATCAAGCTCAGTCCCTACCCAATGCATAATCCAACTTAGCCAACGCCGTTAAATAATTGGCAATTTCCTGATAATAATCGTCCATCGCTTCATCCAAAGAAAGCTGGGAGTCTTTCACATCCAAGGTGGTCGCCATACCGGCCTCAAATTTGATTTGCGTCATCCGTAAAGACTCTTGATCCAAAGCCACATTATCCTGATTTACCCCGACTGAGGCATAATATTGTTGTATATTTTGGATGGCGCTTTGAATGTCCTTTCTTACTGTATCCCGCTCCTGTGTATCCTCAATGGCGGCAATCTCCTCGTTAAGCTTCGCCTCTTTAATCTTTGACAAAGTCGCGGGGCCGTCAAAAAGCAAGCCGCTTAACCCCACCGACAAGGTCCACGTCTTATCATCCCACTCCTTATAATTGGAAGTATCTCCGTCATTACTGGAGCTTCCTTCGAGAGTAAGCGACGGCAGATAACCGGCTCTGGCGATCACCCGGTTCCAATTGGCACTTTTAATATTTTGTTCGGATTGACGGATTTCCGGCCGCTGTTTATAAGCCTCATCCAATAAGGACTGGAAATCCATCTCCGGCTGAGCGGGAATTTGCAATAGCGAATCATCGTAACTTATTTTTACTGCCTCCTGCTTTCCTAATCCGAGTGCGGTAGCTAAATTTAACTGGGCGGTCTTTACACTGTTTTTAGCCGACAGCAAGGTGGGTTCTTTTTCCTTCCAGGCCACTTCTGCTTTTAATAAATCGTATTTTGCTTTTTTGCCAACGTCATATTGCTTTTTAACTTGTTCGTAATGCTGCTTTAAATTATCAGAAGACGCCTGCGCCACTTTCAATTGTTGTTCCGCCATCCATAACGCATAGAAATCACTTTTGATGTTATAAGTTAACTCTTGTTTGGCCGAACGCAAGTCTTCCTTGGCGCTGTCCAAATCCAGCCAGGCCACTTTCAAGTTACCTGTCAGCTTACCCCCATCGTACAAAGTCCAGCTAAGTTTCAAGGCGGCGCTGAAAGCCTCGTCGCCGGAGTCAATCTCCTTCCAGGTCCATCCGCCCGAGTCTTTGCTGGCCGGCACATAGTTTACCGTATCTGAACTGTTCTTGTCATACCCCAACGAATATTTGAGGCTGGGGCAAAAGTTTCCCGCCGCTTGTTTAACCCCTTCCCGGGCAACTTCCACATTCTTATTGGCCTTTTTTATTTCTTGACTATTTTCATAACCGATTTTCAGGCAGTCAGCCAAGGTTAAGACCTTGCTCAGACCCCTGCCGGTATCATCAGCCAAAACGGTGAACGGTACGCTGAACAGCGCCAGCAGCGCTAAAGGAAACCATAATTTCCGAATCATTTTCAACACCTCTTCTATTTAAACTCTTTGCTTATTTAAAACTCCTCAATCGCGGACATCCTCAGCGCCATTGCCCCTGGTTGATAAATTTTATATGCTTCTGGTGCGACGACGTTACTATGAAAATAAAACTTCGCCGGTTTAGGGTGTATCCTTCGGCTCGTTTTATTTTCATTGATTCTTATGACAGCCCGTTTGATGGGCCGTCATGCGTTTACCTTGAAAAAGGACGGTCAATTTCAAACGGAATTCATCGATAAAGGTATAAATAATCGGCACCACCACAAGAGTCATAATCATCGAAAAAGTCAAGCCGCCGATCAACGCGCATCCCATTCCCCGTTTGAATTCGGAACCCAGTGAAGTAGCGGTGGCCAAGGGCAACATCCCTAAAATCATGGTCAACGTGGTCATTAAAATCGGACGAATCCTTTCACGTCCTGCCTGCAATAGGGCATCTTTCATATCATGCCCTTCTTCCCGGGCCCGGTTGGTAAAGTCCACCAGCAAAATGGCATTTTTGCAGACCAAACCAACCTGCATGATAATACCCAAGATGGAGAAAATGTTCAGAGAATTTCCGGTCAACGCCAAACCCAAAATCGCCCCCACAAAAGCCAGCGGGATTGAGAAGAAGACCGAAAGCGGATAGATAAACGAATTATAAAGCGCAGTCATAATGAAGTAGATGAAAATGATCGCCGCCAACAAAGCCAAACCCAGACTGCCAAAAGCGCTGTTTTGATTTTTCAGCATCCCGCCCGGCACAATGGAAGCTCCTAAAGGCAGCTTAAGCTTTGGGATTTCTCTCTGGATATCCTGGGCAATACTGCCGCTGGTACGACCCACCGCTTGACCATAAACGCTAATGGCGTAACTGCGGTCTTGGCGGTCCAATTCATTGGGGCCGTTGCCAATTCCGATCGTGGCGAACTGATTCAACTGGACCAGCTGACCGGAACTGTTGACAAATCTGGTAGTCCCGACATCTTGCGTTTTGGAACGTTCCGCCTGATCATACACTATCCGGATGGTATAATCCTCGCCGTCTTGCGGATCTTTATAATTATTACTGTCGTCGCCTTCATATCCGGTATCGAAAACCGACATGACATCTTTGACGCTTAAACCCAATTGGGACATTTTGTCTCTGTCCAGCTGCGCCTGAACTTCCGGTTGTCCCGCTTCGGTCGATAAATGCACATCCGTTGTGCCGGAAATTTTGGCGATAATATTTTTCAGTTCCTGCGCTAATTGATAAGCGTCATCCCAAGTCGTGGCCAACACGACATAAGTAATATCATAATTGGTATGGCCGCCGCTAAGTCCCTGCGGTACTACGTGGGCATTCATCCCCGGAATCCAACTCAGGCGTTTTTTAATATCCTGGCAAACTTCGGCTGTCGTCTTGGAGCGTTTGTTTTTATCCACCAAACCGACTTCAAGACTCAGTGAATTGCCGCCGCTGGTATAAGAAGAACTGGAGGAACCTACTGTCGTAAACACGCTGTTCACTTCGGGAATGGTCCATAATGCCTTCTCGATCCTTTCCGCCATCTGATCGGTTTGCGTCAGTTTAAAGCGGCTCGGCAAGTCGACATCGATATTCAGTTGGCCCTTATCCGCCTGCGCCATCATTTCCGTACCCATAAAACCCAAAGGAATCAGCGCAACCACCAGAACAAAAGATAATAAAACGCCCAGCAATACTTTGGCCCGATGTTCAAGAGCCCAGTCTAAAATTTCTATATAAAGCCGAACGAAATTCCCGAATTTTTCCTCAAACCATAAACCAAACCTGCCCATAAGCGAATCCTTGGAAAGGGCTTCCGCCTTGCAAAAACGGGAAGCAAGCAATGGGATAACCGTAAAGGAAACGAGTAAGCTTACTAAGGTGGACATACAAATGGTAAGGGCGAATTGATGGACGATACCGCCAATCATCCCCGAAACCAAAGCCAATGGCAGATAAACCACCACGTCAACCAAAGTGATGGAAAGAGCGGTAAAACCGATTTCATTCCGGCCTTCCAAGGCCGCTGTTCTCTGGTCTTTCCCTTTTTCCAAATGGTGATGAATATTTTCCAAAACCACGATGGAGTCATCCACCAAAATTCCGATAACCAGCGATATGGCCAGCAACGAAATAATATTAAGGCTACAACCTGTGGCCCACATGCCGATAAAAGTCACCACGATGGAAGTGGGGATGGATACCATGACCACAATGGCATTTCGCAAACTATGTAAAAAAACTAACATGACCATGGCAACCAGCAAAACCGCCAGCGCCAAATCCTCTTTTACCGCAGCCGCGGAAGCTAGGGTATACTCCGAACCGTCCTCCACGATATTAAATTTGAGATCCATCGAACGGTACTGCTGTTCCAGATCTTTGGCCGCTTTCCGAACCAACTGGCAAACCTCGACTTCGTTGGCATCGGACTGTTTATAAATCTCAAGGCCGATGGTTGTCCGGCCATTGACCCGGCTGATTGAAGTTTGTTCTTTCGCCCCGTCATAGACATCGGCAACATCCTTCAGCTTCACGTCTCCAGCCGCCGAATGACTAATCGTCAAATTTTTGATTTGATCGATAGAAGTGAACTTTCCGCCCAAACGCACCACAAACTGGCTGTCCTGGTCTTTAATTTTGCCGGTGGGGTACTCCAGATTGGCGTTTTCAACCGCTGAGGTCACTGTGGAAGTGGAAATCCCGTAACTCTGCAGTTTCTGGCTATCCACATTGACCTTAATTTCGCGTTCAACGCCGCCGGACAACGAGATCTGGCTGACACCCTTCTGCCGTGATAATTGGGGTTTAATGAAGCTGTCCAAATACGTGTAAAATTTCTTAGGCGCCATATTGCTGCTAACGCCTATCCGCATGACCGGCATATCGTCCGTTGAAAACTTCATGATGGACGGATTGCCCGCATCATCCGGCAAACTGTTCAGAATCTGGTTGATTTTATTCTGCACGTCCTGTTGAGCGGCGCTCATGTCGGTATTTTGCACGAATTGAATCTGGACCACCGAGTAATCCTGGACGGATGTAGACTTAAGCGTATCGATGTTGTTAACGCCGGAAACCGCTTCTTCTATTTTCCGGGTGACCGACGACTCAATTTCAGAGGCGGAAGCGCCCCCGTATTGGGTTACTACGGTCAACGCCGGAAAGTCCATATTCGGCATCGTCTCATATTTCAATTGACTATATCCATATAATCCAATCAAACCGAATGCCAGGAAAAAAACAATCACCAGAATAGGACGTTTGATCGAAAGTTCGGTAATCGTCATTGGAATTTCACCTAACTTCTTCTTAAATTTTTACTACAGAAACCAAATCCCGTCCTCATTGGGCACTGGTCACGTTCACCATTGCATTATCTTTTAAGTAATCTTGCCCGGCGGTTACAACTTCTTCGTTTTCTTTCAAACCTTGGAGTACTTCCAACTTGGTGCCGTACTGGGACCCAAGTATGATATTGCGCATCCTGGCCACTGTGCCTTCCACTACATATACTTGCGCTTTTTTCATGCTACCTACGATCGCATCCCGCGGCACTGTTAATGCTACACCCGGTGTCCCTAATTGAAAGGCCACTGTGCCAAAAATACCCGATTTAACCGCATATCCTTGCGGAGGGGTAAACTGGACCTCTACCGGAATCGTATGAGCTTCCGATGCTTTACTACTGATCGTTGAAACCCGGCCGTTAAAATTAACTCCCGGATAAACCGCAGCCGTGATTACCACCGGATCGCCCGCTTTGATTTGATAAGCTTCTTCTTCCGTCACATCAACGTCTACCTTAAAGATAGAATTATCAATGACCGTAGCCACCGATGTTCCTGATGATACCGTAGCCCCGATGTTTACGTCCCGGTTGGTTACCAACCCCGAAATCGGCGAAGTAATAACGGCATGATTGTAATTATATTTAGCCGATATGTAATCGGCTTCGGCCGACTGCAAGGCTTCCCGGGACGACTCTAAATCCGAACTGGAAACGACTTGCGTCTTATAGAGTTCTTGTTCTCGTTCCCAGTCTTTTTTGGCTTTTTCATAAGCGACTTGGGCGGATAAATATTTGGCCTGAAGAGTTTGATCATCAACCTTGGCTAGTGGCGATCCGGCCTTTACATAAGAACCTACCTTCACATACACCGCCACGATTTTCCCTGCTGTTTCCGACTTTACGTCAACAACATTATTCGCCACGATAGTTCCGACTTTGGTAACATTGGCCTCCAATATCTCCCTTTTCACTTTCGTGACATAAACCGAGGTCACATTGGTCTGGGCTGACCGGACTTTGCTGGTCACCTCAGCTTTACGGAAAAACAAGATCGCCACAATCAGAACAACAAGAAAACCGATGCTAAACAATAAGATTATTTTCTTTTTCACAACAATCACCTTTCTTCGCTAATTAGGCAATATGAATGTTTGAATATTATTTATAAACGTTCAAACAAAGCTAAAAAAATACACCTCCTACCCACCGGAAATGTTAAATATTTCATTCCTATATTCATAGTAAACTTACATTATGTCCATACTGTGACCAATCGGTGTATTTTAGACAATCAGAGCCCCTATCTCCAGAGTATAGCTTCTTTAGTATAGATGAATACTTTGTTCAAATGTTCAAGCGTATACAAAAAATTTTTTCACCCATGACTAATTGCCCGTAATAATAAGGCAAACATGTTCTCCGCATCCTGTATAACCTCTTCATACTCCCGCTCCAAGGCTATGGGGCCGGCAAATGCTCCGAAAGCTAAAAATAACATTCTCGCAGTACATGGAATATCATCAATGACAAAACTGCCTTCCTCGACCCCCTTTTTAAGGATCAGTTTGATCTTATCGGTCAGGTGATTTTCTAATTCTATACGGCGAACTTTGATGTTTTTATTAATGTGTTTCACAAAATCTTTCATCATAAATTCTTGAATCGCCTGATTCTGGCGGATTTGCCGGTTGATATATTCGATATTGCCCACTAATAAATCATGTAAGATAGTGGAAGCAGGAGCAGCCTGATTCATGATTTGGGCTATCTGGGTTTCCGACTGTTGAAACAAATTTTTTTCAAAAGCGTCAATCAACTCATCTTTGTTGCGGAATTCCAAATAAATAGTGCCGACACTGATACCGACCTCTTTGGCGACATCTTGCATGGTTGTGTTGTCGAGCCCCTTACGGCTGCACAATTTGATGAACGCATTAACAATTTCATTGCGCCGGTTTACATCCATCAAGAATCACTTCCTTTTAAATTTATGAATATTTTGTTTATATATTCATATTAGGGTCATTTATGTTTTTTGTCAAGCTTGATGTTAAAAGGTGCTTTAATCATTTTGATAGTACTCTAATAAGTTCCTTCATTATATCATCCATATCTTTTTATAATTAACGATGGTGTTAGCCATATAACGCATTTCGTCCTAAAATGCTAGTAAAAATTGCTAATCATGACCTATTGACAAAGCCCTTCGGGAAAAATCGATTTCCTGCTAATATCTGGAAAAAGGATCTATTCTTTAAAAACTACTTTCTCAATGAGTGTGTGGCGAGATTGAGAAACGGGAAGGGTGTTGATAATATTGGAATGCAGCCCGTGATGGAGATGTTAAAACCGTTACTCAGTATAAGTAGTCCACTTACCGCATTGGGTACACCGGTATATAGCGAGGTCCAATATGTCATCAGCCGCATCCAAGTCGAAAGTAAAAGTGCGTCCATCTTCGATAAATCCTATATCCCTGCGCCAGACAGTAAAGCTTTCCGCTTCACATTCCGGACATCCGGAATCACATTTTCCTACATACTCAAAATCATCAATCGTTATTCCGTTATCCTGTAATAATCTGACGATGGCTTCTTCATAACCTACCTCGGGAAGATCAATAAAATCTTCTAGTTTCAAAAATTCACTCATGCAAAAACCTCCTTGTATTCCTGCTAAACTATGTTGTTGAAGGCATCGGTTACGCTGTCCTCACCGATAGAAAATGCCTGGGCAATTTGTTTCCCAATAGTATAGTAATTTCTACTATCAGGCGCAAATATTAAAGGTTTTATTTGTTCTATAAGCGGTTGATCCCCTTTTCCTTGTATGGTAATTTTAATATTCATGACCTCGCAGTTTATACTGGAATATGTCCTGTTATTCATGGCTTTGAAATAATTGGCGGTTAGTGGAGAATTCCTATTATATTAAAACTAATCCTCTGAAAAGAAGGTTCGGTAGGGTAAAAACTGTACCTAACCATGAACCAAACTACAAAATTCCTGGAAATTCAAAGCTTCTTTCAGCCAAAAAAACTACAGGGTTCCTTTTTAGCTTCATTCCTGCTGATACCCTAGATTGTAATATCGCGGTTTGCCCTTCGACTTGTTCCCATATTCAATGGCTTCTTTGGGACAGGAACAGATACAGGCCATACAATGGGTGCAATTTTTCTTCCATTGAGGTTTCCCATCGGCGATTTCTATATTGTTTAAGGGACACAACTTGGCGCATTTGCCGCAGCCGGTGCAGGCATCGGTTGGATAAAATCCATTGGCACTCACATATAAAAAATAAAATAGGGGATTTAATATCATCGTTTTAAGTCTGCCGTCCAATGTAATTTTTTCCTCCGGCAGAGGCTGCCCTTTTTTGATGCATTCCGCAATGTCAGCGATTTGCGGAGTGGCTTTATTGATAATTTCAGCCGCCTCCACTTTGTCAGGTACATCAAACATGGCAATATAGTTTTCCGGCATAATTACCGTAGCGAATCCCCGAAAATCAAAACCCTTTTCGTTGCAAAGTTTCTTGGTGTAATGTACGGCATTGTTTGTTTCAGCGCCACAAGTTAAGATAAAATACGCTTGATTGTTTCCAGCAAAGCGAACCTCCCGGATATAATTCTCTACTATCCTTGGTATCCTCCAGGCATAAGTAGGACAGACAAATACATACGGCTCATCGGATTTGAGGATTTCTCTGCTTCCATTCTTCAGAAGTTTATTGATGGAAACCATTTTATCGCCGGTTACCGTCTCTATTACCTGCGCCGTATAATAACTATTGCCAGTACCGCTGAAATACAAAATCATGAAAACACCTCTTTTTTGTTTTAGTGCACATATATGCACTGATAGCTTAAACAAAAATGGCATTGCTGCCTTTTTTGTTCATAATCAAGGTTGTAACATTTGCATAAGCCGTTTAAGGTTTTGGGTGGTTTCTTCAAATTTGTGAATGATCAAGTTACAGTTGAGCTCATAAAAAATATACCGATTAACTTTGGTTTTACTGACGATTCCCAAACGGTTTAATAACTCTAAGTGCCTTGAAATAACCGACCGATCTTGGGTGAAGTTTTTCGCGATTTCACTGATATTCTTCTTGCCGTGACTGGCAAGGAAGACAATGATTTCACTTTTTACCGGATCAAACAGCGCTTTATAAAAATCAAAATCAATACTATCTTGAATATAATTATAGGATACCAAGGGGTTAAATTCGCTTCCCATTTTTTTCCTCCCCTTATATTATATGTGTGCATATATGCATGTGTCAATCATTTTTTTATTGGATACCGATTATGTCCTTAAAAAATAAAAAAGGGCTATTGTGCTTTACTCGCACGATAGCCCTTCAACTTTATTTAAAAGCATATATCGGTTACTAACTTTTTTAACCTCATCAAACGGACAAATTTCAAGGCTAGCTCTTTCTTACTCCACCGTCACACTCTTTGCCAAATTTCTCGGCTTATCCACGTCGCACCCTCTGGCTTTAGCCGCGTAATAGGCGAACAATTGCAGCGGCACCACCGACAGGATCGGGGTCAACATGGAATGGGTCACCGGGATGTGGATCACGTAATCCACCGACTTAGCGATCTCGTGATCGCCGGCCACCGCCAAAGCCACCACCGTTGCCTCTCTAGCCTTAACCTCTTTGATATTGCTGATCATTTTATCATACAGTTCCGGCTGGGTCGCCAGGGCGAAAACCGGTACTCCTTCCACAATCAAAGCCAGGGTACCGTGTTTTAACTCCCCTGCAGCATAGGCCTCGGCATGAATGTATGAAATTTCTTTCAGCTTCAATGCTCCTTCCAAAGATACCGCGTAGTCCAGACCCCGGCCGATAAAGAAAATATCCTCGCAGCCCTTGAAGTCCTCGGCGAATTCTTTGATTTTGGTCTCGGTATTTAAGACTTTATCGATTTGTCTGGGCAAATGCACCATCGCTTCCACCATGCCGACCCGCTCGTTTTGGGAAATGGTTCCCCGGTGTTGTGCCAGGTAAATGGCTAATAAATACAACGATAACAACTGGGTCGTATAAGCTTTGGTGGAGGCGACCGCGATTTCCGGACCTGCCATGGTCAGGATCAGGTCATCGGCCTCCCGGGCCACCGAGCTGCCAACCACATTGGTGATGGCCAGCACCCGCGAACCCAGCCGTTTGGCTTCCCGCAAACCCGCCAAAGTATCGGCGGTCTCCCCGGATTGAGAAATAATAACCGTCAGGGATTTCGGACTGATCATCGGGTCCCGGTAACGGAATTCCGAGGCCACTTCCACCTCAACCGGAATCCGGGCCAGCTTTTCAATGAGATATTTACCGACCATCCCGGCGTGATAGGCCGTACCGCAGGCCACGATCTGGATTTTCTCCAGATCCGCGATTTCCCGGGCTTCCAATTTAACCTCCGGCAGCTGAATTTTCATTTCCACTTGATCGACCTTGCCGGCTAAAGTATCCCGTACCGCTTTGGACTGTTCATGAATCTCCTTGATCATGAAGTCCTCGTAACCGCCCTTTTCAGCCGCAGAAATATCCCACTCCACATGATAAACGTCTTTGCGGCGCTCGCTACCATTGAAATCGGAAACCTTTACTTCCTCCGCGGTGATGACCGCCATTTCCCCGTCTTCCAAAATATAAATCTCCCGGGTATAAGAAAGCACCGCCGGAATGTCGGAGGCCACAAAATTCTCCTTCTTTCCAAGGCCGATAACCAAAGGGCTGGCCTTCCGGGCCACCACGATTTGATCCGGGTTTTCATCGCAGATCACCACCAGGGCGAAGGAACCTTCCACTTTCGCCAGGGCGTTCCGGACGGCGGCAGCCAAATCCCCCTGGTAATACTCTTCAATTAAATGAGGTAACACTTCGGTATCGGTTTCCGAATTGAAGATATGCCCCTTTTCCTGCAACCATTCCTTAAGGCCCATATAATTCTCAATAATGCCGTTATGGACCACCGAAATTTTTTGATTGCAGTCGTAATGCGGATGGGCATTCCGTTCCGAAGGCCGGCCATGAGTGGCCCACCTTGTATGGCCGATTCCCAGGGTCCCCGTTAATTTAATCTCGGCCAATTTTTCCTCCATTTTATTCAGCCGCCCCACGGTCTTGCAGGAATTCAATTTCCCCTGATTATAGATGGTGACCCCCGCCGAATCATATCCCCGGTATTCCAAACGTTTCAAGCCCGACAATAAAACCGGAACCGCCTCTTGTTCTCCAATATATCCAACAATACCACACATGATAAATTCCTCCTCATAATAAAATAACCGATCTTCCTAAGAACTTCACAGAAGATCGGCTTTCATAAAATATATTTCGTAAAAAACGTTTTGCCCTGGTTACCCTAGGCATACTTCCTCTCCAATTTCCCCATGACAACGATCGAAGGTCCCGGGAAACTTGGAGCCAATCCAATGAATCAGCGCGCATTCTCTCCCCACCGCTTTCAAGCGGCGGATTAAGAAAACCATGGAAACTTTCTTACGGCAAAGTTTATAAAAGGGCATAAACCAGCCTCTCTAAAAGCCTTCATTGAATCTCAAACACGCACGAAGAATCCCTACTTTTAGCCAAAATAATTCATTTACCAATCTAAGTTGAAATGAACTACCTGAGGTTAGGGTAAAGTGGCTAAAAATAATTATACTGATCCCTTCATCAAAGAGACTGAAGGGTTCAAATTCTCTTTTATGGCCAATCTGCTTGTAAAGCAGATCAATATTCAATTCACTAAAGCCTTATTGTCCCAGGCATTGCTGCCGGATTTGTCAGGCCTTTAACGATGGTGTTTCACCGGAGGTCACCCGCCGATTTAATGTCTTTTAACTGCGTACTCATATGCACGCACGGACATTTTCCGAGATCCCTCTCCTCGTCTACCCCGAATCTAATGGTTTCTCAACCAACTGCAAAGATTCAATTCAGGGTCCTGGCGCTAAATCATCATGTTTTTGCTATGCCCTTTTTCTTCATTCTCATCCCCTTTTGAAATAATGGTACATCCTACCCTCCTTTTGCTAAATATGAAATCATTGTAGCATAAAACCACCGAAAAATAAATATTCGAATCGGCCGCAAATTCTTCCCAGTCTATGATCCCCTTGAGCGGGAGTCTAGATATCGGATGACCCGCCGGCTTTGATGGTTCCGTAACAAAAAATTCCCACAATGTTCAATCGGCGGATACAAAAATCGATCCGCCGATAGCCGTGAATCTGTGACTCCGGGTCACCCTTGTTCCTTCTGGATGACACCGGCAATCCTGCCGACCCATTGTTTCAACTGTTCCTCATCAGGACCTTCGGCCATCACCCGGATCAAAGGTTCGGTCCCGGAAGCCCTGACAAACACCCGGCCCTCACCTTTCAGTGCCTCTTCAGCCTGACTCACGGCATCCTTAATTTGGGGATTGCTATCCCAACCCTCTTTTCTGGCTACCCGAATGTTTTCAAGGACCTGCGGGAAACGCTCCATTTGCGAGGATAATTCCGATAACTTCTTTTTAGAATGGACCATCACAGCCAGCAATTGCAAGGCGGTTAAAATTCCATCCCCTGTGGTATTTTTCTCCAGGAATATAATATGACCCGACTGCTCTCCACCCAAGACCAATTGGTTTTCCCGGAGAGCTTCCAATACATAACGGTCGCCGTTAGCCGTAATAACCACCTCAGCCTGGTTTTTCCTGAATGCCTGGACCAATCCTAAATTGGAATAAACCGTCACCGCTACTTTCCGGTTGCGGAGCGCGCCGCGCTTCAATAAGTCCAGGCCGCAAACGGTGATAATTTGGTCCCCGTCCACCAGGCGTCCCTTCTCATCCACCGCAATCACCCGGTCGGCATCTCCGTCATGGGCGATACCGACATGGGCCCCGCTGGCGGTGACTTCTTTTTGGAGAATGCCGGGGTGGGTAGAACCGCACTTCACATTAATGCGGCTGCCGTCGTTAATGGCATGAAGCGGAATAACCTCTGCGCCGAGCCTCTTTAAAACCTTCGGCGCCAGATCATACGAAGCTCCGAATCCGCAGTCAACAACAACCCGCAATCCTTTTAAATCAACATCGATACTGCTTGCCAAAAATTCCTCATACAAACGGATGCTCTCGTAGGAATCACTAATCCGTCCGACTCCAACCCCTACCGGCAATTGCAAATTTTTCAACTGGTGCCTGTAGATATCCTCAATCTTATCCTCAACTTCGTCAGTTAACTTAAAACCCTGGCGATCAAAAAATTTAATCCCGTTATCCTCCACCGGATTATGGGAAGCTGAAATCATCACTCCCGCCTGAGGATTTAGATTGCGACATAAAAAAGCGACGCCCGGTGTGGGGATAATGCCAAGTTTGATCACATCCACGCCCACTGAGGTAATTCCTGCCGCCAAGGCAGCCTCCAACATATCTCCGGATACCCGGGTATCCTTCCCGATAATGATTTTAGGGCGTTCGTCTGAATCTCCATTCCCTTTAAAATAAAGCCCTGCTGCTTGTCCAAGCCCAAAAGCTAGTTCAGCAGTCAAGCTTTGATTGGCCACTCCCCGGACTCCATCCGTGCCGAACAATCGCGCCATTTCAATTCCTCCTAAAGTGATTATCGTTCCTTAAAACCCAATAAAATAACAATATGCCAACCATTTTTTAACTATTTTCAAGCTTATTAATGATTAGATCCGCCGTTTTCCAACCATCTAGGGCTGAGCTGATAATGCCCCCGGCATAACCGGCCCCTTCCCCGACCGGGTAAATTCCCGTTATATTTTGGGCTTCCCTTGACTCATCCCGCAAAATTCTCACTGGAGCGGATGTTCTGGTCTCAACTCCCGTTAAGACAGCCTCCGGCCAATCAAATCCCTTGATCTTCCGGCCAAAAAACAAAATTCCATCGGCGATGGCCTCACAAATATCATGAGGTAGCAAATTCCACAAATTAGCCGGAAGATAACCCGGTAAATAGCTAGGTTTTAATTGGGGAAATTCTTGCGACCGCTTTTGATGTAAAAAGTCGCCCACTGTTTGAACCGGCGCTGAATAATCAGACCCTCCCAGTTGAAAGGCTTTTCGCTCTAAATTTCTTTGAAAATCAATCCCGGCTAAGACCGAGTCTTTTTCGGACAGGTATCCGAAATCCTTCGGGCCGACAGTTACGATAATCGCCGCATTAGCAATACCACTGTCCCGTGCTTGATAGCTCATGCCGTTGGTGACCAGCGCTTCCGTTTCCGAGGCGGCGCCCACCACAACACCGCCGGGGCACATGCAGAAACTGTAAACCCCCCGGCCGGTGGAGGGATGCTGATAAGTGACATGATATTCAGCCGGACCCAACCGGGGATGCCCGGCCCATTGACCGTACTGGGCTTTATTGATCAAATCCTGGGGGTGTTCGATCCGGAGACCGACAGCAAAAGGCTTCGGGAGCAAACGAAGGCCTTTTCGAACCAAAAGTTCGTAGGTGTCCCGGGAACTATTCCCAATGGCGAGAAGCATATTGTCGGTTTCAATGATAGTTTGACCGTTAACTGTGAGGGATTGCAGACGGTTTCCGCTTAACCCAAAATCCGTCAAACAGCTCCGGAAACGGATTTCTCCTCCATAATCTATGATTCTCTCTTGTAATTTGGTTACAACTTCCCGCAGCAAATCGGTGCCTATATGAGGATACTGCCAGTATAGTATCTCCGGAGGGCCTCCGCATTTCACCATCCATCGTAATATCTGCGACAAAGCGGGATCCTTAACCCGCGTCATCAACTTACCGTCGGAAAATGTCCCGGCACCGCCTATCCCATATTGGATATTGGAATTGGGATCGAGGACCCTTTCTTTCCAGAAAAGGCTTACTTTCGCAATTCGTTCGGCCAGTCCATCTCCGCGTTCGATGATAATCGGCCGTAAGCCAGAGGAGGAAAGTTTTAGTCCAGCAAAAAGACCGGCTGGCCCCGCTCCAACAATAACCGGTCTCGATGGGCACTGTATTTTCTTCCGGAATGCACCGGGATGAACATCGGATTCGGGAATGGAAGGCAATGACAATGACTGCGCCACAGTCAAATTGGAGTGGCGTTTTAATACCGACTCTAGTTCATACTCGTTATAATCGGTTTCAAAAAGCAGGGTGTAAATGAAGAAAATCTCGTTTTTATGGCGCGCATCCAACGATTTATGTTGAATCGTGAGATTCTTAATCCTGCCGGCCGGAATTTCCAATCGTGCCGCTAGCTTGCTATTAAGCTGATCTTCCGGGACCTCAAGACCGATCTTCAGTTGGTTATACTTTAACCACATCGATTAAACCTCGGTTTTCTTCACAGAAACTTTTTTCTCCATGGGGACTTTGGTTTGAACCGGTTGAATTAACTCCTTTAAACGGTATTTTAGGCGCTCGCTGCTATAACCGGGTTCTAAAGTCCCGTTACAAGCCAGAGAAATACTGCCGGTTTCTTCCGATACAATCACCACCAAAGCATCGGTCTGAGCCGATAAACTCAAGCCTGCCCGGTGCCTGCTGCCAAGTTCCTGGGGAAGGGTCAATTGATTATCAAGCGGCAAGAAACACCCCGCCGACTGAATCCGGCTTCCTTTAATCAATATCGCCCCATCATGTAAAGGAGAGTTGGGATAAAAAATTTGTCTAATCATTATTTTGGTCAATTCCGTATCAATGTATGAGCCTGACTCCTTGACGATAATCAAGGGATTTTCCCTCTCAAAAACGATTAACGCCCCAACCTTCTCGGCAGACAGGCTATCCACCGCATCCGCAACGATATCGATGCTTTCAACCGCGATCACCGGGGGCTTGATAAACCATTTAATAATCGGATTCCGGCTTCCTAGAGTTTCCAAAACCTGTTTCACTTCGTTTTGGAAAATAATCGGCAACGCAACCATCAAAATTAACATAAGCTGTTCAAGCAGCCAGCTGAACATCACCAAACGAAAATATTTACTGGAGGCATAAACAACAAAGATGATAATCAGCGCATTTAAAAAGAGAAAACCTTTGGTGCCCCGCATCATTTTAAATAACTGAAAACCAACCATAAGCACCAGAAAGAGGTCGAGAATCGTCAAAAAAATGTGTTGCGTTAACAAAAAATGAAACATCATCAGCCCCCCTGGTCACATATTTCTATCGACATGTATTAGACATCTTTATCTAAAATCCTTTTTACCTATATCATGATTATCATGCCAATCAAAGCCAATAAAAAAGAACTGCAGCCCAAAAGAGCCCGTTCCTTTATCAATTGCGGCTATTCATGAAGATTAGCCGTTCTTATTTTTGATATACCGCTTCTTTTAAAATCCCGATATAGGGAAGATTACGATACTTGCCGGCATAATCCAACCCATATCCCACCACAAATACATTGGGTATTTCAAAACCGTTATAATCCGGCTGAATATGCATTTTTCTCTGGCTGGGCTTGTCCAGCATCGTGGCCACCTTCAAGCTGCTTGGGCGCCGCGAGCGTAAATTTTCCAATAAATAATGAAGAGTCAACCCTGTATCGATGATATCTTCAACAATGATTACATCCCGGTTTTCGATGCCCATATCCAAATCCTTTAAAATCTTCACCGCTCCGCTGGACTTGGTGGAAGCGCCGTAACTGGACACCGCCATCAAGTCATACTCCAGCGGCATATCGATGGCCCGTATCAGATCGGCCAAAAAAGGGACTCCCCCTTTTAAAATTCCAACCAGCACCAAATCTTTACCGCTGTAGTCCCGGCAAATCTCCCGGCCTATTTCTTGAACCCTTTTCCCGATATGCTCTTTATCGAAAAGGACCTCTTTGATATCCTCGTTCATCCCAAACCTCCCGAAGTTGTATAACTAGATATTACTCTCTCAGGCAGGCAGTGTCAAGATGAAGGACCATTAACCTCACCCCGTCTTCCTTCGAAAGCCGACCCTCTCCTAATGATGACGATCAGAAGAAGCTGGTTCACGGAGAGGGTATTAAGTTTTTGACCATCACCCCTCTCCGTGAATCAACTCCCTGAATCATCTTCGCTCGGAGAGGGGCCGGGGGTGAGGTCGCTTTTGGGCCTATTAAACCTCACCCCGTCTTCCTTCGGAAGCCGACCCTTCCTAATGATGACGATCAGAAGAAGCTGGTTCACGGAGAGGGTATCCAGCAAAGATGGTGTAATAAGAAATGACAATATCCCAATTAATGTATTTGGACCCTAGAAAAGGTAATTTTAAAATAACCCAGGATATTCTAAGAAAACAATCAAAAGGCTTATAATGAACACTCGAAAAATAGTTATCAGCCAAAAAGTCAACCCTGCTAAAAAAGAACGGGCCAAAGAGTTTCGCCGTAACCCGACTTCTGCGGAAAAAATTCTCTGGTTTTATTTGCGTAGCCGAAAAATGGCAGGATGTAAATTCCGGAGACAACAGGTGATAGACGGATTTATTGCCGATTTTTATTGTCATGAATTGGGTTTGATAATAGAGGTCGATGGCGGGATTCATCATGCGCAAAAAAGTTACGATGCGGAGCGCGATAGAATCATTCAGTCCAGGGGACTTACTGTAATCCGGGTTACAAATGAAAATATTCAAAACGAACTTCACCCTACATTGTTATATCTTCGAGAGACATGTATTAAATTACAAAAGAAACAGTAATCCATAAAGTTTTAATTAACCTCACCCCGTCTTCCTTCGGAAGCCGATAAAGTTTCGGCCAATCACCCCTCTCCGTGAAGCAACTCCCTGAATCTACTCCGCCCGGAGAGGGGCCGGGGGCGAGGTAAAAAAAAGCGGGAGATTTTCATCTCCCGCTTTCCTTCTTATTCCTTTGAGATTAGAAGGTTACTTTGAGTTTGAGATAAGTATCGTTATCGGTATCAGTTCCACCTGCGTTAGCAACGGTCTTGAATTGACCTTCAATGGCTGCATTAGCATTTAATTTGTAACCAAGACGGATACCATACAGGCTCAGATCGTCTGCCCAATTAGCGACTTCGTTTTCGCTGTCTACATCATACTCAACACGAGCATAAAAAGGCATATCAGCGGATTCCAAGGTGAAGCCTACGATGATGTCGGTATTTTCAACATCTTTAGCGGCCATATTAGTTCCAGAGTACGAAGAATAGCTGACAAAAGGTTTGAAAGCGCCAATAGCATAAGCGATGTTTGCAGCGATAACGCTATCAGTTTCAAATGGGGTACCTTTAGCTTCCAAATTCGGTTGAGCAAAAATCAATCCGATGCTGAGTGCATCTGCCGTATAGTCAAAACCTACCGCAACAGCACCATCACCAGTTGCACCATCAAGGAAAGCACCTGACGGATCCAAGGTGAAGACATCAGGATCAGTAGTAGAGAAAGTATATCCAGCAGGAACAGTAATAGTGTTACCATTAAGGGTCATTGCATCATTATCATAACCATAATACAGTTTACCAGTAAAAGAATCGGTGAACTTATAGGAAGCTAATAAACCAGCCTCAGCTTTGAAATCGCCATAAGCTGCATCAAGGATATCTTTCGGGCCGCCGAAACCGAAACCGAAATAACCGACTTGGAGATTGAAGGCATCATATTTCAATTTAGCCCATAATTCATCGTTGAAAAATCCAGCGCCATTGGAACTAGCATCATTGGTCTTGATGGCTGCAAATACAGATAAATTATCATTGAGGTCACCGGAAACGAGAACTTTGGACTCAATGAAGTCGGTACCTTTTTCAGTGGCATCAATTACATCAGCGGCTTCGGTTTTGTAACCGAAATTGAACTCACCGCCAACAGCTACAGCGGCCATGGAAACGGCAGCCATGGAAAGAACCATGATTGCGCTTAAAGCAACAACTAATAATTTTTTCATAAAAAACTTTCCTCCTTATTTGTCTAAGTACTGAATTTGGTCTTACTTATTGCAAATATTGCTCTCTACCACCTCCCCCCGATATATCGCAACCGAAGAACGTTACGAGGTGTCCTTGTTGTCCTCATAAGTGATTCGGAAGACTCACTATCCAAATACTGGAAGCCCGTTAAGAGAGACTCTTACCAATAAATTTATAGTATGAGTTTTAACATAACTTGTCAAGGAAATTTTTATGAAATGTCCTACCGTTGTTTCACTATAGTTCACATAAAATATTCCTTTTAGATCTTATACACAAAACCGGAAAAACCTTCCTTTTAATTGGGATTTTTTTAAGAAATTTTTAACATCATTCAAAACAAAAAAAAGAGCAGAGACTATAGGCCTCTGCTCTCTTTCGGAAACTTGATTCTTTTTTTATTTGATTTTAGAAAACGTAGTTTAACTTGACTGAAGATACGGCATCAGCGCCCATGGTGCTGCAGTTATTATACTCGATGTTGGCGCCTTTGGCGATTTTGTAACCCAGTCTGAAACCAACATTGGCGTCATCTTGGCCATCGGGTTTCACAACCTGATATTCTGCGCGGCCATAGACTTTGTTGCCGTCATAGAGAGCGCCGAGAACTGCGTTGTCTTGGCTATCGCCGTTTACTTCGGGTTTCATTTCATAATCGACATAGACTTTGGCAGGAGCTAAATTATAATAAGCGTTGATGGATTGGGTTGCTTTTGCACCGTCTACATCACTGTTGATATAATTGAATTTAGCGCCGAATGCGGCTACATCGTAAGCAACGCTCACTGCATATTGATTGGTCATATCGTCGCCAACTGCTGCATTCGGATCAAAACGGGCCAGATAACCGCTTACGGTAACCGGTTCGGCAACTTTGCCGGTAACAGCAACGGAAGCTTTATTTTTCAGATCACCCAAAGAACTGATGATATCCACATCACCGTCGACAGTGTATGGGAGGTAACCGACTTGAACGCTACCAAAACCTTGATTGAACTTCACCCATGATTCATCAACATAGGTGTTGCCAATTGAACTTCCCAGAAGATTCGGGGATTTGAAGGTGGCAAACCCGGTAATGTTGTCGGTGATGGCGGCTGTGACGCCAATTTTGGTATCGGCAAAGGCATCCTTGTCTTTATTTGCTTCTTGGCTTAATTCCCAACCATAATTGAATTCTCCGCCTACCGTAACATTTGCTGCCATTGAAACCGCAGCCATGGAAAGAATCATCATTGCGCTTAAAGCGATAACGAATAACTTTTTCATATAGAACTTTCCTCCTTAGTATTTGCATCTTTATTTGATATTTTTAAAATCGATTCCGTTTTCGATTCCCAAAACACGAAATGCTTCTTGGTAGTAAGCCATTCCTCCCTTCGATATATCGCAACCGGGAACTGTTTGCGAGGTATCCGTGTTGTCCTCAAAAACAATCCCGGATGACGTCAAAAGGAAACTTGTTACTGAAAAGTAAAATTATTGAAACATAAGGCAATAACTATCCCGGAAACACATTTTCTGGACCCTCTGATAATATCATCTTGAGCTGCAATTTTTATCTCAGACTAAGAATTAATCACAAGTTCCCGAAAACCTTTTGGTAAATGTTAGCTGCGATTCACAAAATCGGTTGAACTCAACTTCGTCTCCAGCATTTTTGAACAAACCGTTCATCATGTTTTTGACACTCCCCAAATTCATTTTTTTGCTCCGAATTCCTTTAGGTAAATTTTGCGTCAAATGCCAGATTACATGAGGTTTTCTGCATTTCTCACCATTTTTTAAGCTTCCTCTCAGGCTATTTTAAGGTTGAAACAGTATCATAAAAATAGAAACTTTCCTCCTTAATTGAGGCTGCCGCAAAAGAATTTCTACTTGAGATAAGCGATAGATTGTGCTGATGAATCTGCAAAATTCGATATATTGCCTATCTCTCTCGTGGAATTCCCTTTTCAAGGCAGCTCCTTTTTTCATGTCAACTCCATGATCCCCGGCGATACCTTCCTATCTCCCCCACTTGGGACTTTCATCCGTTCGATTGCCCCCATACCAGCGCACAAAAAAAAGAACCGTCTCCTCCCGGAAGGTTCTTATAACCAAATTTTCTTATTATCATTTTATCTGTTAAAGTACTTTAAAATCAGCGAAATATAATATATGGCTACTTTAATGTATTTCTTCAGGCATGTCCGCCGGCGCGAATTTACTTTCGGGGCCGCCCCACGATGAGGTTTTTAATACATTAAACAATATCTCAGCATTCAATTTGTTTGGCTAAAAATCCGGCCGTTGTAGTTGCAATCTTGACTTCCATATTTCCCATGATCACTCCGGCCTCTTTGCAGCCTAAAATAACTGCCCCAATCAGCTCATCTCTGGCTATAACCGGCGCTATGACTTGGGCGGTAAACTTTTCTTCTCCTTCGCAGATAGGATAACACTCACTAAGCTTTCCCGGTTTCGGCATTACCGTAACTTGACGCTCTTCTATCGCCTTTTGCACAGGTTCTGAAATGAGTTTACCAAAAAAATTATCTTTAGAGGCCCCCGCTACTGCAATGACCATGTCCCGGTTGGTGACAAGCGATATAAAGCCTATCGACTCATAGAGAGCTTCCACGTACATTTCCGCAATTTCGATCAAATCAACAAAAGGTGAATATTTCTTAAGAATAACTTCTTCTTCCCCATTAACAAAAATCTCTATCGGATCCCCGTTTCGGATCTTTAATGTTTTACGAATATCACTCGGAAGAACCAACCGGCCGATTTCATCAACCCGCCGAATCATTCCAGTGGCTCTCATTTTGGTCAACTCCTCATGAATATCAAAATATCATCATTCAATAAATTCGTTTCGTTAAGATAGAGCGATACTTGCTCATTTTTACATTTCAGCCGTCAGTTTTAATAAATTTTCGTCAAAAATATAATGATTGATCGAAGATAAAACTCAATAAGATATTTTTAATATTTATTTTTTTATTGTATTGTGTCATTGTGTATTTTAAGTGTCGTTTAAGTGCTAATCCAGTGTCGATTTTATGTATATTTCATCAACAAAAAATATTTTTAAGTAAATATTTTATGTAAACTTATTAAAAATATAATTATGAATGACGGGCTTCCCCAAATCGCGTTTTTAAAAGCAGAAGGCTTTGCGAGATATCTTCTCCAAAAAATTAATTCACCCCTTAGAATTATTGATACGATAAAAATTTCATGAATTGAATATCCGCCTCTATAAAATAACCAACGACTCTCCCCAAAGCAATAGAAGAGTCGTTGTCCATGGTACATCCTTTAGCGTTGGAGGAGATGGAAGATGTAAATATTCAATAAATAAAGTCATCCTTATTAAAGAAGCGGGAGATAGCTCTCCCGCTTTCTGTGGTTAATTAATCTTAAAATACTAAGACCGCTTTGATTTGGTCGCTTGTAACATCGGTGCTGTCGTCATAAGTATGTGCTAAGCGATAGGTGATCCCGTTCGCAGCATTGTAATAAACATGTACACCATAATCGCTCTTATTGGTACTATCATCGCCATAACCATATTCAGCACGGACAACCCAAGGACCACCGGTGACTTTAGCGCCAAATACGCCGTATGCATCATCGGATGCAGCGCCCACACCATAGGTGGTATAGAATTTCACGCTTTCTACAGGAGCAACATACAGGTTGGCAGTGTAACCGGTATCATATCCATCAGCATCAATTGCGGTATCGACAAAATTACCCTCGATGCCAAATTTCTCGTTGCCGTAACCAAGGGTTACGACATAAGCGCCGTCGCCTACGCCTTCTTCATCATCGCATTCATCCGCAGAATACCACAAACCGCCATAGAAGTTTTCAACTTTGAAAGTATAATCAATGGCTGCATCGGAATTGATATCACCAAATGCGCCAGAAACGATGTCGCGCTCGCCGTCGGTGTCCAGATCCCAATAACCGAGTTTGATGTCACCCCAGGTATTGGTAATGTTGATCCAATACTCATCGGCATAGACGCCTTTATTCAGTGAGCTAACATCACTATAGGTATCGTCGCCATTTTCTGTCGTTCTGGAAGTAGTAACCGTATCATGTCCAAGATCGGTCCGGAATACGACTTTTCCGGAGACGGAGTCATTGATATTACCCTCGACACCGGCATAGACTTCAAACTCATCATAATCATCTACGCCATCCTCGTCACTGGTGTTATACTTCAACTGTACTTGACCGGTAGCTTTCACTTCGGCCATGGAAACGGCTGCGAAAGCGAAAACCATCACTACGCTTAAAACAATAACCAATAATTTTTTCATAAAAACTTTCCTCCTCATTGAGTTTCGTTGTCAATACCTGGGGTACTCCTCAACTTACCGCTTGCAACGTTCTCCACATTCCCCCTTTTGATATATAACATCATCCGGCGCTGTATCACGAGGGTTCCTTGGTTATCCTCTTCAAGTCCGGAATTTTGATATTCAAACATCGGAATGTAAAAAAATCAAATATGAACAAGTATGGCTTATCCATATATTTGAAAAATCTTATTATCTATGACAATAAAGCCAAATAATTAATTTCGGTGTATTATTTATTGCTTTTCAGTATCATTTATTTTATTATGTAAATGTGTACGTTGAGTGTATATTTTGCGTATATTCAGTATATAAAAATAATTATCAAGTTAATGTCTTATGTAAACTTAAAAAAGTATCTACTTTATATAAGCCCTTCTTTCCTCAAATCATGTTTTTACGGAGTAAAAAGGTAATACCAGGTCTTGCAACCGAAAATTATCAATAAGATAGAAATTTCATATCCTCCCCGATAAAACAAACAACGACCCTCCAAAATCCCTGGGAAGGTCGTTGTTTCCTACATCACTCTATCACTATCGTTTTCTTATTTTATGGTTTCATTGATAACTTGTTCTTTCGTCAGTACCGTATCCCATACTAAAATATCTACCCGTCGGTTATAACTCCTGGAATCCTCATCATGACCTTTTTTAAAGGGATAATCCTTACCAAACCCATAAACAACAAACCTTTCGGGAGCAATGCCCTGATCTATCAAGTATTTTTGAATGGCCTTGGCACGCTGCTCAGATAATGCCCTGTTATATTCCCCAGTGCCACGCTCGTCGGCATGACCACTGAGAATCACATACATCTTCGGATTATCTTTTAGAATTGCAATATTCTCCGTCAACGTCCCGGTTTGGTCAGCCCGAAGGATCGTCTTATCAAAATCGAAGAAGACCGATGATAACTGCTTATTAATCCCCGCTACCTGCGTAGGAGATGGTTCCGGGGTTGAAGTTTTTTCCGGCGTTTCAGTTGGGGTCACTGTTTCCACCGGTGCTGGAATCGAAACCGGTTTCCCCCAATTGCTTAAAAATTCAACCATTGCGGTTTGATTATTTTCCTGGGCGATTTGTAGGGCAGTCTTGCCATTATTATCGACGGCATTGATATCGGCCCCTTTTTCCAAGAGTAGCTTGGCCATTTCAATATTGCCCTTTTCAGCGGCATACATTAAAGGGGTCTTTCCATCGTTATCTTTGGCATTGACATCCGCGCCCCTGTCAATCAATAACTTGGCAATATCGGTATGGCCAAGATATGCCGCCAACATTAAAACCGATTTTCCATCATCGGCTTTTAAATTGGGACTCAATCCTTGATCCAGAAATCCTTGTACTTTAGCGGTATCACCCTTTGTTACTGCTTCAACCATTGCTTTCTCATTGTTGGAGCAACCCGCCAAAAAAACCAATAATAAGGCCACCAATACCATGGTTAACTTGGTAAACCATTTCATAACCATTCCGCCACCTTTCTACAAAATCAAATTTTTCATTCCATCTCAGTCATTGTATTAAACTACCATTTGCTTCATTAAGCTATGATCGAATATTCCAAACTCATATCCTCTTAACTGCAATCATCCCTCCTTATCGTTATTCATTATAAAGGAGACATATTGCCGGACAATGACTAAACTTTGAAAATTTATTTCGGAAATATTGCCGAATGTTACAAGAGGGTAAAGCAAATAGTTGATGACGATGGTAACGGGGAGCGCATCTTGAAATCAAAATTAACTAGGAGGATTAAAGGATGGAAAACTTATGGTAAAAGTAGTACCCTTACCCAACTGACTTTCAACCGTAATGGTACCGTCTTGTAACTGCACCAGTTTTTTTACAATCACCAACCCAAGACCACTGCTTCCTTTTTCTTGCAGGCGGTTACGGCCTTGATTCTTCCCCCGGTAAAACCTATCCCAAATTCGCGGCAAGTCCCCCTCTGCAATACCAATTCCATTATCTTGAATTGTCAGAACCATTTCGTCTTGACATTGACTATCTACGCTCACATTGATGCTCCCGTTCTCTGTAGCTTTAATCGCATTCTTAAGTAGGTTTCTGATAATTTGTTCCATCCGGTCAACATCGCCGATAACGATTGCTTTTTCCGTTTTCTTATCCAATAGAAGCAAAGTATTCCTGCTCATAGCTTCAGCCTCGAACGATGTCATCACATTTTGGGTTAGGATAATCATATCCAGCGGTTGCTTTTCTATGGTCATATTACCGCTTTCCAGCCTGCCTAATACCAACATGTCATCGACCAGCCTCGCGATATGAACCGTTTGAGCGTAAATCGTATCTAAATATCTTTCCAGTAAGGCTTGGTCTTGCACCATTCCATCGCGGATTGCCTCAACAAAGCCCTGAACTGATGTTAGTGGGGTTCGTAACTCATGAGATACCTCCATAAATAACCGGGCCTGTTCTTCTTCCATTCTACAGTTTTCCGTCTTTATCTTTTGCAATTCTGCCGCTAATATATTAAACTGGCCGGCAAGGATATTGATTTCATCCAAGCATTGCTCTTCAACCTTTATCGAATTGAGCCCTCTGCTAATTTCCGATACGTCGGCAGCCAAACGGGAAATTGGCCTGGAAATATACATGGACAAGTAAATGGAGTTAAAGATAACCACGATCAGTAAAATGATTCCTCCAATCACTATGTATAAATACATTTTGTTTAGGGCAAAGTCAAGCTTCGGAGGATTCATTTCAAGCATGACACCGTTTTCTATGGTATTATCTTCATTCCACAGGGGAATCATAGCAATAAAAGTGGACCTTCCGCTCTGCCGGTCCACGGATCGAGTCATTGCGATTTCCCCTTTGCCCAGCAGTTCGATGAATTTTCTCTCCACCGCACGCACTGACGTTACATTATGCTCTCCATAGGCATCCACAATATTCCCTGTCTTGTTAAAAACCGTAATCTTCCTGGCGTTAAAAAGATCGGCCAAGAATTTTAACAGGCTCTGCTTGCCCCGGTTTTGATTACTTCTTTGATAAGCTTCAAATCTTTGATAGGCCACTTTGGCATTTTCATAGTCTACTTTACTAATAACACCGGCCTTAAACAGAATGCGGGCTTTTTCCCATTCTTTTCGCACGGATTCGGTATTTTTCCTAGCCTGTTCGAAATTATCCAGCGGCCCCACAGGGGTCGTCGGCGCCATAAGCGCCGCAGGCGCTTCCTTCACCTTTAGCCGGAGCAAGACGAAATTAACCAAGTTGGCCTTGCGTAACAACTCTTGTTGAAACTGACTATAGATTACCTGTTTCATAACAAAGTTGGAAAACATCATGAAAACAATGAAACTAAAAACAAAGACCGTCATATTGGAAAACAATATTTGGGTATAAATATTCTTATGGAATGACTTTGGCAAGGAATTTCTGATAACAAGCCAAAATCTTAGAGTACTGGCTTTCCTATGGTGCCTTTTCTTAGCCTGAAGTATATGGGTATTCATTGCTGCGTAGTTTTTCCCTCCTTAACGGGAGGTGTAAACTGGTATCCCACACCCCAAATCGTTGTCAAGTATTCATAGGACAAAGGTTCCAACTTTTTCCTCAAACGGCGAATGTGGACATCCACTGTTCGTTGATCACCAAAATAATCATATCCCCAGACAATTTTCAGCAATGCCTCCCGGGTTAAAATCCGTCGCGGATTCTGGGCCAAGTGGTAAAGCAAATCAAACTCCCTGGGAGTCACTTCGATATCTTCGCCATTGACTAAAACTCTCCGGGTATCAGCCTGGATATCCAGCCCCGGGTAATTCAATTGCCAGTTGATACCCTTTTCGGTTTCCACTGCTTGAGTACGGCGCAGGACCGCTTTGATTCTGGCCATCAATTCCCTGGGGCTGAAAGGTTTAGAAACATAATCATCAGCTCCCATCTCCAGTCCTAAAACCCGGTCCGCTTCTTCCCCCTTGGCCGTAAGCATAATGATGGGAACCATTCGTACCGCCCTTAAATCACGGCACAAAGTAAGCCCGTCCTTACCCGGAAGCATAATATCCAATATGACTACATCGGGATTTTCCCGTTCAAATATGGGGAGGGTCAGATCGCCATCAATGACCCCGATTACTTGGAAACCTTCCCTTTCGCCGTATAACTTGACCAATTCCAATATGTTTTGGTCGTCATCAATTACCAAAACTTTGCCTAAATCCGGCATATTTTTTCTCCTTAACGTATCTAAAACGTTACGTATCTAACGTTAACGATCTCTTTTCTTACTCACGCTATCTTCAACGTCAAGTCAATGAACTGCTAATTATGATAATTATAGATAAAATTAAGGAAAAAATCAACGAAGGCATTCGCCCAACAACCATACCAAAGCTAGTAGAGCGTATGGTGAATAACCGGCAAGCAGAAATGGGGAAGATAGCTCTACTTAGATAAAACCTTACAATCATTGAGGACTCATTTAGAGAACGTTTTACTGGAAAACTCTCACCAGTATCCGAAGGTATTTTTACCCGATACAAAATAGTGAAAATGAGCTAAGAAACAGTATCCTCTTAGCTCATTCGTCTTTAATCTATCCAAATTTATTCCATTTTTAGAAAATCTTTTACTTGATGCTAATATTGGTCACGGTTTTAGTAGTTGCTTGATACTCTACATCTACGTTGGAATTAATTTTAGCAGCCAATCCAGTAAGATCCGAAGGGGTTCCACCGATTTGAATCTTGCTCTCACCAGTAAGGCTCAGTACCAATTCGCCATCATTTGCAGTAGCTACCGTAATGGTATTGGCATTACCATCAACCGCTTTTAATGTACCGCTGGCTATAGCGGCATCAGCTTGTCCAGCCTCAGTTTGGCCCATGACAGAACCGGTGAGTAAAGTTGCTCCCAACACGAAAACAACCACCATCATCATAAACTTTTTATTTTTTATCATTTTTTATTCCGCCTTTCTAATTTTCAATTTTATTCATGCCATCAATCCAATTTTAAAATATCCACATTGCAACATTTGATGGACTTCAGGGGAATATCCCTCCTTCCTTTATTTATTATAAGGACCACATATTTCCTGGCAGTTTCCAAATCTTGAAAAGTTATTTCGAAAATATTTCTAATTATTACAAAAAGCGGACCAGGATTTAACGGATTTACGGAATTGAAGGGGTTGGGCCAAAAATGAAATCATCGGAATTATTACCCAAATGAGGTACCCAAAACTATGAAAAGGTCAAAAAAATAAAAGCCCCATCGCTCTTCCCCTACTTAGGAACGTAAGGCTTTGGAGACGACAGAGCTTAATTCACAACTCAACCACCAACGGCTAAAAGCCGGTGGGGTCTTTGGCCGACTTCCAGTCGACTCGTCAGTATACTGGTGCAAGAACCGGGGAATTCAAACCCGAAGGCAACATTAAGCTAAAGCTTTCGGCTAAAGCCGAGGGTTTGAATTCCCGTTGTTGAGACAATCATGATTTGCCAATCCGGTGAATGCAGGTTGTCAATCTTGTAAATCCCGGTCAATTGTGGCCGTTCATCCAGGTTAATCTTTGGTACCGGACAATCAGTTTATCCAGCTTAATACTGCGGGCGAGGACAATGGAGTTAGTACAGCCGCAGACGTCATATGCTTCTTGGAGCTGTCTTCGTCCCTCGGCGATTTTCCGTTCCAGGGATGCAATTGTTTTCGGATTGATTTTTCTCATGGCACCCTTTACATAAAGTGAAAGATGAAAAGCACGCCTTTTCCCCTTGCCCTTTTAACTTTATTTTGAATATAGTATAATGGTAATAATTCAAATTTTTGGGCAATAGCAAACCAGGGCGCAAAATGGATGATTTTGAGCCGGTGGTTTTTGTTGTGTATTTTTATTTTAATTAAGTGAATTGTTTTAAATTATAAGTTTATCATATTTGCATTTTGTAAAATTATCAAGGAGAATTTTACTTTATGGATAATGGATCAATTGGACAACGCGTTATCCGATTAAGAGAGTATTTTGGGATTAAAAAACAAGGAACATTAAGTGAAGAGATTCGAATGAGCCAAGCTAACGTTTCTAGAGTCGAAGGAAATGTTCAAGTGCCTTCGAATGCTTTTCTTCATGCTTTAAAAGAAAGATTTGCAGCCAATCCCCATTGGATTATGACCGGGGAAGGGGAAATGTTTATTTCGCCTGAAGAATTTATTTCAAACGGTATTGAATTGTTAGGCGCGAAAAAGATTGGCGAAGGTTTTTTAAAGCTTTTAAATGATCCCCAATATAAAGAATTACAGTCGGTAATGGCAGTTGGAGAGATGACAAAGGGAAATATTGACCCGAAATTGGCAGCCTATTTGCAATACATTTTGGATAAGTGGCACCAAGGGGATGAATCGGTCCGGGGTTGGCTGATGATCCAGTTAAGTATAGCGTTTCAGGAAGTAGCAAAAAAATTACAGAAAGAGCCAAAGGAGTAAGACAAACCCAAACGTTCGAAAAATGCCGGTATTCCCTCATCAACATCTCCTCTTTTTATTATTAACAGCCCTCCGCAGTTAGTTTGCGAAGGGCTGTTCTTTTTCCATCCGTTCATTTCGAACATTTCGGATCAAAATAAATTATTGCACTGGATACTATCGTTACATTTTCATACTCTTCATGGTATCGTCATAACTGGCATCGCCTTTTTGATTCTTTTTGGAAGCGGTCATCACATCCGGCAAAGCCTTTTGATCTTCTCCGCTCACGACGGCAATTTGCCATCTAAAATCGGTTTTATTCTCCAGTTCACTCAAAGGAATACTAAAATCGACTTTATTCTTTTCCACCATCACTTCACCGTTTATGGCATGACTGACCCCGGTTTTGACATTTTTGACAGAGGCTTGCCATTTCCCGTTTCGATTGATAACGGATACAATATAATCTGCACCGATCTTGGGCCATTTCCCGCCGGTCTCCTTATTCATATCGGTATCGAGTCCTACCATCCAGCCGGCGGTATCATCTAATTTAGCAGGTAAATCCATCTTGGTTGTCAGAAAAACCGTCACTTTTTTTTCAAAGAACATGGTGTTCATTTTCCCTGGAATCAAATAATCTTTAAATCCTCCGGTCATGGATTCGGCAAAAGCCAATAAGCTGAAACCTAAAACCGCCATACTGCCAATGGTGAATAACAACAATGTTTTTTTCATTGAAAATCCCCTTTCATCTTTTGTAATGTTCTTTTCCGCCATAAGAGATATATCGCCGGATAAACCGCCAACTCCATCAGGAACGATACCAAAATACCCCCAACCATTGGCGCAGCGATCCGTTTCATCATATCAGCGCCGGTTTCTGAAGCCCCGGCCCACATGATGGGCAACAGGCCCATAAACATCACCGCCACTGTCATCATCTTCGGCCGGATCCGTTTGACCGCCCCTTCATGGATAGCTTCTTTCAAATCGGCCAGGGAGTTCATCTTCCCCCCTTTCACTAAAGAATCAAAGGCTAAGTCCAAATATAACAACATAAACACTCCAGTTTCGGCATCCACCCCCAAAAGAGCGATAATACCACACCAGACCCCGATGGACAAATTGTAATTCAATAAAAAGAGCGTCCAGACCACGCCGATCAGTGAAAACGGCACGGCCAGTAAAATAATGGCTGTCTTTACATAGGACCGGGTATTGAAATAGATTAATAGGAAGATAACCAGCATCGTCAGGGGTAAAATCACCATCATCCGCTGTTTAACCCGTTCCATCGATTCGTATTGGCCGCTGTATACGATGGTGTATCCCACGGGCAGTTTCACATTTTTGCGGATGGTTTTTTTGAGATCTTTGACATAACTGCCGATATCACGATCTCCGCTATCCACGAACACATATCCCGCCAAGCGGCCGTTTTCGTCCCGGATCATGCCCGGACCGCTGGTTAAACTGATATCTGCCAGTTGTGCCAAAGGTACCTGCACCCCGTCCATGGCCGTAATATAAACATGTTGGATCTTTTCCACCGTATCCCTTAGCTCCCTGGGGTAGCGCACATTAACCGGAAACCGTTCCCGGCCTTCAATGGTCTGGGTGAAATTTTCCCCACCCACCGCGTACATCAGATTCATCTGAACTTCCGATACGGACAAACCGTACCGGGCTATTTCATCACGTTTCAAATTAATATCGACAAAGTAACCGCCGGCGGTCCGTTCCGCGTAAACGCTGCGGGTACCTTTGACCATCGGTACATGCTCTTCGATCTGCTTGCCGATCTTTTCGATTTCGGCGATGTCGTCACCATAGATTTTAATTCCCACCGGTGTCCGCACCCCGGTGGTGAGCATATCCATCCGGCCTTTGATCGGCTGCGACCACATGTTGACTTGACCCGGTATGGACAGGGCTTTATCGACCCGGGAAACCAGTTCGTCCTTGCTAACCTGATCGGGCCAGAAAATCCGGAACGGCCCCTGCATGAATCCGGGGAGAAAGCTATACCATCTTTTTTGGACCGGCCACTCTTCCTCGGGTTTCAAAACGATGGTCGTTTCCATCATCGAAAACGGCGCCGAATCGGTGGAGGTTTCGGCCCGTCCCGCTTTCCCGAAAACCGTCTCCACCTCCGGGAAGGACTTAATGATCTTATCCTGTACCTGCAAAAGTTTGCCGGCCTCGGTAACCGATATCCCCGGCAGGGTGGTCGGCATATAGAGGATCGAGCCCTCATTCAACGGCGGCATAAATTCGCTGCCGATAAAGAAAAACATCGGCATGCTTAAGAAAAAGGCCAATGCGGCAATAGTAATGATCCGCTTGGGGTATTTTAAGACAAAGTCGATCACCGGCCCGTAAACCTTAAATAGTGTCTTGGAAATGGGATGCTTTTCTTCGGAATGAATCTGGCCCACCAGAATTTTATTAACCACATTCCCCAGCCAGTGAGGTTGGATTTGAAATTTCTTGACCCGGATCAGCAAGACCTGAATCGCCGGGACCAGCGTAATCGCCAGCACCGCCCCGAAGAACATGGCGAAGTTTTTGGTGAAGGCCAACGGCCGGAAGAGCCGCCCTTCAACTCCCTCCAGGGTGAAAATGGGTAAAAAGGAAACCCCAATCACGATCAGTGAGAAAAAGGAAGGCCGCCCCACTTCTTTAATGGATTCAATGAGGACTTCCCGGTAATCTTCTTTCCCGCCCCGCAACTGCCATAGATTTAAATGTTTATGCCCATTTTCAATCATCACAATCGAAGCGTCCACCATCGCTCCGATGGCGATGGCAATTCCGCCGAGGGACATAATATTGGAAGTCAGTCCCAGATACTTCATGGGAATGAACGATAACAAAACGGCGATGGGAAGAGTGATAATCGGGACCATAGCCGAGGGAATATGCATTAAGAAAATCAAGATCACCAGTGCCACGACGACCATTTCCTCAACCAGTTTTTTGCTTAAGGTGTCGATCGACCGCTTGATCAAATCGGAGCGGTCGTAAACCGGAACGATTTCTACACCCTCGGGAAGTTTGACATCTTTCAGTTTTTCTTTCACCCCGGTGATGACATTCATGGCATTTTCACCATAACGCATGATAATAATGCCACCAACAGCTTCCCCTTGGCCGTTAAAATCGGCTAAACCCCGGCGCATATCCGGCCCGAAGCTGACGCTGGCCACATCCTTCACCTTAACCGGGAAACCGTTCATCGATTTGAGAACTACCTCGCCGATATCATCTTTTCCCTTGATATAACCACGAACCGTCACCATGTATTCCCGTCCGGAAATGTCGAGCAATCTGGCGCCCGCCTCCTGGTTGGCCTCCCGAATCGCCTTCACCACCTCGCCGATGGAGAGTTGATAGACGGCAAGCGCATTGGGATTCAAAGTAATCTGGTATTGGTTGACAAACCCGCCGATGGAGGCGACCTCCGCCACCCCTTTGACCGATTGGAGAGCATATTTTAAGTGCCAATCCTGAAATTTGCGCAAATCGGCCAGGGAATTTTTGCCGCTTTTATCAACCAGGGCGTATTGATAGACCCAGCCCAGTCCAGTGGCGTCCGGCCCCAACTCCACTTTCACATCCGAGGGAAGTTGCGAATTCACTTTCGAGAGATATTCCAGCACTCGGGAACGGGCCCAATAAACATCCGTCCCATCGTCAAAGATAATATAAACGTAAGAATACCCATAATCCGAAAAAGCCCGGATGTCTTTGACCTTGGGGGCGCCCAAAAGGGCGGAGACAATCGGATAGGTCACTTGATCTTCAATAATTTGGGGCGGCCGGTCCCAACGGGCATAGACGATCACTTGGGTATCCGTCAAGTCCGGAATGGCATCCAGCGGAATCTGATTCATAGCCCACATCGCCCAGAAAATGGCCCCGGCAATCCCTAAGAAAACAAAAGTTCTGTTTCTTGCACACCAATCAATGATCCGTTCTATCATCTATTGTGTCCTTTCCTTTCAATTGATTACATCTTCATGCCGCCCATGTTGTCGGTTGCCGATTTTAACTGACTTTCCGAATCAATAAAGAAATTTGCCGCACTGACGACCTTTTCTCCGGCTTTCACTCCGGAAATAACTTCATAAAATCCTTCCGCCCGCCGCCCGACGACAAGCTCCCGAGGCTCAAAGTAACCTTCGCCCGTATTGACAAAGGCAATCTGTCGCCCGCCGCTATCAATGACAGCTTCTTCCGGTAATGCCAGTACCGTCCCGATTGGCACCTCGATTTCCGCATTGACAAAGCCTTGATGGGATAGCCGACCATCATTATTCTCCGCCAAAATACGCGTCCGGACGCTTTGATTCCCCGGATCAACCACTGTATCGAGTGAGTCGACAACTCCATAAAAATTTTTCCCGGGTAATTGGGGACTGGAAAGTCGGACTCGTTGTCCCCGCTGAATGTAGGGTAGATCGTTGGGATAGATTTGAGCATAAACCCATGTCCGGGTTGAATTTGTTCCTTCAATCAGTGAATCATCGGGTTTCCCCCGCCCCGCCAGCGCTTTAATTTGAGCATCGCTATATCCGGCAATGATTAATTTTTTTCTAGCCGCATCCAGTATCACCAGGGCGATTCGCCGGCTTTCGTCGCCGTCCGCCAGACTTCGATAATATTGATAAGCGCTTATATACTCCTGCTGGGAAGAGTATAGGTCCGTATCATGCGAAATGACACCGTAGGCCCGAATGAGCCGCTTCAGGGTGCGTTTGCCTGCAGTCTCCGTTTTCACGCCGATCAATTGCTGCTTTCTGGAGTCAAGCTGAACCATACTATATCCGGCGGGTTTAGAGCCTCCTTGCCCCATATCCATAGAGTTCATGGAACCCATGGAGTCCATAGATTCTTGATCCATTTTCATGGGTTCGTTTGACGAATTACTACTCATTTCGATTTCACTCATGGAGTCCGCTCCCTCACCCATATCCATCTGGCTCATGGAATCGTCCCCCACTGGTTTGGCTGATTTCATTTGGTGATAAACTGTGATTCCTCCAAGCGACAGACCCATCAATACTACTAACCCCATCCCAACCCATTTCAATTTCATAAGTTCTCCCCCCATTGCAAAGCTTCCGCCGTGAAATAATCGAGATAAACCCGTTGTTCCACTAAAAGCTGTTTGGTTTTTTCCAGAGCCAAAGATGAATCATAGAAGGTTTGGAATGAATCGATCAATTCACTAAAACCAATCCGGTTCACCTGGTAATCCTTTAACGCCACTTCAAATGCTTGTTCTGAAGTTCTTTGAATTGTGGATTGATACAAAATCAACGTTTCATTCGCTTTCTTCAGTGCCGTATATCGGGATTGAACTTCACTGGTGACCATGTTTTCCGTTTCTTCCCGTTCCCGGGTTGCCCCTTCGCTCATCAAACCTGCAGCCTTCGCTGAAGGAATTTGCTTGGACGAAAGGAACAGGGGTAACGGAACTGAAATTCCCAGGGTATAAGTTTTATCCCCACCGGCCATAAAGTCGAGGGCTCCTTTGATCGTGAAGTCCGGGACGAGCTCTAATTTCATCTGCTCTCTCTCAGCCTTGGCGCTGTGTTCCATGGCTTCCTTCATCCGTATTTCCGGGAAATTGGCCAAAGCCATGGTCAGGATTTCTTTTTCCGAAGGGATTTGGGTCAGAGGGGAGAGGGTATAAGAAAAAGTAGTCTCTGGAAGAATAGTCCCTCCCAGCATAGCAGAAAGCTCAGCTATCATTCGGGCCCGTTCGGCTTCCATCCCCAGAACTTCCGTTTGCACCATGGCTTTCATATTGTTAGTCCTGATATATTCCGATAAAGTGGCTTTTCCACCGCTATATTGAGCCGCAATAACCGCCCCCATGGCCTCCAGTTGTTTCTGTTTCCGCTTTTCTATGGTAAGGCTTACATCTATGGATGCAATACCGTAATACATTAAAGACACATCTTTTTTTACACCCAACCGTTTCAGCTCATAGCTTTCATTAGCGACCTCAGCATCTGCCTGTTGCCGTTTGGAGGCGGCCTTCAATTTGCCGGGAAAAGGAACCATTTGACTCAAGGCCACCTCAGTTCCTTGGGTTGATGAATCCATCACCGAGCCGAGCGGGTTGTTCATCGATTCCACCATCAACTCCGGATCAGGCAGGACCGATACGGTCCGGACTTTAATGGCAGCCGAGTCGGCATATTTTTTTGCGGCAATAATTCCCGGATTGTTTGAAAGCGCAATCGATATCAAGGAATTTAAATTTTTCCCCGATAGGGATGAATTCGAATCGCCAAATGCAGATGTCCCGGCGAATAAAAACAACATTCCCAATCCCAAAGCAGCGATACTCTTGATCTTTTTCTGAAATAACGTTGAATTTCGCGGATTCATTCTATGGACGCTCCTTTCATTTTCAATTCAAAAAGCTCTTTAATTTAACAAATGGGTTTACTAATGTTTCATGATGACCACAGACTAAAGAATCATTGGGCCAATTGAATTTCATAGTCGAATTATACGAGTTTAACCTTAACGTAAGCTGAGAGAAACCTTAAAATACCCTGAGAGTTCTTATCATTGTTTCATCTGGAAACCAACCCCAACTTACCGCCTAATCTATCGGTTTACAACAGGGATGGTTACAGATACCGACAAACCCCGCGGTTTCTTATTGCTCAAACTGATATTGCCGCCGTGATAACTAAGAATTGATTTTACGATTGCCAATCCCAGACCTGTTCCAGTTACTTGGGACCTAACATTGGTAGCCCGGTAAAAGCGGTTAAAAACTAACTTGATTTCATTTTCGGGTATGCCGGGACCGTCATCATTCATTTCCAACCAGGCCAACTTCCCCTGTTGGAAAACCTTGATATGAATTTGACCGCCCTCCGGTGAATATTTGATTGCATTATCCAATAAGATTACGATGACCTCATGTAATCTTCCCGAATCGCCATTTATCCAAATCGGGCCGGGTGTTTCCAAAACAATTGTTTTGTGAAGGATTTCTTGTCGCAATTGGTAACTTTGTGAAACTTCATGAACAACTTGACAAAAATCCAGTTTTTCCAGTATCAATGATCCCGCGGCCTCAGCCCTGGTAAGCATCAATAATTCGTTCACGAGTCTGGTCATCCGGTTGGCTTCGGAAATCGTATCTTCAAGGGCGGCCAGCCTTTCATTTTCCCGTGCCTTAACAGCTCGCTTCATAAATTCCAAATTTGTTCGAATGGAAGTCAAAGGTGTTCTTAGTTCGTGGGAGGCATCCGCCAAAAATTTTTTCTGGGCGGTATAAGACATCTCCAGTGAAAGGAGCATTCGATTTAAGGCGCCCGACAATTCGCCGAATTCATCTTTTTCACTGAAACTGTTAATTCTCCGACTCAGTTCTCCAGATATCGCTATATTCAAAGCATCCTTCGTCATCGTTTTTACCGGATTCAAGGTTCTTCCCACAAACGCCCAGGAAATAATGGCGCAGGCAATAACGGCAATGATCCAGGTAATGCTTAAGGTGACGGTAAGTTCGGACAAGGTTTCCTTTACATGCATTAACGACCTGCCCAAAACTAAAATTTTTTGGTTTCGGATGGGTTTGTAATAAATCCGATACGGCTGGGAATCTAAACTAATCGTAGCATAAGAATCCCGTGTTATTGGCGAATGGAACTTTAGGAAATTTTGTAATTGGCTAAGACTTCTTTTGGATAAAATCGGATATTCGGAATCTATTTTTTTATCGAGGGGAATCACCAAGGAAAATGAATCGAGCAGATTCGCATGGAATGAACTCCGGGAGGAACTCGAAGAATTATGTTGATCAGCAGGGGAGATTTCTCGATCGATAAATTCATTGGAATGGCTGGCCCAAGACTCAAGAGAGCCGTCTACTTCTGCATAAAGATGATATTGGAAGGCCATAAACAAACCCATGATGAAAACCAATAAAAATCCGGCCAATATGATCGTATGCCAAACCACTAAATGTTTTCGAATATTCATCGTTTTACTTTATCCTCATGGGATGCGTCTTGCCGGTAACGCCGGCAATCCAGAATATATCCCATCCCCCGGACCGTATGGATGAGACGGTCCCCGCCTTCCCGCTCCAATTTCATTCGCAGATAAGAAATATATACTTCGACAATATTGAAATCACCCCCGAAGTCATACCCCCACACCCAATCAAGGATCGCCTCCTTGGAAAGTACTTGCCGGGGGTTTGACATCAGGTAGAAAAGAAGTTGATATTCTGTGGCCGAGAGTTGAATAAGACTTCCATTTCGGGTAGCCGTCATATTCTTGGTATTTAGAACCAAGTCCTCAAAATTCAACGTATCCAGCGATTTTTGAGTATGAATGTTGTTACGCCTCAACAATACCCGGATCCTGGCAATCAGCTCTTCAAAAGCAAACGGTTTGACGAGGTAATCATCGCCTCCATTTTCCAAACCCAGCACGCGGTCACCGACTTCATCCCGAGCTGAAAGGAAAAGAACCGGAATCGCTGACCTTTTTTTGATAGTCTGACAAATATCAATTCCGGATATATCGGGCATCATTACATCCAAGATAATGAGATCGGGCTTTGTCGACTCAAATAATGCAACTCCCTCCTGACCGTTATTGGCAACCTCTACCTGAAAATTTTCATAGGTCAAAACTCGCTTTAAAGAACTGGCAATCATTTGATCATCATCGATGACTAAAATTTTTGGATTCATTTCAATCTCCCCATTCAGTTTTTAAAGGACTTATAAGATTTGCTCTCACTACAGTTTGAGTCTAGCCTTAATGGATGCAGTTAGAGTGGTAACTTTCTCGTAATTCATTATATCTACCCGATGTGAAGATTTTAAGGAGATCAAAATGTACAAACTTGGGATTTAAACTTTTTGATTTTCATTCATCCAATTGTCCGGATCATTTTTTCAATGGTTTTTTCCCATCGACCGATGATCGAAATCATTTCAGCAATTGTTCATTCCCTTCACCCAATCGCCCGGTTCATTTTTTCAATTAATTTTTCCGATCATCCAATTGTTTTTGGCCATCATCCAATCGTCCGGATCATTTCAGCAATCGGATTTTCTCGTCAACCCATTGTTTTTTTATTTCAACCCATCCCTTTTGGTTATCATCCAATGGTTAAAACCATTTCAGGATTTAACGGTTTCCGGCTCATCATGAAAAAAATTCCCTTTCGAAATTCGAAAAAAATAAAGGGAGTGTCTCTTACTACTTAAAAAGTAGTTTTGCGACACTCCCTCAATGAATGCTTTGTAAAGAACTAAATTCGCCTCTGATCTTTTATTTATCCCCTTTTTTGGGTGTGCGTAACATGGCGATTTGTCCTGTGCGGACAATTTCACGGATTCCATATGGCCTTAACAGGGCAATCAAAGCCTCTATCTTTTCAATTCCGCCGGTAATCTCGATCACAACCGCCCGGCTGCTGACATCCACAACCTTAGCCCGGAAAATATCGACGATTTGCAATATTTCGGCCCGGTTCTGGGACCCGGCATTGACTTTAATCAAGGCCAATTCCCGTTCCACCGCTTCTTTGACCGGGATATCGTTTACCTTAACGACATCAACCAGTTTATACAGCTGCTTCTCAATTTGTTCGACAACCTCGTCTTCCGCGGTATCGACCACGATAATCATCCGCGATTGTTGAGGCTCTTCGGAATGGCCCACGGCGATACTTTCGATGTTATAACCGCGGCGGCTGAAAAGGCCGGCCACTCTGGCCATCACCCCGGAACGATCCATTACCAAGGCAGATATAATATGACGCATCAGCTATTCACCCCCATCATTTTGTTAATGGAGCCCCCAGCCGGGACCATCGGCAATACATTTTCTTCCCGTTCCACCTGGCAATCGATGACGACCGGCCCGGGAGTTGCAAATCCTTCGGTTAAAACAGCCGTTAAATCTTTGCTTTCTTTTACGCGAAATCCTTTGGCGCCATAGGCCTCGGCTATTTTCACGAAATCGGGATTGGATTCAAGGACTGTAGCAGAGTACCGTTTATTAAAGAAAAACTCCTGCCACTGGCGAACCATGCCTAAATAAAAGTTATTCAAAATAACGACCTTCACCGGTATTTGGTGAGCCACAGCGGTACCCAACTCTTGAATATTCATTTGAAAACTGCCGTCACCTGCGATATCAATCACCAACCGGTCCGGATTTCCAATCTGCGCTCCAATGGCTGCGGGGAAACCAAACCCCATGGTGCCTAAGCCCCCGGAAGTAATGAAAGAACGAGGTCTGGTAAACTGATAGTAATGAGCGGCCCACATTTGATGCTGACCAACCTCCGTGCAGATAATGGCTTCCCCTTTGGTGATGTTACTAATTTCCTCAATGACTTTCTGAGGTTTTAACCCCTTCGGCTCATATTGCAGCGGGTAATCTTTTCGCCAGCCGGAAATGCGTTCGAGCCACTCCGGATGATGGGTCCCCGAACACCGCTCCAGCAACATTTCCAGGACCAATTTAACATCCCCCACGATGGGAATCGCGCAGCCGATATTTTTGCCGATCTCCGCCGGATCGATATCAATATGAACAATTTGAGCTTGAGGCGCAAAAGTCTCAAGATTTCCGGTAACCCGGTCGTCAAAACGGGCTCCTATGGCAAAAAGCAGGTCGCATTCACTCACCGCAAAGTTGGCGGCGGCCGTACCATGCATCCCTAACATCCCCAGATTTAAGCGGTGGTTACTTGGGAAAGCGCTCATACCCATTAAAGTGGTTGTAACCGGCGCTTCCAAAAGTTCCGCTAAGTTTAGCAACTCCTGATGGGCTCCGGCGGTAACCACACCGCCTCCAACATATAACAAAGGCTTTTTGGCATTTTGAAGCGCTTCCGTTGCATCCTTCACCTGCCTGGCATTCCCGATATAATTCGGCTTATAACCCGGCAAATCGATTGTCTCCGGATATTCCGGATTTTCTTTTAAGGCTTGCAAATCCTTGGGCAAATCTATCAAAACCGGTCCCGGACGTCCGGTCTTGGCAATATGAAAAGCTTCTTTCACAATTCTCGGTAAATCTTTAATATCCCGAACTAAATAATTGTGTTTGGTAATCGGAAGAGTAATTCCGGTAATATCGGCCTCTTGAAAGGAATCCCCACCGATAAGGGAAGTCGGTACCTGACCAGTGATGGCTACCATCGGCACCGAATCCATGTACGCATTGGCAATCCCGGTCACCAAATTCGTTGCGCCGGGTCCCGATGTTGCCAGACATACTCCGACTTTTCCGGTGCTTCTGGCATAACCGTCTGCCGCATGGGCAGCACCCTGTTCATGGCGTACCAATATATTCCGAATTTTAGAATCATATAGCGCATCATAAATCGGTATTACCTGCCCGCCCGGATAACCAAAGATAACATCGACTCCCTCTCTTTGTAAACACTCCAACAGGATTTCCGCCCCTGATATTTTCATTTTTCATCCTCCGGGTTCCAAATTAAATATTTACATTCTATAATAATGCCAGACATATTAATTGTCAATATTTAATTAAAAATTTTCTAATACTCGCCAATGAACGATTTCTACAATTCGAATCCACAAAATCCTTTATCAACGAGTATTATTTTTTTCAAGATCCTATAATGCCACTATTGTTCTAATAAACTTCAAGCCGTCTCTTTTTAAAAGAGACGGCCCCGCATTCCTAAAAACGCTGATTTTTAGTACCCAATCATCACTTATCGTGGAATCTTATAAAAAAGGTTTTTGATCCTGCAAATCGCGTCTATTCCCTGTTGACTCGGTCTACTTAATGACTGCCCCCGTATTCGCCGAGGTCACCAACCGGCTATAACGGCCTAAGTACCCCGTCCTTACCCGGGGTTCCGGTTGTTTCCATTCCGCTTTACGTTTGGCCAGTTCCTCCTCGCTTACCAGCACATCAATCTTTCGATTGGGGATATCGATTTTAATAATATCTCCTTCCCGCACCAGAGCAATAGGGCCTCCTTCCATTGCTTCCGGTGAAATGTGCCCAATGGATGCACCCCGTGATGCCCCCGAGAAACGCCCGTCGGTTAATAGCGCAACCTCTTTATCCAGGCCCATTCCGGCAATGGATGAAGTCGGCCCCAGCATTTCCCGCATTCCGGGTCCACCTTTCGGTCCCTCATACCGAATGACTACAATATCTCCAGCCACGATTTTACCTTCCCAGATCGCCTGGATCGCTTGCTCTTCCCCATCAAAAACCCGGGCCGGACCTTGATGTTGCATCATCTCAGGGGCTACCGCCGATTGTTTGACCACACAACCATCGGGAGCGAGATTACCCCATAAAATAGCCAGTCCCCCTTCGCTATGGTAAGCCTGGTCGATGGTTTTAATCACGTCAGGCCGCTTAACCTTGGCGCCGGCAATATTTTCTCCAGTGGTTTGACCGGTTACCGTTTTCGTTTCGGTTTGGATTAACCCTTTTTCACTAAGGACTTTCATCACAGCCGGGATACCGCCGGCTTCATGCAAATCTTGAATATGATGAATCCCGCCGGGCCTTAAATAAGCAAGATGAGGCGTCTTGCGGCCCACTTCGTTGACCCAGTTCAAACTTAATGAAATTCCCACTTCGTACGCAATTGCCGGTAAATGCAAAACGGTATTGGTGGAGCCTCCGATCGCCATGTCCACCGTAAACGCATTCGTAAAAGCTTCTTCGGTCATGATATCCCTTGGACGGATATCGTTTTTGACCAAGTCTATAATTTTCATACCGGCGTTTTTAGCCAGGCGCACCCGGCCGGCATCCACCGCCGGAATCGTGCCATTTCCCGGTAATCCCATTCCTAATACTTCCACCATGCAATTCATGGTATTGGCGGTAAACATTCCGGAACATGATCCGCAACCTGGACATGCAGCTTCCTCCAGCTCTTTCAGGTCTTCTTCCGTCATTTTCCCGGCGGATACAGCTCCGACACCTTCAAACAAATGGTTTAAATCGACTCGCTCACCGCGAAAATTACCGGCCAACATCGGACCGCCGCTTATGACGATACTCGGCAAATTTAACCGCCCGGCCGCCATTAACATCCCCGGTATGATTTTATCGCAGTTGGGAACCAATACCAACCCGTCAAAACAGTGCGCCATCACCATACTCTCGATTGAATCGGCGATTAACTCCCGGCTAGCCAGGGAATATTTCATTCCTTCATGACCCATGGAAATACCGTCACAGACGCCGATCACTCCAAATTCAATCGGAGTACCTCCAGCCATCCTCACTCCTGCTTTAACGGCTTCAACAATCGTATCCAAATGAATATGACCCGGTATGATTTCATTGGCTGAATTGGCTATCGCAATTAACGGTCTTGTCAACTCCTCATCGGTATACCCCATTGCCTTAAACAAAGAGCGATGAGGCGCACGTTCGATTCCCTGCAAAACTCGATCACTTCTCAAATTGTCCACCTCCATTTTCGATTCTTTATTCGCCTATCACCTCAAGTTTCCTGCAACTGACATAGCATCTTTCAAAAAATGTCTGACATATTCCGATTGAAACATTCTTACAAAATATAAAAGCTGTCGGTGATGGCCAACAGCTTTTTAAAAACATAGTACGCTTCGAATCTTTTCTTATCTAAAAAATGCATCCATCGAAAAACAGATATCTGTGCAACTATTTATTCGATGCCTTCGATGCCAATAAATACCGGTGAAACAGCCACTCCCCTATTGCCAACACTACAGCAATAGCCCACAGCCCCCCTGAAGTCAAAACAAATTGAGGCAACCCTTTCATCACGACCCAGATAATGACTGCAGCCAAAATTAAATCAACGATAATGGCTGCGATATTCCCAAATTTGGGTAATATCCACATATCACCGAGAATATAAGAAAAAAGACCTATTATCAAACCTAATACGATCGTTTGCGTCCAGGTACTTTTCCCTACCATGGGAATCATGATGAAAAGCACTAAATAAATGAAGGCCAATTTTATCACTAAGTTGACTAAATTTTTCATTCACGGTGTTCTCCTTTGTTTTACTTTTTCCGGATATATTAGTTCTGTGATTCCCGCTATGATTAAGGCTGCGATTAACGAGCCCCCCAAAGGGACACTTCCTCCCTCAATCGCTAAACTCACCGTGAAAATAATGACCGATGCGACAAGAAAGTCAATTAAAATTCTACCAAATGGTTTTCCGATCCCGCCGAAACCTCTCTGAATCAAAAAATTTCCGGTGAAAATTAAAACTGCTAAAAAAAGGAGCCAGGGTATGGTTAAAGCGCTAAAACCGGGTAAATAGTACCCAATTGAATAAAGGACAATGAATGGAATGAAAAGTTGAATCATCCACAAAACCAATTTCATACAAAAAGTCCCCCTTTCCATTTTCGATCCAAATCATATTTCTCTGGACGGAACTTATCTCTGTAAGGATATTTATCATTGTAGAGGCCAGGTAACTTCGGGGTAGATGACTATCTGGCGAAGATATGCCTTCCAATCTGAGTAATAATTCTGCGGGCCCAAATCCAAGGGTGATTTGTCTTTGCCGGATTAAAAAAATAAAGGGCACCACCTGAAGGATCCCATCCACTGACTGCATCAACCGCAGCGCGTAAACTTTCACTCGACACAGGCCGGTTAAAAATACCATTGGTTACCGATTCAAAAGCATGGGGTTGATAAACGACCCCCGCTATCGTTTTGGGAAAGCGGGGATTCTCGATTCGATTCATGATGACACTCCCCACCGCTACTTTACCAATATATGGTTCATTTGCAGCTTCACCTTGAATAACATGAGCGAGTAAATTAATATTGCCTGAAGCCGGGACTTGGGGACGTGCCCCCCGGCTCCCCGATGGAATCGTTAGTCGTTCGCCTAATCTTAAATGATACCGGTTTAAACCAGTCCGATCCCTTATCTCTTTGACCGTTAGTCCGGTTTTTTGAGCGATCCGAAACAAAGTATCTCCTCTTTTAACGGTATAGGTCCAATCCGCCTGGCAATAATTTGTATGGAAAAGAGGTATTGCTATTGATGAAATCACAATAACAATAACAACTATTATAAACCCTCGCAATATTTCACATCCCTTAATTCCTAATTTCACTCGTTAGTATAATGATTTTTTGTCGAACTATCCCTTTTATCGGAAAATTATTTGACGTTTCCTCGTTTTTCATAAAGGAAAGTGTGGAAAATTCGCGAAAAATGCAAGTATATCTATTAAAGGAGAGATTTACCGACTATGAAAATCAAGAGAACTCACGTGTTTCTAACAGTCTTTGTTTTGCTTTGCGGCTTCTATACTCTGGCGATCGCGGAAAAAAAATTCTTTACGCCGCAGCAGACGGCTACTGCTAAAGTATCTGACAAAAAAGTCCTGGAAAATCCCAAACCGACGGCAGTAGAAGAGACTGCATCCAAATTACCCTCTAATTTAACACCAAAACCAGTAATCGGCGCTTATAGTACTTCCTGGATTGCCGGCACCCAGAGAATCGACCGTATTGCTCAATTTATCAAACAATCCGGGAGTAATTCAATAGTAATCGATCTTAAAGACGACACCGGGACCATCAGCTATCCTTCATCAATCCCCCTCGCCAAAGAAATCGCAGCCGGCTCAAATCGGGTCCCCAATCTGCGGGAATTGGTTGCCCGTTTAAAGCAACAAAAGATTTATGTCATTGGAAGAATTGTCGTTTTCAAAGATCCCTTGTTGGCCAAAAAGCACCACGAGCTTGCAGTTCTTGATAAAAACGGCGGTTTATGGAGAGATTATAAAGGCATGATCTGGGTTGATCCGAATTCTAAGAAAGTTTGGAAGTATAATGTCGATATCGCAAAAGAAGCCATCGATATGGGATTTTCAGAGATTCAATTTGATTATGTACGTTTTTTAAGTGACGGCTTACTCCGTAATTGTGTTTACCCATATTCCACGGGGCAATTGAAGGAAGATGTCATCCGTGATTTTCTGTTATATGCCAAAAAGGACATTAATGCCATGGGAGTCCCTCTTTCTGCTGACATTTTCGGATTGGTGTTGTCCATGCCGGATGATTTAAATATCGGACAAAAACTCGAAAAAGTTGCCTCTGCTGTTGATTATATATCTCCAATGGTCTATCCGTCTCATTATCCCAAAGGTTCCTTTGGTTATAAAGATCCTGATTCCAATCCTTATGAGATTATTTCGAAAGCCATGCAAGATGCCAACCGACGGCTTAAGGGTGATGCCAAAAAACTTCGCCCCTGGATTCAAGATTTTTCTCTGGGTCATACTTATGGAAAGGAACAATTGCGACTGCAGATCAAAGCTTTACAAGATAATGGCGTCCATGACTTCTTATTATGGAATCCTACCAACCGCTACGAATTATCCAAATATCCTCCTTTTCAATAATTCATAAACCAATAATAAAAGAGTCCTTTCTTTAAATCAGGAGGACTCTTTTTATTGTTACTTTGAATTTTGATTCCTTAACGATTTATATACGAATATCCTTCGGGCGCCCCAATATCGACTATTATAATAGCGGCTGAAGACTGAATCGATTTTGATCCTACCCGACCCCGAAGCTGCATGAATAAAGACGCCATCGCCAAGATAGATCCCCACATGGTTAATGGATGCAGAACGCATCGTCTTAAAAAAAATCAAATCCCCCAGGGCCAACTCAGAACGTCTGATTTCTTGGCCAAAATTCATTTGGGAAGAAGCGCTGTGAGGCAGTTTATAACCAAATTTTTCATATATATACATCGTATAACCGGAGCAGTCAAATCCTGAAGGCCCTTTTCCACCATAAGCATATGGAAAGCCCAAATACATTTTCGCAAACCCGGCAAGTTTTCGTGCTTGATTGATAAGCTCGATCCGATTTTGGATCGCATTTGTCTCCGTTGTTATATAATCTTGATAAATCCATCCCCCTTTCCCATTGCCAAACGTAATCCGGAACCACGAATCTTTTTTTTCCATTACTTCGACTAAAAACCCTTCATTCAAAAGCATCAAAATCCCGGCCTGAAGACTGGGTCCTGCCCGAAGACAAACCGACCTACCCATTACCATTCCATTCGAAGAATTTTCTGCCCAAAGGCTATGAGTTGACAATGCGAACAAGATTACTAGAATCATTTTGAAACCGTACCTTTTTCTATGCACCTTTTTTCCACCTCAACTGCATGATAGTTCTAACTCATACTTTCCTTTCATATACAATAATGGAAGGTGTTTAAATGCGCAAAGTTATCATTTGCACTTTTATTATTTTCAATTACAACCTTTTATTACTCATCATACCCATCCTATTGTTTTTGACATTTATCCAATGGTCAACTCCCTTATCACTTCATTTCTTGCCCTGGATTTATTATCCATTCCTTTTGATAAGCCCTATATTATCCGTTACCATGGGAACCATCATGATTAAAGATGGCTTTAATTTGATGACGAGCTGCATACCAATTATATCCATTTTTGTTGGTTATCTACCGCTCTTTGCTTTTTACCGATTTGTCAACTCTCTTTGGTCACCTGCCGATTACTTGCTAATGCTTGGGATTCCAATCGTATTGGGCTTGATTTCAGATGTCATCGCAGCATCCATTCCTGCATTAACAGAATGGTGGTCCTAATTAAATTCTAAATCCATACCCGAAATAACTCTCCCTATGATCATGACTTCAGACTGATCATAATTTACAAGAAAATTTTTTCTTATCCAAGAATCAAGATTATAAATTTGCAGATAATCATCATCACGAAGCGTTAACTGTGAATGATTCTTTTCATGCTTTTATTTTAGATAGATAGGAAGCCAAAATGCCAACTACACCCCTTTTCCCGATATACCAAAAGTATCAAGCGAAAATCGTAGATTTTCACGGTTGGAAACTTCCTGTACAATTCAACGGTATTATTAACGAACATATGACTGTCAGAACACATGTTGGCCTTTTCGATGTTTCCCATATGGGCGAACTCATGGTTGAAGGGCCTGATGCGGTTGCTTTTTTGAATTACGCCTTGACCAATCAATTCTCAACTTTAGAGCCTAACAGGATCCGGTATTCGCCTCTATGTAATGAGGGCGGAGGGGCTCTCGATGATTTACTGGTATATTGTTACGGACCCACCCGGTTTCTTTTGGTTGTTAATGCTTCCAATATTGCCTCCGATCTTCAATGGCTTGAAAACCTGGCGGCCGGTTTTAATATTTCTCTCAAGAATATTTCCGAGGAAACAGCGGAGTTGGCAATTCAAGGTCCTAATGCCCTTTCCTTACTCCAACAAATCACTGACTCCCCGATCCATTTATTAAAATATTACCAATTTATACCTCGAATTATTCTTGCGAATCAATTTCCAGTTTTAATATCGCGGACCGGTTATACCGGGGAAGATGGTTTTGAAATTTATCTACAGCCACAGCATGCTATTGATGTTTGGGAATTGCTCATAAAATCCGGGTCTGTTTTGGGGATCTCACCTATCGGTTTAGGTGCACGTGATACACTTCGGTTTGAAGCCAGTTTACCCTTATATGGTAACGAATTGACCCCAAGTATCTCCCCTCTTGAAGCTGGTCTAGGACGTTTTATCCAATTCGACAAAGCAAATTTTTTGGGAAAAGAAGCGCTTTACCGGCAGAAACTAACCGGCATACCGCGGTCACTCATCGGAATGGAAATGATGGATAGGGGTATTCCCCGTTCAAATTGCCAGATTTACTTTGACAATCGTCTGATTGGTTCCGTTACTTCAGGCAATTATTGTCCATTTTTAGCCAAAAACATGGCTCTTGGTTTAATAGAGTACCCTTTGACTCAAGCAGGCCTCACTGAATTACAGATTGATATCAGAGGTAAACGATTAACGGCTAAAGTCATTAGCCTGCCTTTTTATTCAAGAAAGTCTACTATGTCAAAGTAGAAAGGACCGAACTCTTACTATGAACCACCCGTATTTACCGTTAACGGATAACAACCGGACTTTCATGCTAAACCAAATTGGTGTGGATTCTATCGAAGACATATTATCGGACCTGCCTTCCGACAAGTGTTTGAGTAAGCCTTTAAATATTCCTCCGCCCATGACCGAAGTCGAACTTTCTGAACATTTCCGAAAAATAGCAAGTCTGAATCATAAAGTAAAACTATCTTTTGTGGGAGCTGGTGCCTATCAACACTATATACCAGCTATTATTGACCATTTAGTCCACCGTTCTGAATTTTATACTGCCTATACTCCTTATCAACCCGAAGTATCTCAGGGGATCCTGCAGGCAATTTTTGAATATCAAACCTTTATCTGTGAACTTTTCGGTTTGCCGATCGCCAACGCTTCCCTATATGACGGTGCTTCGGCTTTATCGGAAGCTATTTTAATGGTATTCCGGGAGAGTAAGCCCAAAAAAACATCACGAATCTTGCTCCCCGAGACCCTTAGTCCTCATCTTTTGACGGTCATCAAAACTTACACCAAGTCTTTCAATTTATCCATTGAATTTATTCCGGCCCGAAACGGCATCATATGCCCATCTGATTTGGAAAAGTTACTTCAAACCGAAACTGCAGCGGTAGTGCTTCAAAATCCAAATTTCTTCGGTCTCCTCGAAGATTTGCCGGAACTGTTGCAGATAGTCAGAAATAGCAACACCTTTGCCATTTGTTATGTCGCTCCATTGACTTTAGCTATTTTGGAAGCGCCGGGGCATTTAGGAGCGAATATCGTAGTCGCCGAAGGTCAACCTTTAGGCCTACCTCTTTCTTTTGGCGGCCCCTACCTTGGATTAATGGCGGTCGCTGAGGGATTTAAACGCAGTATTCCAGGACGTTTAGTTGGGGAAACTGTTGACAATAAAGGAAACCGGGCTTTTGTCTTAACGCTTCAAACCCGGGAACAACACATCCGGAGGGAAAAAGCAACCTCCAATATTTGTTCTAACCAGGCTTTATGTGCACTTCGAGCAGCCATTTACTTAGCGACCCTGGGACCCATTGGCTTTCGGGAAATAGCTCAAAGGGCTTTTGACAACGCTCATTATCTTTTTCAGGAGTTCCTTAAAATCGGCTTCCAACCATTATTTTCCACTCCTTTTTTTATGGAATTTCCCATACGAACTCCTAAACCCGCATCTTTTTACATCGAACACTTATTAAAAAAAGACATCATGGCCGGTTTTGATCTGTTTTCAACCTACCCAAACTTGGGAAATTCATTGTTAATCTGCGCTACCGAAATATTTTCCAAAGACCAACTTGACTATTTTGTTGATGAAATGAGGCAATTAAAGTGAAAAATTATCTCCGGCAGGATACTCGGGTAATCTTTGAAAAAACTGTATCCGGAAAACGGGCTTGGCTCCTTCCAAGTACCCAGGTTCCTGACGGTTTAATCAGTCAAAATATAAAGCCTGGCCAATTACGCCAATCCTCCCTAAATTTCCCTGAATTGGCTGAAATCGATATTATCCGCCATTATACCGAGCTATCGTCTCGTAATTATGGGGTTGATACGAATTTTTATCCTTTAGGCTCATGTACCATGAAGTATAATCCAAAAATCAACGAAGACTTGGCATCTCTTTCTGGTTTTCTTGAAATCCATCCTTTGCTTCCCGAAAAAATGACCCAGGGTACCCTATCGCTTCTTTATGAATTAGAACAATCCCTCATTGAAATCTCCGGAATGGATGCCTTTACATTGCAACCGGCTGCCGGTGCCCAAGGTGAACTAACTGGCTTGCTCATCTTAAAAAAGTATCTGGAATCAATAGGCCAAGAGAACCGTATTCAAATCCTCATTCCTTCATCGGCACATGGTACGAATCCGGCGAGCGCATCGATGACCGGATTCGAAACATTAACAGTTCGCTGCAACGATCAAGGACTGGTTGATATTGACCATTTGAAATCCCTTTTAAGTCCCGCAACAGCCGGACTCATGCTAACAAATCCCAATACCTTGGGACTTTTCGAAAACTCAATCATCATGATTGCCGATTTGGTCCACCAGTCAGGTGGGCTGTTATACTATGACGGTGCTAACCTTAATGCTATTATGGGACTCATCAGACCGGGCGATATGGGATTTGACATTATGCACCTCAATCTGCATAAAACTTTTGCTACTCCCCATGGTGGAGGTGGCCCTGGCGCAGGTCCTGTTGGAGTAAAAGACTTTTTGGCAAAATTCTTACCCTATCCCGTTGTTCAAAAAAACGACTCCGGATATGTTTGGGATCATAACAGACCTTTCAGTATCGGAAAGATTCATGGATTTTATGGTAACGTTGGTATAGCTGTCAAGGCCTTGATTTATATCCGCGCCATGGGCGCCGATGGGTTAGCGCAAGTTAGCCGGGATGCTATTTTAAATGCAAATTATCTACAATCTAGGCTTAAACAATATTTCAGATTACCTTATCAACATTTTTGTATGCATGAGTTTGTAATATCGGCTGCAAATTTAAAAACTCATCGAATTTCGGCCCTCAATATCGCCAAACGACTCTTGGATTTTGGGATCCATCCTCCAACGATATACTTCCCTTTGATCATAGAAGAGGCCCTGATGATCGAGCCCACCGAAACCGAAAGTCTTGAAACTTTGGATCATTTTATTGAGATTATGGTTGACATCTACCATGAAGCGATCGATTCACCAGAAATAGTTACTATGGCTCCTCACTGTACATTAATCTCCAAAGTCGATGAAACTTTAGCAGCCCGTAATCCTAAATTACGTTGGCATGCCGAAAATAAGCAACAATACTGATAGGGAAATGGAACGGTGCGGTTTACAATTTTAAACCTGAATAAATGCAGGAGCGGGGATTTTTTCTTGATGCCTGAATGATGAAACTGTAATGATGAACCGAACATTTTGATTTAAAAGACCAGCTATTTTAGTTTTTTTCACGTGAAACCAATACCCTCATATCCTTCTAATGTATATTATCATTAACAATTACCAATACTTTCTATAAAGAACTTAATTAGGAGGTTTTAATAATGGTTAAACACTTCATTCAATATATAATTGCATTGACTGCAATCCTTTTATTTACAGCTACATCTTCCGTATTCGCAATTACTTCCTGTAAAATCAATGATTTTTCAAACTACGATGAGCAAAACAGCGCTTTTGAGTATCAACTTCAATTATTGTACCGCTTCATCGATATGTATAATCCCACCTTAACCCAGGAACAAAAGAAATTAGTATGTAAAACCATACTGACGGAAGCCGAGTCCACTGGTTTTGATCCTTTCTTTATCTCAAGTATAATCGCGGCCGAATCTTCATTTCGCCCGAAAGCTATTTCTCCTTGTAAAGCTCTTGGTTTGATGCAGTTAACATCTTGCGTCTATCGGCCTATGAAAATTCGCGACCCTTTTAACATTCAAGAAAATATCTATGCCGGCACCCGGTTCCTTCAATATTTGAAAACTTTATTCAGCGACAGCAATCTGATCTTGGCGGCATATAACGCCGGCCCCACCCGAGTTGCCAGATTAGGAAGGATACCCCGAATCCGTGAGACCCTCAATTACATCGGAAAAGTCAATGCGCTCTATTCTGATTTAAGGCAGAATTTTATCAGCCTTTTAAATAATTCTATATCAAAAATTCAATTGTGTAAAACTTTGAAAGCGATAAGCAATCCCAAAGTTATGATTCAATATGCATCTTACAACGCTTCTTCTACCCTTACAACCTTCATGGGGAACACTCTGTACATTTGCGAGCCGGACCAATCTTCAAGAATTCTCATCCAGGCTTAAAAAATAATCTTCGATGGTTTTGGGCTTTTTATGGTTCGATTCTTGAATTGATTGAATCTTGGGTAATCGCTTTTTCCATTCATCGTTCATCATTTCTTTACTATCCATTCCTCTTAGGCGGTGGATCGTTTGTTCAATTTCTGCCAAACATCCCAAAAGATTCTCGCGGATTTGTTGGTTACTGATTCGAATCACCAAAATTCCTCTATCCATCAGAAAACGATCTTTACTCTGATCCAAGCGTCGTTGTTTTGTGCTTAAATGAGTGAATCCGTCCACTTCGATAACGAGTCGGTAACCGGGGAACCAAAAATCAACCTCATAGCCTTCTAATGTATGATTCTGTTTAAATGGCCATTTCTTTCCTTGAAGGGCCTGGGCCAGACGTTTTTCGGCTTTGGTACGACAACTATCTCTCAACTTATCCATTCTTCACCTCGTTTTTCCATATGCTGGCTAATTGTTGACATTTCTCTAACATTCCCGTATACTTATTTAAAATGGTATTTTATTAATGATTGGAATTGAGGAGTATTTTAATGGCAAATAATGATTCTATTTATCCAATCAGTGTCGTGATGACGATGACTAATTTGACAGCTCGCCAGATACGTTATTATGAATCCAACGATCTGATCAAGCCTGCGCGTTCTAAAGGCAACCAAAGATTGTATACGCCACAAGACGTGGAAAACCTTTTATTAATCAAAAGTTTACTTGAAAAAGGGCTTAATTTGGATGGTATAAAGGCGATTATCAATAGTCCTAAAGCAACAGAGACTGTAATACCGCCTACAGTACCAGCTGCCCCCTCGACTCCGACAGTATTCAGTTCGCATCGCCCGGAAGCACCTAAGCTTACTTCTTTATATCCTGTAAATAATCAAGAGGCGTTAAATAACTGGTTGCAGCACAAAAGAAAATAAGGATGTGGATTCCAAATGACAAAGGAAGAAGTACTTAAAAAATGTAAGGAGCTTGATGTCCGTTTCATCCGTCTACAATTCACCGACATCTTAGGCGTTGTCAAAAATCTGGCTATACCGGTTAGCCAATTTCCCAGAGCCTTGGACAACGAAATCATGTTTGATGGTTCTTCTATTGAAGGATTCACCAGGGTCGAGGAATCCGATATGATTTTGAAGCCCGATTTAAATACCTTTGCTATTTTCCCTTGGCGTCCAAAAGAAGGCGCCGTTGCAAGAATTATCTGTGATATTTGTACTCCCGAACTTGAACCTTTTCAAGGTGATCCCCGCTATATTCTAAAACAGACCATAAAAGAAGCTCAAGATTTAGGGTTTTCAATTAATATTGGACCAGAATGTGAATTCTTCCTATTCAAGTCCAATGAAGACGGTTCCCCGTCACTAGTCGCCCATGATAAAGGCGGTTATTTCGACCTCTCTCCAAATGATTTAGGGGAAAATGCTCGCCGAGAAATCGTCCTTACTTTGGAAGAGATGGGTTTTGAAATTGAAGCTTCCCATCACGAAGTTTCTCCCGGACAACATGAGATTGATTTCAAATATTCGGACCCTTTAACAACGGCCGATCGCGTGACCACCCTTAAATTCGTCACCCGTATCATCGCACTAAACCATAAATTGCATGCAACTTTCATGCCTAAGCCTGTATTTGGCATCAATGGTTCCGGAATGCATATTCACTTATCCCTTTTTAAAGATGGCCAAAATGCTTTTTTTGATCCCACCGCTGCGAATGAACTTAGCCCAACAGCCCTATACTTTATCGGTGGAATCCTTAAGCATGCCAAAGGAATTACCGCAATTACCAATCCCTTGGTGAATTCTTACAAACGTTTAATACCGGGATATGAAGCCCCTGTTTATCAATCATGGTCGGCTTCCAATCGAAGCGCTCTGATTCGAGTTCCTGCCTCCCGTGACAATAGTACTCGTATGGAATTAAGAAGTCCCGATCCTTGTTGTAATCCTTATTTAGCTTTTAGTTTAATGATTAGAGCCGGTCTTGATGGCCTTAAAAACAAAATAAACCCTGGCGCACCAATTCAAAAGAACATTTTCCTAATGTCCCCGGTAGAACGTTCACTTGAAAATATAACCGCTCTTCCAGACTCATTATATGAGGCCTTAGTCGAAATGGAAAAAGATCCTTTGATTCTTGAGACTTTAGGTGAACATATTTTTTATCGATTTTTAGAAGCAAAGTCCATCGAATGGGAAGTCTACCGCAGTCAAGTTCATCAATGGGAAACCGATCAATATCTCGGTGTATTTTAGCCCTCCGATAAAGGACCTTATATACAGATCGTAAAAAGCAAGCTTTTGATAACGAAATTTATCATAGCTTGCTTTTTTGATTACGAATCCCTTAATTGAAAATGTTTTTGCAAATCATATATGATTTCATCCGGTTGTCGGCCTCGCGCATTAATTAAAAAACTTTCTCCTGCTCTAGTCCTATCCCCGGTTACATTTTCATCCAATCCTGTTATAATATAAGCATCAGCATTTTGGCCTTCTTTCATCTTAACAACCTGAAACCCTTCGCTTTCGATATAGGGCTTTAAATTTAAGAGCCCCTCTTCAATGGCAACTATTTTCGACATTAACAACCTCCTTTATTTGCGTAAAACGGTAAACCTCCTGACAAAATATCCAGTTTTCATTTTTATTATAGCCTTCCACTCAATTAATCATTCAGGATTGTTTATTAAAAATAGGCACAAAAAAACTCCATTTAAGGAGTTTTTTTATTCAGGCCTCAGTTGGTGTATCGACTCGTAATGCTTTACCTCTTTCCTTTAGCTCACCTCTCGGTAGCGGGGAACAAAGTCCTTGCAGATAAGCACCGTCTTCTACAACCAAAGTCACCATTTTCGAATCACCTGTAACTTTAGCAGAGGGTGCTAATTCCAATCTTCCACGAGCTTCAATTGAACCCTTCACTTCACCAGCGATAATAATATTTCGAGCGACAAGATTACCGACCACCTTACCGCTTTCACCTACAATTAAGTCTCCTCCGATATGAAGTTCCCCTTCATAGTAACCATCAATCCGCAACGCCCCGCCAGGAGCCTCTAAATTTCCTTTAAAACTACATTCTTTTCCGACCAAAGTATCCACTTTACGCGAATTAATGCCTTCTTTAGATTGCATCGTAACCCTCCCCGTTAATTTCTAAAAAAAGATAATGGATTTACCGGATGGCCATTTATATGAACCTCATAATGGAGGTGGGGCCCTGTACTATCACCACTGTTGCCCGATAAGACTGATTCGTCCCTTTTTACCATATTGCCCTAAAATACACCGATAAAGCTGTGTCAAATTTTTTTACATCATGGAATAAAATTTTTATTGTCTTCACTCTTACTTGGTTCCGATATGTAAGACTCGTTCTGATAAATACTCCACAACTAGTTTGGATTACTCCCTCTACCGGCTTTTTGTTGGATAGCCCGCCATATCGTTAAAATTTTTGTCCGTTCTAATTTTAAGCGGCTTAACTCTTCAGCAATTTGATAACTTTTCTGTAATGTAGGCTTTACTTCCCGCTGTTCTTTTTCCAACTTAGCTATCTGATGCTTTTTAACTTTAACATCTTGCCGGAAATGATATATCTGCTTTACTTGCATTGTATATGCGAAAAAAACGTATAAATTAAACCCAATAATTACAGTGATACACAAAACCGACCAAAAAGGAATACCGACACTTTTTACCTGGCCTCCTGAGGAATTTGGAACAAGCATAAAGGTAAATCCCTTTCCAAATTTCTTCTTTATAAATTTCAGGATTTTTTTCATGCTCCACCTCAAGAAAAAAACTCACCCATCTTTTTTCGTCATTTTTTCGAATTCCAGAAAAATGGATGGGAGTTATATTTCGACAATCTTCAGGGTTTTCCTGCTAAAATCCTAAAAAATCCTTTTCTTTCCATGACTTTTCGTTTATTTATTCAGTTTTCTTCCCGGCCCCGCTAATTGCCTTATCAATTGCTTCTTTTTCTTCATCCGATAGGGGATAAATTGACGAACCCTTTTGAACCGGTTTACAATATACACGTGCTTCTTCCCGACCAAAAATACTGCTCATGACGATTCCATCGCCCAAGGCATCAAGCATCGCAAAAGCAAAACTTTGATCCCCTCCGGTATTTTCAAAAGCTTGAAATCGGACTAAATTCCAATTCTGTAAATGCCGTTCCGCTAATATTTGGTTATTTGTGAGACGATCATCGATTTGTTGTTGTTTACGAAAAACTTGATTTGTTTTCTCTAATAATTCAAGCAGTAATGGTTCTAAATCTTTGCCTTCTGCTCTCTTTAACAAATTCCTGTACTTTTTTAAAGTAAAAAAGGATGCCAAAAAAAGAATAATTAACAAAACATTTAATCCAATAATTGATAAAAAAATCACCAGCATATTTTGGGCCAGCCAATTATTAAAGAACGCAACTTCGTTCATTGGAGCAACAACCTTTCCAGTTTTATCTATTTACTCTTAAGTTACACAAGAATTATTCTGCAAAGTATCAACCTGCTCCTCCATTTTTTAAAATTTTTCTTTCTCGATTTTTTACCTTTTAATAGACATCTTCAAATGAAAATACCTTTTCATGCTTTTTTAAAAAAAATTCAAAGTAATTCAGGATTCTTCATCACTCTTCTCTACCTCAAAATCAATTCTTAAAAGATTCATCCCTGTAAATTGAACGCTTAAAACTCTTTATCCCCAGGAAAAGCACATAAAGATTATATCAATAAGTTTCCAGTGATTGCTTGAATAAACTGATTAAATTTTATCTTATTCATCTAGCATATTAAATTCTTACCAACCCGTTTAAACTAAAAACCTCCCACATTCTTATGAATATTAAGTGATTTTCTCTAGTTTATTGAACACCCGGTTGAAAGACAATAATTAACCCCCGGAACCAAAGATATAGCAGATCAAGTATAATCAAAATTAAGGGACAAAACTTTTAACTAAAACCAGCGACAACAAAATATCGATTTGGAAGAAGATGTTTAATGGTTAAAACAAAAAGGGTAACGATATCCAAATAAAATGTGATTTCAGGTGGTCGCCAAAAAAAGTCACAACACGCGTACGTACAATAAAGCACCCAGAAGCAAAATATACAATATATCGAAATGCGCTTCCATGTTGAATCTATATATTGTATTCTTATTGTTTTTAAATTACTTTTTAGACAGCCTTTTCTCCTCTAAACCCCAGAAGTAAATTATGGGGTCATACAGGAGAATTGCAGAGGAAAAGGAACCCGAACTTTTTAAAAAACGGCGGTTCCTCAAGCCTCGTAGAATACCATCGGTGGTGTTAAAAGGCAAAGACACAAAAAGGATGTTCATTGAAATAACTCATATAGCATTTATATAATGAACAAAAGGCATTGGGGGACCTGGAAATTGACAAGTTATATAAAACAGGCTCTGGAAGAACAAAATCAATGGAGCAACTGATATAAACAAAGCCCCATTTAAACAATCATTTAAGACTCCAACTCTTTCAATTATAGTTACCCATTGCCCCTAACCTTTAAAATCGTCCAATGCAACCGAACGGTGTAATCTATATTTCTTTTTGTACCTCTAAAATACGAATTATTTAACTGCTGACATAGAACAGAAAATCATTGAAGGTCTATATCAAATAGTTAGTTTCCCAAGTCTAAAAGTAACTACAAAAAAAGCTCTCCATAGAGAGCTTCAAACACGAATAAGTTTTTGATCTCGGCTTATTTTAAATTCATCCAGAGATTTTTTATGCCCGAAAAATGTCAATAAGGGCAATTTAAAGTATAACTATGTTTTTTGGAAATGATTGATCCCAAAGATTCAATGCAATTCTCCCGGGGTGTCATTTGCCCCTCCATTTAATATCTATTTTCCTTCTTGAAGTCATGTTTCTGTCTCAAAAAAGCGCAAAGGTTAGAGGAAATTGACCTTAACAATAAACCAAAAGGAAATCCTAGATTAACCATCAATAAGAACATATAGTAACGCGATGGTTCCCTTATAAAGCTCCTTCTACATTTTTGAAAGTTTCTCCAAGCAAATTAATTCGATGAGCTAAAACTCCAGCTCCAAAACCATTGTCAATATTAACGACTCCAATTCCACTCGCACAAGAATTTAACATACTTAAAAGCGGAGCGATTCCTTGAAAATTCGTTCCATATCCTATACTCGTCGGAACTGCTACAATGGGTTTATCGACCAAGCCTCCTACTACGCTTGCCAAAGCTCCTTCCATACCAGCTACAACGATCAATACCCGACACCCATCAATGATTGACTTTTTATCAAACAAGCGATGTATTCCCGCCACACCTACATCGTAAATTCTTTGGACCCTACTTCCCATAATTTCCGCAGTGATACACGCTTCTTCCGCCACAGGTAAGTCGGCCGTACCAGCCGATAAAACACCAATAACTCCTTGACTGATTTTTTTATTTCTCCACAAGGCAACAATTCTAGCCTCTTCAAAATACCGAACATCCTCAATTTCACTCTCAATGTTTTGAAAAACTTCTTTGCTAGCACGGGAGGCCATCACATTAAGAGAACGTTCCGCAAGCGTCTTAAAAATTGCAACAATTTGTTCGATAGTTTTTCCCGGACAATAAATAACCTCCGAATTTCCATTTCTCAAATTGCGGTGAGTATCAACATTAGCAAAACCGAGATTTTGATAAGGAAAATCATTTAATTTCTTTAGAACATCCTCCGGTCGAGATTGTCCTGTGGCTATTTCTTCCAACCATTGCAGTATCATTTCTTTATCCATCTACATTATTCATCCTATCCCTCAATATAATCATATCAAAAGAAATACTAATTTCTAACATAATTCGTTTCACGTGAAACAAGTTTAAAAAAACGGCGATTATCCGCCGTCAAAAATCAATGAATTAATTTTTCACAAATTCTTTCAAAATCTTCTCCATCATAATAATCAATCTCTATTTTCCCACCGCTCCCCGTTTGACGAATAATAACCTTCGTTCCAAATAATTGTTGTAACTCATCTTCCATCTCTGTCACATTGGGATCTTTTCGCATGGGCGCTTTCGCCGAAGTTTTTTTTGTTTCACGTGAAACAGGCGGGGGTGAATTCAATTGCCGAATAAATTCCTCTGTCTCACGAACCGACATTTCTTGAAGTTGAAGCTCGCTCCAAGCACGTTTTTGTTCTTCCGGAGTTTTTAGACTTAAAAGAGCACGCGCATGACCCATGGTTAATGTCCCTTTGGCCAAATCCGAACGAATTTCCATGGGAAGATTCAATAATCTTAGGGTATTCGCAATGGCAGGCCGGCTTTTCCCTACCTTTTTGGCGATTTCATCTTGGGTTAATTGAAATTCATCAATTAAACGCTGATAGGCATCGGCTTCTTCAATGGGATTGAGATCTTCGCGTTGTAAATTTTCAACGAGGGCAACTTCCATCATCGCCTGATCCGTCATTTCTTTGACTACAACAGGAACTTGAGTCAAGCCCACAAGTTTGGCGGCCCTTAGTCTTCGCTCGCCCGCAATTAATTGAAATTTGTCACCAATCTCCCGGACGAGCAATGGTTGAATAATCCCATGAATTTTAATAGATTCCGCAAGCTCATTAAGCTTATCATCGATAAATTCTTTACGGGGTTGATACGGGTTGGTCTGGATGTCATCGATATTGACTTCAAATTGGGCCTCATTTGTCTGATTTTCCTCGGCCAGCTCCGGAATTAAGGCGCCTAAGCCTTTGCCTAAACCCCGATTTTTATTCATTGGCTATCACTTCCTTGGCTAAATCAATATAAGCCTCGGCTCCTTTGGATTTCTCGTCATATAGAGTAATCGGAAGGCCAAAACTAGGTGCTTCACTCAACCGAATGTTACGGGGGATCACCGACTTATAAACTTTATCATTGAAGTACCGGCGTACTTCCTCAGTAACCTGGGATGAAAGATTGGTGCGGTTATCATACATTGTCAAAACAACACCCTCAATTTCAAGATTGGGGTTTGAGTATTTTTGCACGAGTTGCACGGTTTTCATTAACTGGCTAAGACCTTCTAACGCATAATATTCACATTGAATCGGTACAATAATTGAATCTGCTGCAGCCAAGGCATTTATTGTTAAATTGCCAAGAGAAGGGGGGCAGTCAATGAGTACATAGTCGTACAGATCCTTAATCGGTTCAATCGCTCTTTTTAATCTTTGATCGCGAGCCATCATGCCGACCAATTCAGCCTCTGCGCCTGCTAAGCGGATCGTTGCGGGTGCGATTTTCAGGTTTTCCACTTGGGTTTGTAATAATACTTGGTCCAATGGAGTCTCGTTAATTAAAACATCATAAATGCAATTTTTAATTTCACTCTTTTTTAAACCAATCCCACTGGTGGAATTCCCCTGGGGGTCGTGATCAATGATTAAAACCTTTTTTCCTTTTTGGGCTAAGCATGCACCCAAGTTCACAGCGGTTGTCGTTTTTCCTACACCGCCTTTTTGATTGGCGATTGCGACTACTTTCCCCATAATTGACTCCTCCTCCCGTTGGCCCCTTTTGGCCTGTAAAATGATTTCATTTTTCCGAAGGGCCTCCATTTCAACGCTAAATAAATCGTGGGCGCGTTGTGTCAAAACTTCTACTGAATTTTTTTTTGATCGTTTCATAAAAGTCACTCCCAATCCCCTCGGTTTCTTTTTTCTTTCGAGATAAGGTCGTAACTTCCTTCTTTGTTGCTAAACTTTCTATTAGTAAATTTCAAAAATTTAATTTTTATAATGGTTTCTTTTGAGGAATCCCTGCTTTCCGTGGATACCCGTTTGGAGTAGGGTGAGTTTTCTCAATAATCACCATGGATCGGAACCCGTAAGAAAAAGGAAGCTCCGTTGTGAGGCAATCTATAACCGATCCTCCCAATATCTTGAGGGCTTTCTCCGCCTCATCAAGTTCGTTATGATAATCTTTTCCTTTATATAGTATGGCATGGCCATGAATGGATACAAACGGCAAAGTTAATTCCGCTAATATATTGAGAGGGGCTACCGCTCTGGCAATTGCCAAATCAAATCCCTCGTATTCCTTGGAAATCGTAATAAAATCTTCCACTCTTGACCAAACCGGATTAATATTATGTATGCAGAATTGCTTGCAAAATTGTTCCTGAAATTTTATTTTTTTTTGAACCGAATCCAATGATACAAATTTTTTTTCTGGAGAACAAATTGCCAGTGGAATCCCGGGAATTCCAGCACCGCTGCCAATGTCGATAATCCGGCGGGCGTCTAGATATTCCGATCGATTGAAAATGACCAACGAATCAAAGATATGCTTAAAAAGAGCCTCTTTTCGATCGGTGATAGCGGTCAAATTTACTGTTTGATTGGCATCCAACAAAAAATCAATAAATTGAAATAATTGGTGCAAAGTATGTTCCGAAAGTTTGATCGAAGCTTTTTCAAGTTCATCTGCTAATAATTGTTGAATATCGTTCATTTTGAATTCCTCATCGTATTCTCCAAATAAAAAAGCAAAGCGGTTAAATCAGCCGGGTTAATTCCGCTAATCCTGGAAGCTTGGCCTAAAGTCATGGGTTGAAATTGCTTAAGTTTTTCCCGGGCTTCACGGGCAAGATTGGGGACCTTATCATAATCAATGGACATGGAAATCTTTTTATTTTCCAAATCAAGCAGCTTCTGTACCTGAAGATTTTCTTTTGCAAGATAACCTTGATACTTAAAACGAACGGCCACTTCTTTCAAATCCATCGGACTCATGGTTTGTTCCGGAAACAGCTTTTGGGCAAAATCAGGGGGAACCTCAGGTCTTTTAAGAATTTCAGCAACATTAAAGCGATTTTTAGGAGCCGTTAGTTGAGCCTCTTCAAAAATCCGGCGTATCTGGGGCTCAGGATTAAAGTATTGATTTTGAAATATGCTGTGTAAATGGTGAATTCGTTGTTTTTTTTCATTAAAAATTTGATTTTCATGGTCATTGATCAAACCAATATGAATCCCATAGGGAGTCAATCGTTCATCGGCGTTATCGGAACGTAGTGTCAGACGGTATTCAGCTCTTGAAGTCAATACCCGATATGGCTCCAAGCTTTCTTTGGTAACTAAATCATCAATCAGTACACCGATATAAGCTTCCGAACGCTTCAAAACAAGTGGTTCTTTGCCATGAACTTTAAGAGCCGCATTAATACCGGCCATTAAACCTTGGGCGGCCGCTTCTTCATAGCCCGAACTTCCATTTAGCTGGCCGGCGGCAAATAAACCGGGAACATGTTTTAGTTCCAGGGATGGTTTTAATTCAGAACCCGGTAAAGCATCATACTCAATAGCATAACCGGGACGAACGATTTCTAATTTTTCCAGCCCAGGGATGGTCCGTAAAAATAATTCCTGAACATATTCAGGCAAGCTAGTGGACAGGCCAGCTAAATACATTTCATCACTATCTACGCCTTCCGGCTCAATAAACACTTGGTGGCGGTCTTTATCGGGAAACTGAATCAACTTGCTTTCAATCGATGGACAGTAGCGCGGACCCACTCCGGTAATTTGTCCGGAAAATAAGGGAGCTTCTTGCATATGCTCACGGATAATCTGATGAGTCAATGGCTGGGTATACGTTAACCAACATAAATGTTCAGGGTGGATTTGCCAAGTTTCCCAAAAAGAGAAGCCATGCTCTTTAAAACCTCCGGGCTGAGGGGTCATTTTTGTAAAATCAATCGATCTCCGGCGGACCCGGGCGGGAGTGCCTGTTTTAAAACGCCTAAGTGGGAGACCGATCTTTTTCAAATCATCCGATAAACAATTAGCCGGAAGCTGGCCCATAGGCCCGGACGGATAATTAAGATTGCCAATAAAAACACGGCCTTGAAGAAAAGTACCGGTAGCAAGAATGACGGTCTTCGAGTGATATTCAATTCCGGTACGGGTTCTCACTCCCATGCAATCACCCAAAGCATCCAAAAGGAGTTCAGCTACTTCCGCTTGCCTGATAGTAAGGTTGGGTATACTCTCCAATTCAGTCAACATCGTCCGATGGTAGACTTCCTTGTCGGCTTGAGCCCTTAAAGCCCACACTGCCGGACCTTTTTGGGTATTCAGCATCCGCATTTGCAAATAGGTCCTGTCGATCATTCGACCCATGATACCTCCAAGAGCATCGATTTCGCGAACCAAATGCCCTTTGGCGGGACCTCCGATGGAAGGATTACACGGCATAAAAGCAACGTTATTATAATTAATTGTAAAAAGTAGAGTCCGACAGCCCATCTTGGCTGCTGCAAAAGCGGCTTCACAACCGGCATGACCTGCTCCGACAATAATTACATCATAGGACTGCTGCTCCATATCCTTCTCCTTGTCCCTTTCCTTTCTGACATTTCATAAATAATAATGTCCGATCCACATTCGCTAAGGTAGGTATCCGTAAAGCCTGTCCAAGAGTTAAAGGTCTAATTCGTAACAAATCATTGCGTCCGGTTTCCGAAAGGCCCTTCAATCCTGCCGCCCAAACGGGATCGATTCCAATTTGATTCAGCTCATACATCTGCGTTCTTTTATTTTGTTGGCGTTCCAAATACCCTGCTAATTTTGATTCATTCCAAATAAACTCTCGAACCGGCTGGGGATAGCTTTTTAAAACAGGAAATTCTTTAACTAATATTTCATCGGTTAGTTCCGGACGCAAGATAAGTTCTTTTAAACGGTATCCCCTGTCGGGTTTAGGCAACCCCGTACGTCCCCAAAAATTAGATTCCGGACTCATTTTAGTATTCGAAAGAAGATCTTGCAATTCGGTTCCGCCATTCAAAAGTTGTTCCAACCGGTTCCACCGCTGGTGAGAATTTAATCCAAGCTCAAAACCAACTCTTCCCAAACGGCTTAAAGAATTATCAAGCCGCAGAAACAAGCGAAATTCAGCGAGTGAAGTCATCATTCGATAGGGTTCTTCCGTTCCAAGGGTCGTTAAATCATCGATTAAGACTCCAATATATGAAGTGGTTCGATCCGGGATATAAGCAGGAAGTCCTTTTATTTTGCGGGCTGCGTTGATACCTGCAATAAGTCCTTGGACCGCGGCCTCTTCATAACCTGAGGTTCCATTGATTTGTCCCGCAGTAAAAAGATTTTCTATTATCCGGTTTTCCAATGAAGGATGAAATTGAAACGAATCCAGACAATCATATTCGACAGCATACCCCGGTCGGACAATCTGAGAATTCTCCAATCCTGGAATCGTTGCCAATATTTTCTCCTGAATTTCTTCCGGCATAGCGGTAGTCATTCCCAATAAATAGAGTTCCTCGGTATACCTTCCTTCCGGCTCAATAAATATTAAGTGGTCGGTTTTTTGAGGAAAATTAATGACTTTTCGGTCAATCGATGGACAAAAATGAGGTCCTTTCGTAGTAATGGCGCCCGAACGGATCGGCGATAAACTTAAATTGTCAACAATGGTAGCAATGGTTTCAGGAGTGGTTGATGTCATCCAACAAGGGATTTGCGGGCGTTTTTGGCTCAGTCCATCCCAAGAATAACCCCACTCCGGGTCGATCAATTTTTGAGGCGACATTTTATCATAATTTACCGATTGATTATGAATTCTAGGCGGAGTTGCAGTCTGAAAACACCGTAAAATAAGACCTTGTTTCTTTAGACTCATGCTCAACTCGACTGAAGCAGGCTCGCCTTGGCGGCCTCCCTGATAGCGTATATCGCCCATCACGATATGGGCATCCAAAAAAGTTCCGGTGGCGACGATCACTGCCTTGGCTTGATAACTTCTGCCCGATTTGAGCTTCACACCGACTACCCTTTTGTCATCAACCAGTAAATCACAAACCAATCCCTGTTTTACGGTTAGATTGGGTTCCCGTTCCAAAACTAAAGTCATCTCTGCCTGGTATAAACGCTTATCGGCCTGAGCCCTGAGGGCCAAAACAGCCGGACCACGACTTTCATTGATCCGGCGGATATTTAAATAGGAACGATCAATAATTTTGCCCATTTCACCACCTAAAGCATCTAATTCCCTTACAAGATGACTTTTAGCAGCAGGACCGCCAATTGCTGGATTACAGGACATAGCCGCAATCGTATCCGGAGAAATTGTGATAATCAGTGTCTTAGCACCTAACCGTGCTGAAGCAAGAGCTGCTTCACATCCGGCGTGTCCGGCGCCGACTACGATAACATCGTATTCCACTTATGCCAGCTCCTTCATCATCGTAATGATCGTATAAACAATCATCGTGATAGTTTAATTGTCATTTACCAATACAAAATTGAGCAAAGATGCCGTGTAACACCTCATCGGAAACATTTTTTCCGGTAATTTCACCAAGGGCCTCCAAACAAGACCGTAAATCAACTGCCAACAAATCTTCACTCAAATGATTTTCAAGTCCGTCATGAAAACTTTCTAACGCAACCAATCCTCGCTCTATCGCTTGTTTATGACGGACCCTCGAAAGCAAAGGCCGATCATCGACTGCAATTTTGCCCAGTCCTACATTTTCAATTAAGATCTTTTCCAATTCCGTAAAACCATTTTTCGTTTCCAGGGAAATTTTCACAATAGGATATTCATTCTGCGCGGGACCAATTTCATCCATATTTAATCTCTGGGATAAATCTATTTTATTCACAACAAGAATAGCCGGTTTTCCATGAATTTTTTTTAGGATCAGTTTATCTTCTACGGATAATTCTTGGCTACCATCCAGAAGCATCAAAATCAAATCGGCATCGGATAAATACTGCTCCGCTTTTTCAATTCCAATTTTTTCAATAGGATTTTCAGTTGTCCGAATACCGGCTGTATCGATAAGACGGATTGGGATGCCTTGAATCTGAATTTGAGCTTCAATAACATCCCGGGTTGTACCCGGTATTTCCGTGACGATAGCCCGTTCTTCCTGTAAAAAAGTGTTCAGCAAACTGGATTTTCCCACATTCGGGCGGCCAACAATGACAATCATAATTCCTTCGCGAAGTTTTCGCCCTTCGTTGATATGATTTAATAACCCTCTAAACTCATTTTCAAGATGGATAACTTCATCAAAAAGTTGGTCTCTTTGGGGTTCAGGAATACCTTCTTCCGGAAAATCCAATACTGCCTCGATTGAAACTAAAATTTCATATAAGGCAGATTCTAATTTAAAAATTTCTTCCGTTGCACGTCCTGTTAATTGGGATAATGCAATTTGATGAGCTTTTTCAGTTTTAGCCCGAATCAAATCAATAATTGACTCCGCTTGTACCAAATCAATACGCCCGTTTAAATAGGCCCGCTCGGTAAATTCGCCGGGGCCGGCCAACCTAGCGTCTTGATCCAAAATCGCTTCCAAAATCCGCGATATTCCAACCATTCCCCCATGGGCTTGGATTTCCAAAACGTCCTCTGCGGTGTAACTATGGGGTTTCCGGCTGTAAAAAAAAAGGACCTCGTCGATAATCTGTTGATTCTTAGGATCAACAACTTTTGCATAATAAATATGATGATCCTGAAAGTCTTTAAAAAAATGGCCTTTTTGGTTCTGCAAAATTTTGAGGCCAATTTCTTTAGCCTTGGAACCACTAACTCGGATGATAGCGATTCCACCTTCTCCTATCGGAGTAGATATAGCGGCAATCGTATCGTTAACGTAAACGTTCACTAGTTCCTCCCTTTTAAGTACCCAAAATAAAACTTCTACCATATATTTTCTTACATATTCGATTGTTGGTTTTTATCGATAAAAATAAATACTAAAAAATAAACCCGGATAAACCGGGTTCCTTTGGTCCAACTTCGATCTTGAATTTATTAAATAACCTGGTTATGACTCCATAGTATCCTGAGGAGAAATAATAACGTGTCGATATGGGTCTTCTCCTTCACTATAAGTAATCACTTCTTTGTATTCCTGTAAAGTAGCATGAATAATCCGCCGTTCATGAGGAGACATTGGTTCCAATACCTGCTTGCGTTTTTCACGTTTTACTTTATCGGCAACTTTCAATGCTAAGTGCCGTAAAGTCTCTTCCCGCCGGCGGCGATAACCTTCTACATCAACAACAATTCGTTCTTTATCGAGTTGATCCTTATTGACCGCTAAGTTAACCAGGTATTGAATAGCATCAAGGGTTTGTCCATGTTTCCCAATCAATAATCCCAAGTCTTTTCCATTAATATTCAAAGTGGTGCAGTCTTTCCGTTTGAAGATTTCTACTTGAGCCATTACTCCCATATTCACTAATAATTCACGCAAAAACAAAGCAGCGACTTGTCCCAAATCTTCCTTGACAGTAACTTTAACTTTCACAGCCTTACTGCCTAAAAAACCAAATAAACCTTTAGAAGTCTCTTCCATGACCTCAACGCGGACCTGATCCAACGTTGCCTTCAATTCACGAAGAGCTTCTTCCACCGCTTCTTCTTTGGTATGGGCAATTTTTATAACAGACTTCAACGAATCTCCCCCCTATATCCAAAACCTTTGGCCAATATCCGCAAATTCTACGCTACAATACAAATTTATTTTTCTTTCATTCATTGACCAAAGATTTTAATTCTTTTCAGGCTCAGGATGATTTCCCGCTTTGTGAATATGTTCTTTCACCGTGAAGTACTCATTAATAATATATTGTTGGGCAATACCTACGATATTGCTTACCACCCAATACAAACCAACTCCGGCATTGACTTGATAAGTGAAAAAACCAAACATTACAGGCATAATGTACAAGAATATCTTTTGGTTTTGATCCGCACCAGTAGATGGAGTTGTTAGTTTCTGTTGGAAAAATGTAGTGATTGCCGAGATGATTGCTAAAGGAATATCACCTTTCTGAACCAAAGGAAGCCACAAAAAAGTAGCGTTACCAATAGAATTTTTAATGAAAGTCGGATCTTGCAATAACCCGAAAATCGCCCATAAGAGTGGTAATTGAATTAACATCGGCAAACATCCGCCAAAGGGGTTTACCTGTTCTTTTTTATAAAGCTCCATAGTCCGGCGCTGCATCTCATCGGGCTTGTCTTTGAATTTCTCCTGAATCTCTTTCAACTTCGGCTGAATATTCTTCATTTTATTCATAGCCTGAACTTGTTTAATCATTGTTGGGAAGAGAATTATCTTGATCACAACAGTTAAAATAATAATCGCCCAGCCCCAACTAATTGACCATTCAAACCCAAATCCGCCCTGATGAAAAAAGTTGAGTATATTGGCAAACAAATTAATAAATTGGTCAAATAAATTTAAATGAGCACCTGGAGGTTTGATCAGAATCGGCATATGATTTACATCCTTTCATTTCACTTTTCGGGTATCGGATCATAGCCACCTTTTGAAAACGGATGGCACCTGAAAATTCTCTTCATACCATAGTATAACCCTTTCATTAAACCAAATTTCTCAATCGCCTGGTAAGTGTATTTTGAACAAGTCGGGTAAAAGCGACAAGTTCTAGGTTTAATGGGTGAAATAACTTTTTGATAAAATAGTATAAAAAGAAGGATTACTCCTTTCAATGGGAATCCTCCCCCTTACATTCAAAAATACCTGATTTCCTTGGTACACGTTTTCTTACTTCACCAAGTATATGCGTTATTTCAATTATTATGTTGGCTAAAGAAGCTTCCTTAATAGGGTTCCTCGCCACAAACAAAACATCCAATCCTTTTAAATCATCCACAGATTGGGCAGAGGCAGCTTCACGCAACAATCTTTTGATTCGATTTCGAATCACGGCATTTCCTATTTTCCGGCCAACACAAAAACCAAACCGGATAAAATCGAAAGAGGTATGAAGAAAATAGACCACTAAATACCTGCCGTAAATAGAGTGGCCTTTTTCAAAGATACCTTGAAATTCTTCGTTTTTTTTAATGATAGCTAATTTTGTCAAAGTACATTCTCTTTAGGCGGATAAAACTTTTCTACCTTTTGCTCTCCTACGGCTCAACACTTTACGTCCGGCTTTGGTGGCCATTCTTACCATAAAGCCATGGTCCTTCTTATATTTATGACGATTGGGTTGGTATGTCATTTTCATTGATATCACCTCATTCCGCATTTTAGGCAATAAAGTTTGCGATAATAATTATAATGACCAAGGTAGATAGTGTCAATAGTAAATCAGGATAAAATAAAAATTATTTACAAAAAAATTGTGGATAATTTTTTTATCCATATATAGCTTGGAAGAATTTATGATTGCTAGGTTAATTATAAATTGCCAAAAGGGTCAGATTTTGTTATTATAATATAGTCCTTTCAATTTATCCACAGGTTGTGAATAGTTTTGTGGATAAATCATATTTTGTGGATATGATAAATGTCTTAAAATAAAGGCTTTTTTTATTTTCCACTCTTTCAAAATTCGTTAGGAATCTCAAGTGATTGGGATGTTTTTCACAAGTTATCCCCAAGATATGGATAACTAGATCGTAAGGAGCGTTGGGGGTTAATGAGTAATTTAGATACGATTTGGGAAAAGACATTAGAATCAATATCTCCTTTCCTAAGCAAACCCAGTTTTGAAACTTGGCTGAAGCCAACCAAACCGGTGTCTTTGGAAGGAAACCTTTTAACTGTTGAAGTTCCAAATGATTTTGCCCGGGACTGGCTTGAATCACGCTATGCACCTTTACTTGCCACAACATTAAAAGAGTTATTGGAAGAAGATGTGGAATTGCGGTTTATCACCCCTGAGCGTAACGAAGCTCAAAATAAGCCGGAAACTGAATCAGCCGCTCATATTGGGCAAAGTATTCCACAGCCTTCCCTGTTGAATCCAAAGTATACCTTTGAAAGTTTCGTCGTAGGAGAAAGTAACCGTTTTGCCCATGCCGCATCGTTGGCGGTAGCCGAGGCGCCGGGAAAAGCCTATAATCCTTTATTTATATATGGGGGAGTAGGTTTGGGAAAAACTCATCTCATGCAGGCAATCGGCCAATTTGCATTAAAAAATCATCCTGATTTCCGGGTTGTTTATGTATCTTCTGAGAAATTTACCAACGAGTTGATCAATGCGATTCGGTTTAATCGAACTCCCCATTTCCGGGATACCTATCGAACCGTTGATCTATTATTGGTGGATGATATTCAATTTTTTGCCGGAAAAGAAAGTACTCAGGAAGAATTCTTCCATACATTTAATACTCTCTATGAATCCGGTAAACAAATCATTATTTCCAGTGATCGTCCACCAAAAGAAATACCGACATTGGAGGACAGGCTCCGGTCGCGGTTTGAATGGGGGCTTATTACCGATATTCAAGCCCCAAATTTAGAAACCCGGATAGCCATATTAAGGAAAAAAGCTTCAACGGAAGGTTGGCATTTACCCAATGATGTAATGGTGAATATAGCCGATCAAATCAATTCCAATATCCGTGAATTGGAAGGGGCACTGATTCGGATTATCGCTTACGCCTCTTTTCATAATAAACAAATTTCCCTGGAACTCGCCAATGAAGTTTTAAAAGACGTCATTTCTTCAAGTAAAGCCAAACGGTTGACGATTCCTATTATCCAACAGGCAGTATGTGATTTTTATAACATTGAAATGGAAGATTTGAAAGCGCAACGCCGTACTAAAAATGTTACTCTTCCCCGGCAAATAGCCATGTATATTGTTCGAGAACTAACTGATTATTCTCTGCCTAAAATTGGCGAGGAATTTGGGGGCCGTGACCATTCTACTGTTATTCACGCCTGTGATAAAATCCAAGATTTAATTAAAAGTGATCCCGAAGTCGATCGGATTATCAAAAATTTAATTCACAATTTGGGTCAATAATTGTGCACAGGTTCTGATTTAATTGTGGAAAATTTAGCGATCGCATTTTCTGAATTCTGTGGATTGTGTTATTTTGTAGAAAACGACCTGTTTTATTCACAATGTTTGATTTTCTAAAAAGCTTGATAGTAGTCGTCTTTGAGCAACTTATTCACAGTATCAACTCGACTATGACTACTACTTTTTTATTATATAATATCAATAATTAATTACTTAGAAATACAATTGTTGACAGGAGGGTAAAAGAATGAAAATTGTATGCCTTCAAGATGAATTATCGCGATTTTTACAAATTACTGCCAGAGCGCTCGCGCTCAAATCAACACTACCAATTTTAACGGGAATTTTTTTAGAGACCAGCGATAATTCATTGCGGTGCGTTGCTACGGATTTGGAGATAGCGATTGAGGTCCATGTCCCCAATATTCAAATTTTTACAACTGGATCCATTGTTTTACCTGGTAAAACTTTCGTTGAGATTATCCGCCATTTACCTTCCGGGCCGGTGACGATTGAATATGAAGAAGCTTCAAAAATGGTGACGATCACCAGCAAGCATTCCTCTTATCAATTGCCGGTCTTACCCGTTGAAGAATTTCCGACAATGCCTGAATTAAAAGACGGAAATCAAGTGGAAATCAAGGGGGAAGCATTAAAAGAAGCCATTCGTCAAACGATGTACGCAACCTTGATTGATGATCCCAGACCTTTTTTATCCAGCATATTATGGGAAATCACTCCTGGACAATTGCGTTTGGTGGCGACGGATGTGAACCGGCTGGCTTTACGGGATGTGGCTGTGGAATCCGATTTTCAAAAAACGGCGCTGGTTCCGGTCCACTCATTGCGAGAAATCGCCAATATTTTCGGGAATAATAACGAGGAGAAATTGACCGTTCATTTAACGGACAAGTTGATATTTATCAAAGGTTCCGGAATTACGCTTTCTTCTCGTTTGGTGGAAGCACAATTTCCCCGTTATGAACAGGTTGTCCCCAAAGAATTTAATGGAGTCGTCGCGGTAGAAAGAAATGAGTTTATCGATGCCTTAGAAAGGACTTCACTGGTTAGCAATTCAATAAAAATCAACATCTCTGAAAATGGAATGATTATAACAGCGAAAGAACCAGATAAAGGACGATCGTATGAAGAATTACCCGTTGATTTTTTGGGAAAAGAAATTGAAATAGGATTTAACGTAAGGTATTTGTTGGATTTTTTAAAGTCTGTTGAGGCAACGAAGATTAATTTCAAATATAGCCAGGATCAAAAGCCAACTTTACTTCAGGCTTTGGAAAAAGATGAGTATTTGTATGTAGTGATGCCTTTAAAATTATCTGTGTAAAAAGCAATATCCCGTAGTTTATCAACTTTTTTGGATGGAAGAATCCGACATTGATGTTTTTACGATCTCTTGAATTACAGCATTACCGCAACTATCAACACCTCCAAGTGGAATTTTCACCTCAGGTTAATATTTTTTATGGCCAAAATGCTCAAGGTAAAACCAATTTACTGGAGGCAATTTCTTTATTATGTTTTGGAAAATCATTCCGGACCAAAAAAGATGTAGAACTTATTCAATGGGAAACAACTTCTTGCTATTTAAAAGGGCAATTTGAATCCGACGATTTTCCCTTAATGATTGAGTTGGGAATCGCTGAGAAAGAAAAGCGCACTAAAATTGAGGGACAAGTTGTTAAAAACAATGAATTGTTTGGAAAAATCCCCTTGATTACATTTGCCCCGGATGATCTGCAGTTAATTAAGGGGGGCCCCCAATTCCGGCGAGATTTTGTCGATCTTTACTTGGCACTAATTGAGCCCAAGTATCGTTTTATTTATTATAACTACTATAAAGTAGTTCAACAACGCAATCGACTGCTAAAAGAAGGAATACGGGATTCTCGGGAATTGGAAGCATGGGATGAACAATTAGTGGAAAAAGGTTCGAAAGTTATCAAGTATCGGCTGGCTTTTATAGATGATGTCAAAGGTTTCATTTCCAGAGCCCAGCATGAAATTAGCGGAACTCTTGAAAATTTAAACCTGGAATACGTCGGTTTTCGAAATTCCGTTTTACATTGTGTTAGTGAAGAAGATATTAAGTCACGGTTTCTGATGGAATTAAAAATGGTTAAAAATAATGAGCGGGAACGGAGAGTCACCTTAGTGGGACCGAATCGGGACGATCTCCGCTTAAGCATAGGGGAGGGAGTCGATCTTCGTAACTTTGGCTCCCAAGGGCAGCAACGAACTGCGGCTTTGGCTTTAAAATTGGGAATGTTGGAAAAAATAAAGGAAAGCCGTGGACAATATCCAATTTTATTGTTGGATGATGTTATGTCCGAGTTTGATGATCAAAGAAAACAACAACTATTGACGGTTTTAATTAATTCGGCTCAAACATTCATGACTTCCACCAGTAAGAGGGATTTTCCAATCGGTGATCAAAATACCCTTTTTTTTAAGGTTGCCGGAGGGGCGATCGAACGTGGCTAGCAGTGCTTTTGGTTCAATAATTGAAAAATTTTTTTATAAGAACGGCGGATGGTCAAGACTAAAAGGAGAATTATCCGTATACTACTGGCCTAAAGTAGCCGGAGCGGAAATTGCCAAAAAAGTCGAGGCTGTGCGTTTCCGGGATGGATATTTATATTTACAAACCGATGTTCCGGCCCTAGCTCAACAAATACTGTTTATGGTACCAAGTTTCCTGGAAAAGTACCGGGGTTATATTGGAAAAGGGGTATTAAAGGGCATTAAAGTCAAGATTGGCTCGATTAAACGATCTTTATCCCATCAGGACCTTTCCATCAATGATTTTTCATTGGAACCATCGGATTTATCCACAATTGAAACATGTAAAAGTACGATTGAAGACCCGGATTTGGCGACGCAGTTTGAAAAGTTAATGCAAAAATCCTACCTTGTCAGGAAAAAGCAAGTAGCGGAAGGCGGAAAAGAATGCTTATCCTGTGGAGTGGTCATTGATTCTCAGTTTGATTATTGTCCCTGTTGTGAAAATAAGGTTCATCAGGAAATCCGGGATTATATTTCCTATCAAAAAAATCATCACCCGGAGCAAAACACTGGCGATCCAGGTGAACTTGAAGGATTAAGTCACTTAAAAATAAAAAAACTCAAATAGGTGTTGAGGAGGAAAAAATGTTTGTCCATCTTGGCGAAGATATTTTGATTGATTCTAAGTCAATTGTGGCGATCATTAGTGCGGAAAATTCATTGGGAGCAAGTAGCACCAAAGAGTTCCTGCGAGTCGCCCAAGAAGAAGGTTTTGTTAAAAAAATTAGTGAGGAATTTACTTCCATCGTTATTACGGATAAAATTGTTTATTTATCACCGATATCGTCCCAAACTCTGAAAAAACGGGCGAAATATATCGATGAATTAGAAGCAAACTTTTCTCTGGAAGGGGTTTCTTAATGGACCAAGATCAGCAAAATAAAAAGACAAACGGTTCTTCCGAGTATAATGCCAGTCAAATTCAAGTATTAGAAGGTTTGGAAGCGGTCCGGAAGCGTCCAAGCATGTACATCGGTAGTACCTGTATAAAGGGACTTCACCATTTGGTGTATGAAGTTGTTGACAACAGCATTGATGAAGCTTTAGCCGGATATTGCGACCGCATTATCGTTATTTTGAACGAAGATGGTTCAGTAACTGTTGATGATAATGGCCGCGGTATTCCGGTAGATATTCAAGCACAGGCTAAAAAATCAGCTTTGGAAGTTGTCTTGACCATTTTACATGCCGGCGGCAAATTCGGCGGGGATGGGTATAAAGTATCCGGCGGTCTTCATGGAGTGGGTATTTCCGTAGTCAATGCCCTTTCGGAATTGTTGGAAGTATGGGTGAAAAAGGATGGCAGCCTCTATTATCAGTGCTATCATAAAGGTAAACCCGATGAACCGGTTAAAGTGATCGGGAAGGCTGAAGGAAGCGGAACCATTATAAAGTTTAAGGCGGATCCCGAAATTTTTGAAAGTGTGGAATTTAGTTTTGATTATTTGACCCACCGTTTTCGGGAGTTAGCTTTCCTCAACAGAGGGATTAAAATCATTTTAAGGGATGAGAAAGCCAGTAAAGAAGTGGTTTATCATTATGATGGCGGAATTACCTCATTTATTGAGCATTTGAATAAAACCAAAGACCCGATTCACAAAGAAATTATTTATATCTATAAGAAAGTTGAAGACACCGAAGTTGAAGTAGCGGTTCAATATAATGACAGTTATGTGGAAAACGTTTTTTCGTTTGCTAACAATATCAACACCCATGAAGGGGGTACTCATTTATCGGGTTTTCGCTCAGCTTTAACCCGTACTTTGAATGATTATGCCCGAAAAGCCAATTTGATCAAGGAAAATGATTCAAGTTTATCCGGTGATGATGTCCGGGAGGGACTTACGGCAGTTATCAGCGTTAAACTTAGATACCCTCAATTTGAAGGACAGACGAAAACCAAATTGGGTAATAGTGAAATGCGCGGTTTGGTTGAAACTGTTTTTAATGATGGATTGGCGGAATTTCTGGAAGAAAACCCGACGGCCGGTAAAAAAATTATCGAGAAATGCTTATTGGCATCCAAAGCCCGGGATGCAGCCAGAAAAGCCAAAGAGTTGACCCGTAGAAAAAGTGCTCTGGAGGTCGGATCCCTACCGGGAAAGTTGGCGGATTGTTCTACAAAAGAAGCCGAGATTTCCGAATTATATTTGGTAGAGGGCGATTCGGCGGGTGGATCAGCCAAACAAGGAAGAGATCGCCGTTTCCAAGCGATTTTACCCCTGCGGGGAAAAATCCTTAACGTCGAGAAAGCTAGTTTAGATAGGGTTTTAACCAACGAAGAAATCAAAGCGATGATCACTGCACTAGGGACAGGTTTTGGTGATGACTTCGATGAGACGAAACTCCGTTATCATAAAATCATTACCATGACTGATGCTGATGTTGACGGCGCCCATATCCGGACCTTGCTGTTAACATTTTTTTACCGTTTTATGCGGCCTTTGGTGGAAAATGGTTATGTGTATATCGCTCAACCTCCCTTGTATCAAGTCAAACAGAATAAAAATGAGCATTATGCTTATTCCGATAAGGAATTAGAAACTTTACTGGCTAAAATCGGTCGTCAGGGGATCACGGTTCAGCGTTATAAAGGATTAGGGGAGATGAACGCCGAACAATTGTGGGAAACCACCATGAATCCCGATAAGAGAACCGTTTTAAGGGTTACTCTGGAAGATGCAATTGTGGCCGACGAAACATTTTCGATGCTGATGGGTGATAAGGTTGAGCCCCGTAAAGATTATATCCTGTCTCATGCCAAAGAAGTCAGAAATTTGGATGTTTAGGTGAAGTTGAAAATGGTAAGGATGTTAGCAATTTCTAAAAATGTTTACTTGCATAGTACTGGTATTCTGTGTTAATATATTCATGGTGTCGTTATGACTAAGAATTATTCCATGGAACAAAATGAAGCCGATCAAGAGTTTATGGGTGAGGCGCTTGCCGAAGCCGATAAGGCAGCCCGGATTGGCGAAGTTCCTATCGGTGCCGTCATTGTCTATGAAGAAAAGATTATTGCGCGAGCTCATAATCTTAAAGAAACAACGGGTGATCCTACAGCTCATGCTGAAATATTGGCATTAAGGACTGCGGCCCAGTTGAGACAAGGATGGCGGTTAAGCGGGGCTACACTATACACTACTTTGGAACCTTGTCCAATGTGCGCTGGAGCGATGGTGATGGCTAGAATCGGCCGTCTCGTATACGGTGCCAAGGATCCGAAAGCTGGGTCAGCCGGGACATTGATGAATATCGTTCGAGATGAGCGATTCAATCATAAAGTGGAAATAACCTCTGGTGTTTTGGCTACTGAATGTGGTAATATATTAAAGGAGTTCTTTCGGGAACGCCGAAGATAATCATTGATAGGAGAGCGCTCGATCCGGAGAGATGGCTGAGCGGTTGAAGGCGCCCGCCTCGAAAGCGGGTAGGGATTCACGTCCCTCGCGAGTTCGAATCTCGCTCTCTCCGCCATTTGATATTAGTGAATTATCGTTATCATTCTATAAAGAGTTCTTTTAAGATTTAGTTTTAATTTTATTGGAGAGATGGCCGAGTGGTCGAAGGCGCACGCCTGGAGCGCGTGTAGGTGTAACAGCCTCTAGGGTTCGAATCCCTATCTCTCCGCCATTCAAACATTATAACCAGCCTAGGGCTGGTTTTTTTGATCTCTATGATCAACGATAAGATCAACCATTATTGAAAATAGAACCTTAAGTTTTTTTAACACTAAGCCGAAATAATAATTGAATTCTATTGGAAAGGGGTAGTCATGAACCATGAATAAAATAAAATCCCCGGATGAAAACGGAATTCATCATCCTGGTTCAAAATCCTTTCAAGTTACCGAAAAACATTTACACCCTTCTTATTCGGCGTTATTTCCATGGTTAATTCGGCCTCGCGATCAACATCCAAGGCCAGAACGGCAGGATCATGAAGAACATCTAGGTTCAAGACCATGCCATCATGAAGGACATTTAGGTCCAAGGCCTCATTTTCATGAAGAACGGCTAGGTTCAAGACCGCATCATCGAGATAAATATCCATGTTCAAGCCCCCATCATCATGAAGAGCACCTGGGTTCAAAATCACACCATCCCAATGAACACCCGGGCCCGAGGCCATATCATCGGAATGAACATTCAAGGCCACGTTACCGTTATGTACATAGCAGGATTAGTTTATATATCGCAGACTCAAATTCCGAGAAAAGCAGGTATTTTAAATTTTTGATGCGTAACGATAAATAATTGGAGGGATCTATCATTACCTCCGTGTTAAATTATGGGTTTTCATAAAAATGAAGCCATTATGAATCCTCCTTTTTCGGGAAAAATTAACGAGTGAAAAGGGGGATTTTTTATGGAAAAGATTAAAGTAGGAGTCATTGGGACCGGACTTGCCTGGGAAAGACTGCATTATCCGGCTTATCAGGAATTGTCAGATCGCTATGAAATCAGGGCATTGTGTGATGTGGATCGTCAGAGAGCCGAAAGTTGGGCCAGTAGCTTGGGATTAGATCCTCAACGCGATGTATATGGTGATTTTCAGGCTATGATTGATCGTAAAGATTTGCAAGCCATCGATATCATGGTGCCGATTATTAAAAATCATCCTGTGGCCGAGATTGTAGCCCAGTCGGGTAAAGCAATTATTTTAGAAAAACCAATGGGAGCTACGCTCGATCAAGCCCAGGCGACCCAATCATTGCCTGAATATTATGGGATTCCGATGATGATAGCTGAAAATTACCGCTATAGTGAAGAGTTTAATATTTTAAGGGATTTGATCCGACAAAAGAAAATTGGTGAGACTATTTATTTTATTTATCAAAATACCAATTGTTTCCCGTGCTCCATGACCAAGGATACTTTTTCAGCCAAGGAATGGCGACAACACCCGGTCTATCCGGGGGGCGATTTAGTGGATGCAGCTATTCATCCATTATCCGGGCTCCGTCATGTTTTTGGAGGAATCCAGTATTTACAAGCCTTTGGTGCTCCACAAAAAGATGATTTCAGCCCTTATGCGGCCGTAACGGTCAATCTTCATTTTATCAATGGAGTAATTGGTGAGTTTGCTTATTATCCGGCGGGCCGGGAAATACAAAAGCCGATGATTGGGTTACGAATCTTCGGTACCCAAGGAATGATTTACATGGAAGACAACCAATGCGGGGTCATTAATGTTTTCCATAACGATGGCGGGCATGAAATGATTGGATTCCGGCCCATGAGAGGTTATTATAATGAATTGCTCAATTTTCACAAATCTTTAATGGGGGAGGAAAAGATTAGCGTAACTCCGGACATGGAAATTGGTGATTTGCGTACGGTTTATGCTATCTTACAATCGATAACCGAACAAGAAGTGATTAAGGTTGATAAGGTTCCCCAACATACGGTGCATTAACCATTTGGTCTGTTCCCTTGAAAGCCTGATAGCAAATTAACCCTAAGTTTTCTTTAACTTTTTGATACTTTTAAGCCTTCACCCTCTCTTTCAAAAAAGAGAGGGTGAAGAGGGGGAAGGCTATTTAAAAAGGGATGGCAAAATCCATTCATTTGGAGAAACGGTTGTTTTACCCTAAAATCAATTTTTTTTAAGATAAATAACTTCTTGACCGGAGAAAAATATTACTGAAGTGAAAAAAATGATTTTTTTATGGCAGAAATATTTGTTTGAGGGGTAGAAATAATTTTTTATCGAAAGAAAAAATTACTTGAACGACAGAAATAAATTTTTTTGGTGCCGGAGGGATGGATCGAGTGGCAGAAAAAATTATTTCTGGAACAAAATTGATCGATCCGGTGATAAAATAAATACTTTTTGAGACCCAATGGGCCCTTTGGATGGAAAAAGAATCATTTTTATGGTTCAAAGGATCCGCCGGAGGGTAAAAATGATTCTTTTTGTCGTTCAGGAGATTTCATGAACGACTCATTGAATTATTTTCATTAAAAAAGAATAATTTTTGATAAAAAAATTTTTTATTTCTGGAAAAATGATTTTTTCTGGGAATAAATTTTTTGAGCTGTGCTAAATCTATGTTGATTTGTAGGGCACGGTAGTTTCCGGGACAAAATTGATACCCTTTTTCAAAAAAACGTGGTAATATGGTAATAAATAGAAAGTGGGGATCGAGTTTGTTATATTATTTATCCATTAGTTTAACGATTATCGCCAATATTTTGTATCATATTTTTCAAAAATCCATCGCTCCCAAAGCAAATCCTTTATTTTCATTGACAGTGACTTATTGTATGGCGGCCTTGATTTCTTTGATTTTGTGGCCTTTCTTTTCAAACGGGGAAAACCTGGGAAATTCATTTAAAAATTTAAATTGGGCCAGTTTTTTATTGGGATTTGCAATCATAGGATTGGAACTGGGATTTCTTTTAGCCTATCGGGCTGGCTGGGATATAACTCTTGGTTCGCTGGTGTCCAACCTGACAGTATCCTTAATATTAATACCGATTGGAATAATCTTTTTCAAAGAACAACTGTCTTTCATCAATATAGTAGGAATTGCCTTGAGCGTAGCCGGGTTTATTTGTATTAATTACCGGTAAAGCTCTTGGAACATTGAAGTTGAAATTGGTACCGGAGAGTTTTCAAAGGTATCGAGGTTTAAACCAATAAAAAGATTTACCGATGATCTAAGTAGGGGGGATTATTTTATATCCAAAATGAGGTGATGAAGGCCATGAACGTTGCAAGTGTTTCCAGTGCCAGCACGAATTTACGACAAAGTGAACTTCAAACAGCAGCTCAGACAAAAATGCTCCGGAATAGCATGGATGACCAAGCAAATATGGTAAATCAGTTAATGCAGGCAAGGCCGCAACCCCAGACGGTTATCAATTCTTCCTATCTAGGGAGAAACATTGACATTCGAGCATAAAGGTCATTGGAAAGATCTAAAATAATTTCCCCGGACCACCACATTTTGTGGTGGTTTTTTGATGAGACTCAACAAAAAAAGTATTTACATAAAAAATGATTAAAGTTCGATTTGAAGCGGCCGATATTATTCATATAACAGCAGACTTGCAAGGAACGGATTTTCTAAGGAGCATCGAAATGAACAGCGAAATTGGCCATCAAATTGAGTGCGTGCAAACGTGCGAAGAAGAATGGGAATTTAAACAAAAAAAAGCCGATTTAATCCGGCTGGAATCCAAATTAGCTCAGGCAGAGCTGGAGCTGGCTACATTTCGATGTGAAATCCAGAATTTCAGAGCCCGTTATATAAACGCCATCGGCTCCCGTTATTCTCAGCTTGACCGGTTAGAGGCGGAGATTGCTCAGATTGAGGCTTGGCAAAGGCCTGATGATCAATCTGTAAGAATGAAAGCTGAACAGGCAAGGGCTCAAGCGGAAGAATCCGAAAGAACTTCCGGCAATCAACGGGAGATGGACCCAAAAAAGATATCCCGCTTCAAACCGACTGAAAGTTTGAAAAAACTATATCGGCAAATCGCCAAGAGAATCCATCCGGATTTGGCCGTGAATGAACAAGAAAGGGTTTGTTTTCAAGAATTAATGGCTAAAGCAAACCAGGCTTATCAGGACGGGGATGAAATCGGTTTACAGAGCATTTTAAGACAATGGAAAAAAGTAAGCGGTTTGGAAAAATCGGATATTTCCATTGACAAACTAACAAAGGTACAGCGCCAGATAGCCCAGATTAAGGAAAGATTACTCGCTATTGAAAAAGAAAAGGCCGAGATCCGGAATTCTTCTATTTATCAGTTAAAACATAAAGTTGAAAAGGCTGAATCCAGCGGTATTGATTTATTGGCGGAAATGGCAAGGGTTCTCGATCACCAAATACAAATAACAAAAGCCAAATTGGATCAATTGGTGAAAGGATATGGGAAAAGTGTTAGCTGAAAAAGAGAGTCTGGACATGATCAGCTTGTCTATGGAAGAAGATCAGGGTTTGTTCGATGGGTCGGGATTGATTAATAGAGGGTTTAACTTAGTACGACAGATTGACAAAATTTATGAAGCTAAATTTACGGATTCTGGATTAGAAGATGCTGTCAGAATCGCTTTAGCCAAGCCCTATGGTGATATCAGTGTATATGAATTAAAATCACTCCGGATGTTAAATGCTTCCCGGAAGGATATCCATTCGTTGGAAGGAATTGAAAATTTACTCTCTCTAGAGGATTTTCACGGGATGGGAAACCATCTACAAACAACAGCCGGAATCGAGAAAATCCATAAATTACAAGAAATAAATTTGTCTCATAATATGTTAGAGGATATTCAGGATCTTTCCCGATTGGAAAACTTGTTTAAGGTTCATTTGGGTCGGAATAGAATCTGTGATATTAGTAGTTTAGCCAATTTAAAAAAAATCAAGGATTTGGTCTTGTCTTATAATCAAATTCAAGATATTGGTCCTTTGGAGGAACTTACCCAATTAGAAGAACTTCATTTAATGGGTAATCAAATTCAAGATATTCGTCCCTTGAAAAAACTTAAGAATTTAAAAGTACTTTCTTTGTCTTCCAATCAGATTACCGATTTAAGTCCTTTGCAAGGCTTAGCCAATTTAAAGAAAATATGGCTCCGTTCCAATCATATCAAGGATATCACTCCTTTGACCAATTTATCCAATTTGGAATTGCTTTATATTAGTTCCAATCATCTTGACAATCTTGAATCATTGAGTCATTTAAAATCTCTACGTGATTTGGATGTTTCCAAAAATCGAATTTCGGATATTGGGCCCATATTAGAACTACCTAAACTTCAGGAATTAATTTTATCTGAAAACCAAATCAGGAATATTACCGGGATTACTAAATTAAAAAACCTAGCGATTGTAGAGATTAGTCACAATCCAGCCATGGATATTATTGACCCTTTAACGAGACTGACATTGGAAAAACTAGCCGCCAAAGGATGTTTAATTAAACCATAAATTTTTTGAGATGTCCTTATTTTACACTGGGTATGAAAGAAATAATAGTAATATAAGGAAATGCCATGAAACGAGGAGCCCCTTTTGATATTGAATCTAAAAAAATAATCACGATTCACAGCGGAGAGTATTATGTTACAAGAGACCCTGATGTTGTAATCTATACATTGCTGGGTTCTTGTATTGCTGTGTGTTTATATGATCAAGTATTAGGGATCGGGGGAATGAATCACTTCATGTTGCCCGAAAGCGTTGATGGGCAATTTGCCGGTTTTGGCCATTTTGGGCTGCAATCTCTGGAAGTGATGATGAATCACCTTATATCGGAGGGCGCGGTATATCAAAATATGAGGGCAAAAATTTTTGGTGGCAGTCAAATGGTTGGTTTTCATAGCCGGGGAAATGATGTCGCACTTTCCAATATTCAATTTACATTAAAATATTTGGAATCCAAAAGAATACCGATTATGGCCAAAGAATTAGGAGGCCGGTATGGACGCAAAATTTTTTATGTCTTAGAAGATTATAGTGTATATGTTCAGCGGTTCATGAAGGAGGAGAACAATTTATATGCCTCAGACTTTCAATAAAGATGAGTCTTTAACTCTTCTTTTTGTAACCGAAACCCATGATCAACTTGAGAGATTTAGTGAGATTTTGTTAAATTGGGGAGCACAAGAGGATCCTAAAAAGGATATCAATGAATTATTCCGATTGGCCCACAATATTAAAGGGTCTTCGGGGATGATGGGATTAACGGAATTGAAAGATGCTGTCCATGTGGTGGAAGATCTTTTCGATGCGGTCCGCAAAGAAAAATTGCAGCTCGATAATGAACTCATCGATTCACTGTTGAAATTTTCTGATGAGGTTCTATTGTATATCGGTAATGGACAGTGGCAGGATGTCGAATCATTGAAGCGTTGGCAGAATTTTTTTAATTCAGGCTTGGCGGAAACTTCGCTGAGTCCGGTCAGAAAATTTGATATTCCTTTAACTTTGTCCATAACTGAAAAAGATACCATCGCCGCTTGGCAAGAGGCGGGTAAAATTGTTTATGGAATCGAGGTTGAATTTAATCCGGAAGCTGAAATGCAAGGAGCTTCGGCTCTAATATTTATGAGGATGTTGCCGCAGTATGGAACCGTCTATAAAACAGCACCCCGGGAAGAAGATTTAAAAGAAGAAAAATTTACGGTTTTGCGGGTGGTATTGGTAACGGAACAACCATTAACACCTGGACAGGAATCCTCAATAACGTCGTATCCTATGTACGATGTTATTGACGCAAGGGTTAGAAAATGGACTTATCGATCCGAAGAAGCTTTAACTTCTCCAAAGAAGAAAAATGATAAAGATGGTTCCCATATCGTTGAACGAACCATTCGCGTAGAAGCTGGAAAGATTGATCGATTGGTGAACCAGATTGGGGAATTACTTCATATAAAAACTAGTTTAATACAAATAATTAACCAAAGAAATCATCAAATTTTAAATTGGAATCAACTAATCGGAGTCATTCAAAAACTGGAAATGGTGACGGATGGATTGCAAGAAGAAATTATGGATCTGAGGATGATACCGGTCCGGAATATCTTCTCTCGTTTTTCCAGGACGGTCTATGATATATCAAAACAAAAAGGGAAACAAGTCGAATTGGTTTTCTTTGGGGAAGATACGGAGATCGATAAGCAAGTTGCCGAACAACTGGTTGACCCATTAACCCATTTAATCCGGAACGCAGTGGATCATGGTTTGGAAAATGAAGAGAACCGGCTAAAAAAAGGTAAAAGTAGAATCGGGCGGGTTACGATGGGTGCTTGCCAAGATGGTGACGATATTGTGATTAGTGTACAGGATGATGGTGGGGGCCTTGATTTAGAAAAAATCAGGGCTAAAGGCATTCAGAGCGGGCTTATTGATAAGTCACAAACATTAACGGACGAACAGATCCAGAAATTAATCTTTGAGCCGGGGTTCTCCACAGCGGATACCATCAGTGATATTTCAGGCCGTGGAGTTGGATTGGATGTAGTCCATGAAAGTATTAAGAAATTAAAAGGTGATATTGGAATTGAATCTACGCCGGATGAGGGTACAGTTTTCCGATTGAAAATACCCTTGACGTTAGCGATCATTCAATCTTTTATGATCAGGGTTGGCGGACAAACTTTCGGGATTCCTGCCTTTGAAGTTGTGGAAAGTGTAGCGGTCTCCGATACGGATATCCATCATATTACGGATAAACAGGTTTTCACTCTCAGACAGGAAGCAATTTCGTTAATTGATTTAAATGAGGTTTTTCAATACTCACGGGTAACTCGGAACCAAGATAAAATTGTGATCATCGTTCGTGAAGGACATATTCATTATGGCCTCCTTGTCGAAGAATTAATTGGTCAAGAAGAGATAATGATCAAACAAATCAATAAAGCTTTAGCTGAGAATCCTTTGATATCCGGAGCGGCTTTGGTTGGAAGCGGTGATATTGCGCTTATATTGGATACTCATCAGATCATCAAGATGTATGCACATTAATGACAGCTTTCACTTGAGTGAACTTAGGAGGAGAAATATGGCAGATCAAACTATGGATATCCTCAATTTACAATTTACCGATATTGGTTTTGGTAATCAACACTTGATTTTCTTAGTGGGTAATGAAGAGTTCGGAGTCGATGTTTTAAGAGTACAAGAAATGATTCGATACTCCGTTCCGGTAAAGGTCCCCAATTCCCCGCATTCAGTGAGCGGTGTAATCAACTTTCGCGGTGAAGTAATCCCGGTATTAGATATGCGCAGGATTTTCCAATTAGAACCCGGTCATTATAATGACTACACAGTGATTGTTGTAGTTGAAACCGGGGAAAAGATTTTCGGATTGATTGTGGACCGGGTTTTGGATATGGTCAGTTTAGCAGAAGATAATATTCAGCCTACCCCAGAATTTAGTTCCAAACCTAAAACGCAATATCTACGATCAATGGGTAAAATCGGAAATCGTCTCATTTTAATGATAGATCTTGATAAATTAGTGGATTTTCAAGAGATTGACGAAATTTTTGCTCCAGTCAATTCCACGGATGACAAAAAAGAAGAAACAAAGGAATTTTAAAAACGGAGTCATCGATGGATTATGAAAATGATAACGGAATAGGTTTGATTTGTGAGTATTTAAATCAACAGCTTGGTTTTACCTACAACCTCCAAAAAAAATACCTAATCCAGGCCAGATTGAATCGAAGGTTGGCTGAATTGAACCTACCCAGTTATGAGTCATACCTGAAAATGATTCAAAATACTCCCCACGAATTAAGCTATTTTTTTGATTTATTAACCACCAATGTTACCAGTTTCTTCCGGGAAAATTATCAATTTCAAATAATGGAGCGGGAGTTACTTCCGGCTATGCTAAAATCGGCGGTACAAACTAAAAAAGTACGATGCTGGTCTGCCGGATGTTCATCGGGGGAAGAAGCTTATACATTAGCGATGGTCTTAAGGGAAGCGTTGGGGGAAGATTGGAATATCAAAGTTTTGGCATCCGATATCAGCGTTAGAAGGCTTCGAGAAGGAATGGCCGGAGTATACAGTGAAGAGAAGTTAAAGGGTGTCCCCAGTCTATTACGGGAGAAATATTTTGAAGTAAATCCCAAAAAAGAAGGACTTTTTAGGGTGAAACCTAATTTGAGAAAAGTTGTCATCTTCAGGAAAATAAATATTAATCAGGATTTGGGAATACCTAACCACATTCAATTTGACTTTATCCTTTGCCGGAATGTTTTTATTTATTTTTCTCAGGAGGCACGGGAGAAAGCCCTTAATAGGTTCCATCATTATCTGAATCCCAATGGATACTTATTGGTTGGCCAATCCGAACCTATACATTTTACGAACAGTACAAAGTGGGCGTTGGTTAAAAATTGTATTTACCAAAAAAAATAATTGAATTGGTAGCCTTTTAAATTTATGATTATAGTATAAGAGGTTATTTTTCTGAAAACCGGTTTGCGGCTTTCATCAAAGTTAAAATGAGGATTCATGCGATCTGGAAAAAAAGTATTGATAATCGATAATTCCGCTTTTGTTCGCCAGTTTTTGAAAGACATTTTAAGTACTGTAATCGAATCCAATCATTTGACTACTGTAGGTGATCCTGTCAAGGCTCTGGAGATTCTCAAAAAACAACAGTTTGATGTGATCACTTTTGATATTGAAATGCCCGGATTGGATGGCTTAGCCTTTTTACAGCACTTATTGAGTAATTATCCTACGCCGGTTGTGGTGCTCAGTTCCGTTACCCAAGAGTATTCAAATGCCGCATCTTTGGTTTTGTCATTGGGAGCAACTGCAGTAATAGGAAAACCCATCATCGGGTATAAGGAAGGAATGGAATATTTAACTGCTGAAATAATCACCAAGGTAACAGCGGCTCTGAACGTGCAACAAACCTATCCGGAGGTTTCCCGGACTGAGTTTTGCCCTGTGAAGGCACAAAAATTAAGGCGAAATGAGATTACTCAAAGAGTAATCGTTATTGGAGCATCAACGGGTGGAACAAAGGCTCTAGAGGAAATTTTTAAAAAATTGCATCCGGAATTACCGGGAATTATTGTTGTTCAGCATATGCCGAAAATGTTTACGCAATATTTTGCGGTGACCCTCGCTCAACAAAGTTTATTGGAGGTTACTGAAGCCAAAGACGGTCAATCCATTTTAAAGGGAAAGGCTGTTGTTGTGCCGGGGGGACAAAATGCAGCGCTGAAAAAGGAAGAATCAGGATACTTTATCAAGCTCTCGCCTCGGGAAAGTGAGGCTGTCTATTGTCCATCCATCGACTATACATTGAAAACGGTCGCAGAACAAGCCGGAGACCAAGCAATGGGTATTATTTTAACTGGGATGGGTGATGATGGGGCCAAGGGATTGCGCGCCATGCATGACAAGGGAGCATATACTATCGCTCAGGATCAAAAAACGTCAATCATTTTTGGAATGCCTCAAAAAGCTATCGAAAATGGCGCTGTTTCGAAAGTTCTTCCTTTGGATTTAATTGCCGAGGAAATAAATCAATGGGGTATTTCGGGGAATCCAGAATCTGTAGCCAGTTCAGATGAAATCTCAGCACATGGACTTTTACAAGAATAAATGAGAGGTGTAAATTTTGAAAGTACTTATTGTAGATGATGCAACCTTGGCACGGACTATGTTGCGAAAAGTGGTTGAAGGATGTGGTATTTCCGATATATTAGAGGCCCAAAACGGGGTCGAATCGGTTCAAATTTTCGAAAAAGAACGGCCTAGTTTAGTGATCATGGATATTACCATGCCTGATATGGATGGCATTACAGCAACCAAGAAAATTCTGGAGATCGACAATTCTGCAAATGTCATTGTTTGTAGTGCCTTGGGGCAAAAAGAAGTTGTCATGGAAGCGATTCAAGCCGGCGCCAAACATTATATCGTCAAACCATTTGAAAGTGGTCAAGTCATCAACATTATTAAAGCTATGCTTGGAATCAAATAATATAATGAGGATGAACACGATTTCGATTTGTTTCATAAGGTGCCTTATCGTCTTTGGAATATACCCTTAAGTGGGTGGCTAAAATTCCTCTTTTCTACCAAGCTCCTTCGTATAAATATACTTTTCCTCATTCAATTGAATCAAGGCGGATAACATGTTTCCTTTTACTATATATTCCTTCCAATAAAGGATAAAATCGGTATGTTTTGTAATAATAGAATAGAGACTTTAAATTGGGAGGGTTTTTCATGAAGGGAAAAGTTATCGTTTGGGTGGGAAGTTTTGCGATAATATTTTTATTTTTACCTTCCTTGGCAATTAAAATATGGGATTTTTTTATATATGCTCCTTGGTCTTCTAAAAGCTGGTTGTTTTATGTTTTATTAAGTTTAATTGCATTTGTCGGAGTACGCTGGCGGCTTCATAAACGATTGACAAAACTCTCCCATTCGAAGGAAGAAATTTCCTTGCTCTTTATTGCCAAAGAACGCTTGGTAAAAGGTGAAATCAGTTTGGAAGAGTTTCGGGAAATCAGGAGAGAATTGGATTAGTATTGTGACTAGGCATTTAAAAGGCTTATGATACTTTTATGTGTAAAACTTGAACATAATTAAGTTTAATCTCACGGAAGTGAGTCTGAAAAATGGCAGGGAAAAAGCTTTAGAAATAGAATAGACTTGAAATAAGCATCATTTATAGAATCGTGAATTTGAAAGAGGGTATTGTTATTGTCGAAGATTAGAGTAGGACTCATTTATGGGGGACGATCCGGCGAACATGAGGTATCTATTTTATCAGCCAATTCGGTTATATCTGCTATCGATCGTCAGAAATATGATGTAGTACCTATTGGAATTACCAAAGAAGGGCGATGGTTACCTGGACAATCACCATCCCCTTTGGTCGAAAGTAAGGAGCTTCAGGTTCGACTTTTAAGTTCAAGTGGCATTGACGAAACAATTCCATTAATAAGCTATCAAAAACAAGGGGAAATATTATCGGGCATTTTGGAAAAAGTGGATGTTATTTTTCCGGTGGTGCACGGTCCGTTTGGGGAAGATGGCACTATTCAAGGTTTACTTGAGTTGGCTGATATTCCTTATGTCGGAGGGGGAGTTCTCGCTTCATCCGTTGGCATGGATAAGGCTTTGATGAAGGCGGTTTTTCTGCAGAATGGCCTTCCTGTGGGTGATTATTTGGTATATCTACGGAAGGAATGGCGTAGTAACCCAGATCAAGTACTTAATGAAATTGAACAAAGAATATCGTACCCTTGCTTTATTAAACCGGCCAATTTAGGGTCAAGTGTGGGTATTTCCAAAGCCCATCAAAGGAATGAACTAAAAACGGCCCTGGATTTGGCTGCAGAGTACGACCGTAAAATTGTGGTCGAGAAAATGTTGACCGGAAAAGAAGTTGAATGCGGGGTTCTTGGAAATGACGAACCAAATGCTTCTATACCGGGGGAAATCGTTCCTTGCACCGAGTTTTATGATTACGAAGCCAAATACATTTTAAATGATTCCAAATTAATCATTCCCGCGGAAATTTCACCCGAGCTTACCCGGAAAGTTCAGGACTTAGCAATCCGCTCTTTCAAGGCAGTAGACTGTGCAGGCCTAGCTCGGGTTGATTTCTTTGTAGACGCGTCAAAAAATGAAATTTATGTCAATGAGATCAATACCATTCCTGGTTTTACCAAGATCAGTATGTATCCCAAAATGTGGGAAGCAACCGGTATTGGCTATACAGAATTGATTGACCGTTTATTGCAGTTAGCTGTTGAACGATATGAGGATAAAAAACAAAATAAGATCAGCTCATGATGAGCGTTTCTTTCAGGAAAAATTTGAAGCAAATGTTTATGAATTCATGAAAGGCAGTACAATCAAATCGAGTGATTATTCTCCTCTTGTCCGGGTAAAATAGGATAGGAGGAGATTTTTCAATGTGGCGAGTTATTGCTGATTACCATACTCACACCAAATATTCGCATGGTACAGGAACCATTTATGATAATGCTAAGGTAGCCAAAGAGATAGGATTGGAAGTATTGGGGATAGCTGATCATGGGCCGGCCAATTGGGGTCACATTGGATCTACAGGTTTAGAGGTTTTTGATCAAATTATTGAGGAAACAAAAAAAGTTCAGCGGGAAATCTCGGGTATAACCATATTGTCTGGAACTGAAGCTAATATTACCAGTTTCCAGGGGGATTTAGACATTCCTTTAGAGCTACAAAAGAGACTGGATCAGGTGTTGGCCGGTTTTCATGTTACAATTCGCCCTAAAAGTTTACGGGACGGATTCCAATTTATGTCAAGTTGGGTTTTATCCCGCTTGAGCAATCGAGAAAGACAAATTGCCAGGAATAACAATACAAAAGCAGTGATATCTGCGGTTTTCCGTAATGAAATTGATATCATCACTCATCCGGGACTTAACATAAGCATTGACACTCCCGAACTCGCCAGGGCTTGTGTTAAGAAGGATACAGCTTTGGAAATTAATACTCTTCATGGGTTTAAGTCCTTGGATTTTATTGAGACTGCTGCCCGGGAAGGGGTCAAGTTTGCGATTGGAAGTGATGCTCATCAACCGGAGCGGGTCGGTAGGTTGAGCTCCGGGGTCGTTGCTGCCCAGAAAGCCGGATTAAGACCGGAACAGGTTTTGAATGTCAGGGATGATGGTCGGTAACACCTTGGCTTCGAAATAAATCCATTTTTTATTCGGGTTTTTATCAAGAAACATTCACTTCCAGATAAGGAAAAAGGAAATCGATAATTTTTAATAAGGCGAACCAAGGGTTCGCTTTTTAGTATATTATGGGGAGACTTCTAATTATCGGTTGCAATGTTTACAAATATCAATCCCTGAAAAATGATCAACTAGCCGAAGCTTTTTGGAAGTTCTATAATAGTTGAGAGGACCTTTGCAGGAAATGGTACTTGAAGGGAGAATAAAATAACAACTTTAGGAAGAGAGTGATTTTAAAATGCCTGAGAGTATCAGATTTGTAATTATCACCGGTTTATCCGGAGCTGGGAAATCCGAGACTATCAAATGTTTTGAAGATCTCGGATATTTTTGTGTAGATAACCTGCCGCCGATATTAATTCCAAAATTTGCTGAGCTTTGCGCACAATCGGATGGGCGGATTAATAGGATAGCTTTAGTGGTTGATATTCGGGGCGGTAGTTTTTTTGACGATATTTTTGAGGCGTTGGAGAGTTTGGAACAAAACGGTTTTACTTATGAGACATTGTATTTAGAGGCCCGGGAAGATGTATTGGTTCGCCGTTTCAAAGAGAGCCGGCGCCGGCACCCGTTGTCGGCTTCCGGTAGCATCCTTGAAGGGATAAAGGCGGAATCTGAAAGGTTACAGGAAATCCGCGGGAAAGCAACGATGATTGTTGATACTTCAGACCTCGATGTCCGTGGTCTACATGAAGTTGTTAATCAGAATTACAGCCAACTGCCTCAACAAGAAAAAATGCTGGTAACCATCGTTTCTTTTGGCTTTAAAAATGGTATTCCGCTCGATGCGGATCTGGTATTTGATGTTCGATTTTTGCCAAACCCGCATTATGTTGATTCTTTACGGAAGTTAACCGGAAATTATACCGAGGTAGCGAATTATGTCCTTAAGTGGCCGGTAACATCCAGATTTTTATCAAAATTATATGACTTAATGGACTTTCTTGGGCCGCAATACATCAAGGAAGGGAAAAATAATTTAATTGTTGGTATTGGTTGTACAGGAGGTCAACACCGTTCGGTAACCATTGCTAATAAATTGGGAGATTTTATGCGTACGAAGGGATATCAAGTGGTAGTCGATCACCGGGATATTTAAGATTCATTATGCATGCATGATGCTGCATAAATAATGATTTAATAACCATCGATATGCGTTTTAAACGCTAGAAGGGAGACCGTGAATGTTTGGAAAACATAGGCCTAATTTTATCGTAGTGGCTTGGCTGTTATGGTTATGGGTCTCGCTTTCTCTGGTTGTAATGGGTATTTTATTGGCCGGTCATTTTTGGAATATTGGCCTACCGGCAATGGGGAATAGTTTATTAGGTATTGCTTCCACCCTTTTGGGAACGGTTATCGGTTTAATTAGTACGATTCATTTCTTTTGGGCGATGGTAGCATGGATTTCACAAAACGACGTTAAACCCAAAGAGAGGGGCAGCAGAGGGCCTAAGATTGTTGTGATTGGCGGAGGTACCGGCCTTGGCACTATTTTGCGGGGTTTAAAAGAAATCACCCCCAATTTAACCGCAATCGTGACTGTGGCGGATGATGGTGGAAGTTCCGGACGTTTAAGGCGGGAGTTTGGGATCCTTCCTCCGGGGGATATTCGAAATTGCTTAGTGGCGATGGCTAATTTGGAACCGCTCATGGAAAGATTGATGCAATACCGCTTTCAAGGAGAAACGGATTTAGCAGGCCATAGTTTTGGGAATCTATTTCTGACTGTAATGACTGAAATTACTGGAGATTTTGAAGCTGCAATCCGGGAATCCAGCAAGGTATTGGCCGTACGGGGGCAGGTGTTACCAGCTACACTGGAGGATGTTATTTTAAAAGCTGAGTTGGTCGATGGCACTATTGTTGCTGGCGAATCGAAAATATCCAAATCGAAGCAGCCTATCAAGCGGGTATTTTTTGATCCCAACCATATTCAAACGCTTCCCGAGGCAGTAAATGCTATTAATGAGGCTGACGTGGTTATTTTAGGCCCCGGTAGTCTGTATACGAGTATTATTCCAAATCTATTGGTAAAAGATATCACGGCGGCTATCAAGGGATCAAAAGCGGTCAAGATTTATATCTGTAATGCAATGACACAACCTGGAGAAACCGATCATTATTCAGCCAGCGATCATATTCAGGCAATAATTAACCATGCAGGTACAGGGCTGATTGACATTGCGATCACGAATACGGAAGAAGTACCACAGGATATTTTAGAGCGTTATATCGAAGAAGGCGCTGAACCGGTTTTAGCCGATCTGGATAAAATAGGCGGTCTCGGTATAACACCGTTAGGGACCAAAATTATTGTTAAGTCCAATGTCATTCGTCATGACACCATGAAACTAGCGCATTTGATAGCCGGTTTATCAAGAACTCACCGATTTGGAGCTTCTTTCGGGGGATTTTTGAACAAGAAAATCTATCGGTTTTTTAAACCTGATTTTAATAAATAATTTTAAAAGGGCTTTGTCAAAAAATTTTTTGACAAAGCTTTTTATTTTTAATTTTTACCCTAATTTTTCCGCCACACAATCCGATAACATAAATAAAGATTTTTCTATTTGGATAGGAGGTGGAATTTTGTTACGAGGGATATATACATCATGTACCGGTATGGTTGCGGAAATGGATCGCCAAAATGTCACTGCCAATAATTTGGCCAATATCGACACTGTAGGTTTTAAACGGGATAATTGTACCACAGTACCTTTTGCAGAATTACTTCTGAATGCATATTCAAAACGTTGGCCGCAACAAGTTGGAAAGTTGGGTTTAGGAGTTCAGGCCGTAACCCAAGTCGTTGATTTTTCCAGTGGTTCAATTAGTCAAACAGACAATCCGACTGACTTTGCAATTGATGGGGATGCGATGTTCGCGCTCCAAACTAAAAACGGGACTCGTTATACCAGGGCTGGCGCTTTTCAAATTGATAAGGACCATTATTTAGTCAATAAGGATGGTTATAAAATTTTGGGATCCAATGGGCCGATCCGTATCAACGGAGAGTTTTCAGTAACTGAAGAGGGACAAATTATGCAAAACGGAAGGGTTGTGGATTCTTTTCAGCTCTTTAGCACCAAAGATATGAGAAAGCAAGGCGATGCCCAGTATACCAATGATAGGGCAGTTCCTGCTGGTAGATTCCGGATATTACAAGGAGCTATCGAACATTCCAATGTGAATCCAGTTCGTGAAATGGTTCAAATGATTAATATTACCCGCAGTTATGACGCGAACCAACGGGCTTTAACTTCTCACGATGAAACTCTTGATAAGTTGGTAAATGAGTTGGCAAAGTAATATCGGGAATACGGGAATCAAAGTAATTTCTATATTTGGCAGTTTTGAGAAGAGAGAACCGGACCGCTTGCGGAGGTTTCAGGAAGATTAGCCGATTGCTGTCTTCCGTTACAATAATTAAAACTCAACTGCCTCATGTTTATTTGTGATGGGCAGTTTATTTTTTTAAGGAGGATATCCCCCATGATGCGAGCACTTTGGACGGCGGGGTCGGGAATGTTGGCCCAACAATTGAATATCGATACAATCTCCAATAACTTGGCAAATGTTAATACCAGCGGTTTTAAAAAATCACGAGCCGAATTTGAAGACCTGCTTTATCAAACGCTCCGCGAACCTGGTAGTTATACCCATCAAGAAGTTCAGCTTCCTACAGGTTTACAGGAAGGGCATGGGGTTCGCCCGGTAGCCACTACCAAAATTTTTACGCAAGGAGATTTTCAACAAACTGAAAATCCTTTAGATTTGGTAATTGAAGGGAATGGCTTTTTTCAAATCCAAATGCCGGATGGCACTATCAATTATACCCGAAATGGCGCCTTTAAACTTGACTCGGATGGGAATGTCGTCACTGGTGAGGGATATTATTTGGAGCCACGGATCACTATTCCTCAAAATGTTGAAAGTATCAGCGTGAGCTCGGATGGAATAGTTTCTGTTCAGGTGCCTGGAGAGATACAGCCACAACAAATCGGCCAACTTCAAATCGCTACTTTTATTAATCCGGCTGGTCTATCCAATAAAGGACAATCCTTATATACGCAGACAGCAGCTTCCGGAGAGCCTGTGGTTTCCAATCCCGGAGCAGATGGTAGCGGCCAAGTTCTGGGGGGATTCTTGGAAATGTCCAATGTGAAGGTCGTTGAAGAAATGGTCAACATGATTGTTGCTCAACGGGCTTATGATATTAATTCCAAAGCGGTCCAAGCATCGGACGAGATGCTGCAAACCGCCAACAATCTGAAGCGTTGAGTTATGATTAGGATTCTAGGAATTAAGCAATGGCTCATCCTGTTGCTATTAGTAGTGATTGATACCTCGGCATTTGCAGCCGGAGTTGGCGGTGAAACTCCAATGGTAATTTTGGAGATTCCTACCACGATAACGGTTAGCGGCTCTCAATTGTATTTATCAGATTTAGGAGTGGTCCGGAGCGGACAATCCGATGTTAGTAATTATCTTCGACAAGTAGAATTGGGACCCGTTCCAATACCGGGTCAACAGAGAGTTTTAAATCGTGATTATTTAAACACACTAGTAAAACAGTATCATTTTCCATTTACGATCCAATTACAAATGGACGATACAGTTGTTATAAAATCATTGGCTACTCGAATTGAGGCAGAAAGTATTCAAAAAGCTATAGAAACATTAGTGTCTGAAAAGAAAACACATTTTTTGAAACGTTGGGTGGAATTGCGGAATATTCCCGAAAAAATTACTTTAAGCCCGGGAGAGTGGAAGATTGAGGCTTCATTCGCAGGAAACCCGGTGGAAGTAGGTCCGGTTCTTTTTAAAGTGGTTTTAACAAAGGGAACAGAGAGCAGAGTACTGAACATAAGTGGAAAAGTCAGAGCAACGGCTCTCGTTTATCGGGCATGTAGGAATCTATCTTATCAATCCGTTATCAATTCCTCTGATTTTGAATTGGTGGAAATGGAATTGGAAAGTGGTAAGGAATATTTAGGGGAGATTCAAACCGGCAACCGGGTTACAAAATTAATCAGACAGGGTGAGATTCTACGAAAAGATTGGGTTCAGCCTCTGCCGTTGGTTTCCAAAAATCAAGAGGTTAAAGTGATTGTGAAGGATGAGGATGTTGCCATCAGCATTTTGGCAACAGCAAAGTCCGATGGATGGCTTGGTGATGAGATTATGATTATCAATCCTCTCAGTCATAAAATTTTCAAAACGAGGGTTACGGGAAAAGGTATCGTCGAACTCAATTTGCAATAATTTTCACTCTGATGTACATTGGATAGCTTAAAGAGGTGATCGTAGTGAGACTGAAGAATCTACAGGGGATTATCATAGCGATTGTGTCGATTATCATAGGTTTGGTTGCTCTTTCAACGGACACTTTTGCAGAAACCATGAGCAGTTCCACCCGAATAAAAGATATTGCCAAACTGCAAGGAATACGGAATAATCAACTAACCGGTATGGGAATCATCGTTGGACTTAATGGCACAGGAGATAGTTCCAGGGCCAACACTCAAATGGTCATCAATATGTTGGCCAAATGGGGGATTATGGTTACCCCGGCTGATTTAAAGGTGAAAAATGTCGCTGCAGTCATGATTACTGCGACACTTCCACCATATTTACATATAGGGGAAACCATTGATGTTCAGGTTGCTTCTCTAGGGGATGCTAAAAGTCTTCAAGGGGGAACTTTGTTGCAGGCTCCCCTTAATGGTTCCGACGGCAAGGTCTATGCTATGGCACAAGGCCCGGTTTATATCGGGAGTCCTTCACCGGCAGGTGTGGGGGGTAACCAGCGGAACAGCGGCACTGTGGGGATTATTTCCCAGGGAGGAATTGTGGAGCGTGATGCGCCGATGCAATTTGACTTAAGCGGTAAGTTACGATGGTCGCTTTATAGTCCTGACTTTACGACCGCCTCCAGGTTGGCGCAAAGCATCAATGAAAACATCGCTCCCGGAGTAGCCAAGGCGATTGATATGGGTTCAGTGGAAGTAATGGTTCCCCGTGAAAAAAGTACGGATCCAATAGGGTATATTTCTGAAATTGAAAATTTGTCTGTAACTCCGGATGGTATTGCGAAAGTCATTATCAATGAACGGGATGGTACAGTTGTCATCGGAGATAAAGTTAAAATAGCTCCGGTAGCAGTTGCTTGCCGGAATATCAGTGTGAAAGTCAATACCCCGGTTAATGATACTGGACAGAACGGCACAGAAGCAGTCAATAGCGGAAACGGCACAGAAAACGATCCGTTGGCGGGCTATGGTAATAGTGGCAGAGTCTTGGTTTTACCGGATGGGACAACGATCGGATCGATTGTTCGCGCTTTGAATGCCGTGGGGACCACACCCCAAGACATTACAGCCGTGATCGTTGCGATTAAAGAAGCCGGTGCTTTATATGGCACCTTGGAATTTCAATAATTGGCTAAATTGAGGAGAACGATATGGACCCAGTTAACTTAAGCACTATGATGACGGTACAAAAGTTGAAGGCTCAAAGACAACTTTACCCGCAAGCTACAACTTCTAAACAAAAAGAGATGGCAAAGGCCTGCCAGGATTTTGAGGCCCTGATGATACGCCAAATGCTGGAAACTATGCAAAGCTCTCAAAAGATGTTCGGTGAAGGGTTTGGTGGAGAATACTTTCAAAGCATGTTCCAAGACGAAATGGCTAAAAGAATTGCCGAAAATGGGCAAGGCATCGGATTAGCGAAAATGATGTACGAACAACTAAATCGTACCAATAATGTTAAATAATTAGCCGGAAGTCTTTTTCATGGATACAGAAGGGAAAAATCGAACGATGGCGAATAGAACTTAATGAATTTTTTAATGAGCTGTAACAAAAAGAAAAAAGGCTCGTTTTATACAATAGGGTGAGCTGTTGGTAAGATTGCCATTAATATAATATTGTATACTGGAAAATGGGCCAACGCGCCTCAGGCGCGGGGAAGAACCTTTTAGGCAGCTCGAAAATTAATAAGGGGGAAGTTCATTTGAAGCCGTTGTCAACGAAACCTGCTAAACCGGCTGGATCCAAAATAGAGAACAAACAGTCATCGAAGGGATTCGCTGGTTTTTGCAAAAAAACCTATAATTTATTATTTCATGATGATGTTTACCTGAGAATATGCGGTTTTTTGATTTTTGGCCTAATCCTTTTCTTCGGAAGCTGGGCTTTTTTCAGTTTTGCCTATAATAAAATCAATCTGTTGGAAAATTCGTTTATGGTCCAGAAATTCTTTAAGCCGGAGATTATGAAAGGTATCGGTCCTTGGGCGGCTAAATTATTTGGCTCAACCAATGCCGATGTTATCAAGAATTTGGGTATCTGGGGCAATGTGATATTGTTAACCTTTGAAAACTTCTTGAATAATTTGATTTTCGTGCTGATTTTTATCTTTTTCCTGAATTTCTTCAGAGTGGGACGTTGGAATATGAGTTTGATTTATTTTGCTCTTTATTCAATCATGTGGGGCGCAGTAATAGGAACCCTTTCTTTACCTTTCCCAACGGGTTCGGACCGGATTTTAGGATCTTTAATTCTCTTTGCTCGCTATGGTTTGTGGATATGGTTCTCTTATCTGTTGCTGATCGTTTCCACAACCCAATTTACCTGGTTGGCGGCACCTAGCTGGCTGGACTGGAATTGGGAGGAAAAACGGAAATTTTGGCCGGTTCGTTTTACTCCGGATCAACGGGAAGTATTCATTTATGGCTTATTGTTCTTATTAGCTTCCAGTTTTGCCGAGGCTCGAATCTTTGTTCATTATAATTTCTTCTAAATTATATGATAAGGATTGGATAGTGTGAGATAAAAAAGGACTTCCATGAAAAAGGAAGTCCTTTTTATTACTTTTATAGGATGAAATCGGTATAATATTGAAGAGGTGATTTTCCTTGTCCGAACATTATTATTCGGCTCAGCCAGTTTCGGGACACCATTACGGGGAATTTTTCATAGATTTACGGGGTATTAAACTGCGGATAACCACTGATGCCGGTGTGTTTTCAAAGAACCACTTGGATACGGGGACAAAACTATTAATTCAAGCGCTTCCCATAAAAGAGGAATTCAAAACCATCATGGACCTGGGTTGCGGTTATGGTCCGATTGGATTGGTTCTTGCTAAATTGTTACCGGGGTCCACGGTGTATATGAGTGATATTAATGAGCGTGCAGTGGAATTGGCGCTTAAAAATGCCAAATCCAATCAAGTGGAAAATGTAATGATCAAAACAGGAGAGGGATTTACCGCTTTTCCGGGCCACCAATTTGATCTTATCGTTACTAATCCACCGATACGTGCTGGTAAACAGGTTATTTACCCCCTTGTTGAAGAGGCATTTCAGGCTTTACATACCGGAGGATGGTTGGTTGCGGTGATTATGACGAAACAGGGCGCAAAAAGCTTGGAAAAAAAATTTAGCGAGGTCTTCGGGAATGTCACGGAATGGGAGAAAGAGAGTGGGTATCGCGTAATAGCCAGTCGAAAATGAAATTACCATTATTTTGACTCCTTGGTTTTACTAAAAAGTCACCTGTAAAAGGTTTAAAATGCTCTGATCCGTTCAAACTATGGATAAGTGGCGGAATTTGCTAAATACAAGGAGTGAAATAATGAGCGAAAGCCCTTTAAAAATTTTAGTTCTTGCGGCCGAAGTAGTTCCCTTTGCTAAAACCGGTGGCTTGGCGGATGTTGCGGGTGCATTACCCAAAGCATTGAAAGAACTCGGTCATGATGTATGGGTAGCCATGCCGCGATATGGGTTTATTGATCGTGAGAAATACGGGTTAAGAGAAAATTGGAGTAATTTAGCAGTACCGATGAATGGACAAACCGAGCAGGCTTCGGTGTATGAAGGCCGGATCGGTGGAAATGTCCCGATTTTCTTCATTGAGAACAGCAAGTATTATAATCGGGATGGAATTTATATGTATCATGACGATGCGGATCGTTTTGTCTTTTTTTGCCGGGCAGTTATGGAAATGGTTAAGGCGTTTGGGTGGGTGCCCGATGTACTTCACTGTAATGATTGGCATACAGCAATTATTCCCAATTGGTTGCAAACGATTTACCGCGATGATCCCTTTTTTGAAAAAACGGTCTCGGTTTACACGATCCATAATTTAGCCTATCAAGGCTTATTTGGAAAACGTGTCCTTGAACTTGCCGGGATACAAAATTACCAGTCACTATTGCCACCGCAATTAGCTCCTGAAAACCAGGTCAATATGATGAGCCGGGGTATATTCTTTGCAGATGCAATCAATACGGTCAGTGAAACCTATGCTCACGAAATCCTGACTCCCGAATATGGAGAGGGTTTTGACTGGCTGCTTAAAGAGCGACGGGATCGGTTACACGGTATTTTAAACGGGATTGATTATGAGATGAATAATCCGGCTACAGATTCTCATATTTATCAAAATTACGATCTAAACGATCCCGGTCTTAAACTTCAGAATAAATTGGCTTTGCAGCGGGAGGCCGGATTAAAACCAGAGTCTCATACGCCTTTAATCGGGATGATTTCCAGATTATCCGACCAGAAGGGTTTTGATTTAATTGGCCATGTTATCGAAGGGATGATGGATAATCTGGATTTTCAGTTTGTTTTGTTAGGAACCGGGGCTGAGTATTATCATCATTTATTTTCGGATATCAAGCAAAGATACCCGGACCGGGCAGCTGTTTATCTCACTTTTAACAGCGATTTAGCCCAAAAAATTTATGCCGGTTCGGATATGTTTTTGATGCCGTCTCGATTTGAACCTTGTGGACTCGGACAATTACTGGCTTTACGGTATGGCAGTATTCCGATTGTTCGGGAAACGGGGGGATTAAAAGATACTGTTATTAATTTCGACCCACGCACTCATAATGGGAATGGATTTACTTTTGAAAAGTATGATGCCATGGCGATGTATACTGCGATTGTAAGAGCCATAGAAACCTATAAATATGAAGATATATGGCGGATACTTATTCAGCGTGCCATGAGTGCAGATTTTTCATGGAAAAGCTCAGCGGCCCAATATATTGAACTTTACCGTTGCGCTATTACCAATCGGGCTGAGCGGACATGGGCAAGAGAATACACGAATATTTGAAAGGTAAAGGAGAAAGCCATGATTACCACTACAAAGCGTTCAATAGCCAATTTGGCCGAACTTCATAATGAGTTGCCGGACCCTGAAAAAAACTTATTTGAGCGCTTTTTTAGAGTTGATACCACTGTCGGAAAGTTACATGCGCCGGAAAGTATGACGGGATGGATTAATAAAAGTTTCGGCTCTCTCGAAAAAGTTGAAAATCAGAAAATTACTAAGGTTACCAATTTAGTCACAATGGAAGGAGCCCTTTTCAATGAAATCCGGGCAAGCCGGCCGATGGATTGTAAAGTTGATGATGAAGTGCGCCACATTATTGAAAACAGCGCCGGCGATCCTTTCTGTAAACCTACGGAGGGTACTCCTGTCGATACATTTGGCCGGGTTACCGGCAGTCATTGTATTTCTGCAAGTAATGTGGCTAAATACGACGGTTATCATGGTCTGGTGATTTTTAATGAGCATAATCCTTTAAATGTGTCCAGGGACGCTATTATTGATTATTTTGAAACGGGTTTCGAATGGGCAAGAAGAGGCCGGGAACAGGATCCGGAAGCAAAATATTACTTCTTTATGTGGAATTGTTTGTGGAAAAGCGGCGCTTCGATTATTCACGGTCATGCGCAGATGACATTGACCAAAGGAATACATTATCCGAAAGTAGAATCCTGGCGGCGTATTTTTCAAGGCTATATGAAGGATCACGGTACATGTGTATTTAGCGATCTTCACAAAGTTCACGACTCACTTGGACTCGGTTGGGAATGGGAGGGTGGAGTCAAAGGCATGGTTTACCTAACCCCGATCAAAGAGAAGGAAATTATATTAATCGCTTCAAAACCGGGAGTTCCTCTGTATAATGCCGTTCATAAAGTACTGGAAAAATTTATGGGAATGTGCGTAATTAGCTTTAATCTGGCACTATATGTACCGCCATTGGCATCAACATCCGAAGATTGGAGTGGGTTTCCGGCTGTGGTGCGGATTGTGGACCGCGGAGATCCGAATAACAAAACAGCCGATTTTGGGGCTATGGAACTTTATGCTGCAAGCGTAATTAGCAGCGATCCCTTTCGGGTAGCAGAAAAAATGCAAAAACTTTAAATATTTTCCATATCATTACCGGGGCTTGAAAACTGTCGCTATCTGTGGTAATATATTTTATGCTTCATTGTATTCTGCCGACATGGCTCAGCTGGTAGAGCAGCGCACTTGTAATGCGCAGGTCCCCGGTTCAAATCCGGGTGTCGGCTCCATAAAAAAACTAAAACCCTGCTACGGCAGGATTTTTTATTTTGCTCCCATCCATTCAATGGAGAAGATATCAATAATGTCCCTCAGCATGAAAGTTCCCAATCTTATTGACAATGTTTTTCAATAATTCTATTAATTCAATATATATACAAAGCATTTAACGAGGGTTTATAGAAGTTTTTTTTATGATGGTAAATAGATTGGTAAGTAAATTAGATAAGCCTCTTCAATGGCTTGTTTTGGGCCTTTAGTGATAAATTGGTTTTCTGAAGAAAAAATATGGGACTAACGGTCAATCAGGTGAGAAAATTTAAGATCCATATGGGCCCCCAAGCCAAAATTGGGAAAAGATAACAACGGATAATTGGAGAGTTTTATTTATCGGAAGGCTTGAGATAGTTTCGCCTCACCCCAAATAAGAAATTTAAAAACTAGATACCAAGTGAGAGCATATTCTATTATAGAATTGGGGTTTTATAGTAATATCCCAGGGAAATTCTTTTAGCATTTTTGATTTTAGTGTAAAAGAAACGAATGAATAAAAAATGTGAAAAATTTGTAAATTAATTGGAGGAACTATAAAATTTTTGGTGAACATTTCCATGAGTAGAGGAGGGGAAAATTCATGATAAAATATCATGACGTCATTCGTAAACTGACTTCAAAAGTTGAAAATGATTCCGAATCTCGTAAACAGCTTCCGGTAGGTGTGGACATATTACTCGATCGTATCAAAGAGAAAGGCTTTGTGGTTCATGTCGAAGAGTTGGAATTCAATAATATCGATATTCAATTAATGAACCAAGAAGATTGTCAAAGGCGAGGACTTTCGTTTGAACATTCGGTTAACTAATCATTGCACCTACGGGTGCTTTTTTTATGATAAGGTTAGTTTTGCAAACCTAAAATCCAGTTGATCCAACTTAATACGGTCTGCGCTCTGCGCTCAATCGTGTTATGACTATCTGCACCGACTCCATAAATGTAGCTGCTCCGCATAATATCACAGACCTCCGGTTTTCCAGGAATATGGCTCAATTCAAAATATCGTCCCAGGACCTTATAAAATACTTCATGCTCAAGAAGGCATTTTACCAGTGATAAATATTTATTTTTAAAATCAAGACTCATGATTCGCCGACCCAGATCGGTTAATGAATATAATAATTCCCCTTGGCCCCGATGTTGCGCGCGGGCGCGACTAACAAGCCCTAAATAAATGGCTGCATTGGTGTAATAATCAGTCTGTCGTACATCGAACTGATAATTTTGGGTTATGAAATCTTTGGTTAAATCATTTTCGTAAAGCAATCCCAATAAATCAATGATACGCTCAAATCTATCCGCCTGGGGAAACGGTACGGCCGGCTCGTTTTTGATTTTGGCGTTGTGAAATACGGCTAAAATATCCCCTAAATCAATTTTGTCCGGAGCTACAGTGTATTTTAATTGTTTGACTAAGTTGATGGAGTTGTATTCATCTTTTCGGTTGAAATTAAATATAAAAAATGAAAAACAATCATTGGAATAAGTCATAAAAACGGGAATGATCGTTTTTTGTAATTTACTTTCCCATAAACGGTATGGGTAATAAAGTTGACGGATCAGAAAATCCTCAACCGTATAGTTCTTGGCTTCAACAATAATAAAATTATTCTTACTTTCATAGCCGCCATCAATTTCACATTGGGAATTATTTACTTTCAAAGTTTCCAAGCGCTTGGATTCAACATTTCTAATGTTAAAATCAAATTTAGTGCTGGACATTCTTCCCGAAACAGTCAAGAAAGTTTGTTCACCAGCTATTTCATCCATTATTCCGGCCAGGTAAGCATAATGCAATGCAAGACTTTCGGAATATAAATTGTTATACTGAATACTCTCCATAAAACTTGGGGGAGTTATAATCCTAGCCTTCATGTCATCATACTTAACCGATAAATAGGTTTCAAATTTTCCAATGACATATTTTGAGCGTGATACAGGAAGGATGGAGAGCTGGTTTTTTTGGAAGATATGGGGGAGATTTGTGAAGTGATCAAACTTAGCCATTAAGCGGGCTTCCCGGACGGTATTTATAGTGTTGGCTTCAATCTCGAACCTACCGGAACGCTCAATAGTCTCTAATATGCTGTATTTATCGAATAATTCTTGCCAAGCCTGATCATTTTTTGTTAAAACAGTCATAATTCATTACCAGAACCTCATCAATTTTTCCGCGCCCAGTGGCAATAGAGTTGATGTTTCGGCTAGCGGCCACTGTTATGATTGAAAAATCCTTATATAAATCCAAAATAAAATCGGTTGCGGAATTGCTTAGCAAAACAAAACAGCCCTTGTCAGATAACTTTTTATAAACATCCCGCAATCGTTTCTGTTCATTCTTTCCAAAACCGTTTACATCATAACCTGTAAATGATGAGGTATCGGATACTGGGTCGTAGGGAGGATCGAAATAGATGAAATCCCCTTTTTTGGCATCTTTTACCGATTGTTCAAAATCTACATTCATAATCTGAATATTCTTCGTGGCTAAGTAATGATGTACGGCTTTTAACACAATTTCATCAAGGATTTTTGGGTTATTATAACTACCAAAAGGAACATTAAATTGTCCCGCGCTATTGACTCGGAACAACCCATTGAAACATGTTTTATTGAGGTAAATAATTCGCGAAGCCCTTCGTATCGGATCAAGTCTTTTAAAATTAGCATCCCGATCTAAATCACGAATTGCATAGTAATACTCTTTTTCATTTTTATACTGGCGAAGATCGAGAACCAGTTCATCAATGGAATCTCGAATAACCTTATAGCAGTTAATTAATTCCGTATTACTATCGTTAATCATTCCAACTGTCGGTTGAATATCAAACAAAACAGCCCCGGCACCGATAAATGGCTCATAATATGTACCGTATTTTTGGGGAATATATTTGCGGATTATCGGCAAGAGCTGTCGTTTTCCACCGGCCCACTTTAAAAAGGGTTGCAGTAGTTTGTTCTTTTTCAATCATATTCACCTTTAGAATTATTGATATAAATAATCTATCACGAACGCATGTTCTTGTCCAGGCCTTTATAAATAATTCGATATATACCGATAAACATCCTTTGATAGCTTAAATAACTTAATGAGGCATCCGGGTGAAACAACATCCAGGTCTCTGATTTTCCACTATTTAGTTGACATTTATTAAGCCCTTTGTCAATAAAGCTAGTAGAGCGTATCGTAAATAAACGGCAATCAGAAACGGGGTAGGTCCGCTCTACTTAAGTAAAACGTTCCCAATCAGAATAGTTATTGAGAGAACGTTTTACTAGTATATCGGTCTTTACTGATTATTTGTTGCGACTGGATAAAGGAGTTGTCCTATTTGGCCAAATCCCGTAATTTTATTGGTAAGGTTTTTTTAGGGGCACTGCTCATGGTTTTATCCATGGTTTTGCTCTCTTGTAGTCATTCGGTTCATGATCTATCACCATCACCATCACCAGTAAATCTTCAAGGTTTGGTGAAAAAAGCTGTCGAGTCCTACCGAGCCAAAGGGATCGATTTTCATCGCAATCTCATGGATTACCAAGCATTAGGAAGCTTTTTGCATTTCGAGGACACCGCCGGGTTTGATCAATCGTTGTTAAAAAGAGATGGGGAAGGAATTCCTTTCGTGCAATATGACGGTGGTCTTTATTATAACCCGGTGACAGTCGCTCAGTATGCGCTTTTCCAATATGGTAAATTTCTTCGGAAACAGGCTTTGTTGGATGATTTCAAGGCCGTATCCGATAAATTGTTGGATTTACAAGAATCGGACGGTTCCTTTCGTTATTCTTTCGCATGGTATTATTACCTTACGGGGAGAAAATTCAAAACCGGGTGGGTCTCAGCGATGGCTCAAGGCCAAGCCTTAAGCGTGTTGGCCAGGGCCTATGCGTTAACAAAAGACAGTCGCTATTGGGAGGCGGGTAAAAAGGCATTTCAATTTTTATTGACTCCCACGGCAGCTGGTGGAGTCATGGATACTCTGGAAGATTTAAATCCGAGTTGGAAAAATTATGTCACTTTTGAACTATATCCGGTAGAACCGGCTTCTTATACCTTAAACGGTTTTATGTTTACGCTCTTGGGATGTTATGACTGGTGGCAACTGGCTCCCGGGGCATCGGAGGGTAGTTGTAAAATGGCGCTGGCGGCCTTTACGGCAGGTATTAAGACCTTGAATTTAATATTGGAATATTACGATGTTGGGGGATTTGCATCGTATGATTTGGGTTACATCACTTATCAGGCTAGACCCAATTTAGATCCCTTCTATTTTGCGGTTGATATTTACTTATTACATGCCCTTTATTCTGTAACTGGGGATGAAAATTTACGGAAATATGAACTGCTTTGGTCATCCTATGTGAATTAACCCCGTAGGTTAAAACCGTAGTTGAATAGTTTAATGGAATCATTATAAATGGTCGAGGTTTTCAGGACGATATTAATTAACGTCTTTCCCCGGTAGGATGCTGCTGAAACCAAACATCCGCCGGCATTTACCGTATATCCGGTTTTAACGCCAATCGCATAAGGGTAGCGCCAGAGAAGTTTATTATGGTTCTCCAACTGTCTGGTTTGCCCTGGTTTGGAACCGGGAATCTCCTTTACTTTCGTTCCGACAATAGCCGCGAAGTTTGAATTTTTAAGGGCATAACGGGTTAGGATGGACATATCATAAGCCGTGGTGTAATGACCGATTTCTGGAAGACCGCTGGCATTTTTGAAAAAAGTGTTTTTCATTCCCAAAAGTTTTGCTTTTTGATTCATGACTTTCGTAAAATTCGCTTCCGTACCGGATACCGCTTCCGCTAAGGCGGTGGCGGCATCGTTGCCGGATTCCAACATCAACCCGTAAAGTAATTCCCGGACAGTTCTTTTCTCGTATTTTCGCAAATTCATTGAAGTTCCTTCTTTGGAAGCTGCATCGGGATGGACAGTGACGATGGTATTTAACCTTAATTTCTCCAAAACCAGGAGTGCAGTCATGATTTTAGTTGTACTGGCCGGAGCCATGATTGCCAGGGAACTTTTTGAGTATAGAACTGTCCCGCTATTGAGGTCGACTAAAATTGCAGATCGCGCGTTAATCGATGGTTTATTGAGTTGTTGAGCGGAAATAAGTTCCGGAATAAGAAAAAGAATCAAGGCAACGGCTAATAATGTAAATTTTTTCATTGGACATATCCCTGGCATAAGTTTTGGTTGAATGAACCTATCCAACCCATCTTGAAAAGCTCTCTTTTCAATATATTCTTGGTTTCAACAAGAGGTAAACAATTTCCTTTGAAAAAATCTGGAAATTATCTTCGAATACCAGCCCAATAAATTTTAGGCCTGTCAAACCTGAAAGAGGGGATTTCACAATGAAAGTAAAGCCTCCCGATGGGTCTAAAACGAATAATGTTAAGGGAGTTGCTGGATACACTCTAAATAGGCAATTTAATTTTAATTATTGACAAAAATGAAGACTTTATACTCCCTAGATCCTAATTGTTTCATGGGATTCAAAAATTTTCAGCCCTATAGATTTCTAACAAAATATATTCACGACATCATGAACACGGCATAGATTGGAGATGCTAGATAATAAAACCCCAGGTAACTTAAAAAACGCGTTCTTAAAGAACGCATTCATAAAGAACGTGGCGTGGATTTCGATGAAACGCCAACCGATCCCGTATGGATATGTAAACGTAAATGAAGGTTTTCCTACGATTTAATGAGTTTTTTACGAAAACCCTGATCCAACTGCAGGAGAATAGGATGCCGGAGAAGAATGAAGAAAAAAAAGAGCAGCAACATTTTGTTGGAGGGATTATTGAATGGCAGAAGCAAGTGTCTCATTAAAAATATTAATGGAGACTCATTTTGATTGGGATGAACCCCTGAAATATGTCCATGATTACCGTGCCGATATCATGGTAAATGGAGATAAAGTCCAGAATTCGGTAAAGATGGGGCATATTAGTGGGAGCTATATTGCGGTTGATTTATGGCTTGCCCATCCGGTCGGTACTCTTTTTGATGTTTTTGATTCTCACAGTCAGTCCTTATCTGAGCTTTATAATGTAATCATGGACGAGAATCAAGAACTTAAAGCCAGTATTATTGAGGAGATCAATTATCGGAATATCCTGTTTATCGAGGATGTCGGGATTGAAGACGCTGGTTATGAAAAGGAAACGGAACTGCTTACCAAAGGGATCGTCCATTTTATCCGGACTTTGGCGAGGGAAGTTGATGCCGTGATTTACGAACCCGTATTGAACACTAAAAACCAAAAGATAAATGATGTCTTTAAGGAATTGGGCTTTAAACGGATCACGGATTCACATTATTTGTTTTTTAACCGGCATTTGGCTTTATCTTTACCGGATGGGTCCCAATTTTAATCGGGCAAGCCGAAAGGTAAGCTTAAAAAGTTTTTGAGCTTTTGAATTTTCTCAAGAAAAACGGAGGAAAAGTTTCTTTTCTCCGTTTTTTTATTGGTAAGATGTTTTGTTGCCGCATGACCCTTATCCCTTTGACCCATTGAATTAATTAGTTTTTTTACACATTAAAACCGGAATTTGGATTAAGGCTAAAACAAAAAAAACAAGGGCTATCATCCAGATTTTTCGGGCATAAATCGCTTCGGATTGCCGATGCCCGCCAGGAATTGGCGTAGGAACCAACGAAGACACCTCCTCAAAGAATAACAGATCGAACATTTGTTTTACTATCGGTTCTATGATATAATAATTCCGAACGTAAGTTCGCAAACGGGAAAGAAAAGTTGGTTATAAATATGAATTCCCTTTCATAGTATGAATTAAGGACATGCAGACGATACTGTATGGGTTGGCAATATATTACAATCGGAGGTTAATACCATGTATATTGTAGGATTGAATAGTCAACAAAGGTTTTATTTTATTAGCAAATTGGAACAACGCGAGGAACTTGAGGAAAAAGGTTTTCAAGTCTTAAATACCACATATGAAAAGATTACCGCGGCTGCGGATGCCGTCAGGGAGTTGAATAACAAGGCGGAAAGAGAGAATCGAAGAACCTTATTGGGAAAGGTAGGGTAATGATAGGGTTTTTGATTTCCCTTTCGTTCAAAATGCCAATGGACTTGATATGAAGCTGTCCCAAAAGGAAATTCGTGCCCGATGGCACGCAAGATCAAGATATACAATATATCCCGTTTTGGTATTCCATAATGATATATTGTATATCTCCGGAATTTCAAAATGCTTTGTAGCCAGCTTCGATTGACTTAATCTTTAAACCCTCTCCCGTACGAGTTCCCCCATTTCTTTGGTACCTACCTTTTTCATGCCTTCTGCCATCAAATCGGCGGTCCGGTAATTCTCTTGGAGTACTTTTTGGACGGCTTGCTCAATGATTTCCGCCGGTTCTTGCAACTTGAAAGAGTGGCGCAGCATCATCGCGGCACTTAAGATGGTTGCCAAGGGATTTGCCATATTTTTGCCTGCAATGTCAGGGGCTGAACCGTGGGAAGGTTCATAAAGAGCGGTTTTCCCTCCTAAACTTGCGGAGGGCAACATTCCCAGAGAGCCGGTAAGCATGGCAGCCTGGTCAGTCAGGATGTCGCCGAACATATTTTCAGTCACGATTACATCAAACTGGCCGGGGTTGCGCACCAGTTGCATCGCACAATTATCGACATACATATGGGAAAGTTCGATGTCGGGATAATCCTTACCGATTTTAACGATAGTTTCCCGCCATAGTCTGGAGCTTTCCAATACATTCGCTTTATCAACCGATATTAAGCGTCTTTTGCGCCCGCGGGCCGCTTCAAAAGCTAAACGTCCAATCCTTTCAATTTCGTGGGTGTTATAGACAAGAGTATCGATGGCTTGTTCTGCGCCGTCTGAAAGAACTTCCCGTTTTTTTGGCCCAAAATAAAGGCCTCCGGTTAATTCCCTAAAAACAATGATGTCGACTCCTTTGATGATTTCCGGTTTTAAAGTCGAGGAATCAATTAAGGAATCAAAAACTTTGACCGGCCGCAAGTTGGCAAAAAGGCCTAATTCTTTGCGGAGCGGGAGAAGGGCAGCCCGCTCCGGGCGCAGTTCAGGCGGTAATTGATCCATTTTGGGACTGCCGACAGCTCCGAGAAGGACAGTATCGGATTGACGGCAGATTTCAAGGGTCTCGGGAGGTAATGGATGCCCGTATCGATCATAGGCGTCTTCACTGATCAAAGCTTCGCGAAATTCAAACGGGATCTGGAATCTTTCTCCGATTCTTTTCAAAGTCGCAACGGCTTCAGGGACGATTTCCCGGCCAATTCCGTCTCCGGCTAATACGGCGATTTTATACATGGCAACCTCCTGGATTTCCTTAAGAATTATTTGATTTGTTTTTTTACATACTCAATCAGTCCGCCCGCGGTAATAAGCTCCTGCATAAAAGGGGGAAATTTTTCCGCTTGAAAAATTTTTCCCTTGGAGATGTCGGTAATGACACCCGTACTGAGATTAATGGCCACTTGATCTCCTTCGGCAATTGCCGCACTGGCTTCGGGCGATTCTAAAATCGGCAAGCCGATGTTAATGGCATTGCGATAAAAGATTCTGGCAAAAGAGGAGGCTATAACGCAACTTAATCCCGCCGCCTTGATGGCGATGGGGGCATGCTCCCTGGAGCTGCCGCATCCGAAGTTTTTGCCGGCCACAATGATATCTCCGGGTTTGACTTTGGAAATAAAAGCCGGATCGGCATCTTCCATGCAATGGGCCGCTAATTCCTTCGGGTCACTGGTATTTAAATAACGGGCCGGAATAATTAAGTCGGTATCGACATCATTACCAAACCGCCAAACTTTTCCTTCGATTTGATTCATTTTACTCCTACCTCCTCGGGTCCGGCTATTTTTCCGGCGATTGCCGATGCTGCAGCTACTGCTGGGCCGGCTAAATAAACTTCACTTTCGGGATGTCCCATCCGGCCGACAAAATTACGATTGGTGGTGGCGACGGCCCTTTCACCTTTTGCTAAAATACCCATATGGCCCCCAAGGCAAGGTCCGCAAGTGGGCGTGGAAACTGCGGCTCCGGCATCCAGGAAAATGTCGAACAATCCTTCGTGCATTGCTTGGCGCCAGATGGCTTGGGTTCCCGGAATAACAATTAAACGGACATTGGGGTTAACTTTTTTCCCTTTCAAAACCGTTGCCGCTTCTCTGAGATCCTCAATCCGGCCATTGGTGCAAGATCCGATAATAGATTGATCAATGCTGATATTGTCACATTGAGATAGCGGCTTGCTATTTTCCGGTAAATGAGGGAAGGCGATTTGAGGTTCCAGTTTGGATACATCCCATTCATAGGTTTTAACATATTTGGCATCCGGATCGCTGCTGTAAACCGTATATTTCCGGTTGGATCGTCCCTTTACGTATTCAATGGTCTTGTCATCGACTGCGAAGATACCGTTTTTACCGCCGGCTTCGATTGCCATATTGGCCATGGTGAAACGGCCTTCCATAGAAAGAGCGCAAATCGCTTCGCCGGTGAATTCCATCGCCTGATACAAGGCTCCGTCGACTCCGATTTGTCCGATAGTATAGAGAATCAAATCTTTTCCCCCAATCCACTTTGGGAGTTTGCCCGAATAGATGAAGCGGATGCTTTCGGGAACTTTTAACCAGGCTTTACCTGTCGCCATTCCGGCTGCCATATCGGTACTGCCAACTCCGGTTGAAAATGCTCCTAAAGCACCATAAGTACAAGTATGAGAGTCGGCGCCGATCACGAGATCGCCGGGAACTACCAAACCCTTTTCGGGTAAAAGACAGTGCTCGACCCCCATCGTTCCGACTTCGAAGTAATTGGTAATTCCGTAACGGTGTGCAAAATCGCGCATCATTTTTGCTTGTTCGGCTGACTTGATATCTTTGTTGGGGGTGAAATGATCCGGGACTAAAGCGATTTTGTCACGGTCAAATACTTTAGTGACGCCGATTTTATTAAATTCCTTAAACGCAACCGGCGCAGTAATATCATTTCCTAACACCAAATCCAAAGATACGTCGATTAATTCTCCTGGTGAAACTTGGGGTTTTCCGGCATGCGCGGCCAGAATTTTTTCAGTGATGGTCATACTCAAGGGGATCATCCTTTCCTGTCGTTCAATTTTATGGCTTTGTTCCCGCAGCTAAAAACATGGGAATTTCAATCGTCTCTCCGGCGCGGTTGGAGGTCCGGCAACTACAATCAAAATCAGCGATGTCGATGTCAACAAGACCGGTTTCTTCATACCATAGCTTGATTTCGTTTCTTTCAAAGCCAAGCCATAAATCAAATTTTTCTTCCTTTACCCACTGGTGATTGTGCTGTTTTACATCAGTGATAACAAGTCGGCCGCCGGGTTTAAGGATCCGGACCATTTCCTTGATGGCGATAGCCGGTTCCAGCAAATGGTGCAGGAGAAGGTTGGCAAATACCATATCCTGGCTGGCATCTTCCAAGGGTAAATCGTGGGCGTCGCCAACCAGAAATTGAATATTCTCTAACTTGGCCTTCATAATATCATTGGCAGCAACTTCAAGCATAGCGGTGGAGGAATCGATTGCTATGACATTGCCGGCATATTTGGCTAAACCTTTGGCCAAATAACCGGTGCCCGTGCCAATGTCGGCGACCTTGTAACTTTCCATGGGTGTGAAGCGGGATATTACTTTTTCCCGAAGGATACTTCCATAGCAATCTTTTCTTAATTCATCATACACCGGAGCAACTTGATCAAAGTAGGCGTTATTTTCATCCTCTATCGAAGTATACGAGCGTGAATTGCCCGATTCGATCCAGTTCAATAAGGCTACACGGGAAAAACGCCATTCCCGCCCGACCTTCCTGGCGGGTATGTCCTCTTCTCTTAATAATTTTAAGAATGTTTTGCTGCTGACCTGAAAAAGCTGGCTGGCTTCTTCCAATGTTAAGACATCTTTTGAAATCAAAATATCTCTCTGATCCTTATTGTCCATCGACTTAAACCTATACGATAATATTTTTAACTATTATATCCATTTTTGAATAATGAGTCAAGGGTTAAGTTCTACTATCTTCCTTTAAAGTCTGCTATTTTCCGTCTATTGAAAATATGTGTTTTCAAAATATGGGGATCCGGCTGGAAATTTGGATGGTAATATATTGAATCGCAGAAGCGGGGAGGAAATTAAAGTTTTGGTGTCGAAATAAAGCGACAATTGCAGAAATAACAGGAAATGTAAATTCAATAGAAGGTTAAATCGAGGTGAACAGGTTTGATCGAGCTTCATGGGGTTTCCAAAGTTTATGCCAACGGGGTCGTTGCTTTAAATAACATCGACATTTCCATTGAAAAAGGGGAATTTGTTTTTTTAGTTGGCGCAAGTGGAGCGGGAAAAACGACTTTCATGAAATTAGTCAACCGCCGGGAATTGGCCACGCAAGGGAAGGTTTTTGTGGGCCGTAAGAATTTATCGCAAATGAAAAACTCGGAGATTCCTATTTTTCGTAGGAATATCGGTACGGTTTTTCAGGATTATAAATTATTGCCCAATAAGACTATCTTCGAAAATGTTGCCTTTGCACTGGAGGTTATTGAAGCCTCCCGGAGGGAAGTTCTTCGGCAAGTACCGGCAGTTTTGGATTTAGTGGGTTTGAAGGATAAGGCCCGGGTTTTCCCTTCGGAGTTATCCGGTGGAGAACAGCAAAGGGTTTCATTAGCCAGAGCCATTGTGAACCGTCCATTGCTCTTGCTGGCGGATGAACCCACCGGCAACCTGGATCCCGATACATCCTGGGGGATAATGGATTTATTTTTAGAAATTAACAAACGGGGTACCACCATTATTATGGCAACTCATAATAAAGCCGTTGTCGATAAGATGAGAAAACGGGTCATTGCGTTGGAGAATGGTATTTTGGCCAGAGATGAGCAGAAGGGGGTCTATGAGAGTTGAAACTACGAACGGCCGGTTATTTTTTTAAAGAAGCCTCAAAAGGACTTACCCGGAATGGATTAATGAGTTTGGCAGCGGTCATTACCATATCGTTATCTTTAATCATTTTGGGTTGCTTTTATATTGTGGTGACCAATTTTAACCATTTTGCCGAAATGGCCAAAGGTGTTTTGGAACTCAGGGTTTATCTCAAAGACGGAGTGGACCATGGTCCCATTCAAGCCCAAATGGTTGAACTTGATGGAGTGAAAAGTGTCCGGTATGTTTCGCGCGAGGCCGGAGCCAAGTGGCTGGAGAAAAGCCTGGGTGTGAGAGATCTTTTTGTTACTTCCGATAATCCGTTACCGGATATGATCAATATTAAACTGAAAGAAGATGTTAGGGTAAAAAGGCTGGTCAACCAGATTAATCAAATCCCGGGAGTCGACGAAGTCGAGTATGGTAAAACTTTTGTGGAAGCAATGCTGATTGTAGTCCGAATCATATGGGTTTTGGGATTTAGTTTGGTGATGATCATCGGAATTGTGGTTCTTTATATCATTACCAATACGATTCGTCTGACTGTGTTTGCCCGTCGCAAAGAAATTGAAATTATGAAGTTGGTTGGGGCGACTGATTGGTTTATTCGGTGGCCTTTTATGTTGGAAGGGATTATTCTGGGACTCAGCGGAGCTTTGATTTCCGGCATTATTCTCTCCAAGGGGTATCATTTTTTGTTTCAATATATTCATCAATTGGCTCCCTTTATACCCTTACTCCGGGAGACCGCCGTCAACGAGAACTTGTTTCTGCTGATTTCTGTGGTGGGGTTTGCCTTCGGAGCGATCGGCAGTATGATGTCGATTAAGAAATTCCTCAGGGTCTGACAACGGCCCTTGCTGGTGTAAAAAGCTGATATCGGGTAATTGTAGCGCTTTGTTTTATAATAGATATACAATATATTACTTGAAGTTTCACGATAATATATTGTATATCTTATTGATTTTTATTTTATAGACCCTTCGGCTAGAAAGCCGCAAATGTGTGAAGAAAAGAGGCAAGGAGGTACCTGGCGATGGCTGAAAAAACAACCGGAGTGGCCTGTATGAGCTTTGGTTTGATGTTTGTAATGGCTTTTATACCGATGAGCTGGGCGGTTACCGAGGATGAGCTTCAAAGCAAAATAGTCCAAACGAGAAAGAAACTAAGTCAAACTAAGCAGCGGGAAAAAAGGGTCCTTGGGAGTCTCCTCAAGACGCAAGAGGAGATCGACAAGATTAATTCCAATTTAAAAAAAATCAATGGGAATCTTAATCAAACCGAGCACCGGATGAACGCTGTCAATGTGGAGCTCAGCAAAGCCCAGTCGGAATTGGAAAATATTAAAAATGCAATTGGCGGTCGAAAAGGAGTTCTGGATCAAAGATTAATTACTATATATAAATATGGGTATCAAAGTTATTTGGAAGCTTTGTTTGAGTCCAGAAGTTTTGATGATTTCTTGCACCGTTTTGAAATGGTAAGCAGTTTCGTGCAAGATGATTTACATATGATTCAATCCTTGCGGGAGCGGCAGGGGATTATCACCGACAAGCAGGAAGAAATCAGCGACAAACAACAGGAATTGCTGGATCAAAAAAAGACCTATGCGCTGCTGCAAGTCAAGAACCGAAACGAACAAAACCGTAAAATTCAGATCATGCAGGATAAAAAAGAAGAACTGACCGCTTTGCAAAAAGACCGCCGGGTTTTGGAAGAGTCTCTGGATGAAATGGAACGGACTTCCAAAGAGATGGAAGCCCAAATCAAAGACTTACAAAATAAAAATAAAACCGCCCTGGGTACCGGAAGAATGATTTGGCCGGTCAGGGGGAGAATATCCTCCTATCAAGGCTGGCGTGTTCATCCAATTTTGCGGAAAAAGAAGTACCATTCGGGTATGGACATTGCCGCACCGACGGGAACACCAATTGCCGCTGCGGATTCGGGGGTTGTGATTTTTTCCGGCCGTAATGGCGGGTATGGGAATATGATCGCTTTGGACCATGGCAATGAAATCTCTACGGTTTACGGCCATTGTTCCGAATTATTAGTAAGCAAAGGGCAGATGGTATCCAAAGGCGATATCATCGCCAAGGTAGGAAGCACCGGATTTAGCACCGGACCGCATTTGCACTTTGAAGTCCGTAAAGCGGGAGTCCCGACAGACCCGCTAAGATCATTATAAAGGATGGGTTTTTTTTGGCAAAAAACTCCCGTTTCAAGAGTCTTTTATTCATAGGATTGTTGTTGGTTACGCTGTGTTTCTTGGGCTGGTGGTGGCAGGGTAATGCCAGAGGCGGCCGGTATCGCGACATTCTTTCGGCATTTTACGTGATGAGCGTGGTCAAAATAAATTATTATCAGCCGGTCAGTATGGTTGATCTCATGAAGACCTATTGGGAAAAGGGTCAGATTTCGGGCATGCTTCAGTCTTTGCATGATCCGTACACCCGCTTTTTAGACCGGGATCAGTATTCCGAGCTTAAAAAAGATACCAGCGGATCCTTTGCAGGGATTGGTATTTTTTTTATTGTCAAAGAAGGGGAACTATTGATTTCAAAAGTGGTGGAAGGTTCACCGAGTGAAAAAGCGGGTTTGCAAGAAGGAGACCGAATCATCGCCATTGGTGAAACGCCTGTTCGTAAAATCAGCGCCGATGTGGCGATCGCTAAAATCAGGGGCAAAATTGGCACTGCGGTGACACTCTTGATTGCCCGGGGTGATGGAAACAAGCGTCAGGAACTTGAGTTTAAAGTTGAAAGAGATAAGATTACCGTTCCCACCGTTGAAATGGATATTCGGCAGGATCCGCTGGTTGGGAAGTATGCGTTTATCAAAATATCCCAATTTGCCGAAACAACCCCGGATGATTTGGAGAAAGATTTAAGAAAAATCGATAAAATGATTGATTGTCAAGCATTGGTTTTGGACTTACGGGCCAATCCGGGCGGTTCACTGGATGCCGCCATCAAAGTGGTCAGTGAATTTATTCCGGAGAATACTCCCATTATTCATGTGAAAAGAAGAAATCTGCCTTGGCAGGTTTTATCCTCCGAATATAATGCTCACCGCTATTTGCCAATGGTAGTGCTGGTCAATAGCTGGAGTGCCAGCGCTTCGGAAATTGTTTCCGGGGCCCTCAAGGATCAAAAACGGGCGATACTGGTGGGAACCCATACTTTCGGAAAGGATCTAATCCAGGAAGTCAGGGAACTTCCGGGAGGAACTGCCATGACAATCACCATCGCCAGTTATTTGACATCGGGGAAAGTGAACATTCATAAAAAGGGAGTCCAACCCGACATGGTTGTGGAGATCCCCGGTGCTTTGGAGCGTTTGCTAAAACATGGCGACACCGGTCCTTTTAAGAGAATGAATGAGCTACAGGAGTCGGAAGCTCTCAAAATATTACAGCTTCATATTTTGCAACGTCAAAATAAACTGGCAAGCTGATAAGTAGCAATTGAGTCCTGAGAGGAGTGAGGGTTTTGGGGCCGGAAACGAGAACAGCGAAGACGGCCTTTATTTTTTACCTTGTTTATGCAGCTTTGATTGGGGCGGTTGCATTATGGTTACCCAAAACCGGACTTTTTCCGCAAAAAGATGCCGGGCATAAGCAACCTCTTGGGAACGGATACGTTGAACAGCTACAATTAAAGCAGCAAGAGTATCAAAAATCATGGCAAAAAATATTGGCCCATGAGGGGTTTAATCCCAAGGCGGTCTATAAAATACAAAAGAGCCGCCAATTAAAGAGGAAAATCGGTAACAGGCGAATCGAATGGGCCTTTTCGGAGAATACCATCGTTTTGCCGAAAGCAGCCGGTAGGAATTCCCTGATCGCTTTGACTTTTAAGTGGAAGGAACTGGTGCAGCATTTAGGTTTTAATATTCATGCGGGAAAATGGGGATATAGCAACGGTTTACTTTGGGTCAAGCTTGACAGCAGCTTTCCGATGGGAGTCGGGAAAAAATACAGCCCCAGTTTGCCCTTGGAACGTCTGACCATGGTTTTGCCGGTAACCGGATTTCAAGGGCGCTTACCCGGTTTGATTCCTGAGTTGCCTCCCATCGTACCGGATTTGGAGCCACCGCCATCGGAGGCGATTCCAACCCCCACCCCGGTAAAGGTGGAAGCAGAAGAACAGACGGTGCCGCTGCCGGCCGGAAAAAAGGCTAAGATTGCCATTATCATTGATGATGTTGGCTATGTATTGGATGCTGCGGATGCGATGCTGAAAGTTCCGGCTCCTTTAACCTTCTCGGTGCTGCCCTTCGGTCCTTACAGCCGTAAGTATGCCGAGGCTGCCAAGGAAAGAGGATTTGGGGTTATGCTGCATTTACCGTTGGAACCGATGAATCCAAGCGTCAATCCCGGTCCGGGGGTTATTAAACGCAGCTTTAGTGAAGCGGAGGTTGCGGCTGGGCTCCAAAAAGATTTGGAACAGGTTCCGGAAGCGACGGGGATCAATAATCATGAAGGCTCCGCCGGGACCAGCGACCCCCGTTTAATGGAGATTTTAATGAAGGAAATCAAAAAACACGGGCTATTTTTCGTGGATAGTATGACGGCATCAACTTCCGTAGCGGCCCAATATGCCCGGAACAATCAAATACCTTGTACCAAACGGAAGGTTTTTATTGATAACCAAACCGACCTGATGAGTAAAAAGGCGGCGTTACGGGTATTGATGAAAATCGCGCTCCGGGAGGGAGAGGCTGTCGGAATCGGCCATGTACGGGAGAATACGGCCCAAGCCATTATCGAAATGCTTCCCGAGTTCGCCAAGGCCGGAATTGAAGTGGTGCCGGTGGCGGAGTTGGTGAAGTAAACTGTGTATAGGTTTTCAAAAAGATGTTACGAATGAAGAAAGTTGAAACATTAAACTGTAGATAAAGCATCCTGTGCCACCTTTTGTCCAGGGGTCGAGCGGGCGACCCCTAGGACCTATCCGCCCGCCGGGGAGGTAGCTCCCCGGACCCCTGTCATAGCTCCTCACATCCATGTTCGGAGTAGGAGTTTTTGATTTAATGACGCTGCCCTCGTGGCAGCGTCTTCTATATAGTTCTGAGGGCCGACGGCAGTTTTTCCTCCTAGAAAAGATGCCGCGCCGCCGCCTTCCTCAGACTGTGTGAAAAAGCGATGTTGCATAATACATTCATTTTTATAAAGTGATCCAATTTCATGTTGTAGTTAGCCTCTGTTTCAATTCATCAATTCCCAATATATTCATAACCCTTTTTAGGTTGTATGATAAAAACGTTAAGGCCACCTCGGCCTTAACGTTTTCTTTTCCTTTAGTAAGCAAATAACCGGCATCCATACATCTTTTAATGGTACCAAAAGGATGCTCTACAATCATTTTGCGTTTTTCATATTTTTCTCGGTATTTCACAGTCTGTTCATCAACTTTATCTAGCAAATCCTGTATCACTAAACGGGTTACTCTTCTAAAAGTTTTCGATTTAGTACATTCTTTTAGAGTCTTACAATTAAGACAAGCTTAGCGGTTGTAATATCTTTTCTCTTCTTTTCCATCTCTACTTTTTATGCCTGTCGTTCTATAAGGCAAATGTTGACCCTGCGTGCAGATGAATTCATCTTTTTCTTTGTCATATTTAAATTTATCCTTACCATACTTTGTATTTCCAGTGGAACTTGTGTGTTCAGGCTTTGCTACATATGGATTTATCTTGTTTTCCATACATTCTATTAAATCGGCACCGTCATAATACCCTTTGTCTGCTAACACTTCTAGCTCCGCTACTCCTAATATTTCCTTTCCTCTTTGGGCCATTGTTCCCAGTTGCCCCTGATCCGAGCAGATATTTGTGACATTACAGTCGATTATGAGTTTGTTTTTGCCTTCTGCCACCACTTGGACATTGTAATGGACGTCCAGCTTACCGTTGCTTATCATCAATCTGGCATCGGGATCGGTTAGGGAGATTTCGGTGTTCCCTTCCTTTTTTAATTGGTCTTGATACTTTTGATATTTTCCTTTTCTGTCTTGTAATTCTTTTATTTTAGATTGTATTTCTTCCGATGTATAATTTTTATCTGTTACTTCGTTGGTATCATTTTCATCTAAATCTTTTAGATATTCAGCTATTTTATTTTCGATTTCGATGACTCTTTTTTCGAGCTTTGCCTGGGTGAAGTTCCGTTTTTTATTATTACAGGCTTTGAATTTTGTCCCATCAACGGCTATCAGTTCATTACTGAATAATCCCCATCCCTTACATAACAGTATGAATTCTTTAAATACTCCCTCTAATGCTTTACTATTGTCTTTTCTAAAATCGGCTATTGTTTTAAAATCCGGTGCCAGCTTATTTAATAGCCACATCAGCTCCAAGTTTATTCCGGCCTGTTTTTCCAGGCGTCTAGTTGATCTTATTTTGTTCATATACCCATAGATATATAGTTTAAGTAAAGTCTTTGGATTATAGGGCGGTCGCCCTTTGATATTGGGAGTAGTTTTGCTAAATCCCAGCCTATCCAGTTCCAGACTTTCAACAAATGCTTCGATAATTCTAACTGGATTTTCTTCCAGGATATAATCATCTATACATTCTGGTAAGTATGATAGTTGGTAGCGATTGGTCCCTTCTATGTATTTCATTTTAAACCTCACTCAAATCTAATATCTACAGTTATTTTAACATATTTACCATAATTATCCTATATTTTTCACACAGTCTGTCCTTGGCGGCGGTTATTGTGGATTCAAGTTGCTATTTATTATTCTACCGCCAAATTTTGTAGGATGCATAACATATAAGGTTCAAAAAATCATAGTTATGAATTTTATAGATCTGCTACATTTTCTTCATCATGGTCATTTTCAGATAACGGTTTATCAGCTTATCCAGTTTGATGCTACAGGATAAAACGGTAGAATCAGTGTAGCCACGGGCATCATAGGCTTCCTCGAGCTGTTGACGCCCGGAGGCTATTTTTTGTTCCAAAGACTTAATTTTTTTGGATTTGGATTTTGTCATGAACACCTCCGAGTATTCGGTGTAAACGATAACATCGTATCGAAAATTAGCCGTTATTCTTTTTTCCTTTTAAGTTTCGATGAGTATGATATAATGGAAATAATTGAGATTTCAGGCAATACGAAACTAAGGCGCAAATGGAGGTTGTTTGAGCGTTGGTTTTATTTATTGTTCTATTTTTCGTTTCTATTGATTATTTTCTGAAATTACAATTTGATTATACGTTCATTTTGAACAAACGTCAAGGAGAAATTTGTTACAAATGATAGATAAAAATATTGGAGAAAGAATACGGCAGTTCAGAGAGGCAATGGGATTATCCCAGGAGGCATTGGGTGATGCCATTGGAATGAGCCATGGACAAGTATCGAAATTTGAATTAAGCCGATTTCAGCCTTCGAAACGTTTTCTAAATGGGATGATGGTCCGGTTTGGTGCGAATCCGGATTGGATTTTGACCGGGCAAGGCGAGATGTATATTACCCCGAAAGATTATATTGATAAAGGAATTGAGTTATTCGGAGCGGCGAAAATGAGCGAAGGATTTTTGAGCGCTCTGAAAGATCCGCATTTTGCGGAGTTTCAAGGATTTATTTCGGTCGATATGTTTGAAAATGAGCAGAATAAGGGTGAACTGCGGGAATTGATGCAACAGGTAGCGAAAGTATGGCATTTGGAGGATGAAAAGGCGAGAAAAGCTTTAATACAGTTCGTGAAGGTGTTTTTGGAAGGAGATCATCATTAAAATAGTAAGATATGTTTAGGGGAAGCATTTTAAAGATAGAATTAATCTTCGTTTATTCTTCAGAGAGAAATCTGATCCACAGTTTATGAATAAAACCAAACTTCGATTCCACCTGCCAAAGAAGCTTATAATAGGGATTTTCCTGAATACATGCCGGGCAGAATTTCCGAGATTTCCTAATTACGATACTTAAAGACTCTGTTACATATTTTGCTTCTTGGCTTGTTTTAGTAGTAAAAATGATTTTTACCGGTTTGAAGGCAAGTTTAAATTGACTATTTCTCGTCGGCGTTCAGTTGAGTTTTTTTCTCAATTGGCATTGATTTTTTTGTCATATTATGATATAATTAACATAAGGATGTGAATTATATGTTGTTACAATTTAATTTTAGAAATTATAAATCATTCAGGGATAATGTCTCATTAGATCTGAAAGCTACAAAAATTTCAGAGCACTCAGATCAAGTAGTAAGTTTGGCAAATAATAAAATACTTCGGGTAGCTGTTATTTATGGTGCTAATGCAAGTGGAAAATCTAATGTTTATGATGCATTTGACTATATGACCTATTATGTTTTAAACTCCTTTAAATTTGGAGGCGAAAATGAAGCGAAAGCTTCTAAGGAAGCAGAACAAATCGAAGTGACCCCTTTTATGTTTGATATTAATAGCCGGGAGACAAAATCAACATTTGAAGTGATCTTTATTGATCAAACTGATGAAAGCCCAAAAATGTATCAATATGGTTTTTCTTTAAAAGAAACCGAGGTTTTGGAAGAATGGTTGAATTGTAAAACTAAAACTGGTAGAGAATTTAAAAAAATTTTTTATAGAAAAAAAGATCGATTAGAATTCGAAGGAATACCTCAAAAAAGTAAAGAGAACATTACAATTGCACTAGAAAAAGAAACCCTGGTAGTTTCACTTGGGGCCCGATTAAAGATACCAAAACTTAAAGAAATTAGAGATTGGTTTTTCAAAAACGAAATTATTGATTTTAGTAATCCTGTAGAGAGTTTCTTTAGGTCAAGTCGGATTCCTGCTGATTTTGCTTCAAATATAGAAGTTCAAAATAAAGTGGTAAAGTTTTTTGAATCATTTGATGATTCAATTAAGGGCTTTGAAGTAGAAAAGTTGATAGCAGATACTGATAAAGGAGAGGGAGAGCGCTATCATATTAGTACGAAACATAAAATAATTGGTTCTGATAAAATGGTTCTAATTCCCTTTCAGAATGAATCTCAAGGGACTCTTGAAATGTTTTCGCTGTACCCATCTATACAAGAAGTATTAGAGAATGGCAGCGTTCTTTTTGTGGACGAGCTGAATACTAAACTTCATCCTTTACTCGTTCGTAACATTATACATACTTTTTTAAATCCTGAAATAAACAAAAAAAATGCTCAACTTATTTTTACAACACATGATGTATGGCAAATGGAAAATGATTTATTACGTAGGGATGAAATTTGGTTTACCGAAAAAGATTCAAATGGAGTTTCAAAGTTGTTTTCTTTGGCGGAGATAAGTGATCCCGAAGGTAATAAAATCCGAAAGGATGAAAATTACGAAAAAAATTATTTAAATGGAAAGTACGGAGCTATACCTCGCATTAGTGAGATCAATGTATTTAACGAAAAATAATTATGGTTTCCATCGATGTACATAAAACAAAAAACCGAATAGGAGGTGATTGTTTGGATTATAAAAAAAGAAATGTCACACATTGCGGGTGCGACATTTCTTATGGCTTGGTTTTTTGAATGGTGAAGCGATTGCGAGCCGTTACACCACTCTTGAGCACCTAAAATGGACTACCCATCCAAAAATTAGGCTTGTTTGCATATGCAAACAATTCATGCTCTATTTATTTTATACAACAAAAATAAAATTATTCCTGCTCAAAACGAAATAAAAAAGTTCGCATAGAAAATTGGAAAGGATAAATTCAATGGTTTATTTGGTTACATATGACCTTAAAAAACCCGGGCAGAATTATTCCACTCTTTATGATGCAATTAAATCTTTGGGTTCGTGGTGGCATTATTTGGATTCTACTTGGTTAGTTGATACAAATTTTTATTCTGCAAATAGTGTATCCGAGAAACTTACTCCCCATATTGACAAGAACGATAATCTCTTAGTAATAGGAGTAAAAAACGATTATCAAGGTTATTTACCGGAAGATGCATGGGATTGGTTATACCAGCATATTTCAAATTAGTGTAGGGAGGTTTATTATAATGGCAAAAAATACAGGCCAAGGACATAGAATTGGACAAGTTGATGGAAGAAGCCAGACATATAATCCAAAAACAAATGATTGGGTAAAAAGGGATACATCCAGTGGTCAATTTATTGATAGGAAAACATCGACCAATAGCCCTTTTAAGGGAGTTAGGAAAGAAGATTAAATTAATTTTCGGGAGGAGCCAATTTATGAAACCAAGGTTATATGATCAGTTTAAGGAATTCCATGACTTAATAAAGTTAGATAAAGAAAGCAGCCTATTAAAGGAAAAAAGAGATATTTTGCAGGCTGATTTCGAAAAAAAATTCCCCAAAATACTTAAAGAGCATGGAATTACAGTTAATAAATCGGATTTACGATTTATTGATCAAGGAAGTTATAGGCAAGGAATTAGTACAACGATTGATGATACAACAATAGATAGAGATGTAGCAGTAATATTTCCTTTAGACATCAAGGAAAATGATGATCCTAGAAAAATTAAAGGTTTTGCTAGGGATGCTTTAACGATAAACAACATTAGAGAACCTAAAATTAAAGAACCCTGTGTTACCGTTCAGTATTTACAGCAAGGCGAAGAAAATATGCATATTGATTTTCCGCTTTATGCAGAATCTGATGGGACGGTGTATTTAGCAAGAGGAAAAGAGTATTCTTCAACTTATAAATGGGAGCCCGGTGATCCGGATGGTTTAAATGATTATCTGGAGTCGTATTTTGCTGGGGATCAAGGAACTCAGCTGCGTCGGATTGTGAGATTTATAAAAAAATGGCGACAGGAAAAGTATGGTGAATCTTATACCAAAGATCATAGACCGCCTAGTATCGGAATAACACTACTTGCATGTCAACATTTTGATTATTATAGTGTCGATGGTTATGATGATGATTTAAATGCTTTATATAGGGTAGTTAATGGAATCACTAATTCCTTTATACCTAATTTTTCGGGTGAGCACACTATTACAAAGAGGTTACCAGTTACGCCTGAAACGGATGTATTTTATAAAATGACAGATGCGGATGAGGAAGTATTTTATGCTAAACTATCAGAATTTAGAGATAATCTTTTAAATGCAATAAATGCTAATGAGGAATATGAGGCTGCGAAATATATACAAAAAAGTTTAGGAACAGATTTTAAACTACCGGAAAAACCGAAAAGCACTTCTGCTAAATCAAAAAGTGAGAACAGTTATGCTTGATGAAATTATTGATTTAATAAATACATATACTGGGTTTTCATGTATTTCTACTGAATGTACTGAAACTGAAGGGAATTATTATATTCCCTTCAGTTTTAAAAATTTTCATTACAATATGGACATTTTATGCACAAATGATCCAACAACAAGACAAATTGACATTTGGATGCAAGATAAAGAGTTATTATCTTATCCACATATGCTTTGTTTGAATGATAAAGATAAAAAGTTATATTCCTTATGTTTGGTCAATAAAGAAGAACATATTTTTAGTTCTATGAGTATAGCTGAACATGTTGATTTGTATATAAGACAGTTGGATAAGCTAATGAATTTGACACTAACTGAGATTGATATAGAGTTTCAAAAAGAATTCCTGTATTACTGGAATCAAATTGCAATAAATAATAAAATAGGGGCGGAAGTATATATTTCCAATAAAAGAGAGGCCTGTGAAGTTGACTGTATACATACTCGAAGTGCAGCTTCAGACTTTCAAAAAATATTAATTAAAGAACCCTCTTTATACATTAATACGATTTATGTAGAATCAGGGAATGTAGAGAAAGGATTATTTATTCCAATCACGGACTCAATGGGTATAGTCCCACCAACAAAACAAAACGTTTGGGACAGAGAAACAATTTTAAATATAATAATGAATCAAAAAAGAGACAGGATTTCTGCTAAGAATTATGAATTCCTTAAAAAATTATTCGTTCGCGGGAAGCAAAAATTCGTTGTTTTTTCAATGAAAATCCCTAAGGGGATGGAAATTACTTTCTTAGCATTATTTAAATTTGCAAGTAGCGAAAAAAAATTATTCGTGGAAAAAATTCGGCAGGACCTACTTAATATTGAACCTATTTTTTGTGAAAGAAGTGATGTTGATTATATGCTAAAACGTATGGGTGGAGATGACGTTTATCTTGATAAAAAAATACTAATTATAGGTGCAGGTTCTGTTGGTAGTTATCTTATTTCCGAAATTGCCAAACTTGGTGTAATGAATATTTCAATTTCTGATAAAGATGACCTTAAAACTGGGAATATAATGAGACATAGATTAGGGAAAAATTATATTCCAGAAAATAAAGCAATTGCAATGAAGAAGGAATTGGAAAAAATGTATCCTCAGGCAAAAATATCTACATATAAAGATCTTTTCAATAAGAAGGGAACTAGTAGTAGTGAATTTTATAATAAATTTGATTTGATTATTCTTGCAATTGGTAGTACAGATGCACAGAGAAGGTATAACAAGTTTTTTAAATTTCATAAAATTAAGGTTCCTGTGATATACAATTGGCTTGATGCTGAGGGAAAGGGATGTCACCTTTTATATATAGATTATAAACATAAAGGGTGTTTTGAGTGCTTATTTCGAAAAAATGGTGTTCCTCTTGAAAGTAATAAGGTATCATTTGTCAATGGTAATGAGCTATTACTTGGGGAAGGTTGTGGGGGTAGTTTCACTCCTTATGGAAACGAAGTATTACTTAAAAACACTTATATAGCTCTGGAAATAGTAGGTAGAGCACTAAAAGGGGAAATAAATGAGAATATTCTGGTCTCAAGCCGTAATAATTTCCAGTCTTTGGATACCGTCATAAATTTTGATACTACAATTAATTCAAACTTCTACGAAGAAAGTTGTGAAATATGTGGCAACATATGAGTCAATTGATAGGTTGATAAAATTTAAAATAAACGAGAAATCTGTACTTGATATATTAGATTCACCGTTAAAAATTTTATCTCGTTATAGGCAACTAGGTTTGGATGATAGTGAATCAGGAGGATTAGTCATTGGTTATGAGAGCCTAATAACTGGTAATTATACAATTGTGGATATGACTTTACCGGGAATACATGATTTTAGAAGTAGAGTACGGTTTATTCGAAGAGATAGAACTCATGTTAAAGCCCTAGAACAATCAAAATCCAAAGGTGGTTATATAGGGACTTGGCACACACATCCACAAGTTGATCCTATACCAACAGTAACAGATATTATTGACTGGAAAGAATCAATGGAAGTAAATATCAATCAAACAAGGTATTTAATTTTTATAATTACAGGGATTGAACGGTTTAGGGTATGGATTGGGGATTGCAAGTTAAAACAGATTAAAGAAATTCTCGAATGCGAGAAGATTAACGATATATATATTAATAGTTAGCAGGTGGAGAGGAATGCATAAAATTTTAGTAGCTATAAGAAAGGTACCATTAAAATTATCCGGCAGTTTATTTGTTATTTTTTTGATTTTGAGTGTAATTGTATTCGAAAAAGGGGACTTAATTAAAAAAATTGAAGTTGGAAACATTAAGGCAATATTCGATACCACAAACAATTTCTTGCCATATTTGTATAAAACAAAGGCGTTAAAATATATATTTCCTGCATTAATGACGATTTGTGGATTGACTTATTTAATTGGTAGATTTTATAAAGAAAGAATTATTCTTATCAAGCATACGTCTTTAAATAATGACATTGCAGAGGTTGACTCAAATTTTTCCAAACAATATCATATCAGTAAAACGATTCAAATATCTCAATTTGACTTTATGTTAGACCCCAAAAGATACAAAGAAGCAATTGAAGTTCAAGATACAATTGTTAATGAGATATGTCAAACTAGAAATAAGTGTAAACTCGGATACTATGGTATTGCTCATATTCCATTGATTTTTCGACTTGGTTTTAATATCGGTGATGAAAACAATACTAAACTTCTACATAAAAGAAGAAATAATGAATCTTTTTTTGAAGAATTTGAGAGTACCGACGATAATTCACCATTGGTAAAAATCGATGAATTAAATAAATCAAAAAAATCACGGGAATTATTAGTTAGTATTGCTACTTCGTTAATAATTAACGAAAATGAACTTAGCTCCCTCCATTATAAAGACATGCACTATTTAAAATTTGAAGGCCGATTCGTAGATTTTGATTCTGTTATTTCGTATAAGAAAGCGGAGAGATTAAGGAATGAAATTATGATAAAGATAAGGCAAGTATGTAAGAAGTACGGAATTACTAAGATCCATTTAGTTTTAGCATCTTCTTGTGCATTTACCTTTTTCTTATCACAAGCATTTAGTCGACAACATGATCCAGAGATCGTTGTTTATCATTATTTAAGAGGAAAGTATCCGTGGGGTATTATTGCACATGAGAAACCTGAAAATGCGGTTGTTTTTAATCAAAATTAAAAGGTTTACTCTAATTAAATTAATAATTTAAATTAAAATAGAATATGAGGGCAAAAATGGATAATCAAAACAATAAGGTACAACTATCTGTTGAAACTTGCGAAATAACAAGAGATAACATTATATGCGGCATAAATGATGATAATTTAAAGGCCAATTTAAAATTAATAGATGTCATAATTATTCCCCAAGAATATAATACGAAAGATTATCAAGGAAAAGTATTTGCTTCACATTTTGACTTTTTATATGATTATCTAAAAGATAAAGGAATGAATGTTGAGGTTGCAACTGAAGATGAAGAACCACTTGAACTTTTATTGCACAGTGATTTTATTAATTTAGGCTGTATTTTTATTAGTAGTGTGGTTTTTCCAGTGGCTATTAATGTTTTAAGTAGCTATTTATACGATTTCATAAAGAATCATTCCAAAGATGCCAAAAATTCAACTGTCAAATGCGAACTGATTGTTGAGAATTCTGATAAAAGCACAATATCAATAAAATATGATGGTCCAGTAGAATCTTTTGATCGTGTAATAAACCATGCCTTACCAATGAGTAAGGAGAAAGAGATGGGCAGTGGGGAGAAATAACATTCTCATTGATTTAATTGAAACAGTTAATACATGTGAATTGGATGAGTTTAGGCATGAATTAGACAATTATAAAAATAGAACAAATCTATTATCTCAGGAATTTTGGACAAGTTTACAACAAGTAAAAAAAACATATGTTTTAGAGCACAATGAATTGTTAAGTAAAGTTTGTTGGTGTTTTGAAACTATTGGCCATACTCAAGATTTTTTTATTCAAGCTTTTTTAAAGGCCAAAGAAGAAAATTATTATGATTCTTGGTGTGAATTTGAAAAATGTGAAATAGCATTAAACTCTTTAAAAAAGCATTGCCCTTTGGATAATCGTTTTGGGTTAAGACATATGGAAGAACTTGTCCCTAAATTTCAAGATATGTTTCCATATACATGGTTTGTAAGTCCGGGGTTAATTATTCAAGAGTCAAGGTGTTCAATTTGTAATGAACCTATAAAATTTAGAAAAAAATGTGGGCATGTTATTGGGGAAATATATAATGGGGAACAGTGTAATCGTATTATTACTAAAGTAATACCATTAGAAATTTCAATTGTTAATAATCCTGTCCAAAAATATTCTGTATTATTTGGTCCGGAAATTAAATATAATTATGGTTTAATCAAATATGTATTTTCTGGATTACGTTCTCCTTGGCATAAATGGAGTTATGAAAAACAAAAAAGATCGGAAGAGATATATCCTGGAGCAGCGAGAAACTCTCGATGTCCATGCGGTTCGGGGAAAAAGTACAAAAATTGTTGTTTATTGAAAAAAAGGATAAAAGATCATTTTCAAATTATTTTTGAATTTGAACCACCAAAAGGACTTCCATCATATATAGCTGATTGTGAATCTTATTCATAAAGTATAAGGCAATGTAAACGAGGGTGTGTACTCGGATTCTATCTCAATTGGTTTTATCTTTCTTGATACATTATTCTATAGGTCTCGCTTGATAAGGCTCCCGAAAAAGATACGACTAGTAAATCTAATAATCAACTACCCAGATTTAACTGAAAAAAAGCCTCAAGAACAAAGCCATATAAAGCATAAAGTTGAAGATTTATAATAAAAAAATAAAGTGCCAAGGATATTCCCAAACATTTTGAGAATTAAAAGGTTTTTCTCAAACTATTTGAGAAGTGAACTCAAAAAATGCCCTTTTACCTATTGGGTTTTCTCAAACTTTATGAGAACCCATAAACGATTTGCTACATTTTCTTCATCATGGTCATTTTCAGATAACGGTTTATCAGCTTATCCAGTTTGATACTACAGGAAAAAACGTGGCATCGAAGATGCCGGTAGAATCAGTGTAGCCACGGCCCATCATAAGCTGCCTGAAGCGGTTTTGGCGTCCTCGGCTTTAAAAAAGCCGGCGGCTATTTTTTGTTCTAATAATTCAATGGTTTTGGGATTGATTTTTCGCATGATTTTTTGAATCAATCGTTACGAGTTACCAATGGATGAACTGAAGAGAATTTGAATATTGAACTCTAAACTATTCTCTCTGTCCCATTTTATATCTCAGAGGCATTCATTCTAACGCCAAATATTTATAATATTAATATTTTGCAATAAATAAAAGGAATTCTTACGAATTCCATCGAAGACTAATGCTGAATATGAAAAGGAAATCATTGATGAGGTGCCGAATGAATTATGTTATTGGTTTAACAGGTTCTTTTGGTAGTGGATGTAATTTTTTAGCCACAGAGTTTATACAGCCATTAAGTTATAAATATTTTTCCTTATCGAAAATTCTAAGACAAAAATATTTTCAAGAAAAAAGGAAGCAACCCAATCGCCCTGAATTACAAGATTACGGAAATCAATTGCGAAAAGATAATGGCAACGGATATTTAGCAGACCTTTTTTTATCAGAATATAGAAAAGAGAACCCTGATAAATGTATTGTAGATAGTATCAGAAATCCCGGAGAAATTGAAGTTTTACGGCAAAACCTTCCTGGGTTTTATCTAATGGGAGTGTTTGCCGATAAGGACTTACGATGGAAAAGATTGAAAGATGATCCTTACTACAATAATAATTGGGGCTTGTTTGAAAAAGATGATGAAAGAGATATGGGAGAAGATTTAAGTTATGGGCAAAGAGTCACGGATTGTTTTTTAAGTGCCGACATCATATTATCAAATAATCAAAACTTTGATCGGGGCAGTGAACCCTATGAAAACATGCAAACCCGTATTTCAAAATATCTTGAATTAATAGAACATCGAAAGAAAAGAGTTCCTACGGAACAAGAAGCATTAATGGCAATAGCTTATGCAAATGGATTAAGGTCAAGTTGTTTAAAAAGAAAAGTTGGAGCAGTAATCATTGATTTCAATGGGCAAATTTTTAGTTCCGGGTTTAATGAGGTTCCTAAGTTAGAGAAATCATGCAAAGCTGCTTATGGTGGTTGTTATAGGGGGAAATTAAGAGCTAAATTTGCTGAGAAAACAAGGGCATATATTACGGATGACGAAAGTGCAGATAAATTCATTAACTGGTTTAAGAATGAATATAAAATTTTAGATTATTGTAAGGCTCTCCACGCGGAAGAATCTGCTATACTATCAGTAGCCAGAAATGGTTCTTCTGCTTTGAGAGAAGCAATATTATATACTTCTACATATCCGTGTAATTTATGTGCAAATAAAATTGCACAAGTAGGAATTAAAGAAGTGGTTTATTTAGAACCTTATCCTATGACGGAAGCTAAACTTATTTTATCCAATGCAAATGTTAAACAAACCCCTTTTGAGGGAGTGACCTATAATGGTTATTTTAAATTATTTAAGGAGGAATAAGAATGAAAAAATGTGAAAATTGCGGTGAACCCACTTATTTAAACACATATTTTTCAAGAGAGGTATGTCCTTATTGTGGATGGATGGCATCTGTTATTGCAAAAACTTCCCCGAAAAAGTTAATCGTGAAAAACGAAGACCATGGTGGTAAAAAAATCTTATTGCCTGTATGATAGATGAGTTTTGCGGAAAATTGTAAATCCCTAATTACCGCCCCTTCGAAACCTTGGAAACCATTTTCATCTTTATATACCTTACAATCAGTTTATCCAATTTCATACTATAGCTAATACGCGGCATCGAAGATGCCGATGGAGTCTGTACATCCGCTGGCGTCATAGAGCTCCTGGAGCTTGCGACGTCCGGCGGCTATTTTTTGTTCCAATAATTTGATGGTTTTGGGATTGGTTTTTCGCATGATTTTTTGAATCAACGTTACGAGTTACCAATGGATGAACTGAAGAGAATTTAAATATCGAACTCGGAACTATTCCCCCCATTTCTCATATCGATTAATTATAGTATAATAAAAATAGTTGAAATTTTTGGCAATATGAAACCAGGGCACAAAGACGCGTTAATGTGTCGATGGTTTCGTGTGCTAATTTTTTGAATAATAATATTTCGTACTATATTTTATGTTTATTATATAGTTAAAATAACTAAAAGTCAAGAGGTTATAGTTAATATGACTAAAGAAAGTTTAAATTCACGAATTCGTTTTATACGAGATTATCTTAAACGAAACCAAATTGACTTTAGTGCAGAAATTGGTATGAGTCAATCGGAGTATTCCAAAATTGAATTGGGTAAAGTGAAGCCTTCTAGAACTGTTCTTTATGCTATGATGGCTCAATTTGCGATTAATCCGGATTGGATTACAACCGGAGAAGGAGGAATGTTCCTTTCCGCCGAGGAATATCTTAATAACGGAATAAGGCTACTCGGCAAAGAAAAGATTGCTCAACAATTGATAAAGCTTTGCAATGATCCCCAATTCTTAGAATTGCAAGAGATGATGGCAGTTGGAAATGGTAAAGGCGACCTTGATCCGAAGTTAGAGGCTTATTTACAATATATTATCAAAAAGTGGCGTCAGGGGGATCAAGCCGTTCAGAGTTGGTTATTGATACAGCTAAGCATAGCATTCCGGGAAGTTGTGGAGGAGAATAAGGAAAAAGGTTTAGAATAAATTGGAAATTATACGGGATTACCACCAAAAAGCAGTTCAGCCTTTAAGAGCTCTTCACGGAGGATGAAGGTTTCTTCTTATATTCATTTATACCCCATATCCTAACATATGCCCCTCGGCGTTCAATATTCATTTGATCTATGGTAGGATATGGTGGCATAACGATTGGTGCGATGAGTGCGAAGGTCTGGGCGATGGCCACGGGGTACTGGGCGAAGAGAAAAACGGTTGAGGCGATAAGTGCGTACACCGGATCGATAGCAGCGGTCCTCCTCCACGAAGAATCGCAGAAATTGGTTTTGGGAGAGGGAAAGAGCGTCGAAACGGGATTTTTTTAGATGGAGAAGCAACGGACCCAAGGGAAAGAAAGTCAAATAGTTTAAAGAAAGCTAAATTTGCTAAAATAACAAATTTACTATTGACACCAGTTTTATCCATATGATAGTATACTGTATACAAGATACAAATTTGAGTGAGGCGTCTGGAGCGTTACTTCGCCTGTCACGCGGAAGGTCGTGGGTTCGAATCCCATCAGGTTTTTTAAGCCTGTAGCTCAGTTGGTAGAGCATCATGTACGTTCCGAAATTTTTCCTCACTCTATTGATGATTAAATTTTGTTGGAGGTCCATTATGACTGGCTGTTATCAAGATTTATTAAAGCTTAAGCCAAATAAACTAACGGGGTGGAGTATCATTTCCCGCATTGCCGGTCAGATCATTTGCTGGTGTAGTTATCGTGCTATACATTTACCGATATGTATTGCAAATAACAACTAGGAAAGGCCGAAGCAATAACGGATATGATAACCTCCTTAAAACGGGAGGTTTTTTATTTGTAAAAAAGATTTACGAGGCGCTATGAAGGGTTACTTCGGCAGAGCGTTTGATTACGAATCAAAAGGGCGCAGGTCCGATTCCTGCTTTCCGCCTTGGTGGAAATAGCTCAGTATTGTCAGCAATGACATAACCTTTCATTCCTTTCCCTCGTAATATCTTTTGGGAATAACTTTTGTGAGGCGCTAGAAGGGGTTACTTCGCTTTTGGAGCCGGTACCGGATGGATGTGCAGGTTCAAATCCTGCCGTATTGCAGCCCAGCAATATGTGGCGGAAGTGGCAGACGCGCCGTAATAGTTCCTCTTCGCTCTCTTCCTCACAAAATATATGAAAACAAATGGATAAATCTGTTAGGAGGTAACCAAGATGTCAAGATTAACGCAACTGTTTTCCCTCCCGGTTTGTGACATAAAAAACCGTGATGGATATTTTGGCTTTCAAAGACCATTAGAAGAGCAATATTTACAAACTTTATTGACCAACACTTTGCGCAATACTTTTTACGCCGATAAAAATGACCTGTTTCAAGAGGCTGAATTCATCCACGAGCAGATGTTGCAAAAGGATGCGGAGTTTGTTGCCAAGGCTTTGCCGTTTGCACGCCAAAAAGGATGTATGCGCTTACAGCCGGTATATGGTTTGGCGAAGTTGGCACAGACTCATAAGGAATTGTTTAAGGAAATTTTCTCCAAGGTCATTTTAATCCCTTCCGATTTACAGGATTTTATGACCATTTTGGAAGGAAGCGGGCATGGACAAGGGGGCCGGGCCGTTAAAAATACGGTCGCCAAGTGGTTGAATCAGAACTTGTCGGAATACTGGTCGATTAAGTATAACGGGAAAGGCCGCGGATTTTCCCTGGCCGACATCATTCAGACCACCCACCCGGTTCCGGGTTCGGAGCAAACCGGGAAGTTATTCAAGTACTTGATTTCCGGAGAATGCGGTTTTCAAGACGGGAAGATTTATGCTTACGAGCAACTCAAAAAAGCCCAAACTTCGGTAGAACAAATTCGCTGGATCAAGGAAGGCCAGTTGCCGCATGAGGTGGTCACTGGGGTTTGCAATATGTCGCGCACGGGCGCGTCGGAATTGTGGAATGCCTTGGTTCCGGAAATGCCGGTATTCGCCTTGATCCGTAATTTGAATGCATTGGACCGGGCTGGGGTGTTGGATACAAACCGTAGCTTGATTGAGAAAAAATTAACCGATGGGGATATTTTAAGGAAATCCAAGATCTTGCCGTTCCGGTTCTTAAATGCTTTCAATGCCACTCCAAAAGCTTGGGTTAAGGATGCCTTGCGGCAGGCGGTGGAGTTAACTTTTGCCAGCTTACCGGAGATCCCGGGAAAAACCGCGGTCTTTTTGGATAGTTCCGGTTCAATGAGTGGTGAATACTTACGGATCGGGTCGGTGTTCGCTTTGGCTTTATTTAAAAAGACTAAGGGGAATGGTGTTTTCTGGTTATTCGACACCGCTGTTCATGACCCGAAAGCCTCGTTGCATGATTCCATATTAACCCAAGCGGAAAGGATTACCGCGCAGGGTGGAACCGATACCGGGGCTCCGGTCCGGGCTTTAAGAAACCGGGTGGATAATATCATTATCATTACGGATGAACAACAAAATTCCGGTAGTCCGTTCTACAAAGAACTGGTAAACTATAGGAAAAAGTACAATGCAAATGCCAGGGCATTTGTGATTGATTTGGCTCCTTACCGGTCCGGAATGGTACCGCCGGCCGACGATTTAAGCCATTATATTTATGGTTGGTCCGACCAGGTATTGCAATATATATCGTTTGCAACCAATGGATATGGATCAATGGTGGAAGCCATCAAAAAAACGATGTAGGTTCGGGGCTGTCCCAAAGTCCTTTCTTCCTGTTTTTAAAGTACTTTGTAGACAGTCTCGCCCTCACGATTCAAAAGGTGATCAAAATGAATCTCTTTAAAAAGACAATCCCTTTATTCCCTTGGTCCGGAAAGGAACCGATTTACGAATTCATTCGCGATCATATTGATGTTTCCGGAAAATTACCTTCCGAGTGGGATGATTTACCCGACAGTAAAGAGTACTTTCAAGATCAGAAATTTCGTTGGGTTGGCGGAGCGATGGATAGCCTAATGGGAGGCGATTCAAAGGATGGCAATCAAATCGCCCGCAGGCTTTATTGGTTGCTCCGCAAACAAGTATCGAAACCTTCCGATGGCAACCGGCGTGCCACTTACTTGTATGGAATGCGTAATGAAGTCATCGATTATATCGATCCGTTACTGGATATGATTCGCCGGGAATATTCTTTTAATGGACAGGCTTTTAAGCAGGAAGCAATTTGGCTTGCCACCAAGAGCGCGCACCGGAACCCCGTAAAACTGGGAATAGCATTATTGGGCATTTTTCAATGTGATGACCAGTTGGATTTGCTTTATACCCTTGGCAAACATGATGAATTCACCTTGTTTTCCGTGGTGGCAATTGAAAATGGAGTGGAAAATCACACTTCATGTTTGTTTGAACTTGCCAAGCATATTGACGGCTGGGGCAAAATCAATCTTATTCAAAGATTGGAACCGGATTCTGAAGAAATCAAAGGCTGGCTATTAAGAAATGGTTGCCAGAACCGCATTATGAACGAATACCTCGCATACACATGCGCGGTGAAAGGTGATCTTGCTGAAGCACTGATCCAAGAAGAAATTGACCCGGATCTTTATAAAGGGGCCGGTGTGATTGTTGAGGCTTTGATCAATGGCGGACCGGCAGAAGATATGGATGACTACAACCAGTCCCAGCAGGTAATCGCAGATTTTTTACGCCATTCAAAGAGGGTAGCTTCAGATTTGGACGACTTTTTAGTCATTGCAAGCATCAAAGATTATTTGGAACAAGAACCGGAAAAGTGGGTTAAACGCCGGGAAGCGGGTTGGACCGAGCCGATCCGAACGGCAACATTGGCTAAGTGCATTGAAATCCTTGAGCGGGAGCTTTGGCCGGGACTGGTCTGGAACGATATTTCATCGCAAGATGGCTTCAGACATTATCGGGCAATCCAGGCCGGAAGAATTTTAAATCTGGATATTTGGCCGACACTTTTTGAACAGGTAAAGGCTGATCCATTGAATGACGGATTGTATTACAATGTCATGCAGACCGATAACCCGAAGCGAATTGCACAAGTCGTTGAATTCGCTGAAAATAACCTACCTTTGGAGGATATTGCTTCCGGCCCGAAAGATGAAACAGCTTTTAGCCCCGAGTTTAAAGCCCATAACTGCCTGGATTACATCATTCAGGAACTGGATCAATATCAAGGAATGGGGAACCGGTTGATTTCCGTCGCCTTATGGAGTCCCTCAATCCGTAACCGGAATATGGGGCTAAAGGTATTAAAGGCCTGGAAGCCAGAGTATTGGCCGGATGAAGCGAAAGCGATCTTAATCCGTCTTGAAACAATGGAACCTGATAAGGAAACAAAAAAAGAAGTAATCAAACTACTACGGAATAAGTAAAGTTGGATAACTCTAATCTCAGGAGTACTCAATAGTTTAGATTGAGTTATATGGAAGCGAAGTGAAATTTATGAGCTCAGTATTTCTATTACAACATTCGTATGAAATAGTCAAAGATTACGAAGAAACCAAGGTTCTAGGAGTTTATTCAAAAAAGGAAAATGCTTAAAGACGCCCTGGTAGAGGTTTGGAGTTAATTTGTGAGGTTATCGTATATGAAAACAATTAAAGGAAGTTATAATGAAGCGCTCGTTTATACGGATAATATTGAGGAGAAAGCTTATAAACAAATCCAGGAATTATGCAATCAGGAATTCGTTGAAGAAAGCCGCATTCGGATTATGCCCGATACACATGCCGGCGCCGGATGTACTATTGGAACAACCATGACGATTAAGGACAAAATTGTTCCTAATCTTGTTGGAGTCGATATTGGCTGCGGAATGTTTGTATGCCGGCTCGGGAAAACCGAGGTTGACTTCAGGAAACTGGATCGGATTATCCGGCAAATGGTGCCCAGCGGGTTTGCGGTCCGGCAGTCGCCGCATGAATATAACCGTTATGTGGAACTTGATAATTTGAAAAGTAAACAGTATTTGGATTTAAACCGGGCCAGGTTAAGCATTGGAACACTGGGAGGCGGCAATCACTTTATTGAAATGAATATTGACGATGAGGCTCAGCTATACTTGGTCGTTCATTCCGGTAGCCGCTACTTGGGCAAACAGATTGCAGAGTATTATCAAAATCAGGCCGGTGCTGGCATTGTCAAGTTAAATAATGAAAGAATCATTAAAGAATTAAAAGCCCAAGGTCGGCAAAAAGAGATCCAAGCTACCATTGAGAAACAGAAACAAAATATCAATCGCAGTTTAACTTATGTCGAAGGAAAAATGTTTCAAGCTTATCTGGATGATATGCGCATTGCCCAAAAGTTCGCCGAGTTGAACCGGAAGGCGATCGCTAATGTGATCATTACTGAAATGGAGTTTTCTTTAATGGATAGCTTTACCACGATTCATAATTACATCGATCTTGATGAAATGATTCTCCGGAAAGGGGCGATCTCTGCTAAGAGAGGTGAAGTCGTAATCATTCCCATCAATATGAGAGATGGCAGTATTATTGCTACAGGGAAAGGGAATGCCGATTGGAATGATTCGGCGCCGCACGGGGCGGGACGTTTAATGAGCCGTAAGCAAGCTAAGAAGAGTATTTCGATGGAAGATTTCCAGAAATCAATGACGGGTATTTACACCACTTCAATTTCCAAGGATACACTGGATGAAGCTCCTTTTGCTTATAAACCGATGGCTGAAATTATTGATAATATCCAAGACACGGTGGAGATTAAGAAAATAATCAAGCCAATTTATAACTTTAAAGCATCGGAGGAATGAATTTCTGAAAAATCTGTGATAGCTTGTATTTTTAGGAGTATGTATTTTATGTAGAGAAATTTTCAAGCTATTTGAGAACGAGGAGGTTTTTTTCAAGATATTTGTGAAGAGTTTCCAAAATATTTGAGAATTTGAGACAAAAAAAGCCGATTTAGTTATCGGCTTTTCAACTTAAGATTATTAGTCTAACATTAAATTAATACGAATAGACATTTGCATTTTTTCAGACATTTTTTTCCTTTAAAGTTAGCGCTAAAATCTCCGCAAATCTATCCACTGTATGGTGCAAAGATTCCAAGGTTGAATCTTTATAATTACCAAATTCTACAATCATAGCACGATCATGAAGGTCTTGGTTATAACGGGCATCTGAAGTAACTATACCATTGCTTAGCCCAGGATAATATAAATTCATATTCTCTGTGAGTTTAGTAGCAAACTTCAGATTTCTTTTCCAGTTGGGATGAGACAATCCCATTTTATCAGTACCAATAACAAAAAAAAGCGTAGCGGTTTTTTTCCCGTTTATTTCACAAGTTGTTTTAAAACCTGGCGTTGCATCACGATGAACATCCAGAACTACCTTTATTGATGGATACTCTTTTATATATTTTTGAGCGACTTCTCGAGCTCTTAAATAAGATTCCCGGAAGGGAAAACTGTCATTAATTTCCTCGGAACGAATGCATTTAATTCCATATTCATCTTCTAACGTTTGTTGCAGATACTTTCCTATTTTGACGACATCGCCTTTTTTATCATCTTCAGGTTTATTGTTTAATTCACGCTCTTTTCCCCTAACCGGAATGTAACATTCAGATGTATGAGTATGATAGATAAAGATCTCCGGCTCATTGGCCAATAATTTTGATGGTTCAACAGGTGTCGGTATTTCAAGAGGAAGAGGTATTGGTATCGTCTTAGGTAGAAGTTTAATCGGCAATGTTCTGGGTTTTATGAAAGACATAATCGAAAATTGCGATTTTAGAATCTCCTGGGAATTGGTATTTCTGATATTAGCGGCAATTTGCCAATATATTTTTGACCAGTTTAGATGTAAAAGAATAAATGGGTCCTCTTCCCCGGCGTTTATCTCTAAAAGTGGAATTGCTCTGTGAATAATATATTGACTGGTTTGAGTATCAAGATGAATAAGCCGGCTACTAATTTGCGAAATTGTATTTGAAGGAAACATATCTTTTTTATTCGAGCTTATGATAAAACCGGATAGGATTCCGGTTACTATTAATAAAATTTCTAAAGTTATATAAAGAAATAAGAGGTAGATTCCTTTTTTGGTTTCAAATTTCCCCCCAAAATTATCTGGCATTTGTCCACCTTTCTTTTGGGATATATTATGTTTAAAACTTGGATTATAGACTAACTTGAGTTTTATTTTTTATGGGGAAATCAGAAACCAATTATCAGCTTATAAAAAGATTATTTGTATTAACAACTTCGGTACGGGTAAATTTGTAGTTCTTTTTTGGGAGTGATAAAGGCTCTAAAATTCCAAGCATTTTATGTTTCGTTCATGATCACACGTAATTTAACTTAGCGAATCCTTGAAATCCCTGAAAACATCGTCATCTTCAGATGCTTTACAATCAGTTTATCCAGTTTCATACTATAGGCCAACACGACAGAGTCTGTACATCCGCGGGCATCATAAGCTTCCTGAAGCGGTTGACGTTCGGCGGCTATTTTTGTTCAAATAATTCAATGGCTTTGGGATTGATTTTTCGCATGGTTTTTTGAATCAATCGTTACGAGTTACCAATGGATGAATTGAAGAGAATTTAAATATCGAACTCGGAACTATTCCCCCCATTTCTCATATCGATTTATTATAGTAATAAAAATAGTTGAAATCTTTGGAAATATGAGTATAGTTGATATGACTAAAGAAAGTTTAAATTCACGAATTCGTTTTGTACGAGATTATCTTAAACGAAACCAAATTGACTTTAGTGCAGAAATTGGTAGTCAATCGGAGTATTCCAAAATTGAATTGGGTAAAGTGAAGCCTGCCGGGTACGGAGCGATGAGTGCGGAGGCCTGGGCGGTGACTGCGGGGTACCCGGCGGTAAGAAAAAAGATTGAGGCGATAAGTGCGTACACCGGATCAATAGCAGCGGTCCTCCTCCACGAAGAATCGCAGAAATTGGTTTTTAGGGAGGGAAAGAGCGTCGAAACGGAATTTTTTCTAGAGGGAAAGGAGAACCACAAAATACTCAAGCGGACTTAAATGGGTCCCGGCGAATTCTGTTAATCGTGCCATTGAAAATGGCGATGAATCCTTTTAATCCTGGTTATTTTTTACACCCCTTATACCCACATATGACCCCATCGTAAAATCGCCATGGGGGTTATGGTGGGATATGTGGCGATTTTTTATAAAAGAAAAAGAATATCAGAAAAAGATAACGGTCTTTCCCGGTTACCGTATGCTGGAGTGTGGGAAGGATCAGGACGGTGGAACATAGGCAATCATAATCCCTCGCCCGTGAAACGGGAGAGGGCGGCTGCTTTGAATGGGCAGATGAGGTGAGGGTGTAGACCGTCGAAACGGAGAGGGCCGTTGCTCTGAATGGACAAATTGGGGCATGAACAGCTTACCCAGCATGGTGTCTCTTCCCGGCGAGAACCGGAATCATCAACAAAAAAGTTGTCAATCCGCAGGCTAAAAAGCCCATGCCGCCGCCCCAATGTTCCATGACCGTTCCGGCATAAAAATTTCCGATCGGGGTGGAACCTTGATTCAAAAATGAATAAACGCTCATGACCCTGCCGCGGTATTCATCACTGGACTTCAGCTGAAAAATGGAGTTGGCCGTGTTGATGAAGGTCAGATTCATCCATCCGATAGCGGCGACCAGAAGGATACAAACCCAATATTGTCTTGTGAAAGCGGTGATCATCTGTAAGATGGCGGTACCTAAGCCGTCGAAAAACAATAAGCCTTCTTTCACGCCCTTTTTACTGATGGTGGCCATGATCAGGGCGCCGCAGAGCGAACCGACTCCGGCGGCAGACATTAAAGTGGTGTAAGCGTAAGCGCCTTTTTGCAAAGCGGTTTTGGCAAAAACCGGAATCACCACATCGTTGTTCATGGCAAAAGTGCAAACCACGGCCATGATCAGCACATTATTGGTCAAAGTCCGGTCTTTTCTGATATATTGAATCCCTTCCTTGATTTCTTGCAACATATGGCGGTGATTTCGCTGAACGACGAGGTCGGGAGTATGGATCAGCAAAATCCCCCAGAGGACCGCGATATAACTAAGGCCATCGAGAAAAAAGCAAAAGACCGGACCGAATTTGACAATGACAATGCCGGAGATGGCCGGTCCGACGATTTTGGCCAGGTTTACGATGGTCGAGTTGAGAGAGACGGCGTTCATCACGTCCTTCCGTCCCACCATTTCAATGAAGAAAGATTGCCGGGCCGGCATGTCCAAGGTCTGGGTCAGGCCGAAAAGAGCGCTCAAAATCAGAACGTGCCAGTATTGAACCACATGGAAATAGGTCAGAGCGGTCAAAATAAAAGCCTGCAGCATGAACACAGTCTGGGTCAGCAGCAGGATTTTTTTCTTCGGGAAACGATCGACGAAAACACCGGCAAAGAGGGTAAACAGCATCATGGGGAGAAATTGGTAGACCCCCAGAATGCCGACTAACAGGGGTGAGCGGGTCAGGGTATAAACCAGCCATACTTGGGCGGTTCTTTGCATCCAGGTACCGGTCAAGGATATCCATTGACCGATCCAGAAGTTGCGAAAATTTTTGTATTTTAATGAGGAAAAGGTGGTGCTGAGCGTTGTTGAAATTTTACCCATTATGATAACCGGCACCGCATCCTAACGTTTTAAAGAACGCTGAATTTTTCAAAAGGACATTCCTTTTATCTCATTCATTGGTTCTTGAGTTTATGAAACGATAATCATTATTATATACTTCGAAATTGGAGTCTACAAGTATCAGGATTTTTCAAAAGGATATCGGGATATCTTTTTGTTTTTTGAATTTGAATCGATTGTAAAATAATTTGCAAAGAAAGCCCGGTACTTTTTTTAAAGTCCATTTGGGTGACGGAGAAACAAAATTACGTGTAAACCGGGCGTAGAGCAAACTTTCAACATATGAAGGGTTTTACCGGGGTAAAACCGGGAGAAGCACTTTATAATGTGATAAAATGATAATATGGAAAGGTGTAAATTAACGCTGTGGTGTTGAGCCTGGCGTTTTATTTTTTTGGTTTTTTCCTTTGGTCTTTATGAACTTAAAGTAACCGATGGGAAACATTGGTGGATCATGAAATTCCCAAAGCAAAATTCAGCTAATTTTAAGTTTAACTTGATAAACTTCTTTTAGAGAGGATGATTTATAATGCGGCTGCTTTTGGTTGAAGACGATCTGAATTTATCGGATGCATTGATTGAGATACTAAAAGACCATAAATACTCAATGGACGCCGCCTATGACGGCGAAAGCGGACTGGATTTGGCAAAGACCGGGATCTATGATCTGATCGTTTTAGACAGGATGTTGCCCCATAAAGAAGGGCTCCAGGTATTAAAAGAACTTCGGAAGAAAGGGGTTAACACGCCGGTTTTAATTTTGACTGCCAAGGATACAGTGGAAAACAAGGTTGAAGGATTGGATGCGGGGGCCGATGATTACCTGGTCAAGCCTTTCGCGACCAAAGAATTTCTGGCCCGGGTACGCGCTCTTTCCCGAAGGCCTCCTGAACATATTCCAGCCGATAAACTGCAAGTCGGTTCGCTGGTTCTTGACATCCTGCATTGTGAAGCCATTGCTCGCCGCGAAAACATCCGGCTGACTTATAAAGAATCCCAATTACTTGAGCTTTTAATCCGCAATAAAGGGCAAGTCATTTCCAAAGGTCAGATCATGGATAAAGTCTGGGGACTTAATACCGAAGTTGAATTCAATAATATTGAAGCCTATATATATTCCCTACGAAAAAAACTGGCTCCGGAAAATGTTGGTTTTCAAATCGGCACCATTCGGGGCATAGGGTATTGCCTGAAAGAGAATGTCCATGTTTAATAAATTGCGGTTGCAACTGACCTTAATCAACGTTGCGGTAGTCAGCATTATTTTTATTATATTTTTTCTGGGTACTGCTTTTGTTCTCTGGAGAATCACTCATTATCAGACCAGGCAATTGTTCAACCTGATTTCTTCAACGCACGGTTTGAGTGATGCTCAAGAGAAAGTTGGATTTGAAACAGCGGAAGAACACCAATTCCGGTATTTTTATGTTAAATTAAATCCCGCCGGGAAAATAATCGCCGCTTCGAGCTATATCAACATTAAAGACCGGCAAATTCAAGAACTGGTTGCGCAGGCTGTAATATCGCCTAAAATCAAAGACACAGTTGAATTAGAGTCAGAGAATGAATCATATCATTTTATAAAAAACAATCGTGCCGATGGGCGGGGAATTTCAATCATTTTTATCAATTTCCGATCCCGGAATCAATTGTTCCGTCATTTATTTCTAATGCTGGCGGTGGGAGGAGTTTTTATATTTTTCCTGGCGCTTTCCGGTGGTCTATTTATGGCCAATCGCGCGTTGATTCCGATTAAAGAGTCTTGGAAAAGGCAAAAAGATTTTGTGGCCGACGCCTCTCATGAGCTGAGGAGCCCGTTGGCAGTAATCGAGACCACGGTTGACTTGCTCATCGGTAAGAGGGAGCAAACCATAGACAGTCAGATTAAATGGCTGGAGAATATTCAAACTGAAAATAAGCGCATGACCAAATTGGTCCAGGATCTGTTATTTATAGCCCGCGTCGACTCCGAACAGGTGCTGCTGGAAATGAGGTCCTTTCCCTTATATTCGGCCTTACTTGAAGCGTATATTCCTTTCGAAGCATTGGCATTGGAACGGGGCCTCCGCTTAAAACCGTTCGGCGGCCCCTCGGTGAATTTTTGGGGAGATGAAGCGAAAATAAAACAGTTGGTGGTGATCTTGATGGATAACGCCATCAAACACACCCCCTCCGGGGGAGAAGTGGGGATGATGCTCTCGGATAACGGTGGAGAAGTTGAGATCACGGTTACCGATAATGGGGAAGGGATTGACAAGGAGCATATTGCCAATATCTTTCAAAGGTTTTATCGGGTGGACAAGGCGCGTTCCAGAAAAGAAGGCAGTGTGGGGCTAGGGCTATCCATCGCCCAATGGATAGTGAAGGAGCATCATGGTACCATCCGGGTAGAAAGCGCCCAAAATCAGAGGACTCGCTTTTCGATTATTCTGCCCAACAAAAAAACCGAATCGATGAGTTGAATGAAATTTTCAAATAAAGTAGCCGGTATAACTTTTCCGTGATCCAATGATAGTGGATAAAGAATATCCATGACAAAAAAGCCTGCCGGAGTTGGTATCCGGAAGGCTCTTCTATTTCACGCGGCGCTGTTGCCAGACCCGCGTTTTTTGTTTTGGATGTTTTTTTACATTTCTCGCCGAAAAATATAAAAAGAGGGGAGAAATGTTTTGTGGATGAAGAAAACAATATTGCTGATGGGAGAAATGATTTTGCAGCTTGGAAAAACAATATTATCGATGAAAGAATTCATTTTGTGAATGAGCAAAACAATATTTCCGGTGGGGAAAATGATTTTGCAGATTGGCAAAACAATATTCCCGAAGGGAGAATTGATTTTGTCGATCCGCAAAATGATTTCTTCCTTGGAAAAAGGAATTTGATCCATTGTAAGCGGGGTCAATCCGAACCATGGACGAAGGAGGTGAGTCCTTCTACTAGTAGAGCGTATCGTAAATAAATGGCAATCAGAAATGGGGGAAGATACGCTCTACTTAAGTAAAACGTTCACAATCATTGAGTCGTTATTTAGAGAACGTTTTACTAGTTATAGGAGTCACCGGGATTAGGCCTTCATTTAACTAATTTAATTTTTTACCCACCGCTTCAGCTTCCTCTAAAATCTCAGACTGCCGCAGAATATCGTCTTTTTCATGTAAGTCACCGGCAACAATATTCCCGGCATTTTTCATCTCGAAGTAACCGAAAAATTGATTCAAATATTCCGTCACATTGCTAAATGCCGCTGCGGGCGCACCGCTACATGTAACGGTGATGTACTTTTTCCCCGGTAAGTGTTTGGCAGTCAGATCAGGCTTCAGAAATGGGCGTAATCGGTCCAGAAAATTTTTGGTCACTCCGCTAACTTGCAACATATAGATGGGTGTTCCCACAATCAGGCAGTCTGCCTTTGCGATTTGGGGTAAAAGGTCGGTCAACTTGTCATCCATTGAACAAAAATCGACCTTTTCGAATTGACAAGCGTCACAGGCGATACATCCCCTGTGATTCATCTCCGATAAATTATAAACATCAACTTCATGTCCGCTTGCCTTTGCGCCTTTACAAACAGCATTAACTATTTTTGCCGTATTTCCATCTCTTCTGGAACTCCCCACAAATGCTATGACTTTCATTCTTATTCCTCCTGTTTAACTTTTCATGCGCCACGCCGCTTAGGGGTAATTAGTCGAAGGGGATATTGAGCGACAAGTGTAAGGTTATTCGATTGAACCTTTCATGGCGTTGTACATCTTTGCTGAGTACTCGTCAATTTGATCCCGCGACATCCGTAAGCGATCGGCGGAAGTACTGTATCCGATTTCCGTCTTGCCTTCTTCCAATCCTTTAAAAATACCGTCAGCGAAGGCGTTTAACGGTTCAACTTGTGTTTTTAGCCAGGTTCCGTTTAAGTCCGTATCGACTGCCGGGGGGGCTACTTCGATCACTTCGACGGAGGTGGCTGAAAGCTGGTATCTCAGGCTCATCGTAAAAGAATGAAGCGCCGCTTTGGTGGTCGAATAAATCGGAGTCACAGCCAGCGGAGTAAAGGCCAGCCCGGATGTGACGTTAATAATCGCCGCCGCTTCTTTTTCAGCAAAGATGGGGGCGAACAGCATGGAAAGATGAAGCGGCGCTTCCAGGTTGGCTGTGATTTCTTTGGCGAAGTAGCCCCAGTTCTTCTTCACGTCGGCTTTTAACACATTAAAACGCTGTAGAATTCCAGCATTGTTGACTAATCCATTGATCTCCGGAAAATGGGCGGTTACCCATTCAAATAACGCTATGCGCTCGGATTCTATCGTCAAATCGCATACCCCGGTAATGAGGCCCGGGAAAACGTCTTTGCCTTTTTGAAGTGCGTTTTCACGCCGGCCGCAGATAATGACTTGATTCCCTCGCTTGATAAAGCGTTCTGCAAAGGATAACCCGATTCCGGAACCTCCAGCCGTAATGAGGATGGTGTTTCCCGAAAGTCTCATATCATATCCACCTCTCATGGATGCCTAAATGTTACCTCACTCCCGGCCTCTCTCCAAATGTTGACGGTTCAAGAAGTTTTTTCATGGAGAGAGGCGTATCGCCCGAAACGTCAGCCTACTTTGCCGGGCGCGGGGGCTCAGCATCTTCAGTTTGGTTTTTTTACCGCTACCGTCAAGCCGTCCCCGATCGGCAGCAAAGTGCTTTCAAATTGTAGACAACCGGCAATGCTTCTATTGAATGCATCGAATGACTTACATATGGAGGCCCAATCGCCGAACCCGGAACCAAAATCAAATACCGGAAAGAGTGTATCCTCAGCAAGGAGCAATCCACCCGGCTTAAGCAACCTGCTATAGTCCTCCAGCATTTCATGGTAGAGCCTTTTATCACCGACATCCTGGAAAATCAGATCGAACTCCTCGTTCATACCTGAGATGATGGTGCGCGCATCACCGGTTCGAACCTCGATCTGCTCTTTGACCCCTTCCCGTTCAAAATTTTTAACTGCTTGCCTGGCTACTTCCGGGTCAAGTTCAATGGTAACGATTTTACCGCCATAATGTTTCATCGCCTTGGCCATCATAACAGTTGAAAAGCCGATACTGGTGCCGATCTCCAGAATTCTTCCGGGCTTTGCCACCATGATTAAAACTTGCAGCATTCTGGCGACATCGTCATCCACAACCGCTCCAAAATCTTTTAATTCTGTATTCTCAGTATATTGTTTTTGCGTTAGTTTTCCTTTTTCATACAAGCTTTCAATATAGGCGCCGGCCTTTTCGAAGTCCAAATTTCCGCTCCTCCTTATCAGGTTTTGGTTGATACCATCGATCACCATTAATTTATCATGTTTGCTTTCTCGGCGCATGAAGGATTTAATCAAAACATAGCACAATCTTATCATGGGCAGGCGAAGAAGAATCAATACCAACCAGGGAGTTGACCCTTCATGCTATAGCGTAGGTCGGCTTTCGAATCAGAAAGTGATGATTTGCTGTTTTTGGATAAAAATACGACAGGAGATTAACATATGTTAATGACGTTGATATAATTGCCAGATATAATGACGATAAGAAGAAAAAAGGAGTATCAAAATGACGGATGATTTCAATGGAAAAATAGAGCAGATAGTAAAACTCTACAGCAAATATATCTCCAAGGAAACTTTGAATAATCTTGTCGATTTCAATAAAATTACCAGTTTCAATAAAGGGGACTTAATTTCTGCAGACCATAAAGTCTATCTTTTGTTGTCGGGAATAATCCGTGGCTATTATCTTGATATGGATGGAAATGATATTACGCATATGTTCATTTTTGAAGGCGCCATTTATGGGTCCGACTTTTTAACCACGGATAAACCACATGTCTGCAACTTTGAGGCTTTAGAAGAATGTACAGCGATTGAACTAAATAGAACGGTTCTTTTGGAACAAATTAAAATTGACAAAGGCCTAATGTTGGCTTATATCCACATGCTTGAAGAAGCATTGAAACGGAAGATCTTACGGGAAACCAGTCTTGTCACAAAAACCGCTACGGAACGGTATCTCGATTTAAAGAAGGAAAATCCGGATATTGATCAAAGAATCAGTCAGGGGCATATCGCTTCGTATATAGGCATTTCTCCCGTCTCATTAAGTCGTATCCGTCGCGTAATGAAAGAAGAAAATTAAAAAAATATCGCTTTGAACAGGGAGGATATTATGTTGGAAACTATTACGAAACAAGAACCAATCAAATCTGCATTTAGCGCCAAATCGACAACCAAAGGAATTGCCTCTCAATATGACTTGCGAGGCAAAAACGCTATTGTGACGGGGGGATATTCCGGTATTGGACTTGAGATCACAAAAGCATTAGCCAAGGCAGGAGCGAATGTTCTTGTACCGGTACGTAACAACCAAAAGGCACAGGCGGCATTGAAGAATATCCCAAATGTAGAAACGGATATGATGGATTTAATGGAGCCCGATTCTATCGACGCCTTTGCCGAACGGTTCCTTTGTACGGGAAAACCGCTGCATATCCTGATCAATGATGCCGGAATCATGGCTCCGCCCTTAAGGAGGGATTCTCGGGGCTACGAATCCCAATTCTCAACAAATCATCTGGGCCATTTTCAACTTACAGTCAGACTTTGGCCCGCGTTGGTGAAAGCCAATGGAGCGCGTGTGGTGGCCGTATCTTCCCGGGCGCAACGTTTGGGCGGTGTCAATCTTGACGATCCCAATTTTATAAGCAGCGAATATCATCCGATGAAGGCATACGCACAGTCAAAGTCCGCCAATGTTCTTTTTGCCGTGGAACTTGACAGATTAGGGAAGTCATATGGTGTCCGAGCATTTGCGGCTCATCCGGGGTTGGTTCCCTCGACCAATCTTGGCAGCGCTTCTATTGAAGGGAAAATACCTGGGATCGTTAAAAGCATTGCAAAAGCGACGCCGGTAATCATGGGAACGCTTCATATCAGCAGATTAATTAATATTCTAAAGCAGTTTAAGCCTCATCATGTCGGTGATGAATTAAAAAACAATCAGCAGGGTGCAGCCACCCCGGTGTGGTGCGCGGTCAGCCATGAATTAGATAATAAAGGCGGCGTTTATTGTGAGGATTGCAATATCGCCATAGCAGTCAATGATGGGATGTCTCCTTATGGGGTGCTGCCATGGGCGATCGATCGAGAGCTGGCTGTTGGGCTGTGGTCGCTAAGCGAGGAATTAACAGGAGTTAGATTTTCTATTGCGAAACAGGATTCCCGTGAATAAAAGCTGCTTGTTTTATGGGCCTTTTTTTCTTATATATTTTTCTCTGAATTCACGAGGAGCTTCCTGGCGGTATTTTTTAAAGAAGCGGCTGAAGTAATTACTGTCGTTAAACCCGGTTTCCATTGCGATTTCAACAATGGTTTTATCGGTATTCACCAGGAGCTGCGAAGCCTTCTGAACCCGCAGGCGGCCCAGAAATTCCATCGGTGAAAATCCCGATACCGTTTTGAAGACCCTGGAAAAATGGATCGGGCTCAAATGGGCAACCTCCGAAAGATTCTCCAGCGTGATTTTATCAGCCAGATGCGACTCCATATAGGCAATCGCCGGCTTGATCTGCTTTAACCTTCGGTACTGCATATCCAGTTCGGATGGGTCGGGTATTTCCTTCGTAAACTCACGCAGCAGTGCAGTCAATATTTGATAGATTAATCCTCTTAACGCAAGTTCATACCCCTCCTTTTTTTCCCCGAATTCTCGAATGATATTTTTCATACAACCCAGCAGAAAGTCATCGTGAGAAATCTTATTTTCAAACCGTAACCGGTTTTTCAAAAGCAGCTCCGTATACATTGTTTGCTGCAAATCCGGCTGGTTTCCCAGCAGCAGCAGGAGATCAATCTTCAATGAATAATACTCCAAATCAGCCTCTGGATTCTCTCCGGAATGGATCTCATTGGGGTTCACAATCGCTATGGAATCCTTTCCGGCTAAAATCCTTTCCTTCCCACACTGGAGCTCCAGCGTTCCTCTTGCAATGTACATCACCATCAGCTGCTCATGCCAGTGCGGCGGGAAAATCGTTCCGTTTTCCTTGAAGAAATTGTGTTCGATATGCATTGGAATCGTTTCGGCCTTCCCCAAAACATGGCCATACATATTCTCGTCGATGATTAAATCTTTTCCCATTGTTTCCACTCCAAATGATAATATTGTGCTGTGATTGATTAGAACGCTTGAAACAGTTTAGACTCCTGACAATATTTTAATTATAACAGATAGCATCCAAACAATGCTGAGTATGATATTCGATTTGAAAGAAATCATATGCAAAACTGAAATAAAAAGTTTCGCTAGAAAAGCGTGAAATAAGATAAGAATGTGCTATATTTATCTTAATACGGGTCAGCTATCTCAAGATGTTAAGGAGTTACCTGTTGCGAATCAAAAGAGGGGCAATAATATAAAAAGTAACTTGTCAAACGATTATTAATCTGCTATATTAAATTCATTACGCGAAGGGGAGTAGTTTCCCAACTGTCTTCGGGACAGTTCTTGGTAGGGTCAACATACTGGCAATATTCAAGTTTTCTTTGCCTGGCCTTACCGGTCAATCAGACCAAACGAGACCTTTGCACCTTAAAGGGTGCATTAGGTCTCTTTTTTTTATACCAAATTATAATAGGAGGTTTGATCATGCAAGATTTCTGGTTGTCATTTGGAATGATTTTTTTAGCGGAGTTGGGGGACAAGACGCAGTTGGTGGCGTTGACCTTGGCAACCCGGTACAAGGCGGGTATGGTTTTGGCGGGAATATTCACAGCCACATTGCTGGTCCATGTTTTTTCGGCGGCTTTAGGAGGACTTATGGGTGGTTTATTGCCTACCGATTGGATTAAATTTATCGCGGGGGTTGCTTTTATTGGGTTCGGTTTTTGGACTTTGCGGGGTGACTGTCTTGGAGATGGTGAGGATGGGACATGCCGTCGTATTGTCTCACCTTTTTGGCTGGTCTTCGTGACCTTTTTTCTGGCGGAACTTGGCGATAAAACTATGCTTAGTACGGTGACTTTGGCAGCTACAGGTTTTTTTGTTCCGGTGTGGATCGGTTCGACATTGGGAATGGTGGCTTCCGACGGGTTGGCTATATTGGTTGGCAAGTTGCTGGGGACCAAACTACCGGAAAGATTGGTTAAAATCGGTGCCGGAGTGATCTTCCTTGGTTTCGGAGTGTTCAGCATCTTACAAGGCGGGTTAAAATTGCCGTTTTATGCTTGGATTATCGCAGTATTGTTAATTGGGGCATTGGCGGGAATTTTCTTTAGACCGCAGAAAAAGCCTACCGGAAATAGAAGTACTTCAAAAGAAGTTGACTCCAAAGAAACAGATTAATTTACTCCTTTTTAATACCGGAATCGGGTAGTTTAATGCCGATGGAAATTCAGTTACATTCAACTAGCTCGTAACTGGAGTAATTAAATACTAAAGTTGCGACTTAATCCATTTATTTACGTTCTATGAATGTGTATTTACTTTTAACGCTATTTGGTATTAAAAAATTGATAAGATGAAAGGTTGATGAGAGAATGAGTTCGTCTAATCGCCGAAATCCATATCGCAATGGCCATCATGGTAGCAACCATTATCAAAGAAAGGGCATTTTCGGTAATTTGTTTAATGTTTTTGGCTCGGGATCTTCACGGGATTATCATAATTATCAAGGACCATATCCAAATCAGCCAAACCCTAATGCATCTAATCAGCAGTTTTTGGGATGTTCCGGGTGCAATGCCCATATACCGGTTGGTTCCAAATTTTGCCCTCAATGTGGTACGAAGATCAGTGAAACCTTATTTTGTACCTCTTGTGGCGAAAAGCTCCCGCCAAACGCCAAATTTTGTCTAAAGTGCGGGACGAAACTAACCGGCTGATGATTAAATTTGGAATATCAAGACAATATTGCAGCAAACAAATTGGAAAGTATCGAATTGTTCAAAGGATAGGTGAAGGCCGATATGGAGTCTGTTTTTTAGCGGAGGATGAGGAAGGCCGGCGGTTGATTTTAAAAAAGCTTAAACCCCGTTTTTTTAAATGGAGCAAGGATAGTGATACTTTAGAGATCAAGATCCTTTCCAGACTTTGCCATCCCGGAATCCCTAAGCTTTTAGGAATTGTGAATGAAAAGGATTTTTACGGCCTGGTATTGGAACTCAAATATGGTGATACTCTAGAAACTATGCTTTTTAAGCACAAACGCCGCTTCTCCAATTTTGAAATATTCAATATCGGCCAACAGCTTATTGAAATCGTAAAATACCTCCATGAAAAGGGCATCGTTCATCGGGATATAAGAATTCCTAATGTGCTTTTTAATGAAGACATGGTTTCTTTGATAGATTTTGGTTTGGCCGGATGGGAAGATCAAAGGTATTATGTTTGGGACATCGATTTTGCATTTTTGGGCGACTTACTACTTTACCTTCTTTATTCTACTCATAAAAAGGAAAGCTATAAAAATCGCCCTTGGTATGAGGAGCTTCCGCTTACTTTGGCACAAAGGATATTTTTAAAAAGATTGTTAAAGCTGGCGGAACCGTATCGGAATATTAATGATATCGCGGCGGATTTTCGAGAGGCTTTCGCGGAAAAAAATGCCGTTTTACCTAATGAATTGTTCAATAAGATAAGCCTTTCTTTTTCAGATATGCCTGAATCGCTTCAAGGGTTTCATTACTAATCATATAAGATATTTTGAGGATATCCTGATTCGAAGGTACGGAATTTCCTCCACAAATTTCGTTGAAAAAATCTTTTAAGGTTTTACATTGATTCGATAAGGATTGGGCGGTCCGAACCCCTTTTGAAGTAAGGATAATTTCGCCAAGGTAGTTCTTATAAATCATTCCCATGGCGGCTAATATTTTGATAGCCCTTGTGACGCTGGGTTTTGTAACCTGCAAATCATTGGCAATATCGACCGGGCGCACGGAGTTTGTTAGTTTACTCAAATGATAGATGCAATCGAGATAATTCCAGTCGGAACAGGACAAATCTTCAGGCTTCATCCGCTTACCCCCTGTTTGTCATTTCAGCGGAATGGTAAGCATATTGGCGCCGGGCGAACTGGTGGCAGCAGGTGGATTGGTGTGCGCCACAACCGGGTCGATATGAATAACCAATTCCACGCCATGTTTCTCCAGCTCCTCCTGAGCCTGGGCCATAGCCTGATGCGCCTTGACCAGAGGCACATTGGATGGGATTTCTACGTGAATGGAAGCAATCACTTTTTCAGGCCCGTAATCGTGCACCATCAGGTCATGGATACCGGTCATATTCAAAAGTATTCACCCCCTCTGTATCGATATTTCGGTCATAATCATGTTCTACCATGGCAGGTCTCGCATAGCCCGTAATATAGAATGTTTTGCAAATCGATCCGGAAATGATAGCGGGACTCGACTGCCTGTTTACAGACGGTAAACAGGTGTGCCACGGAACTCTCCGTAATTCCAAAGGTTTTCCCGCATTGGGTACATATGCAATGGGGATGTCCTTCCGGTTCATCGGGATGGATCAGTTCATAACAATGGTGTTTGTCATCCGTCCGAAGCTTGCGCAAAATCTTGGCCTGTTCTAAAAAGGAGACTGCCCGGTATACCGTGGCAATGGATATGCTGGGCAGTATATTTTTGGCGCATTCATAGATTTCTTCCACTGTCAGATGGGAGCGATCATGCTCAAACAGTGCCTGGAGCACCGCACGCTTCTGGGTGGTCAACCGATGGCCGTTTTCTCCGAGCAAGCGCACAAACTTTTGTTGGGCATTGGCAGGCATCATTTTGATCCACCAACTTTCTAGACAAGTTTACCAGAAACGTTTGTCGCTAAAATCAGAGTGGTGCCGCATCCCGTGGTGATGGCCGCCAAACCCATGATGCCCGCCGAAGCCGCGGTGGTGCCCGCGCGGCGTTTCCTGCTCCAAAGCGGAAGAATCCACGGAGTCCAGATGGTTGGTAAGCTTTTCGGTTAGCCGGAGCATCTCGCTGATTTCATTTTCCGTAAGTCCTTTGAATAGGGTATCCGTCAGTTTGGCATTGGCTTTTTTGGATTCTTCTACGGCGGAATTCCCCTGTTCCGTCAGGAAAATATGCAAGACCCGTTGATCTTTTTCATCCTGTTTGCGCAGAACCAGGCCGAGCTGCTCCATTTTGGTCAGCATCTCCGCCATGGAGGAGGGTCGGACGTCCATGGCTTCGGCAAGCTCGCGCTGAATAACGCCTTCATTTTCAGCAATCAGCAATAATAATCTCGACTGTTCCCGGTAGTACTCCTCCATGTGAAACATCCGGTGAGAGCAACGGTGAAGTTGTCGTCCCAGGCGGTGTAAAGCGGTATACAATTTAGCAGTATCGTTATTTTCCATAAGACACTTCCTTGATTAAATTAGTTAGGCTCCTAACTTGTTCATAGTATAGCACCACTCGTTTTGGTAGTCAATAATTAAGTTAGGACCCTAACAATTTTTTGTTGGCAATGGGCTACCCGGACCAATGTGGCAGTAGTAATGGTGTTCTGGTAGGAAGAACGGTCATGGCGGGACTGGCAGCGGAAGGGATGGAAGGCGTGCGTAAAATCATTAGCGGTACCAATGAGGAGTTACGGCGGGTTATGAGTCTCACAGCTTCTCCGGACATCCAATCGATTGATCCCGAAGTAATCTGGCGATGAAGAAAAGCAGGGTTTGAAAGGCGCATCAAAAACTGGTAGAGCGTATCGTAAATCAACGGCAATCAGAAATGGGAAGATATGCTCTACTTAAGTAAAAGGTTTGCACTCATCGAGTAGTTATTTAGAGAACATTTTACGAGAGGGCTGACGCAAAAAAAATTTAAAATCCAGGCGATAGACAATATTTTACATCATGGAATGAACTAACATGGATTGTATATCGCTAACGATAAAATTTCTTTTGAAACAGCCCCCGGTTACTAGTCTTTTGATTTGTAATGAGGAATCAGGTATTTTCTTTCGCGGGAATTAATTTACCCAGTAGCCAAAAAACAACTACTATTGCGGCTATACCGACGATCGCCGATAAAATATATCCCAGAGCGGATTGGAAAAAGTTTTTATCAAAACCGGAGATCCCGTAGTCCGGCAATAGATTGGCAATCACTTGGTTAAAGTGACTCATACCCGTTGGGATAAAGCCGACCTTCTGCCCGATTTCATCAAGTCCCCATTCTCCCCAGGCTGAACCCGGAGCCAGTAAACCCAATGGAGTGAGCAGAATAATCATCACAGCCCCAAAGATAGTCTTTTTCATTGTCCTATCCCCCTTACATTCGTTGACGCCCGATATAAAATACTATCTTCTCCGACCCGTTGCAGATAGTAAATAACCAGTCCGGTAACGATCGCTTCGGCAAAACCGGCCACGGTCAAGTGAGCAAATAACATCGCAGGGATTGATAGGGTTAAACCATAAGGGAAGTATAGCGGACTGCCGCTGGCACTATGAAACAACAAGGGTTGTAAGCCTAATTCGATAGCGGTAGCCAGTGCGGCAATATTGATACCAATATATGCCCCGATCCCGGAAGATATCGATCGGTTTACCTTTAATTTCAAACTGAATTTGTAAACCATATACCCAGCAAATGGCGCTAAAAAGGCCATGTTGAAACAATTGGCTCCCAGGGCCAGCACGCCGCCGTCTCCGAAAAGGAGAGCCTGTATTATCAGGGCAATAGAAATAGCTATGCTGGCAGCCCATGGCCCTAATGTTATTGCCAGGAGGGTTGCCCCTACGGCATGAGCGGTTGTTCCATCAGGGATGGGAATATTAAACATCATGATGATAAACGAAAAAGCAGCCCCCATTGCCATCATGGGAATATTCTTTTTTTCCAAGCTTTGCGTTACCTTTCGGCTTGCGATAGTCCAAACGGGAAGCATGGCAGCTCCCATCACACCGCAGGTCTGGGGACTTAAGTATCCTTCGGGGATATGCATTCCAACCACCTCGTATTACGAATTATAAATTCATGCTACTATTATTCAACATCTTAAGATGGAATCCTTTATTTACTGTAAATAATTTGCAAATGTTTTCCTGATTTATCAGACATCCGTATCTGAATAAATGGTAAGAAATATTTTAAATTCGTGGCATCGGTCAGGAAACCGCTTTATTCGATAGACGCTGAAGGGTTTAGATCCGACTTATTTCTTGCAAAATGACCAGAAACAGGTTTATTTCGGGCAGAAATACGGAAAATAGATGGGGACTGATTTTCATGAACAGCTTTGAAGGTGATTGGTATGGATCGGACATTAAAAGGATTTATCGCCGGAATTAGTGCGGGATTGATCGTTAGCGCGATCCATTTGCCGGCATATTACTGGTTTCATATCATTAAAATCCGTTTTTTGGATTGGGCGGCTATTTTGGTATTGAGAGGTCTGCCGCAAAATGCGGTTGAAACAATATTTTCCTTGATTCAGCAGCTTCTTTGGGATGGCGTCATGGGCATTATCTTTGCCTTTTTGCTTCCCGCTATATCATGGCGGGGATATAAAATCAAAGGAGCAATTTATGGAATGCTGCTTTCATTCGTTTTTTGTTCGCTGGCCATAATGTTCAGATTACCGTTTCTCTCTGAGAAAGCTCCCTTGGAAACCATATTGTTTAACAATCTATGTGTAATATTATGGGGGATCATCGTAGCGGTAATCTTGAAAAAACTGGAGAAGGTATAAGTTATTTCCGGATTCAACATCATGATGGGAAAGCGCTCTTCCGCCATATTCCACGACTGCCTTTTTAAAGGTGGGTTTCGGCCTTAATAAATCAATGGAATATATCGCTTGGTGGCGTTTTTATATTGAATAAAATCTTCGCCATGGATAGTTTCCAAAAAATCCTCTTCGCATCGCACCTGAATTTCGAGGGTATAGCCGAACAATAAATTGAAAATAAAAACGGTCCAGGTCGGCCAAATCAGCCAGATTCCGAAATTCAGCACGAATAGCCCCAAATAAGTCGGGTTGCGGATGATTTTGTATAAACCGGACTGAACCAATGCGGTTTTGGCATTTTCATCAATGCCGACCCGCCAGGCTTGGCCCATCTTGATTTGGGCGTAAAGACAGACACTTAACCCGATGATTCCGCTACCAAAGCCTACAAATTTGAAAAAAGAACCATCCAATAATTCAAAGCGACGGAAGAGGGAATAAAATTGAAAATTACCGGTGTGGAAAAGGATAATCAAGACGACATAACCAGTCAGCACCTTAAACATGAATCCCATATATCTTTGCAAGTTTGATTTTGAATTTTTTAAGACCTCCGGGTCAACCCCGGAGGTCTTAACCAGCATCAATCTTTTGGTTTTCCATAGCAGCAAATATATAAAAAATAACGTTATAACCAGTGAACCGCCCAATATGTCCATGATGTGCCTCCGTTGATGTTTATCATTTAGCTTGGATTCCGGTTATTTTATCGATGAGTCGCTTGCCTTCAAGGGTTTTGGCCATACCGCAGGGTCCGGCTGGCATTCAAGACTGCCAAAACAGTCACTCCCACATCGGCAAAGACAGCCTCCCAGATGCTGGCAACTCCCAGAGAGCCCAGGAGGATAAAAAATCCTTTGACCCCTAATGCCAGGAGAATATTTTGCCGGACAATACTGCTGGTCCATCTGGCAATTTCCACGGCTTTGGCCAGCTTGGATGGGGCATCTTCCATTAATACCACATCGGCGGCTTCGATGGCGGCATCACTGCCCAGACCGCCCATGGCCACCCCGACATCGGCTCTGGTGATTACCGGCGCATCGTTTACACCGTCTCCGACAAAAGCCAATTTTTGTTTGCGCCTGTTTTTTAAATCCCCTTCCAATTCTTCCACTTTGGTTACTTTATCTTCCGGTAAAAGTTCGGCGTAAAAACCATCCAAACCGAGTTCCCGGCTAACCTGTTCCGCTACCGTTTTTTCATCTCCGGTAAGCATGACCGTTTTACGGATACCCAGCCGTTTCAGCCTGGCGATAGTTTCCTTGGCGTCTTCTTTTAATTCATCGGAGATGATGATATATCCGGCGTAAACTTTGTCGATTGCCACATAAACGCTTGTGCCCACTATATTGCAATCTTCATGATCGATATTTTCTCTATGCATCAAGCGATCGTTTCCGGCCAAAATCCATTTGCCCTTTACCATAGCGCTAATGCCATGAGCGGGAATCTCCTTATAATCCAGCACATCATCTTCAGAAACACTGTTTCCGCCGCTTTCCGCAGCGCTCCGGATGGAATCGGCGATGGGATGGTTGCTGTAGATTTCCGCCCCGGCCGCCGCCGCTAAAACTTCTTCTGGGGTGAATCCCATCCTAGGAACGATTTCACTCACCCGGAAGACTCCTTTGGTTAAAGTGCCGGTTTTGTCGAAAACCACGGTATCCAGGTCGGCCAAAGCATCCAGGAAATTGGCGCCTTTCACCAGAATACCGTTTCTGGATGCGCCGCCGATGCCCCCGAAGTAACCCAAAGGAATGGAAACCATCAGAGCGCAAGGGCAGGAGATAACCAATAACACCAGCGCCCGGTATAACCATTGACCAAAAGTTGCCTCCGGTATGAGAAGGGGAGGAACGAGGGCGATCAACACGGCAATGCCAACCACTGCCGGTGTGTAGTAATTGGAGAACCTGGTAATGAACTGTTCGGTGGGAGCTTTTCGCTCATTGGCCTTTTCCACCAGGTTTAAAATCCGGGCCACCGAAGAATCTTTAAAGGGTTTGGCCACTTTCACGGTCAATAACCCCTGGTTGTTAATCATACCGGCCAAAACTTTTTCCCCTGGTTCCACTTTACGGGGAACCGATTCGCCGGTTAGGGCGGAAGCGTCAACAAATGAGGACCCTTCAACAATATCACCATCTAGCGGCACTTTTTCACCGGGTTTGATGATGATCAGTTGGCCCACTTCCACTTCTTCGGGTGTAACCCGCCGAGTTCCGCCATTCTCTTTGAGATTGGCAAATTCCGGCTGAATATTCAACAGAGCGGTAATGGAACGCCGGGAGCGGTTAACTGCCCGGTTTTGAAAATATTCGCCCACCGCGTAAAAGAGCATCACTCCGGCGGCTTCCGGTAATTGATGAATGGCGACGGCTCCACCGGTGGCGATGGTCATCAGAAAACTTTCATCAAAGAGCTGACCGCGAAGGAGCCTTTTCACCGCACTGGCGATCACGGGCCAGCCAACCAAGAGATAGGAGGGGAGTAAAATCGCATATTCAGCCCAGGAAAATGGCGTCCGGTGCAAGGGGCCGTTAAATATCAATCCGATGAGTAATAATAAGCCGGCGCTGCCCACTATCCATAATTTATTTTTCTCCGCTTTTTCCTCCTGGGCGGCCCCCCGGCGGCCTTCGAGCTTCCGCAACGTAACTTCAGGTTCTACCCGCCCAATAACGTCCTGGGCCCGTTTCAAAAGTTCCACGGGCAATTCCACAATTTTGGTGGCAAAATTAACTTGGGTATTTTCCAGTCCCTGGATTTTTCTCAATTCCGATTCGATTTTGGCGGCGCAATTGGCGCAATCCAGGCCATCCAATGAACAACGGACGGTATTTTCCACTTTTCGTTCCATTATTACATCCGGCTCAATCCCGGTGATGACAGCCCGGGCTTTGGATTCAAATTTTTCCGGCAATTCCACGCTGAGTGTGCTAAAATTGACGCTTACATCCTCAAGACCTTGAATTTTCCGCAATTCCCGCTCCATTTTAGCGGCGCAGTTCGGACAATCCAATCCCCGTAGTGAATAGCGCATCCTTTTACCTTCTTTCGTTGTTCCGAAGTATGATGACCAAGCATTAGGGAGGCAAGCATACTACCTTCCTTCGGCGAAATGTTCCTGGGCCTGACGGATCATATTCATAATGTGCTCATCGTCCAGGGAATAGTAAACCATTTTTCCTTCCCGGACGTATTTTACAAGCCGCAGGGCTTTTAAAAGCCGCAGATGATGGGAAACCGCCGGAAGAGTCATTTCTAAAATCACGGCAATATCACAAACGCAAAGCTTCTGATGGGCTAAAAGATATAAAATTTTGGTGCGGGTCTCATCGCCGAGTACTTTGAAAATTTCCGATAACCCGGCCACTTCCAGGGCTTTTTCCCGTAAGCCCTCAATATTGTGGTCTGATGGGCAAAAACTGTCACACATATCCGGATTGTTAGAGTGGGAATGGATTTTGGTTTCTTTTTCCATGATTTGCCTCCAGAAAAAACGATTAAGCAATTACTTAATTGTTATTATAAAAAAATTCCCCGCTTTTGTCAATTGTAAATAATATTTTCCTCTGCGGTTCACACTACCTTTACCATGATTCCGGCAAATAATTTTCAGAACCTCATCCATTAAGAACTTGCCGGATTTCGTAGAGAACCGATCCGGACATTTTTCTGAATCATCGCAGAAAATTGTCATGGACTTGCCGGATCGAGGTTTAATGAAAGCGCAGGGGGATAGCATGAGAATTAGGAAAGTCAGTTATACGTTATGGATGATGATTGCCGGGATAGCGCTCCTGATTTTCTTGGGAATCCGTTACATGGCCCCTTTGATTTTTAAAACGCCCGAGCCGAAAGTAAGCCCCCAGCCGGTCCGGTACAGCTATTACGTAATAGTGGATCAGGATACCGGAAAAACGATAGCCTATATTTCCTCGGCCCCGGTTACCAAAGGGGATGAATACATCACGGGAGACAACCAACGCTATATCGTCACAAGGCTTCATGGCAATAAAGCCTATGCAAAGCTGGCAGGAAACACCAAGCAAACAAAATGAATGGAAATTTTTTAAGGATGAAGGAAACGGGAAAGAAGTTCGCTATTTTCTGAAATGACGAGAACTTTTGTCGAAACAAGCTGGGGCTTTAAAAACTCTGTTGATTTGCGCGATCTGGGATTGGATAGACTATCGGCACACTTTTTTACAATACCGTGATCAAATGATGGTAAGTAAGAAGCATCCATTGAACCTGCCGGAGTTGGCACCTGGGAGGTTTTTTTATAAACGCTGCGGTGTTGCATGAATTAAATAATAGAGAGATATACAATATATGCCCTTTTTGGATAGGGAATGTTGCAATCGATATCGTATATCTCCTTCATTTCAAAACATTTTGCAATAGCCCCGTAAGGAGGGGGCCTACCGGCATAGCCCTTTGATATCTTTTATAAGTAATGAATCCGGTCTTTATAGCTTTCAAAAATTTGGCGGTTGGCCTCATCCCCGCCATCCACATTGGCGCTGTGAAAAACCGGCGGCGTTATTCCTTTATCGACCAACCGAGCCACAGTTTCTACCACGATGGAATTGACAATCAGTGCTCCAACAGTCGTAGAGGTGGGGGCGATTTTTTGGTCCACCCCTTGGATTGAAATCGCCGAATCCTCAAAATCGCCGCAATTATCGATCACCAGGTCAGCTACTTGATAAAGATTTTTCCCGCCGGAATGTCTGGAAGCCACTTGTTTTGAATAAGTCAGATTGGTCAAGGCAATAACATAGAGGCCCAGTTTTTTACCTTCTAGTGCCGCATCGATGCTTGCCGGATTTCTTCCCGATACGGAATGGATTAGGAGTACGTCGCCGGCTTTCACCGGGCTATTCCGGATAATTTCCGTTCCGAAGCCCTCCAACCTTTCCATACGGGAAGTTAGCGTAACCGGACGGGTATTGAGCATCATTGTTGAATTGAATATCGGATTGATTAAGGCTAGACCACCCGTGCGGTAGAATAATTCTTCGACTAAGATTCCTGCGTGCGAACATCCAAAGGCAAAAATAGTATTTCCGGCGGCAATCGCATCGGCCATCTTACCCGCGGCAGCTTGGATATTGGCTGACTGCTGGTCGATAACCTTGGCGATGATGTCCTGGACATGTTGAATGTAGACCTTATAGGATCCCTTATTCATTTAAGCTCCCATCCCAAAGAGTTTCGCTACGAACCCGACAATAATCGACCATAATGAGAAATCATTACCGCCGAAAATAACAATGAAGTCGGAAACGGTATGCTTGAGAAATGGGATGGAAAGGCCGACCAAAAAGATCATCAAGATTCCCGCCACGCCTGAGCCAATCACTGCTCCTCGAAGGCCACCGGTGCCATTGCCGATAACTGCAGCGGTACCGATCTCAAAGAAGCAGGTTATCGTTAAGGGTAGCACTGCATAAGCAAAGACGCCGAATTTGGCGCAAATAACGATCGTGATGATGGAAGTAATCATGGAAACGATGAATCCGATTAAAACCGCATTCGGGGCATAGGGAAAAATAATGGGGCAATCTAATGCCGGGATGGCATCAGGGATTAACTTATCCGAAATTCCTTTAAATGCCGGAATGATTTCAGCAAGCATCATGCGCACACCCGTTAATAATATCGTTAAACCGGCGCCGAATAAAACGCCTTCCAGGAGTGAATAGACTACCAAATTTTTGTCGGTGTTATAAATGGCGGCCGCTTTTCCGCCCAGCATAAGTCCGACAACGAGGTAAACCAGAAAAACCACCAAGGAGGACATAATGGTAATCTCGCGCATGAAGTCCAATGATTTTGGGACATTGAGGTCTTCAGTGGATTTTGATTGATTACCCAAATATTTACCGAGGACTCCCGAAACCAATGATAAACCGACGGTGGGATGACCCAAAGTGAAGCTGTCGTCACCGGTTACCGCTTTTACAAAAGGTCTGATGAGCGCGGGCACAAACGTGATATAAACTGCCAATAAAAGCGTGCTCATCAGCATTAAAGCGCCACCTTTTAAACCGGCTTCCACACTAAGAGCGACAAAGATGAAGGAAAACCAGAAAAGATGATGTCCGGTCAAAAAGATATTTTTAATTCGGGTAAATTTGGCAATGAAAATGTTAATCAGAAAAGCCAGCAACATCGCGATGCCGATTTGGGAGCCGAACTGTGCAATAAACTTATCGGTGCCCAAAGGGTTCAAGGGAGCGGCTGAATTCATCTTAAAAAGACTGGTAAAGGCATTCCCTAACGGCACCATTGAATTACACAAAATACTCGTGCCTTGGGTAAGAATAATTACACCGATAATGGTTTTAAATGTGCCTTTGATAATATCGGATAAGGATTTCCTTTGCAATAACAACCCGGCCATGGCGATAATACCTAAAAACAAGGATGCTTCCCGGAAAATCTGGTTGATTAAAAAATTTAAAATAGCCATCAATTATGCCTCCTTTAATATTCACTACCCGGGGGATGGTTAAACCTTGATCCGGCAGGTTCGTAATGGATAGGATCTGAATGTTACTTGCCGGATTCATTTTAAAAACGAGCATCCGTTGGAAAGCAGCATAACGCAGTAGATTTAGTAAGTTGAACAAACTTTCGTAAACTTGGGAAAACCGGAAATCATGGTGGGGCTTATTGGTTGCGGCATAGCTGTTCCAAGATAGCCAAGCCTTTTTCTTCAATCTCCTTTCTATTGATGAAATTGACAATCGTTACCACCGGGACCTTTACTTTGGAACGAATGCTGGTCTCCAATTCTTTGGATGTGAAAATCAGATCGCATGGGGTAGACGTAGCGGTCCCTACGTCAGCTGTGACCACCTCCGCATCGAAGCCGTGTTGTTTCAAAACTTCATCGATTTTCATTTTGAGGATCATCGATGAACCGACTCCGAATCCACAGACTGTCAAAATTTTAATTCGAGCCATTTTAAACCCCCTCCGCTATGGATGTTTGGTTAATCAGTTGAAACACTTCTTGGATATCCCGTGAGTTGCGAATATCGATGAGATGCTGTTCATTTTCTAAAAAACTTGAAAGATGAGCGATGGTTGTTAAGTGACCATGATTGGATTTTGCGGCAAGGGCGAAAACAATATCCACCGGGTCATTGGCCTCATTTCCAAAGCGGACCGGCTTTTCCAGAGTAATGAGACTCATCCCCTCTTCCAGTACATTTTCGTCGGGTCTGGCATGAGCAATTGCCACATGGGGAATGATAACGATATAAGGTCCATAGGTCGTAACACCTTCAATCATGCGCTGAATATAAGTCTTTTTAATCTTGCCGGACTTTAGCAATAAAGCGCCTGCTTCATAAATCGCTTGATCCCAACTGTCGGCGCGGACTTTCAGGCGAATATTTTCCTTCTCAACAATGTTCATCGTGAATCTCCTTTACCTGTCGGACAAGTTCATGATCTGTTCGTAAGATAGGGCATTTTTAATCCTCTCAATATTGGATTCGTTTTCAAAGATTTTGATCATTCGGTGCAGGGATATCAATTGGTGATCCATGGCGCCGAAGACAACGATGATTTTTACGAGTTCCTGGTTTTTATCCCCAAAATAAAGAGGTTTTTTCAAGGTTGCCAGACTGAGGCATTCTTGATTGACGCCCATTTCCGGTGCGGCATGAGCCAAGGCAATCTCCGGAATAAAGACGATATACGGGCCATAATTAAGGACCGCCTTGATCATGGCATTGACATATTTTTCGGTAATAGCCCCCTTTTCCAATAAAGATTGGCTGCATATCCGGATGGATTGCTGCCAGTCTTTGCACTCGATGTTCAGTTTGATTGCTTCGGGCGGCACGAGATCTTTAAGCGTGAACCGGCTTTGGTTTTCTAAAATGCAACATTTGGAGATATGTTGGAGTTGCTTCTTGGAAGTATGTCTGAAGATCAGCGTCCGGATCTTGTTTAAATCATCATTATCCAACAAAGGATTTACCAGTATGACTTCTTTGCCGGATACTTTCAGCGGAGCAGTGGTGATAATAAAATCAACCGGATGGTCAAGAAGGATTTCCGGAATTTTATCCGCCGGAACCGGGCCAATCAATCTGAGCTCCGAAAGCATAATCTTCAAGCGGGTAATAAGCAACCCCGAAGTAGCCGTACCGCTGCCGCAAACTACCATTGCCGTCGGCATGAAGCCGCCGGAAAGGCTGCGTTCGAATGCGGCGCCTAAATACATCGCGATATAAGCGATTTCATCATCCGACATGACCGCCCCGATTTGCGATTCATATTTTCTGGCGATTTTTTTGGACATTTCATAAATAAACGGCATTTGAAACTTAATTTGTTGCGTAAGGGGGTTGAGGACGGCGGAAAGATTATTTCGTAAACGGTAGATGGCAGTGGTGAGGTGGATGGTTAATCCGTTAACCAATTCCAAGTCGTTATCAAGATCAACGCCGAGATAAATCCGGGCATCCTGGATCATATCCTTGCAAATATTAAAAACTTCAGAATCGGTTTTGCGAAATTGCGGGGAAACCTCGATGAGGTTGTTGGCATACTGGGCCCCCATGAAAATTTGTCGGATATAATCAATTTCATCAGGGGGAATGGTGATTTCTTTGGAGGAGGCGAAATTTTGATAGAGGGTGTTGATGGTAAAATCGATAGGGGTGTCACCGTGGTTAGTAGGGTCCGTTTCAATGAATTTACCGCAATCCATACGATAAATGGCTATTAAAAGAGCAATATAGAGCTCTTTTTTGGATAAATCGGAGAACTCCGCCTTTAAGCCGGCTTCAACTTCACCGATGGCTGAAATGATTGGGGCGGATGATATTCCATCCAATAGCAAAGCTAAGTTATCTTCCGTAATGTATTCTTTTTCTAAACCATTGAGCAGGGTTTTAATGTAAAAGTTGCGCAGTTTTTTTTCAGGCCCGGCAAGCAGGATCCCGTGATGGGCCTTTCTGGCGATCTTGAGGCCTGCTGTTTCAAGGAGAACGTCTATGGCTTCGATATCCGATACAATGGTATTTTTGCTGACATTCAGATAATCGGCAACTTCTTGCATGGCCACTTCTTTGGGCTTCATCAATAAATGGAGCAAAATGAAGAATTGCCGTTCCGCTGTTGATAATACCTTATGACAAAAATCGTTAAGTTCTTTTAAAATAGCTTCATGGGTTTCTCCCGTCATGGAGCAGTCGAGCTTAATGCCGAACCGGGGTACTTTTACCAGTTCAATATTTTTTTCTTTTAGACCGTATTGGATCCATTTTAGGTCATAACGAATGGTACGCTCGGCTACACCGAAAATGGCGGCGATCTTTTTCACTTTGACCGGTTCCTGTTCTTTGACAAGAAGGGCAAGAATATCTCTTTGACGTTTCGTAAAAAGATTCATGGCGCACATCCTAAAATGATCTTTCTAAAATTCATTATAAAATAGCAGATAAATAATATAAAATCCGATAGCTTTCCAAAAGGTGCGGCAAAATTTTGGTGCAATATGGACCGCTATCATCATCATCGTCAGCGTCAACCATTACCAAAGTTCCGACTTTTTGCCCGAGTTTTCGATAGCGGCCAAAGCCTGGATTTCATCATCCCCCTCGATTTGGATGAGGACTTCATCGTTTTTAGCGATTCCGAGGCTCAATAAACCGAGAATACTTTTTAGATTCGCTTTTTTCCCCTCTTTACAGATTGTAACGGCGCTATGATATTTGGAGACGATTCCGACTAATTCCGCTGCCGGACGGGCATGAAAACCGTTTTCATTGAGAACCTTAAATTTGAGTTCTTGCATTTTTATAAAAGCTCCTTTGAAGAGATATTTTCGAGATAGTCATCCACCCCAGCTTTGCTGGGACAAGGATGTGATGAAAATTCCGCCGGGATGGCTGTTCAACGGCGGCTCGCAAAACGAGCCGAAGAATCTGGGTTAAAAGTATTTTCTAAGTAGTTCCGCACTTCTACGGCGGTCTGAAATTGCAAGGCCCTCTCGGCAATGGCTTTGCAATTTTGAAAATCAAGGGACCGGAAAGCTTTTTTAATTTTTAAAACCGAGGATGGAGCAACGCTTAATTCATCCAGGCCCAGTCCGGTTAATACCGGAAGTAAGCGGATGTCCGAAGCCATTTCACCGCACATACCCACCCATTTACCGACGTCATGGGCATTGTCGGCTACTATTTTTATTAAGCGCAGAATAGCGGGATGAAATGGTTCATACAAGGAGGCTACTTTCTCATTGGTGCGATCGACAGCCAAGGTATATTGAATCAAATCGTTGGTCCCCAGACTGAAGAAATCGGCCTCTCTGGCCAGAATATCGGAAATCATGGCCGCCGAGGGAATTTCAATCATAATCCCCCATTGGATAGATGGATGGACCGGTTTTCCTTCCAACGTCAACTCTTTTTGAACTTCATTAGCGATTTGCCTGGCTTTTCGTAGTTCTTCCAATCCTGAAACCATGGGAAACATTACTTTAAGATTTCCGGCTGTCGATGCCCGCAAGATCGCCCGTAGCTGGGTCTTAAATATGTCCGGCCGGTCGAGGCAAAGCCGTAATGCCCGGTAGCCCAGGAAGGGGTTTAATTCCTCAGAAAACGGCAGGTAATCAAGTTTTTTATCTCCACCGATATCAAGGGTCCTGATGATGACCGGTTTACCGTTCAGGTCCTGTAGAACCTTTTGGTAGGCTAGATATTGTTCCTCCTCGGTGGGAAGGGAGTTTTTGTCCATAAATAAAAACTCGGTGCGGAATAATCCCACTCCGTCAGCGCCGTTTTCCAGAGCCAGCGGAATGTCTTTGGCCTGGCCGATATTGGCCGCCAGTTGAATTTGCCGGCCATCCGTGCTTACCGGCGGGAGATTTTTCAGTTGGAGTAAATCTTGTTTTTGGCTTTTCCATACGGATTCTTTGTTTTGATATTCGTTGCTTATGGAAGGTTCCGGGTTGATCCACACTTCCCCGGTTTGGCCGTCGATGATGACTCGATCGCCGGTATGGATTTTGGAAGTTGCATTTTGACACCCGACAACGGCCGGGATATCCAGGGCCCTTGCCATAATGGCCGTATGGGAAGTCGGGCCGCCGAGTTCAGTTACAAAACCCATAATATATTTCGGATCCATCTGGGCTGTTTCCGATGGGGTGAGCTCACCGGTGACAACAACGCACTTTTCCCGGATGTCAAAAACCGGGAACGGTTTTTCACGGAGCATAATCCGTAGTAAACGGGTGCCGACATCTTTTAAATCAACGCTCCGTTCCCGAAGATAGGGATCTTCCACCATTTGCAGGGCGGTAATATAAAAGTCTAACGCAGTTTCCAGGGCATATTCGGCATTGAGCTTTTCCCGGCGAATGGTCGATTCCACCAGGTCCAGAAATTCGGGGTCTTCCAACATCAATAAATGGGCGTTAAAAATCCCGGCCTTATCGCGATCCAGTTTATCGAGGGTTACTTTTTGTATTTCGGCGATCTGCCTCTTAGCCTGTACGATCCCCCCGGTAAAACGCTGTATTTCTTCTTCAATATCGGCATCAGCGATATTGCGATGGGGAATTTGCATGCTATTTTGATGAATGACGATGGCCTTGCCGGTTGCGATTCCGGTGGAAACGGGAATTCCTTTCATCATGTCAATACGCCTCCTTGGCAAAGGATCGATTTTTATTTATTATAAGACGGGCGGTAAGGGATATAAATCATCATTACTTGCCAAAGTGACGGAAAAGTTTTGGTATAATCACGGGCATGGTCTCTATGGGTATTCTAACTCCCGGCTTTTAGCCGGTAGGGGTTGAGTTTCGGGCATTTCCATTTTAGTTTTCCGATCCAAGCTGGACCTATCAAAGTTTTTTGTTGGTTTCTAGGCATCTAGACTTACCGACACAAAATCGGCACACTTTTTTCAAAATTCCGTGATAAAATGATAGTGGGTAAAGAATAGGAAAGCAAAGGCCGGGGTGGGCCCCCGGCTTTTCTATTTTCGCTCCTTTTACTTTTTCAGCGGGATAATCAACAGGCAAAGCGGGCTTTGCAGTTTTAAATCCGGAGCATCCGGAAACCCAATGTTTTGAAAATAATCGTTTGAAGACAACAGCGGTAAGAAAAAAGATTGAAGCAATAAGAGCGGAGTACCCGGCGGTGGTTGCGCAGATCGAGGCGATAAGAAAAAAGATTGAAGCAATGAGGGCGGAGTACCCGGCGGTGGTTGCGCAGACCGAGGCGATAAGAAAAAAGGTCGGGGCGATGACCGCGCAGATTCCTTCGCTGAGAGAAAAGATGATCAAAGGTTGCATGCGGACCCAAAAGACCGTTATTTCGGGGAAGCCCCGGTAATTTTTGAATTTAAGCTGGTATAATGAAAGTTTCCGGTTGACTTTGCGCCATCCGGAGTTTCGACACAAAATCGTCCCATCTTTTTCAAAGAAATTAAGCCTGCCGAAGTGGTTTGGGTTTATAAATTGACCGGGGCCCCGGGTCATTGGGGGTATCAATCAATAATTTAAGGAAATACTAAAATTGGCCATAATTTGTAAAAAAAGCTTATCGGCATTTTGTAAGGTGATAATCGGGATGAAGTTCGCATCGGGAAATGAGTTTATTCAAGGGACAATGGCAGGTGCAATTGGCGCAATTGTTATTTGTTTCGTGATGGAGCTTTTAGAACTTATCGGCATTGCCAAACATTGTTGGCTCTTTATGGCTGGTCAGGCTGTTATGGAATTTAAACATAATAATTTCCTCGCTGTAACTTTAGCTTTCCTCATTCACCTGGGAGTGGGTTCTTTTTGGGGAGTCATCATTGCTTTTCTTTTTTCCAAGGTTTTCATGGCCAAATATTACCTTCTCAAAAGTGCAATATTCGGGATGGCAATCTTCTTTTTACATATCGGTCTTCTTAGCAAGGCTCTTCATTATCCCGACGCGATGCGGGAAAATTTGCCAACGGTATTTTTTATTTTGATCACTTATATTATGTATGGCTTATTGACCGCTATTATACTCAAAAAAATCACCCGTATCATCGTCGGATGAATAACCGGCCCGGCGACGATTTTCCGTTCCAGGGCTTTGGGCAATTTGCTTTCCGTGGAAAATAATAACACTTGTCGGTAGTGGTGAAAATGAAAAGAAAATTTAATAATGATTGTAGGGCTCTTTTAGATAAAGAAGGGCTCTTTTTATATTCAAAGAGGTTGCCTGGGCGCGAGCAAGCGGAACACAACCATGCGTTACAAAAATATTCGGACAGCACCAAGGAAGAACCGGATCATCGATATTGCATAAAAGAATCCCAGATACTGTTATTCCTTTAAAAATTCAGGCACTTGTTTATTTATGATTCTAGTATATAATTAAGCGTAGAACGAATTTTCATTCTATGCTTGAAAGGAACTTTCCAATGGCATACCGGACACCTCAAAAGGTGCAAGAAATGAAGGACGCCAAAAGGCAACATATATTGGAATGCGCCGCCAAAGTTTTTTCGGAAAAAGGATATTATCAAACCAAAGTCACGGATATTCTTGAAGAGTCCGATATTTCCACCGGATCCTTTTATTTCTATTTTAATAATAAGGAAGCGTTATTCGAGAGTCTCTATGATGAAATGATTCAAACTTATATGGGTGTTTTACAGGAAGCAATCGACACCATGACGGACAACGCGGACAGTATCGTAGAAAGTATTACCAAAGCGCTTACGCTTTCATTGAAGAAATTTCAGACAAATAAGGAACTTGCCGGAATCATGCTGATTCGTTCGGTAGGATTGAGTCCCGAATTCGAAAAGAAAAGGACTGCCAATCATCAAAAAATTTCGCTCATCTTTGAGGAAATATTTAAGGGACTGCTTCAAAAGGAAGTTATCAACGTACCCGATGCCAAAGTGGCGGCAATTCTATTTACCGGGTCGATATACACCGCCATCACTCATTGGCTCCAGGAAAGCGTTGATATCGATTTAACCGATTTCACGGTTCCTTTGATTGTTTATAATCTACAAGCTCTTGGGATTCAGTACAATGGCTCCAATTTTGCGGCCGTTTACAAACCCTTTGAATTAAAACACTAAATAATTTTTATGAATATAAACGAAGGAGGAAATGGGAATGTTTAAAACGCAAGCGGAACAAAATTTATACAACAGGATGTTGATCACGCAAGCCATTAACTATCAAAAGCTGGGCTATTCCGATATCAAAATAAACAATGAGAAATGCAGCAACGGACAACCCAGCCAAGTGTGCGGTTACATTCCTGATTTAACTGCGGTTTTAGATGATGAAACTACCTTGTGTGAAATCGTGACCGACGATTCCGTCAACGAGCCAGGGGCTTTTAAAAAGTGGAAAACATTATGCCAAAGCACGAATGACTTTCATATGGTTATCCCGAGGAAAAGCTTTGAGATGATTAAGGATCTGATGAAAAGCAATGGCATCAATGTAAATAAATACTGGTATAGCAAAACCTGTTAATTCTTTGGCCAGGAATTGCGAACGCTATGGATGGATCGAGACGACAAAAAAACGGAGGATTATGATGGGATATAACCCAATCAAAGGTTTAAACATTGGACATTTAACCACCAAATTGCCAATCATCCAAGGGGGAATGGGGGTCGGAGTGTCCCTCTCCGGATTGGCTTCTGCAGTAGCCAATGCCGGTGGTATCGGTGTTATAGCTACCGCCGGTATTGGTATGCTGGAACCCAATTTCGCCGCGGATTTTTTAGCAGCCAATATCAAGGCCCTCAAAAATGAAATTAGAAAAGCCCGCTTAATGACAAATGGAATCATTGGCGTCAACATCATGGTGGCTTTATCCAACTATGCCGATATGGCCCGGACGGCCATCCAAGAAGGCGTTGATGTCATTTTTTCCGGCGCCGGGCTACCGCTCAATCTGCCCCAATTCTTAGAGGGCTCCCGAAAAACCAAGTTGGTCCCGATTGTGTCTTCTGCCCGGGCTGCTGGAATCATTTTAAAAAAATGGATTGAAAAATATAATTATGTCCCCGATGCTATCGTGGTTGAAGGACCCATGGCCGGGGGACATTTAGGATTTAAAGCGGACCAAATCATCAGTCCGGCATATTCGCTGGAAAGCCTGATTCCCCAAGTGCTGGAGGAAGTAGGTAAGTTTGAAGAACAATGCCAACAGAAAGTTCCGGTGATTGCCGCCGGAGGGATTTATACCGGGGCTGATATTGACCGATTTTTACGGTTGGGAGCAGCCGGCGTTCAAATGGCCACCCGATTCATTACTACGGATGAATGCGATGCGGATATTGAGTTTAAAAGAACTTTCCTGAATTTGAAACAAGAAGACCTGGTTATTATTAAGAGCCCTGTGGGTTTGCTGGGACGAGCCATCAAGAATAAGTTTATCGCCGATGTGGCATTGGGCAATAAAAAGCCCTTTCAATGCGCTTATCATTGTATTACAACTTGCGATTATAAAAAAAGCCCGTATTGTATTGCATTGGCACTCATTAATGCTTGCAGGGGAAAATTAAAACAGGGATTTGTTTTTTCCGGCTCCAACGGTTATCGTAACACCGAAATCGTACCGGTAAAGACTTTGATGGATTCCTTGCTTAAGGAATATCTCTGTGCTGCAGCAGTTTGATAGAAAAATGAGATAAAAAACTCTTCGCATGGATGAGAATGGACAAAAGCTGACGATGTTACCTTAAGCAATTCAATCATTGCGCGACCTAAAATGCTGCCGGGTTAGATTGATTCAGTTTCGTTCGGAAATGTTTTGCGTTTTTTTAAAATCTGTGCTATTATATAAGTAGTGCCCAAACTTAGGAAAGTAATAATGTGGTTTGCAAGTTCGAAGAGCGCATTGGCGTGAAGTTGCCTCCAATATTATAAACCCGAGGGAAAGGTAAATAAAAGCCCACCGGGCTTAAAATGGAGGTTTTTATATGTTACAAGACAAAATGCTCGTATGCAAAGATTGTGGGAATGATTTCACGTTTACTGTCAGTGAACAGGAGTTCTTTGCTGAAAAAGGATTTACCAATGAACCGGGACGTTGTCCGCAATGTAGAGCGGCCAGAAAAGAACAAAATGCCGGTAGAAGAGATTCGGGACGGAGTTACCAAGGAAGGTCCGAACGGGAGATGTATCCTGCGGTGTGCCACTCTTGCGGAACCAGCACAATGGTTCCTTTCCAACCATCCGGTGACAAACCCGTCTATTGCCGCAATTGCTACAAACCAAAAAGACAACAGTATTAAAAGTTTGAAACCAAAAGATTCTCCGCACAGAAGGAAGGCGGAGGGTCTTTTTTTTTACAATCTCACCCTCCACCCTTTATTGAAAGATTTGCAGAATGTATCAATTCAAATCTTAAATCGTAAATAAATTTTGGTCCATGACTTTAATGATTTCCAAATTGCCGGACCGTAAAGTGATAAAACCGTTTACGGTTATTTGTTCAAGAGCAGAGCAGTCGACTTCGCCTTGCCAATAGACGATATCGAGACCACTATGGTCATTGGGAGTCAAAGATTGGATAGTAAATAATTGCCCGCCAATAGCCGCTTTCCTCATCATGATTATTCTCCTTTTGTGGTTTGCGCCAACTCAAGTCATTGATAAGCACGGAGCCCCATCAACTCGTCTGGTTGTTAAACCCTGCTTTTTGTGAGAACCATGGTGAGATGTAAAGTAGAGTATTTAAGAATTAATGGAATTCAATTTCCGGAAAATCACCTTCACTGAAAAATTATTTTTATTTCTGTAGTAAGCCTTTCGCCGGATTATCGGAAATTCCTTTCTCCGGAGAAATTAAATAGGTCTCTCTCCTATCAATGCGAAAACTCTGTGATGAATTACAAGTTTATTCTTTTCATGATGGAGGAAACATGATTTTTAAAAACCTGTTCTTTTACATTCATTACTGCAATTTTAAGACTTTCGGCGGCCACGGCTGTGACCGGGAGTTATTTACCAAGAAAATGACCCGGACCATACCCCATCATGAACTGATATTGATTACAGGGGGCAGGGGCAATATTACCATAGATGAGACAAGCTATTCCATTCATGGCGGCATGCTTTTTTACATCTGGCCCAACGTACTCCATTCCTTTGAATTCGAAACCGAAAAAGCCGAAAGTCTTTTATCGGTCCATTTTAGTTGCGCCCGGGTGGACTTGAACGAGGGCCGGTGGAACATTCAAAATCAAGCTGAGAAGCTTTGGCCACACCCGGCCCAGGAAATACAGGACTATTATCCGATTTATGATGGATTTAAAAGGCTGGTGGATACTTGGAATGCCAAACTGCCCGGTTATGAATTTTTTTCAAAAGCCGGTTTACAGCAATTATTCACTGCGATTTACCAAAACACCGGCAACGAAAGTCGCAATTACGGGGCTTCCATCAAAGTAGAAAAAGTTATCAACTTTATGCATCAAAATATCGACACCCGGGTGAACTTGACCGAATTATCGGAGATGGTGGAACTCTCACCCCCTTATTTATCAAGGGTTTTTAAAGAGACCACCGGCTATTCGGTGATCGAATATTTTAACAAGATCAAAATCGATAAAGCCAAAGAATTGATCATCGAAGGGGATAGGAAAATAAAGGAAATCGCTGGAATCCTCGGGTTTAAGGATGAATTTTATTTTAGCAGGATATTTAAACAAACCGAAGGGGTCAGCCCCTCCAAATTTTACAGCAAAATCGTCCATGGAGTTTAAAATCGTGCATGGTTTAAAGCCGATCCGCGGATTAAAATAGAGGATAATATTGTTCGTTTTCCTCGGGATGATGAGCGATTGGACAGCGGAAAGAAGGATTATCTTCATGGAGATTTGGAAAAGGAATTTACTCGTTTGCTGGTTTGGCATCTTTGTAGCCAGTATCGGAATGAGCCAGATTGCGCCGGTACTGCCGCTTTATATCAAGCATATGGGGGTGAAGGATACCGGTTTGATTGCCCAATTTTCGGGCATTGCTTTTGGTATCACCTATATCATTTCCGCTATTTTTTCGCCGATTTGGGGTCATGCCGCCGACAAATACGGGCGCAAACCAATGATTTTACGGGCCAGCCTGGGCATGGCGGTGATCATCGGCAGCATGGGTTTTGTACAAAATGTATATCTGTTGATCGGTTTAAGGCTGTTGCAGGGCGCCATCACCGGTTATTCCACCGCCTGCACCACGTTGATTGCGACTCAGACCAATAGGGAACATGCGGGATATGCTTTGGGAACCCTTTCAACCTCAAGTATTGCAGGTTCTCTGCTGGGGCCGGTGATTGGCGGTTATATCGCAGAAAACTTGGGCCTGCAAAATGTATTTTTTATCACCGGCTCGCTGCTGCTGGTATCATTTATCACCACGGCTTTGTTTGTGAAGGAAAACTTCCTCCGGGAAGCAAAAAAGGCGCCCGGCATCAGGGAAGTGTGGAATGATGTGCCCGAAAAAGCTCTGACGCTGATCATGTTCATCACTTTTTTTGTACTAGCGGTGGCTTTTTATATTGTGGAACCGATTATCACCGTATATATCACCCAATTGGCCGGCAATACCCGTCATGTCGCTTTATTGGCCGGGCTGGCTTTCTCTGCCTCCGGGCTGGCCAATATCATTGCCGCCCCTAACCTAGGAAAACTTTCCGATAAAATCGGTGCGCAAAAGATTATGTTTATCGCCTTGGTGGTGGCCGGACTCATTTATTTGCCCCAAGCCTTTGTCAAAACTCCCTGGCAATTAATGGGCCTGCGTTTTTTATTGGGACTGGCAATGGCGGGACTGATGCCTTCGGTCAATATCCTGCTCAAGAGGATTACCCCCGATGTTTTGACCGGCAGGGTTTTTGGCTTTAGTATGTCCGCCGGGTATTTGGGAGTATTTGGAGGCGCGGTTTTAGGCGGACAGGTTGCGGCCCATTTGGGTATCCGCTATGTGTTCTTCATTACCAGCGCATTATTACTCGCCAATGCAGTGTGGGTTTATTTTAAAGTATATAAAAAGCTCAGCTTGAAAGAAGTGAGTGCATAAATAGGAGGAAAAGATTGGCAGAAGGAAAATCAATCGAAACGGAAATCCTGAAAGTCCAAAAAACGGCGTTGGTAGTGATCGACTTGCAAAATGGAATTGCCAACCGGGAGAGAAAGTTTTCCCCTTATCCTGTCGATCAGGTGATTGAGAATGCCAGCCGGTTGGTTCAGGCTTTCACGGCAAAAGGAGCTTTCGCCGTACTGGTAAGAGTTTCATCAATAGACGGTAAAGACATGCCCAGGCCTGAAACGGATTCGAACATGCCTTCACCAGGCTTTCAGGAAGGCTGGGATGATTTTGTCCCCCAATTGGCCTGCTTTCAAAACGTCCATCGGGTTACCAAACGGCAATGGGGAGCCTTTTACGGTACCGATCTCGACTTACAGTTGCGCCGCCGCGGTATTGATACGGTTGTCCTCTGCGGCATCTCCACCGGAATCGGGGTGGATACTACAGCCAGGGAAGCGTATCAACATGGCTACCATCAAATTTTTGTGGAAGATGCCATGGCGGCGCGAACCCGGGAAGAACACGATTATGTATGTCAATGTATCTTTCCGAGGATCGGCAGGATTCGGACAACTTCACAGGTGGTTGAACTTTTGTTACGCCCTTAAACGATGGGATACACATCGGTGGTGACACCCATCCGGATCTTTTGATGATCTCTGGCAATAAAAAGGAAATTGTCTCTATCTATTGAATTTATAAATCAATTCAATATAATTGGTTGATTCGTCCTTGATGGGGATCAGGAAGGAAGAGGGTGTAAGTGCAAATTTTTAAAAGAGCTTGGTCGGCCGCTGTGGGGTTTTTACTATTGACGGGGTGGGGCAGCGTTTGTATGGCTGCTCAAACCGATTTTGGCAATCAGCTTGAACTGGATGTCAAATATTATCACTTTGATCAACAGGTGGACTGGGGAGCAGGGATGGAAGATTTGGAGGATTCCAATAGCGGACGGTTGGATGGAATTCACTTCTCCTATAAAAACCAAAATCTTGATGGTGGGAGCTATTGGCGGATTACCTATGATCAAACCCACCACGACACCCGCCATCTTAAAACCAACCAGGATATGGCCATCATGGATTCGCTGGAAGATAACCGGATTTACAACGTAGAGTTTATCTATGCCAATCCCCTTTCCGGTTTTGAAGACATCTATATCTATCTGGGAATCGGCGCCCACTACTGGGCCAGAGAACTTTCCGCATCTCAAAAAGAAGAATATGGCTGGCTTTATATCCCTTTTGGACTGCGGTTCGAACAAAGCCTCGGGGAGAACTTGCGGGCGGCCATGGAGCTCACGGTCCAATTTATGGGGGGCGGGAAAGCGAGAAAGAGGGACAGTGGGTATGACCCGATCGAAGTCGATCTGGGCAACAAACCCGGTTATCGGATCAATTTCCCTTTCACTTACCAGATCAGCCCCAGGTGGGGAGTGGCCTTAACCCCCTGGTGTGAATATTCCGCCATCGGGGAAAGCGAGGTCGGTTCCGCTATTCAAGGAGGGTCAACGGTTGAGTTTCAAGTACAGGACAGTACGACCCAACAATACGGGATTGACATCGGGTTTCAAATGCTCTTTTAAATGCCGGCCTCTTTACCCCGATCGGAACCAAAGGGAAAACTTGGATTGAATCCATGGTAAGCCGGGTATATAATGAAAAAGGTTATGGTTGGATTATTTTTATTAAAGTAAGGTGCATCCATGGAATCTTTGCTGGAAAAGTCGGTCGCAGCGGTGAAACAGGCCGGTAAAATCATTTTAGAATCGGAGATTGTGAAAGAAGACATTATCCAAAAGGGAGCGGCCAATTACGTTACCCAGGTTGATTTGAAGGTGCAAAGTTTTCTGATTGCCAAATTGCAGGAGATCGCGCCGGAGAGTAATATTATCACCGAGGAATCGGCGGATAACCGTTATAGCCTTGAAAAGCCCACCTGGATTCTTGATCCGGTGGACGGAACCACTAATTTGATGCGCACTTACCGTCATTCCGCCGTATCGTTGGCCTTCTTCGACCGCCAAAAGCCGGTTTTGGGGGTTGTCTATAACCCCTTTCTCGATGAGACGTTCACTGCGGTGACGGGTGGGGGAGCGTTCCTCAATCATCAAAATATTAGGGTCAGTGAGAACCGGGATATTCAGAATTGCTTGATTGCTTTCGGCACCACCCCGTATCAAAGGGAGCATGCCGGTAAAACCTTTCGGATAACTGAAAATATCTTCCGGAGGTGTTTGGAGATCCGGCGTTCAGGAGCTGCGGCTTTGGATATGGCCTACGTTGCCTGCGGCCGGGTCGACGCTTTTTATGAGTACAGTCTCCAACCCTGGGATTATGCGGCAGGAATGGTTATTCTGGCAGAAGCGGGAGGACGGAGTACCTGTTGGGACGGGCAACCTCTAGGAGTCCTCGCGCCCGGCAGCGTATTGGCAACCAACGGGTTAATTCATCAAGAAATGTTGAATTTTATCAATGATTGATTATATCAGGGCGGATATTGCGACGTCGATTCGGGATAACCCTTTTTTAGAGCCGGTACAAATATCCGGCTCCACTGCTGGGCTCGGGGTTCCTATTCCCGATCTTCAATCTTAATAAAGGCAGGCCGGCTAATTTGAACGGTTTTGCCGTCAAGGTCCTTATATTGATAGAGGCAGGAATTGCCGATGGTGTATTTGTTGCCGAATTTGTCTCCCCTCTGGCGCAGGGCCTTGTTAGGACGACGTACTTGATCCATTACAGTTTCACCCCTCGAATAATATAACATATTATGTATCGGTAAATCATACTTTTTCTTGAGAAATTTTTAAAAAAATTTCCCTTCCAAGTTCTTTCCTAAAAATATATTCCGGGGATTGCAGGAAAATCCGGCGCTGGATGGAATAATTGTTTTCAAATATCGCTTCCAAATAGCAGGCAGTTTTGAGAAGAAAGGTTGTTTCTTATGAGTGATGGGGATAGAGGGCGCGATCGGGATCGCGATAGCGAACAAGAAGTTTTTGAAGTTCCTACACCCAAAGGTCCATTACATTTTACTGCATCAGTACCTGGTTCAAAAAGTATTACCAACCGGGCCCTATTAATCGCCGCCCTGGCGGAGGGGCGCACCGTCTTGAAAAATGTGTTGTTCAGCGATGATAGTATTTCTTTCATGGATTGCTTGAAAAAACTGGGCTTTCAAATCGAAATCTCCGCCAAGGATTATACGGTTCAGGTGAATGGACAGGCAGGCATGATCCCCTTTGGAGAGGGAGAGATCAATGTCGGCAGTGCCGGAACGGCCGCCCGATTTATCACGGCAATGTTGGCCATATCCCGGGGACGCTATGGGGTTCAAGCTTCATCCCAAATGATGGCCCGGCCCATGAAGCCTTTATTGGATCCTTTAAGGAGTTTGGGAGTGGGGTTTGAATTCCTCCAGAAAGTGGATTTTTTGCCCTATATCGAACACAGCAACGGCTTTCAGGGCGGACGCGTTGTAATGGATGCCAGCCAGAGCAGCCAGTTTTTAAGCGCCCTATTGTTGGTGGGATGCTATGGCGTCCGGGATTTGGAGATCGAACTCAGCGGTACTCTGGCGGCTAAACCTTATATTGAAATGACCCTCCGGATGATGAGAGATTTCGGGGTGCAAGTAAACAATGAAAATTTTCAGAGATTTGAAATCCCTCACGGTCAACGGTATCAGGGGATGGATTATACGATTGAACCCGATGTTTCCAATGCCAGCTATTTTTGGGCTATGGCCGTTTTGACCGGCGGCTCGGTTTTGCTCAAAGGAGTGCGGCTGGACTCTTTGCAAGGGGATATTGGTTTCTTGGAGGTTCTAAAGAAATTGGGGGGTCAAATCCGGGAGCAAGAAGATGGGATACGCTTGGAAGGGCCTCCGGGCGGAGTTTTTCCCGGAATCGACGTTGATATGGGAGGGATGCCGGATCAAACCATGACCCTGGCGGCTCTGGCTCCATTTGCAACATCACCGACTCTTATCCGTAACGTTTCTCTTATCAAGTACCATGAATCCAACCGCATCGCCGCCATTATCAACGAATTAGCCCGCTTAGGAATAACCGGCGAAGAGACCCCGACCGGTATCAAGATATATCCGGGAGAGCCCAAGGCCGCCGCCATTGAAACATATCATGACCACCGGATGGCCATGGCTTTTTCATTGATTGGACTGCGGGTGCCGGGAATTCAAATCAAAAATCCAAGTTGTACTGGAAAAACCTTTGCGGACTATTTTTCCTGTTTTCGTCAGGCTGTGGAAACGGGAAACCGCCAGTAGCCAAGCTTCCCGGCTACGGCAATCAAAAAAAGGATGAAAATAAAGTGTTTTTTCTCGCGTAGGGGCGCAGAGGTTTTACCAACAATGTTTTTCGTCTTTTCTCTGCACCTGCGAGGCTGTCTAAAAAGCAATTCAAAATCAATAAGAAATACAATATATAGCTTCATCGAATATGTCGACTTCAATATGTTGTATTTCTTTATCGTAAAAATTTACTTTTGGGACAGCCCCGACGCCTTGGCGGGAGAATTGATCTTTTAGGCATGGAAGTATTTTTTAAATCCACCCTAGCATTTGCTGGGGCGATCGAAAGGATGAAAATGAGCCTAAATGCGAACCTAGCCCTTAAAGGGTATTCGCCCGACTTTTGGGTTAATTATGGGCCTGCGTTGGCAGCTACAGCCGTTAAGCCTGTAATTCCAAGGAATTCCCCTTACGTGGAATTGTGGAACAATTTCTTAAAAAACGCTTAGCGTTTTAGGGAAAGGGTAGAAGCATTTAGGCTGAAAGTATTTTCCAGATGGAAGAACCGATTTGAAAGGACGACTTCATGAGCTACAAAATATTGGCAACTGATATCGATGGGACAATCACGGACGAAAAAGGCCGCATTCATCTCAAGGCGGTGGAATGGATCCGGAAGTTGGAGGAAAAAGGGGTAAAGGTTATTTTGGTATCCGGGAGGCCCTTGCCGTTTTTGGAAAGCCTCTCGTTATTTCTGGGTACCAGCGGGCCCTTAATTGCCGAAAACGGCGCCGTGGTTAAAATTAACGGACAAACCAAGCTGCTGGGCGATCCCAAGCTGGCTAAGGAAGCGTTAACCTTGCTCAGAGGGAAAGGAATCTCAGTTGAATTGGATGAGGATAACGTTTACCGCCAGGTGGATATTAGCATCCGGTTGAGCGCGGATCCGGAAGAAATTTCAGCTGTCATAGGGGAGCAAAAACTTCCGGTTTCGATTTTGGTAACCAATGTCATGCTCCATTTGGTTGACAAACAAGTTTCCAAGGGGGGCACTCTTTTGAAAGTCATCACGGAATTAGGTATTTACCCCTATGAAGTCGTCGTCTCGGGAGATTCTTATAACGATTTGTCTTTATTTGAGATTGGAGCTTTTAATTTAGCCGTCGGTAATGCGGCAGAAGCCCTGAAATTAAAAGCGGATAAGACCGCTAAAGCGCTTTATGGCGAAGGATTTTCCGAACTCATTCAGGAGATTTTTGAAAAATTTAACAGTTGATTGCCCGCTTGAATATGATATAATAGTAATACTCTTTGGTTCAAAGTTTATGGTCGTGCTAGATGGGGAGGTAGCGGTGCCCTGTAGCCTGCAACCCGCTATAGCAGGATTGAATTCCGTGATTCGGCCGATTTTCGTAAGTCCGGCCTGATTAAGTGACGTTGAGGATTGGGTCTCGCGCAACAAAGACTTATAAACCCCGCCAGGTCCGGAAGGAAGCAACGGTAAGTAAGACTCTTTGTGTGCCGTGGGGTTGCCTGGTAGGAGTCGGCTGATCGGGTACGTTTGGGAAAATTAGGTCAAAGCATGGTGTGCGGCCATAATTATTCGATAAAGCTTATCAATAGTTGATTTCCACTAAATTTATTTTTATGTTGATTGTTTCGTGAATACACTGGGTAACCGGTGTATTTTTATATCCGATAAATCAAGGCAGGAATTGACGTAATTTTGGCAAATATATAATTAAATTCTATAAAAACAGACTGGATGGACTATGCTTACTCGATTTGCTCCGGCAAAAATCAATCTCGCCCTTGATATTTTATTTAAACGGCCTGATGGTTATCATGAAATCGATACGGTGATGCAAAGTATTGCCCTTGCAGACCAGATAACCTTTGAATCGAGCTCCGGCTTGGAATTGACATGCAGTGATAGCCGTTTGCCCACAGATAATCGCAATCTGGCATGGAGGGCGGCGGAACTTCTACAACGGGAATTAGGGATCGGGCACGGCGTCAAGATACATATCGCCAAAAATATTCCCATTGAAGCTGGTCTGGCCGGAGGCAGCACTGATGCCGCGGAAGTACTGTTGGCTCTCAATGAATTCTGGAGCTTGGGACTCTCTACAGATGAGCTTGTTTCTTTAGGAGCCGGATTGGGAGCGGATGTTTCATTTTGCATTCGCCGGGGTTCATTCAGGGCAGGCGGAATCGGCGAGCGTTTGACGAAAATTCATTCCACAATGCAGTGCGATTTGTTATTGATTACTCCAAATACACCGATATCTACCGCTAAGGCTTATGGTCGTTATAGCAGGGAAAGAATTGTAAAACGCCCGCAGGTTGATGAGGTAATTCAGGCAATGGAAACAGGAGATTTCGAGTTATTGACAAATTCTTGGGGGAATGTTTTTGAGGAATTGGTCCTTGAAGATTTCCCTGGGGTCGGGCAGGTAAAAAAGGTGTTTCATCAATATGGCCTTACTGCCAATTTAATGTCCGGGAGCGGTCCTTCGGTTTATGCTTTAAATCCTTCCCCTGAAGTCATTGATCCGATTTTCGCGGCCATTCCAAAGGAATGGTTCCGTTGCCATACGCATTTTTTGGCTGGAAGCTGAGTCCGAATTCCTAAGGTTGGAATAAATAATGAGAGAGAATAAAAACAGTTATTTTTAACCTTTATAGCGATAAATTTCAAATTCGGTCGTTGAAAAAAGGAACATTCAAAAATCACATTGAAAATATGAAAAGATTTTAAAAAGCGAGGAGTTAAAATGGATAGACAACCATTGGTTCCAATCCGATTGGACAATTATAAACCCTTACGTGAATTGGTTTTTGAATCATTGCGCGAGGCTATTATCAGTGGGACTTTACCCCCAAGTGAGCGTTTGATGGAGATTCAACTGGCGGAAGAGATGGGTGTCAGCCGCACTCCGGTCCGTGAGGCCATTCGTAAGCTTGAACTGGAGGGATTGGTGGTCATGATTCCCCGGAAAGGGGCTTATGTCGCCGGGATGTCGATAAAAGATATTGTCGATGTCTTTGAAATAAGGGGAGCTTTGGAAGGGCTTGCCGCCGAATTGGCTTCCGAGCGGGTTACCGATGAGGAACTCGAATCCATGGAACGGTATTTGGTTAAAATCTCTGAAGAAATTGAGAGCGGTGATTTACCAAAGGTGGTTGAAACCGATACCGATTTTCATACGCTAATATATAAAGCCAGCCGCAATGCGCGTCTATCACAAATCATCAGCAATTTGCGGGAACAGATTCAAAGATTTCGAACCACCTCACTTTCTTTTCCGGGGCGTATGAAAATTGCATTGGAGGAGCATCGTAAGATAGTTGAAGCAATAGCTTCGCGGGATGGTGAACTTGCCCGGAGACTGGCGCAGGAACATATTGAAAATGCCGAGAACGTAATGATGAGCATGATTCAGCATGATACCAAGCTGGGAGGGAATTAATTAAATGAATGCAATTATATTGGCAGGGGCTGTTAATTCTGGAGCATTGCGGAAAGTGAGCCAAGAACATTATGAAGCGGAAATTAAAATTGCCGGCCGTCCAATGCTGGATTATGTATTGCAGGCATTACGCAGTATCTCTTCAGTTCAGCGCATCATTATCGTTGGGCCCCGGGCTTTGATTTCTTCCGATATGTGGGATGAAAACTGTACTATGGTTGAGCGGGGAAATACCTGGGAGGAGAGCTTGATGAACGGCTTAAATGCCCTAGAATCCGAGGAACCGTTATTATTGGTTACTTCGGATATTCCCTTAATTACCAAAGAAGCTTTGGAGGATTTTCTGGAAAGATGCCAAAGCCGTAAAGCCGACGTTTATTATTCTTTTGTGTCGAAAGATGATAACGAAAAGAAATATCCCGGAGTTCAACGCACTTATGTTAAGTTGCGGGAGGGGGTCTATACCGGCGGTAATTTAGCTTTGATCTCGCCGAAAGTTATCCGGGACAACTTCGGAATGTTCAAGAAAGCCTCGGCGATGAGAAAGAAGCCCCTTCAGCTTTGCTTATTGCTGGGATGGAAATGCTTGTTGAAACTTGTCTTCGGAAGGCTGGCGATTCACGAGATAGAGCAACGGGTGGCGGAAATATTCCATTTCTCAGCAGTGGGGATTGTTTCACCCTATCCGGAAGTCGGTATCGATGTCGATAAGCCCAGCGATCTTAAATTAGCCCGGGAAGTGTTATCCAAATTAGAGAGTTGAAGGGTTTATCTCGCGCAGAGGCGGCTAAAAGACCTTTACGGAGTTGACAACCGATAATCAATCAACAATTACCAAAAGATCTTGCAAAGCGCATCACGCACTCAGCGCCAGCAGCATTAAAAAGTGCTGGCGTCTCTGCTGGAGAATAAATAGGCGGCTTGATGCGGAACCAAGCTGATTGGTTTAACTACAGGGGATTCAGTCAGTGGTGGTTGAGTTATCTTTATAAACATGGGTAGAAATTATATATAAGGTAGCAAAGGGGTGGGCTTAACGCTAACACCCCTTTTTCCATTTTCCAATTTTAAAACGAAAAAAAGATATCTGCTTAAAATTCAAATTTTAAGAGAGCTTTAAGGAGCTTTTCCTGGATAAAAACTGGGAATACGTGGAAAAATGTAAATTTTGAGCTACCAAAATATTTGTAAGAATTGGCCGTGATAGAAAAAAAAGTAAAAAATTTCTTCCCAACGGAAGGAATTTCTAAAAACTTATGGAAATTATTTTATACTGCTATGACAGAAGATATAGAAAGGTGAGTGGGTTTTTATGAACATCACTGACGTACGGCTGAAAAAAGTAAATTCAGATGGCAAAATGAAGGCAATCGCCTCAATTACTATCGATGATGCTTTTGTAGTGAGGGACATTCGTGTCATCGAAGGACAGAATGGTCTTTTTGTGGCGATGCCAAGTCGTAAGACTCCGGAGGGTGAATTCAGAGATATAGCTCATCCTATCACATCTGAAGCACGGGAACTAATTCAAGGCGCTATCTTAAAAGAGTATGAGGTCGCCGATAAATAATGATTTTGGATTCATAAATAAATTTTGCTTTGATGATAGAATTTGCTTAAAATGCAAGTTCTTTTTTTGTCTATTCCAAGGTTTCGGGCAGAATGATCAAAATGAGTGGAAAAAAGATGGGGTTGATTTTCGTTATGCGGAGGACACCCAGTGGGAATCTATGGAATTGGGTGCATGATTTTGAATTCAAGACAAAGTTTGATCAGTGATTTTATAAAGGATTTGCTTGACTTTTGGTTAAATCACTGGTATACTAAATTCTGCATTCGTTGGGGCGTAGCCAAGTTGGTAAGGCACGGGACTTTGACTCCCGCATTCGTTGGTTCGAGTCCAGCCGCCCCAGCCAATAAATTCAATGTAAACTTAAGAACTCATCCGAGTTCTTTTTTTAGCTTTCATATCACTTGTTTAGATTGCGGGTTTATTTTAGGTATTTGACGAGGAGTGATTGTTGTGGCCGCTTTAACTTCAATTATTTTAGCAGCTGGGCAGGGAACCCGGATGAAATCCAAGCTTCCCAAGGTATTACATCCTTTATTGGGACGCCCGATGCTGCAATATATTGTCGATGCGGCAAACAAGGTTGGTTCCTCAAGAACAATTGTAGTGGTTGGTTTTGAAGGGCAGCAGGTTATCGACACGATAGGTCCAAAACTTGAATATGTCTGGCAGAAAGAGCAAAAAGGAACCGGACATGCTGTAATGATGGCCCGAGATATCCTTTCGACATTAACCGGGGATTTACTGATATTATATGGAGACACACCACTTTTAAGGGCTGAAACCATCAAAGATTTAGTGGAAGCCAAACGTGCACAGCAGGCTGTAGCCGCGGTTTTGACTACTGAGGTCAAAAATGCATCCGGCTTCGGGCGGATTATTCGGGGTGGAGACGGAAATATTACTGCAATTGTTGAAGATAAAGATACCAGTCCCGCTCAAAAAGAAATCAAAGAAGTGAATACGGGTGTTTACTGTTTCGATATTCCTCATTTACTTGAAGCCTTATCTGAAATTACTCCCAGAAATGCTCAAGGTGAGTATTACTTAACGGATGTCATTAAAGTATTCGTGGAAAAAGGTTTAAAAGTTACCGGATGGGTTACGGATGCGGCAGAGGAAGTTATGGGACCCAATGATCGCATTCAGCTGGCGAGTACCGAAAATTTCTTAAAACAGGCGATTAATCATCAATGGATGAGTCAAGGGGTAACCATTGAGGACCCTTTATTTACATATATCGGACCGGAAGTTCAAATCGGGCGGGACACTATAATTCTTCCCGGAACATTTTTAATGGGCAAAACCATTATTGGAGAAGGATGCACAATTGGGCCCCATACCCGGGTGGTAGATTCCATGATCGGCGAACAAACTTCCGTACAATTTAGTCAAGTCATTGAAACTCATCTTGGACCGGGAAATAATGTCGGCCCCTTTGCCTATACCCGTCCTGGGACGGTCACCGCTGAAAATGTTAAAATCGGCGATTTTGTAGAAATCAAGAACTCGCAGATCGGAAACAGAACTAAGGTTCCTCATCTCTCCTATATTGGTGATTCGCAGGTTGGCGCCGGGGTTAACATCGGATGCGGCACGATTACCTGCAATTATGATGGGATCGATAAACACCAAACTGTAATTCATGATGATGTCTTTATCGGAAGTAACACCAATTTGGTTGCTCCGGTGGTAGTTGGAGAAGGAGCTACGGTCGGAGCCGGCTCCACCATTACCAAAGAAGTGCCGGCTAAGGCTTTAGCCATAGCCAGAAGTAGACAGGAAAACTTGAAGGAGTGGCGTTCACCCCGAAGTAAAAAAAGCCAATGAATTTCAAAAAAGTTGGGCATAGTGGCTAATTCGAGGTTTACAATATTGAATGGGAATGTTATAATGTGAGCGATATTTTAACAAGGTTTTGTTTTATGAGATTTTGTTTAACATGATTTTGATTGACTTACAATAAATTATTTTGATAGGGATTGAGGAGGAATTCGTTATGGAATATTCGTTGGCTGCTTCCGTCCGGGAAGAGCTCGGTAAACAAAAAGCGGGTCAGCTCCGCCAAAAAGGTCAAGTACCTGCTGTTTTGTATGGTGAGGGTAAGGAGAACGAGCATTTAATCCTGGATGCCCATCAATTACAAATGGTTTTTCTTAAGGGCGGAACGACCAAGTTGCTTAACCTTAAGATTCAGAAGGGAAAAAAAGAAGAGGAACAACATGTACTGGTCAAGGATTTTCAAAAGCATCCTGTGAAGGGAAATGTTATTCATGTGGACTTTCTGCGGGTTGCTATGGACCATATGGTAACCGTTAAAAGTCCGGTTCATTTGAAAAATGAGGATAAACGGGCTCATGACGGTGCCGTGCTGGAAATCGTATTGCATGATTTGGAAGTAAGCTGTTTACCGGCGAATATTCCAGACCGAATCTATGTGGATGTTAAATCCTTAGCTATGGGTTCCGGTATTCATGTTAAAGATTTGGAATTGCCGGAAGGCGTTAAAGTATTGAATGCTCCGGAGGAAGCCATTGTAATGGCAATTGCACCGACCGCGGCCGCTGAAGCTCCGGCCGCTGCAGAAGCAGCAGCCCCTGCCGCAGAAGCCAAAAAAGGATAAATTTTTAACGAAATTTCAACAGACGATAAATTTGTCAAAAGATGGCTGTGTCAAGTATTGAGTTCCCCGATGGGGGTGTGAATTTTGTTCTGTATAGCGGGGTTAGGCAATCCTGGCCCTCAATATCAAGAAACCCGGCATAATGCCGGGTTTTTGGTGATTGAGCATTTGGCGCAAAAGACCGGGAAAAATCTTAATAAGAGCGGTTTTCATAGCCTTTATGGAAAAGCGCTGATTGGCGCTGAGGACACGATGCTGGTGCAGCCACAAACCTTTATGAACCTAAGTGGTCAAGCGGTCTTAGGTGTTATGTCCTACTATAAAATTTCAGTCGAACGACTTTTGGTGATTTATGACGATTTGGACCTGCCTCTGGGAACCATCCGTTTTCGCCTTTCAGGCAGTCCGGGTGGACACAAAGGCCTTACCTCGATCATTCAGATGTTGGGGACGCAGGAAATTCCCCGGTTAAGAGTGGGGATCGGGAGGCCTCAAAACGGACAGGCGGTAGTGGATTATGTTCTGTCCTCTTTTAGTGGATCAGAAAAGAAGATTTTTTTTGATAGTATCGAACGGGCGGCAATTGCCAGTACATATTTTGTAACCGACGGTCCCGATTATGTAATGAATCATTTTAACAGGACCGAATAATTACCTTGGATTAGGGTCAAGATATTGGCTGATGAAACTGATTTTGGCCGCAGGGCTCACTCTGGGTCTGGCTTGGTTTTGGGACCGAATTTTATATTTTTTTGGCCCGATGGTGGGAATTCACCAGAGACAGAGAGTTACTGTGCTGGTGCCTATTGGGGAAGAAGTTTTTAAGTGTTTTGTTTCATATTGGGGTTCACTTTCGCCCCCCTTGTTATTTGTTCTTTTCGGCATCGGCGAGGGGTTATATGAATCAATTCATTTCAAGCATCAATTGGATCTGGTGCTAATCCTAGCTGGTATTTTACCTCATACTTTTTTTAGCATATTTTATCTTTTCAATTTACCGGTTTGGATAAGTCTAATTTTAGCAATCATCAGTCATTTCATATGGAACAGCTTAATTTTACATTTCAAAAATGATTGCAATAGCAGTACAGATTAATTTCATTCCTGAATACTATAAATAGGGTTAACCATAGGGCCCACCTCGATGGGTCCTCTTAGGCGTTGCATCAGGAGGACCGATGAAAGAAATACTCCAAGAATTATCATCGCATATGGAATTTAAGGAAATTAAAGACCATTTTCTTCGTGGCGATCAAGATTTGTTGACCGGGCTTAGCGGTACGCAAAAAACTCTGACATTGGCCGGTTTTATTGGCGAGGAAAGCGGCAAATACTTGATCATCAGCTATAGCAACAGCCAGGCGGCGCGAATTGCAGCTGATCTCGAAGCTTTCATGGGCGGTGATCAAGTCGCTTATTTTCCTGAGAACCAACTTTTGCCTCACGAAGAAGCCTATGAGCCCGAGGTCACAGCCCAACGGGTTGAGACACTGGGGCGGATTTTTAATTCAAAGCGGCTGATTGTGGTTACGGCTTGGGAAGCGCTGCAACGTCGGCTAATTCCTCCAAAAAGGTTTCTGGAATTTACGTTGCCCATCAAGATTGGAATGGAATACGGTCTTGATACTTTGTTATCCCGCTTAACCCGAATGGGTTATGAAAGAGTCGACCTTGTCCAATCGATTGGTCAGTTTAGCCAAAGAGGAGACTTAGTTGATATTTTTCCGCTCAATCAAGACCAGCCGATTCGAGTTGAGTTTTTCGGGGACGAAATTGATTCGATTCGCGAGTTTACGGTTGAAGACCAAATTTCGACCCAGAATTTAAAAGAAATTTTGATTTTGCCTGCGCGGGAGGGTTTGTGGCCCAAAGAGGCATTTGAAGAATCACGCCCCAAAATCTTGGCTGATTTGGAAAAACAAGTTGGAAAGCTGGAAGATATAGGGCGGGTTAATGAGGCGGAAGCTTTACGGGATAGGATAAATGAGGCCTTGGAAAGGTTAGCTGCCGGGCATCAGGTTCCGGGCTCCGATCAATTCTTACCGTGGATCGAGCCGAATCTGGTGTCGCTTTTAGATTACCTTAAAGATGCCAGGGTTATTTTAGATGAACCGGTTCGGGGGAGAGATACTTATCACTCCTTAATGGAAGAAACTGCAGGTATTCTAGGTAATTTCCTGGAAAAAGGGGTGGTTTTGCCGAAAGAACAAGAAATGCTTATTCCCATCGACGAACTGGAAAGCGCCTTGTGGTTGAAAAAACCATGGTCCCTGTCCCTGCTCGCTAAGACACCGAAGGGACTGCCGGCCGCCCATACGTTGACTTTGCCTTTAAAAACACCGCCGACGTTTCAAGGAAAATTTGAAATGTTTTCCACGGAGTTATCCCTGTGGCTTAAAGATCACCGAACCATAATTCTGGCAGTTTCAGGGAAGGAAAAAGCCCGCCGCTTGAGAGAAGTCCTTCGGGAGGAAGGGATTACATCGGTTGTCGCTGAGGAAGGAAACAAAGCACCTCTAAGTGCGGGAACTGTCCGGATCCAAATTATGGACTTGGAATCGGGTCTGGAATGGATGCCGGGGAAATTAGTAATCCTTACCGAAGCGGAAATTTACGGTAAACAGAAGAAAAAAGTTCAAGCCCGTTTCCAGCAAGAAGGCAGCAAAATCAGCTCCTTTACCGACCTGAAGGTTGGCGATTATGTGGTTCATATCAACCACGGAATCGGCCGTTACATGGGCATCGAGACTTTGGAAATAGCCGGCGGCCACCGGGATTATCTCCGGGTGGAATATGCGGGGGAAGATCGTTTATTCGTGCCGACGGACCAAGTGAATTTGATTCAAAAGTTCATCGGAGTGGAAGACTCACCCCCAAAAGTAAACAAATTGGGAGGAAACGATTGGCAAAAGGTCAAAACCAAGGTTAAAGAATCCCTGCGGGATATGGCCGACGGTTTGCTGCAACTTTATGCCCAACGCGAGGTCGCTCCCGGGATTGCTTTTGCTCCGGATACTGTTTGGCAACACGAATTTGAAGAGACCTTTTTCTATGAGGAGACTCCGGACCAGCTAAGGGCTGTGAATGAAATAAAGGCCGATATGGAGCGGCCAAAGCCAATGGACCGTTTGCTTTGCGGAGATGTCGGTTATGGCAAAACCGAGGTTGCCATGCGTGCTGCTTTTAAAGCAGTTATGGACGGTAAACAGGTTGGAGTCTTAGTTCCGACGACGATTTTAGCTCAACAGCATTTTTTAACCTTTCGGGAACGTTTCGCGGGATTTCCGGTTAATATCAAAGTAATCAGCAGATTTCAAACGATCAGGGAACAAGCTGCCGTCATAGACGGCCTGCTTACCGGGGAAGTTGATTTGGTCATCGGTACCCATCGCTTAATTTCTAGCGATATTCATTTTAAAAACTTGGGATTATTAATTGTCGATGAAGAACAACGTTTTGGAGTGGCTCATAAGGAAAGGTTAAAGGAATTGCGGAAAAACGTAGATGTTTTAACGCTGACGGCTACGCCGATTCCACGAACCCTACATATGTCTCTGGCAGGGATTCGTGATATTAGTCTCATTGAAACTGCGCCTCAAGGACGCTATCCAATTCGCACCCATGTACAGGAATACAACGAAGAAGTGATCCGGGAGGCGATTCAGCGAGAGATGGATCGGCAGGGGCAGGTGTATTTTGTATATAACCGGGTGGAAACCATCGATAAAATGGCTTCCTATTTACAAAATTTACTTCCTAAGGCCCGGATCATCATTGCTCACGGGCAAATGGACGAAGATCAACTGGAACGGGTGATGCTTGACTTTTACGATAATCAAGCCGATATTTTGGTTTGTACGACGATTATCGAGACCGGCCTGGATATTCCGAATGTTAATACTTTAATTGTCTATGATGCCGAACGTTTCGGATTATCCCAGTTATACCAGCTTAGAGGGCGGGTTGGAAGAAGCAACCGTATCGCTCATGCTTACTTTTGCTACCGCAAGGATAAAGCCTTAACAGAGACGGCCGAAAAACGGTTGGGGGCAATTCGGGAATTTACGGAGCTTGGATCGGGATTTAAAATTGCCATGCGGGATCTGGAAATTCGGGGAGCCGGTAATTTATTAGGACCTGAGCAACACGGCCAAATCGCCGCGGTCGGTTTTGAATTGTATTGCCGTTTACTGGATGAGGCTATCCGTGAAAAGAAGGGGGAAATACCTCCGGAACTCCCGGAGCCGGTGATTGAGATACCCGTGGATGCCTACATTCCGGTACAGTATATTCCGGATACCAAACAAAAGGTTGATATTTATAAGAAAATCGCAGCAGCTAATACGTTGGAATCGGTAGAACTGGTGAATGATGAAATCATCGATCGATTCGGCAATCCTTTGGCTCCGGTTGCAAACCTGATTGATATTTCGCGTGTTAAGGCTTTGGCTAAGGAAATAGGATTTGCTTCCATTACCAAGGAGCGCACGGAGTTAATCGGTAAATTACACATGGGACTCGCTGTTGATTATGAAAAAGTACTGCAGATTTTACAAAAATATCGGAGTTATTTTAGATATCAAGTGGGGAGGCCCCCGGTTTTCCGATGGAAGATGAATTTACCCGAATCTGAGCTCTTAAAGATGGTTATCCACTCATTGGAGTTATTAAAATAATGATGAAACCGGATAAGAAAAGACCCCGTGAACGACGGGGCCTTTTTATAAAATTTCCTTCTTTAGAATTTTAAGGGGAAGGTAGGATGATCTTTTGCCAACATTGACTTCATATATTCCGGGTTAAGCTTGAAACCGGTTTGGAAAATTTTCGCCGATTCTTTTCTTTTATCAAGCGACCATAAGGCTTTGGCCAATGAATAATCGATTTTATAATTGAGGGGAAACAAATGCAAAGCCTGCCGGTAATAGTAAACAGCCTTGGTAAAATTCCCTAGCCGGGCTTCAACTTGACCTATCAGAAATAGGCCTTCATAGCGGTCTGGGTCTCTTCTTACTAAATCCGACAGAAAAGTCCTGGCCTGGGTCAAATACTGGAAAGCCAAACTTTGTTGTTGCCGTTTTTCACTTTCCCAGATAGCTGCCCGTAGAAGACTTAAGCCATACCGGTAACGATAATGGTAATTCCAAGGGGTAAGTGAAACAGCAGACCGGTAATTGGAAAAAGCCCGTTGATAATGATGGTAACGGGTATCATGAAAAGCTTTGGAATATTGGATATCGGCTTGAAGAATATTAAAGGATAAAACTCCCGACACTGCAACGATGATTCCTCCAGCAACAACCAACGGCAGATTCTTTGAATGAATAGAGTTCGACTCTGGTGGCGGCTTGATCATACCGAGCAATATTCCCAAATCAATCCAAAAAAGAAATGAATAATGAATCTGTGAGTAATTGAGTTGAATATAACATAAATAACCGAAGATTGCCGACCAAAGAACAGTTTTCTCAAAAGAGATTCCTTCGCGAAAAAGTCCTAGTAAATTGGCTCCGATTAATAATACCACCAATAACCCTACATAGGAACATAAACCAACAATACCCTGGGTTGCAAGGTAATGGAGAGTTTCATTATGGACTTGGCGTAAATCCCGTTCGGGCCCCCAGAATTTTAGTGCTTCGATGCTTTGGAAACGGTGAAAATTAACTTGGAATGAACCGATGCCATAACCGAGCAAAGGAGCTTCCTTAAAGCTTTTCCATGCCGTTGACCATATTAAGGCCCGCCCACTGTCATTGCCTTGAGTGATAGAGGATACCCTGGAGTCGATATTATAATCTTTACAATATTGGGGCTGGAATCCGGTACAGATTTTACTGGTAAAAAAGCCAAGGATAATGATAGCAAACACCAAGAGTGCAAATTGACAGTCTTTTTTCGATACCGCCTTTTTGAGAAAACGCAAGTAAGCTTGATAGCATAATGGAAAAAGTCCAAATAAAAATCCAAGCCACGCTGAACGGGAAAAGCTTAAGAATAAGGCCATAACCGCCACATATAAGCAGCCACCCATGAGAAAGCTACCCGGTTTGGGATAAAACCTTTTGAATTCATACAATACAATTGGAATGGAGAGAACCAAAAAAGCACCTAAGGCGTTCGGATCACCCAGTAGACTTTTGACGCGGCTCAAGTCCGTTTGACCGATTTCTAAACTCACGGGATCTCCGAATAAATACTGAAATACCCCGTATAGGCTCAAAAAAAAGACCGATACCAAAATTGTACCCCGGAATAAGGAACGGCCCTGGTCATCCCGGATGAAAAGATAACTGGCAAGAAAGAAAATGATAAAGCCGATTTGTATGAAAAGAGACTCCGATTGGCCATAGGCGCCAATTAAGCCGGCTGGAGTATCATTCAAGCGGACTGTCTGCCAGACTTGGATGACAATAAAGAAACCTATCGCAGCGATAATGTTTTTCGGTAAAGAGGCCAGTGAACGGTAATGGATGAGGACTCCACAAAGAATGAAGGCCGCAGCGAAATAAAATAAGGCTATTTTCGGAATCCCGAACGGATCGAAGGTCTTTGTAGAAAAAGCAAAGAGGATTAACAAACTGAATGCTAGTAATATTTTGAGAGGCCAGTTCTTCAAAAATTTCACCTCAATAGAGTGGGTCATCGACAGGAAGATCTTGTTATTTATTGGCTAGAGGTAGGCAAAACCCTTTTTCATTCTTCCAAAATTTTAAAGATTAGGGATTGAATTGATTGCTTTTTATGAATGGAGATGGAATGGAAAATTTGATAAAGGGACATTTTAATATCAACACTTCTATCTTGGGATATTTATCCCCAACCGTTCATTAAGGATTCAAGAGAGATATCGAACTGAATTAAAGTGGAAAAATGAATAAAAAAAGTGACTCAGCTATATACTATCAATAAAGGTAGAAGTGGGTTTTTACCAGGTCTACACTAAATTACACGGGTGGCAGGACCTCTGACACCAGGTAAGTAAAAATGAAAAAGTTCGAAAAAAAAGGAGGGAATGGGGGATGAAGGCGACCGGAATTGTTCGGCGGATCGATGATCTTGGCCGGGTGGTCATCCCCAAAGAAATCCGTAGAACGCTGCGGATTCGAGAGGGCGACCCGTTAGAGATTTTTGTTGATCGGGAGGGGGAAGTTATCCTCAAAAAATACTCCCCGATCGGTGAGTTAGGAGATTTCGCCAAGGAATATGCTGACTCCCTTTACGAGTCGACCGGACATATAGCTTGTATAGCCGATAGAGATATGGTAATTGCAGTATCGGGAGCACCCAAAAAAGAGTTTTTAGATAAACCGATCTCTAAGGCAGTGGAAAAGGCCATTGAAGAACGAAAAGTTATTCTAATGCCTAAGCCGGGGGAACATAAGTATTGCGATGCCTGCCCTGTTAAAGAAGAAGAAGGAAAATGTAAGTTTAGTTCTCAAGTTATAGCACCCATTATTTCTGAAGGCGATCCAATCGGCGCAGTAATTTTATCCAGCAAGGAGCCTACAGTGACAATGGGAGATATGGAAGTAAAAATCGCTGAAACTGCCGCCGGATTTTTGGCAAAACAAATGGAACAGTAAAAGAAAGCATTCGATTCCAGGGAAAAAAGTGGGGAGCCCCCACTTTTTCTATTTTACGTCTTCTTCTTCATCCACTTTCTCTTTTTTGGCCACACTGGTTGGAGGTACTGATGATAAAGGATTTGACGGGGCTTTGGTATCTTGGCCGGATAGCATGGTAAGTATGGAAGGCAAAATTTCCCTCAGACCACTATTTTCAATTTTGGGTGCCAGCTGCTTTAGAATACTTAATGGATCATTCGAATTGGAACTTGCGGGTTTATTATTTCCAAAGTTGATAAAAAACGAGATCAGTTGTTTCCCGGGTTCAGAGAGTAACGGCAAAATAATTGAAAGATAGGTTATATCACTTGCCGCAAGAAACGGATTGTTTTTTGTTTCTGAAAGTTCGCCGGGTTGTGAAGGAAAGATTGGATCCTCCCGATGATGATGTCCCATTTTAGCCTCCTTATTTGACTTACTCTAATTCTGTAGAGCTTCAATGCAGGTTAAAGACTGAATTTATATTAATGTATGTGTCTTATTCCCTATTGGGAACCGCTGAATAATCAAAATTAAGGATTAGACAAGGAGAAATAATGAAAATGGAGAAATAATCTAGGATCTAAGCCGGAAAATCATACAGGTACGGTTCTACTACTTTCAAAAAATGGCTTTCAATTGCAAATTCGTGCTCTAGCGAGGTTATTATCCCTTGACTTTGGTTAGCCAACGAATAATGGAGATAAAATGACGGAATTAAAGGCAGCAAGCTCGAAAAGCCCTATTCGGAGTGGTGAAGACGGTTTATTGCAGTTAAAACGTTCTTATCAGTTGAAACAAGTGGAGTTGAAAATAAATAGCCAGCAAATTTCCCTGACTAAAGTCTCCAATATTGACGACTTACTGGAACGCGCAGTCAGTGCCGACGAAATCCCATTTTGGGCCGAATTGTGGCCTGCCTCTATCGGATTGGCCCAGTATATATTCGATCATGAGAAAGAATTAAGAGGGAAAGATTTATTAGAGCTGGGATCGGGTGTGGGTTTATCGGGTATTGCAGCTAAAATGGCAGGAGGTCAGGTGGTTCAATCAGACTTTTCAATAGAGGCTTTAAAGTTCACTGAGGTCAATTGTTTAAAAAACCATGTTTCTGCTGACAAGCTTTTATTAGCGGATTGGCGGAACTTCCCTCTGGAAATCACCGGATTTGAATGGATTATTGGCGCGGATATTCTCTATGAAAAAACTTTACACCAAAATCTGATGGATATCTTTACCCAAACGCTAAAACCGGATGGAACAGTATTACTGGCAGATCCGGGCCGAAATTATGCTAAAGATTTCATGGTTCAAATGGCTTCGTCCGGATGGCAGGTCCGGCATTCCACATATCCCGTAGAATATGAAGAACATGTTTATTCAGTTGATATTTACCAACTGCAAAGGGGTGGAACTGGTTAGTTCCGATCACGTTATATCTTATATCGATGATACCATCAATTCAGTAAATATTTATCAGGGTCATCTTTGGCAATCGAAAGGCGATGCTTTCTATGACCCTTTTTTTCAATACCATTTAAGATAGATTTCAGCGGAGGAAGGTAAAAGTGAATTTATTTAGTGCTGATTCCAGTGATGACCAAAAGGGAACTCCTCTTTATTTAGTTGGAATTATTTCAGGGATTATCGGGGCTCTCTTGATTATTGTGGCCATCAAGTTTACTGGTTTAGGCTCTGCATTGGTAAATCCGCCCCTGAGTCCTACACCGCAGCCAATACCCCACCAGGGGCAGCCTTTAGCGATAAATAATTACGAAAAAGCGACGATTCATGTTGTTCAGCAAACCAGGCCTTCGGTGGTCATGATCACCACCAGTACACTGGTGGCAGATTTTGATTTTTTTACCGGCCCTGAAGTTAAAAAGGTTCAGGGATTGGGCTCTGGGGTTGTTTATCGTGCGGATGGCTATATTTTGACCAATGATCATGTGTTGGTTAATAATTCCCGAATGGCCAGCCGGATTATGGTCGTTTTGGCAAACGGGAAGTCGTATCGGGCCAAAGTTATCGGTGTGGACTCGCAAACCGATTTGGCAGTTCTAAAGATTAATGCCACGAATTTAACCGTTCCGGAGTGGGGAGATTCGAATCAACTCCAAGTTGGTCAGATGGCAATCGCAATTGGTAATCCGCTGGCTGAAAATTTGAACAATACGGTCACTGTGGGCGTCATTAGTGCTGTCGGCCGGAATGTTATGATAAGCGGAGACCGTCATCTCCGGAATATGATACAGACAGATGCATCCATCAATCCGGGGAACTCCGGCGGACCGTTGCTTGATAGCAACGGGAAAATTATCGGTATCAATAACGCAATAGCAATTGGATCTCAAGGGATCGGTTTTGCGATTCCCAGTAATACTGTTCAATATGTGGCCGACCAGTTGATTGGCAAAGGCTATGTGGCAAGGCCCGGATTGGGCATTTCATATATTCATTTTACACCAGAGAATGTGGAAGATTTGGAGAGCTATATCCGGCGCGACCTCTCGGTAGATTACGGTTTATTGATTGCTACAGTGATCAAAGGCAGTCCTGCTGAAAAAGGCGATTTACTGCCCGGAGATATTGTGGTGAAAGTCAACAATGCGTGGGTCAAAGATGAAGACTTAATTCGAAGTATGATTGGTAAATATCCGGTAGGGACCAAGTTACGAATCGATTATTACCGCGGTTCGCAGTTAAAGCATACTACGGTTGAAATCGGCGAGATCAAAGGAAAATAAATGACCCGAATTCGGATTATCGCGGTAGGGAAGTTAAAGGAAAAATATTGGCAAGAGGCCCAGGCCGAATATATCAAACGGCTAAGACCCTATATTCATCTGGAATTTGTGGAAATTGGCGACTTGCCTTGCCCTGACGGAGTAAGTGCGCGCGCGAGAGAGACCCAAGAGCAACAAGTCAGGGAACGAGAGGGGTTAGCGATCCAAAGTTTGCTTCACTCTAAAGAGTATTTGGTAACACTGGATCGTCAAGGCAAGGAGTTATCGTCTTTAGAGTTTGCTTCCTTTATTCATGAACGTGCCCTTTCCAGCGAGCCGCTGACCTTTGTGATTGGAGGTTCGCTGGGATTACCCGATGAATTCATTAAAAAAGCCAATCTCAATTGGAGCTTTGGGAAACTGACTTTTCCCCATCAGTTGTTCCGGGTAATGTTGCTGGAGCAGATTTATCGGGGGTGTAAGATCAATAGAGGAGAACCGTATCACAAGTAACGGCGAAATTTTGATTATTTTTTTTGGTGGAAAGGCTAGTGAATAAGGCAAAATAGAATTATTTAGTTCGTTAAACATTCCCGTATTCCCTCTGGATTCAGGATCGTAAAGGAATTCATTTGGAATT
>JAFABB010000052.1 GCA_023426245.1 Bacillota bacterium
GGATGCGGTTGATCAGTATTCGGATATGAAACCGGGGACGATAGTGTCACCGAATTTCACCAATGATTATGTATTGGAGAATATTATTAAACCGTATCGGAAATAATGGGCTCCATTTTCTATAGCCGTAGAACTCTGCTCTCTGGCAGAGTTCTATGACTTTATTATTGGTAGATTCCTATGGGGAAATAATTTTAGAAACCATCATCTCATTTTTTCATATATAATCGTTTAAAGAGGATATTAACTGGAGATTTTCTGATGTCTCATTTTGTTGGAGAGGAAAGGGCGAAAATTTCAAATGAATATTTCACTGGATCAAAAAAAAGCCGCTCAAACTGATGATTTCAGTTCAGCGCATCCCGGGTCCCAGGATGGTTTCGTTTTAACCGCCCAAAATATTAAGAAGACTTATGGCCCTACAACTGCAGTAAATCAAGTAAACGTATCCATTTCACCCGGAGAAGTGATTGGTTTAGTTGGAGCAAATGGAGCCGGTAAAAGTACTTTAATGAGGTCGCTATCCGGTGTGACTATACCGGATAGCGGTTCTTTGGCGATTGGTGGTAAGGAAATCAATTGGAATCAATATTCTCCTACTTTAGCAAGTAAATTGGGAGTAAGAGTAGTCTATCAAGAGCTTTCGTTATGTACCAACCTAACCGTGTATGAGAATTTTTACATTGAACAATCTCAACGTTTTAAGGGATCACAAAACTGGCGCAAAAAAGCTAAAGAGATCGCCCACGAGGCCTTAAATTCGGTTTTCCCCAATCATTCCATTGATGTTAAAGCACGGTTGGATTCCTTACCCATTGCCCACCAACAAATGGTAGAAATAGCTCGTGCTACGAGTGATCTTAATTTAAAACTTTTAATACTGGATGAACCGACCTCGTCTTTGGGGGCGGAACAGACTGCCCAACTGGTTCAATATGTCAAAACCAGGAGCCGGCAGGGAGTTTCTTTTATCTTCATTTCCCATCGCTTAAGTGAAATCATGAATCTTGCCAACCGAATTTTGGTCATGCAAAACGGGACGCTAAAGTGGTCCGGTTCCGTCAGTGAAACCAATGAAGCGGACTTAATTCAAAAAATGGGCGAAAATATGTGTGAACCGGACAAAGACAATACCGGTAAAAAATCCCGCTCTGCTTTAGTAAAAGATGATGGTAATGAGACCGGTTTTACGGTCAGTCATTTAAATACGAAAGGACTCCAAGATATCAATCTAGAGCTCAAAGGGGGGGGAATTATCGGAATTGCCGGCTTGGAAGGAAGCGGGCAACGGGACTTGTTACATTCGCTTTTTCATCCAGTGAAGGGCGAGAAAAAAAGTGTGCTCCGGAAGGGGAAAATTGCTTATGTCACCGGAGATCGAAAAAAAGAAGGAATTTTTCCGCTTTGGTCAATTGCAAAGAATATGGAAATTACCAAACTGGCGGAAGGAAAACTTTTCAGATATATTCAATCAAAATCAGTCAATTCTGAGGTAAAGGAATGGTATGAGCAACTAAAAATCGTCGGTTCGGGTATTGATACTTGTATAACCAGCCTGAGCGGAGGAAATCAACAAAAAGTTTTAATCGCACGCTCCTTAATGGCAAATGCCGATATCATTATTCTGGATGATCCAACCCGCGGTGTCGATGTCCAAACCAAACAACAACTCTATCGGATATTTGAACAAGCCGCCGATGAAGGAAAACTTGTTATCTGGTATAGTACCGACGATGAAGAATTATGTTTCTGTTCCAGGGTGCTGGTCTTACGTTATGGTAAGGTCGTTAAAGAATTAACCCAAGAAGAAGCCACGAAAGACAATATTATCCAAGCTTCATTTTCAGGCGAAGATAGTAAAAAAACCAATCGAGTCGTTTCGCAGAAAAAAAGACTGGATTTAGGAAGTACATTTATTCCCTTTATGGCAATGGTCTTAGTCTATATCGTCAGTGGCCTGATATCTCCGAACGTTTTTTCTTCTTTTGGAATTGAACTGTTAATCAGTGGAGCTGTGCCGTTAATCTTTGCCACCATTAGTCAAATGTATATCATTGGGCTAGGCCAAGTGGATCTGGGGATCGGCGCTTTTATGGGTCTGGTGAATGTCCTTTGTGCAACTGCCTTACATGATAAACCGGTTTTCGGCATATTTGCCCTGTTGATAGCATTGGCGTTATATTCGGGAATGGGTGCCTTGATTTATTTCCGGAATATCCCGGCAATTATTGTTACATTGGGAGGCTCATTTATTTGGACCGGTATTGCGTATACTTTGCAAAACATGCCGGGAGGCCAGGCACCGGATTGGTTGATTACTTTTTTTGGTTATAAAACGCCGCTCTTACCTGAAATTGTCTGGCTGGTTATATTGGCAACATTGTTAGCATACGGAATACACCGTTCCCGTTATGGAACAGTATTGCGGGGATTTGGAAACAATCCTCAATCCATGCGCCGTAGCGGTTGGTCTACCATGGTGGCTTATACCACCGGATATTTAATCTCAGGTATTTTTGCTTTAATGGGAGGTTTGGCGGTTACAGCCATTACAACGGCTTCTGATGCCAATGCCACTGCCTCTTATACATTATTGACAATCGCGGCAGTCGTTATGGGCGGCGGAAATCTAACGGGCGGAATCGTAACTACAATTGGCGCGGTTTTCGGGGCGATTACCCTTTCTCTAATCGGATCGTTACTGGGCTTTTTAAACATTAGCTCAAATTATGTGGCTGCAGTTCAAGGCAGTATTTTACTTTTGGTTTTAGCACTGAGACTTTTGAGAAAGGACCAAGAGCAATGATTACCAAGGTAAATGTATTTAAGGAAAATAATCAATGGATTTGGGCTTTCTTGGGAGCTATCTTGATTTGGCTAATTATGGGTTTAACCACTTCAAGGCTTAATATGGAGAGCCTTTACAGCAATGGGATTTCAGCCGCTTTTTTGGCGATCGCCGCCATTGGACAAATGTTAGTCATTACCAGCGGCAGGGGAGCCATCGATTTATCGATTCCCGGTGTGATAACCTTGTCGGCTTATTTGGCCACCGGAATCATTAACGGTTCCGATGTGAATTTATTCCAGGGTCTGGTCATTGTTCTTCTGGTGGGAGCTGTCATTGGTTTGTTGAATAGTTTGGCGATTATCTATTTAAAAATACCGCCGATGATTGCCACTCTGGCGATGGGCTATGTTCTGACGACTGCATCTTTAGTCTATAACCAGGGATTTGCAGCTTTTAAGATTTGCCCGGTCCTTATTGCGCTGACCCGGAATCGTTTTTTAACGGTTCCGTTGATTATCTTGTTTGTTTGTATTGTGGGGTTAATTACGGCTTTTGTATTAAACAGGACCACTTATGGACGTTCCTTGACTGCGATTGGCCAAAATATAGAAGCTGCTCATTTAACCGGTATCGGGGTTACCAAAACATTGATATCGACGTATATCATTAGCAGTATATTGGCGGGTTTGGCCGGAATTTTAATTTCGGCCCGGGTTGGAGGAGCTTTTTTAGGGATGGGCGACTCTTATTTGCTGGAAACCGTAGGAAGTGTGGTTATCGGGGGTACACTCATATCCGGTGGAAAAGCTACCGTATTGGGAACCTTTTTTGGCTGTTTGTTTCTGGTATTATTGGTCACAGCGATGCAAGTCGCCGGTTTACCGATAGGTATCCAAAATATGATTAAGGGCGCATTGATTATCTTTGTTTTATTATTAGCCACGGAAACGGTAAAAGAAGGATAGAGGATAAGCTACCGTAATATTATTACTTCAAGAAGTTCTCCCTGCAGTAGCGAGTGGTGTTGTATGAATAAGCTGCTCATCTTGATAGGGGTTCATAAATTTTTATCCATATCGAGCGACATTCATAACCGGATGTCGTTCTTATAATATAAAAATCAAGGCCGCGCGCACGCAATTTTTACTGAAATGTAACCGATTTGAAAGTGAAAAATCATCTTTTGGATATCCCCAATCTTCAAAAAATCAATTACAATAGATAAAAAGTAGATTGTAGTCAATTTGGGAGATGGAAATCCGGTGGAAAAGAAATTAGGCCGTCACATTATTTATCCCGTCCGGTTGATATGGGATCATCGGTCCAAAAAAGATGAGGCTTTTAATCATCCAATAATTTCCCATCTTCAGTATAGGCATCTCAAAAACATCTACATGAATATGGACGGGGAACTTTTGGGTAATTTGATGAACCCGAATATCCCTTGGATTATGAAAGCCATTATGACCGGAAAATTTGTTGTGCGAAGACGTTATTTGAAACAGGGGCCTTCCTTTGGACCCTGGAGTTTACGACGATAGAGAAAAATACAAGTTTGGAACGATTTACCGTACATACTGTTATGATCAATATGTCTTCCCTCTTATGGAGGCTGTTGCAAAAGTAAAATCGGTGCGGAATACAATATATACCATAAATAATGGGTAAAGCTTTCCATATATTGTATTTCTCTCTATCGATAAATCTTATTTTGCAACAGACCCTTTTCCTTCCCTATCATCACCACCTGGGGTTTCTCCTAAAGCTATCAGCAAGAATCAGCGGATCTTCATCCCGGAAAAATGAAATATTTCGATAACCTCTTTATTTTTCTGAAATTTTTGCCGATAGGAAATGCAGGAGGCGGTTGTCGATGTGGAAATGTCCGGATTGCGAATATCCGGTAGGTAAAGTTTTTGCTTCTTTCTCATATACCAACAAAAATATTCATTTTAGTGAAGCGAAGGTATGTGAAAACTACGGAGCAAACGGCAAATGCAGAATAACCAGCATTGCATGTTATAAAGGCGGAAAGAATAAATTGGTTGAAATCAAGGAGGAAGCTTAAACGGTTTGCCCTCATCGATAAGGGAATCCAACATTCAAAAACCGAAACGATAATTCATAAAATCTGTTTCAATTTGAGTATTGAAAAAGCCCTCTTACCTTCCATGGGTAAAAGGGCTTTTGGCTGGCTAGAACCATTGAAATTCCTTTGCCGGATTTCAATGAATGTTCTTGAGGTTTTTCCTGTGCTTCAAGGTATATAGATTCGCTCCGCATTTTTGGCAGTACTCGACAAAGTTCCTGTTATATGAAGAGCAATCAGGACAAATCATGGGTTTCCTCCTTTCGGGCGAGCGTTTCAATATTATGTTGGAAACAACACTTGATCAGTATATAATTTTCCTGTTGTTTGTATTCCATGATTGGTTGATTGCAGTTTACAATCGTGTAAATAGTAGAGCGTATCGTAAATAAACGGCAATCAGAAATGGGGAGGAAACGCTCTACTTAAGTAAAACGTTCACAATTATTGGAGTAGTCATTTAGAGAACGTTTTTATCGTTTATTAAAAAACAAAAAATACCATCGTTAAGAGGCATTATTTACGGCGGTATTGGGGATTTTGATTTTGGGAGATGCTTTGACATTCATGGAAAGTATAGGGGCGATATTGATTGCCGTTGGAAGTGTCGGTGTTGTTTGGATATCCGATAAAAAGGACCGCCCCTCCGTATTTCCAAGTCCGATTAAGAAATGAAACTGTTCCAAAAGGAATTTTCTCAAGAATCCTACCACCCAATCTATCTTCTGGGGTTAAGATGCAGGCCGCATTTCTTAAGATTGTCTTTATTCCAGCAAACCAATCCACATATCCATAGCCAGTAACTTAAAGACGTCATAGGCCATGGTGAAATATCCCTGTTTGCCCCAGGATGACCCCCAGCTATTCCGGACGATCAGTTTACCACCCAGTAGAGTATCTTCGTATCCCACGGCGATAACCGCGTGGGCGCCCAATAGATGTTCATTTTTTTTCGGTTTAGGACAAACTCCGGTCCGCGCCACCGTTTCCGATTCAAAGGACTCATAAACATAGAAACCGAAAATGACCGGATTCCCCTCGGCGATGGCCGCTTTGAGATGCTCCAAATCCGGTACTCTGAAGTAAGATGAAATTTTGAAGCCGGCTGCGTCATGATTGGCTTTTTCACTGGGAGGCTCCGTGAATTTTGTTATATCATACGGAAAGTCGACTTCGGGACAGATACCGGTGTTTTTCATGACTTTCATACAGTCATCCAGCGAGGCTCCGCTGTCTTCATTCACTGTGCCTTCCAGATTCCGGATATGCCAATAAAGAAAGAGTCTGGATAGGGGAACATATTTTTTTTCAAACCAGCTTCGTAAATTATTAATGTAGTTCAAACACTCCAGAGGTTCCGCTTGGGAGAAGGGATAATATTGAACCGGAGCGGGCCCTATTCCTGAAGTGATCTCCAAATATTCCCGGAGTCCGACGCCGGCATTGGCCACACATGAACCCAATTGCCCCTGATCATAAACACCGGGAAATTGAGGCCGTAAATCAACACGGTTGGGCAGCCGGGTTATCAGCGGTTTATAAACAAAGTCCCGCAGATCTTTCCGGTCGGGTTTCAGACCGTATTTGTAACGGGAAGTTATCATGGTTTTTTTCCTTTCTTATTTTTTAAGGGGATGGATAGAAATCAAAGGGAATGTTTTCGCCTTCCGGCGGTATTTTGGGGAGAATCACCGTCAGGCAATTATCTTTGTATACGGCCGAGGCGCCCGTGAGTGTGACCTCGGATGGAAGCCGGATTTTCCGGCTGAAAGAACCTTCATTATCACCAGTCCCTTTGATTGCAGCCGCAATATGAAGGGTATTTGCCCCCAGCTTTATCTGTAAGTCATGGGGATCTCCAATCCCGGGGATTTGGATTTGAATTTGAACAGACTCCTTTTGCTCCGAAATATCGATATTGTAATGATTTTCATGAGAAGGGGAATCCGTTTTTTCTTCAAAAGGTTCATTTCTTGGAAAACCGCCGGATTGGAAACTTTGCTCCCACGGAAAACCGGAGATTCCCCATTGTCCTAGGACTGACTTGACCAAACCTTGAATTTCGTCGGCGGAATTTTTATTCTTGGCCATTTCGGTGGCTTTTTTTTGCATTTCCATCAGCTCCGAGAGCCATGACTCGTTGAACATCATTCCGGATTCATCCTCCTTGGAAATTGATTTCCGACAATACCGCTCTTATCCCACATGTCGATGGAGTCCCTATCGGATACTATATTAATACAGCCATGGCTAATATTCGTTCCTCCCAAGCTGAGTCCGGTATTGGCTTTGTCCATAACCGACCATCCGGCATGGGAATTTTCACCGCTAAATATTCCGGAGCTTGCTCTGATTTCATTGACAGTAAGGTTATCGATTTGAATATGAAAGTCCAAATTGTTCACCCTTTCATGGAGGAACGAAAAGGAAAAACCGTTATTTTATTGAGAATTGGTGAAACGTGAAAAAGGGTTTTTCTGTTTGGCAATATTTTCGATTTTTTCTTTGGGTGTATCCCAGCACATATCGATATTATCGGGATCGTGAACATAATTGGTGCTGGATGGCAGGGAATTATGGCTTCCTGAAATCGTACCGATACCGGCGTTGGTTTTACTCATGTTTTTGAATTCACGCAGGAAATTCCGGCCGATGTTAAAGGAAGAAGCATTTTGGATATTGCCGATGGTGATGGAATGGATGGATAGCTGAAAATTCAATTCTTTCATGTCTTTTCCCCATTCTAGGTCCAGAGTCTCCACGCAAGAGCGATAATGCACAGAAGAAACTTTGGTTACGTATGATGTGATATACTTTATGTCTATTCCGGTTGAGGTGTTCCATGGCGGTATTTATTAATTTTGGGGTTATGGTGATCAATAATTTAACCAATGCTACCGGAGTTTTTTTTGGTGAGAATGTGCAACAAGGCTGGAATTCTCCTTCTAAAAGCAATCAAGGCCAGAGAATTTACGGTGTTGGGTGTGTCAGTATTAATAATATCAACATTAACAATGATCCCGATGGTGTAGATACTCCGACCATCGATAACAACTTGGATATGCCGGCCGCGCCCATTATTCTCAAAGCCACCTGATGAGAGGGTGATGGTTACAGTTCACTTTTGATTATCATGGGAATAAACGTGAGAGGTGAGATCCATCGCTGATAAAATAAGCAATCTCAACGAATTCAGGGTACCCGGCCCTGACCTGTACTCAAAAATAGCTCAGTTGGAAGCGGAAATTATGGAACTGAAGGCTCAACAAATCGAGTTATTGGCTGCCAGAAATATTGTCATTGAAAAGTTGTATGTCCGGAAGGTTGATGTGAGAGAACTCCAATTTAAACTCGATAAAATCACAGTGGATGACCTCAGCGGGATGCTGAATGTGGGGGTTAACAGTGACGGAAAGATGAAGAAGGAGGAAAAATAGGCAAAATCCTCACCTTCCGTCGTTTATATTTCAAAGAGCGCTTCCCGGATGATTTCAGAGACCGTAGGGTGGGGGAATATTATTTTTTTCATGTCCGGCAACTTCAGGTTTTGTTCGATCATCAAACCGGCTCCATAAATGATCTCGGAAGCATAATTGCCCAGGAGGTGGACTCCCAGGAGCCGCTGGTCTTTTTTATCGACCAGTAACTTGCAAATGCCGTCTTCCCCTTCATTTTCCGCCAGAAATCTGCCGCTATAGCGCATGGAAATCTTAGCAGTCTCGTATTCCAGGCCTTTTTGAAGCGCCGACTTTTCAGTCAGTCCGACCGAGGCCACCTCGGGGTTGGTATAAATTACATTGGGGATTGCGCTATAGTTAATCCGGTCGAATCCGCCCAAAATGTTGTTGATAACCACCTCGGCCTCACGATAGGCGGTATGGGCCAGCATAGACAGGCCATTGACATCGCCAGCCGCAAAAATCCCGGGAATATTGGTCTCGCCCTTTTCATCGGTGACGATCCGCCCTTTATCCATGAGGACACCGGTGTTTTCCAGTCCGAAGCCCTCGGTCACGGGCTTGCGGCCTATGGAGAGGAGAACTTTCTCCGCCGGTAGTGTAGCGGTTTCTCTGTTTTGAGTGAAAGACACTCCCTGCTCTTGAATTTCAGTGACCCCTGCGCCGAGCTTAAATTGAACCCCTTTTTTCTGAAGGGTTTTCTGCAAAAATTGGGCAATATCAGGGTCGCTTTCGCCTGCAATATGGTCCAACATTTCCACGACCGTTACCTTTGAACCGGCCGAATTGAAATAAGAAGCCATTTCCAGACCGATTACGCCGCCGCCGATGATCGCCAGGGATGAAGGAACCGTTGTCAGGTCGAGGATTTCCCGGTTGGTCAGCACAAAGCCTTTTTCAAGCCCTTCCGGGAGGCCGGGAAGGGAGGGGATGAACGGAGCTGAACCGGTGGCAATCAAGAGCCGTTTGCCGGTATGAACCTCGCCATTTACCCGGATATTAAAACTTTGGGAATCCCCTCCGGTGATTTCGGCAAAGCCGTCAACCACAGTGACTCCGCTGCTGCGTAGCTTGCTTTGAATGCCGGTTACCAGGGTTTTAACAACTTTATTTTTCCTCTTAACAACCAATTCCTGTTCCAGGGAAGCTTTTTCAATTGACACCCCATACTTGGAACTGTTTTTGGCGGAATCGAGTACTTTGGCCGAATAGAGCAAAGTTTTCGACGGGATACAGCCTTCATTGAGGCATACTCCGCCAATATGCTTTTTTTCAATCAGTAAGGTTGCCAGTCCACCCCGGGCGGCTCTTTGGGCCGCTAAATATCCGGCGGGACCCCCGCCGATGACGATTAAATCCCACATCATGTTTTCACCCACCTAGAAAATACTTTTGTCCAAATGCTTCTACTCTTCCCCTTAAAGGGAATTCGTTGGAATTGCAGGCCTAAAGGCTGTAGCAGCCAACGAAGGCCAATAATAGACCTGAAAGTTGGGCTAATACCCTTTAAGGGATAGGGTCTCGGGTTTAGGCTCATTTTCACCCTTTCGATTGCCCCGGCAGGGCCGGGGTGGGGGACTTGGTCATTATGAATTTTGTTCTCCGTGTCTCTGTGGCAAAACCAATTGGTCACAGAGACACAGAGGGCACAGAGTTCATTTCAAATACGCTTTTAGCGGCGTCAGGTCCAATTGGCCGTATTGGGCAAGAAAAGGCAATAAGGCTGTTGCAATTCGCTTTACGCCGCCGTTTGAATTGGATTCAATGTTTAACGGCATCAGCGGGTCATGGAGCGACATTCTTAATAGAAACCAGCCGTCGCCATCCTCTTTTCCAAAGGATACGCGGATTCCCTCATAGTTATTCGGCTCAACCTTCCAGCCGGGGAGGGTTGCCGCGTAGTTTTGCAGGTCCTGTAAGACTGTTTCCCCGTAAGGTTTGAAGTCGTCCATGAGGATATTGAAACGGAATTCCTTGCTTTCCAGTGGCTCCTCCAGAGACTCAATGAGATGATCGAGGGTGAGGTTGTTTTTTAATTGAAGACCAGCCATCTTGATGATGATCTTGGCCACCAAATAGGCGCCGTCGTCTAAAAAGAAGTTCTCTTTCAAAGCGCCGTGCCCCGACGTTTCGATGGCCAATTCCGATGCGGTCCCCTGAGAGTTGAGGCGGATGGCTTCATTGATTACGTTTTTATATCCCCGTTTGAAACGGTGGTGGACACCGCCTAAGTTTTCAATAAACGTTTTAAGCCCGCTGGAAGTGACAGAGTCCGTTACAATGGCCGAACCGGGGTGTTCTTCAAGGACAATTGCGGCCATTAATGCGATCAGCCGGTTACGATTGATTTCCTTGCCGTTTTGATCGACCGCGCTGGCCCGGTCCACATCGGTATCGAAGATAATCCCCAAATCAGCCTTGCTTTTGAGCACTGCCTGACTGGTGGACTCCATGGCAACGGAGTCTTCCGGATTGGGGATATGGTTGGGGAAAGAGCCGTCCGGTTCCAAAAATTGACTGCCGGCCGTATCCGCGCCCAAAGGCTTGAGGACTTTATCGGCAAAAAAGCCTCCGGCGCCGTTTCCGGCATCGACAATGATTTTAAAACCTTTCAAGGGTTCCCGGTAATCCCGGGGATGATTCACGGAGCGGCGGATTTTTTCCACCAGAATATTGGCGTAAACCGAGATAAAGTCGACTTCCTGAACATCTCCCAACTTTTCGGAAATGAGAAAGCCGCCTTGTTCGGCAAGGGTTAATATTTCGGTGATATCTTTTTTCTCAAGGCCGCCATTTTTGGTGAAAAATTTGAGCCCGTTCCGGTTGAACGGAAGATGGCTGGCTGTGATCATGATGCTGCCGTCGTATTCGTATCCCGGGGTCACGGTGGTCATGAACATTGCCGGGGTGGAAGCCAAAGAACAGTCGAAGACCCGGCAACCGGTTTCACTCAAACCCCGGATGACCTCTTTTTTGAGAGCCGGGGCCGAGAGCCTGGAGTCATGGCCGACGGCTATGGTCAATTGGGCGGCAGGCTTGTTTTTAAGCTTGCCCAGCCACGCTCCGAAAGCCAGGGCGATGGTATGGGCCGTATCTCCGGTCAGGTTAACTTTTTCTCCGGCGACGCCTTCCAGGGCAATCCCCCGGATATCACTGCCGTTTTGCAATTTTTGCCACTCTGATGATAACATGATGCCTCCGATAAAATAATTCTGATGAGTGACTATTTCTGTAAGGGACCCCAATCTTCCTGGTGGGTTTGGGATATTTTTGGCGCAGGATTTTTTTCTTTCGATAATTTTTTATCCGTAAGCATTTCCCCGATATAGGTTGAACCCAATATCAAAATCCCGCCGATAATCTGAGGAAGTGCCAATGTCTCTCCGACAAAGAGCACACTGAATAAAATACCGAATAAAGGCTCTAGAAAACTATAGGACACTATTTCAACGGATTTCATATGGGCATAAAGGGAAAAGAACAGGGTATAGGCCACACCGGTATGGAATACACCCAATAGAACGGTATAGGCAACCGCCATGGCATCCAGGTGGACAAAGGTAAAAACATTTCCGTCCATCCATACAAATGGCAGCAATACAATCATCGCCGAGAGTATTTGCACAAAGGTGGCCGTTTGATTATCCACCCTCACTTTGATGCTGCGGTTTATAAGTACGATGGCCGCATACATCATCCCTGAAATGGCACTCAGCACCAGTCCCATGTTTCCGTAACCTTCGGACAGATTATGGCCGACAATCAGAAAGAGGCCGAGAAATGAAATGGCAATCACTGCAATTTGAATCTTGGAGATAGTCTCCTTTAATATCAGGGGCGCCAATAACATCACATATACCGGGCACATATTGTAGATAATGACAGCAGAGGAGATACTGGTGTGCTTGAAGCCATAGAATAAAGTTAACCAGCCCAAACCCAGTAATACGCCTGAAATAAAATAGGGTATTAAAAGTTGCCATTTCACCATGGCGGTTTTTTTCATTTTCATGACCACCAAAAGGACCGGTAGGGCAATGAAGGCCCTCAGAAAAGCCAGGCTTAAAGCGGACAATGGAATGGCTCTGGTAAATACGCCCAGGCTCCCCCAAATAATCATCACAATCACTAATTTAATTTTGTTCATGACAGGCTCCTTATCTTTGCTAAGTCCATATTAGCTGAAGCATCAGGATCTGTATTGTATAAAATTGACACTATCCCTTGAATTGCTCCCGATGGTGGCTATCATCATTCAAACCTGTGAACTTTTGATTCTTTTATCATTGAACCATAATCGCTGCCCTCTTTGAAAAAGCAACCGGGGTTGACCGGAACCGAACGCCGGGATGTCGATTGATGGGAAAAACGGACGGCGCGATGAGTGCGTGGGACCAGGCGAGCGCGGAGGACAGAGTGATGAGAGCGACTCAATGTCATCAAGCTGAGTTGTAAAAGACCCAGGAAATGAGGTTGGATTTCATCTCCGCTCCAACGTGAACGATGGGGCTAGGTATATTAAAAACGTTCTTAAGGCCTTCCAGACCTCGGTGTCGTGTTTTTATACACGCAGCTTTATCTCCGCAGAACTCTGGGAGAATATAAAACCGGCTTTTTATTCTTGCACTACCCCCGATTTGAAAGACAGCAAGAAAGGCTGGTATAATAAAACAAATCGGGAGGTAAAAAAATGAACGAAAGAAGAAAGTTTGATCGTGCATTTAAGATAGAAACCGTAAAGCTCATTACAGAGCA
>JAFABB010000053.1 GCA_023426245.1 Bacillota bacterium
GGATGCGGTTGATCAGTATTCGGATATGAAACCGGGGACGATAGTGTCACCGAATTTCACCAATGATTATGTATTGGAGAATATTATTAAACCGTATCGGAAATAATGGGCTCCATTTTCTATAGCCATAGAACTCTGCTCTCTGGCAGAGTTCTATGACTGGGTAGGTTTACTTGGCTAGGTCTGGAAAGGCTTGACTCGCTATTTAGAATCAATGTTGAATGCATTTTCTAACGGGAATGCGTTTGGTTTGAAAGAATCAAAAATTGATTATCCGTAAATAATGTTTAATGTAAGATGTTTGATATTGCGTAATTAAAATTCGTAGTATAAAATAAATAGAAAAGTATGGGACTGTTTACAGATTTTCTAAATAAATTTATCCATTACCGGGGGAAAATTTCATGACTACTTCATCCAATATCAATAATGTAAATGCGGATCTTTTTCAGACACCGAAAAGAAAGTCAACAGTAGATACGGTTATTGAAAAAATACAAGAGTTATTGCTAACCAAAAAACTGAGACCCGGTGATAAATTGCCCAATGAAATGGAATTAACCAAAAACTTATCCGCAAGCCGGGGCTCGGTTCGGGAAGCCATGAAAATTCTTGAATCTTACGGAGTGCTTGAAATTAAGCGTGGAGATGGTACGTATATTTCAACCACTGTCAATGATACAATTTTTGATCATTTGTTTTTTAAATTAATCTTGAGTGATGTTGACAAAAGAGAACTCATTGAATTACGCAGAATGATTGAAACAGGGATCATCAAAATCATCATTGAGAATGCCAGTAAAGAAGATATTGATAGCATTGAGAGGACGCATCTTTACATGGAACAGAATTTTTCCCGGCCGGGCATTAGCGCCAAAGAACTGACTAACTGTGATTTGGCGTTTCACCATGCCCTTGGGAAAGCGACGAAGAATCTTCTTATAGAGAAGATTTACAATTTTACTTTGGAATTATTCACGCCTTCAATAGAATCTACTTATTTGATCGATAAAAGTCTGGATGCCAATCGTTTAAGGATTCACGGCAATATCTTAAAAGGAATCAAGGAAAGAAATTTAGATGAAGCTTTAAAAGCAGTGGAAGGTTCAATCGATCGCTGGTTTGAGTTGGGAGTAGAATTAAAACAAGAATGAGGGCGAAGTTTTTTTGAAAATTAGCCGATAGCAAATGGGAGCAATCATTTTTGATCGCTTGAAATATAAAGACCAATAAAGCGACTGTCCTAAAAATAAATGGATCGATAAAGATATACAATATATTTGGCCGTTCGATATCGCTATATATTGCATATCTAGTTGATTTTAAATTTTTTTGGACAGCCTTTTTCTTTTATTTAGGCTTTATTGGTGGATAATATTCCGTAGATAGCTTATACTTTGATTCACCCAATCATTTTCCTTTTGGATAGTTTCATTGATGTTTTGTTCAGGGGGCATCCAAAGTTCAAGGATGGAATTAAATTGGCGGTCCATCTTGTTTATTAATTGATCGAATAACCAGGGAATATTTAACATTCCCTGACCGGCGGGTGTTCCCCTGGTTAGTAAGCCCATATTGCTAGGTATTCTTTCGATGGTATAGTCTTTTATATGAAGATTTACCGTAAAGGGTCCTAATTCCGACACAATATGTTCAGTGCTTTCTTGTGCCGCGTATGAATTGACCGTATCCAGACATATTCCGATATAAGGCGTGTTCAGTGTCTTAAGGATGTCGATTAAGGTCCGGCATTTAAATCGGTCGTGATTTTCAATTGCCAGTACGACATCAGCCGCTTCGAATTTGGATATATGATTTGCAAGAATATCAATGACTTCCTTGGGATCCGGTTTATGGTCGGGACTATCAATCACAACGCGTAAAATTGATGAATGCAATTCTTGGGCAATTTCCAAGTATTGTTTTAGATTTTCCGGTTTAATGCCGCGGGTTCCCACCTCAAGTTCGATCCCGGAATCTGTTGCAAATTGATAAATCTTACGCCGTTCTTTTTGGGATAAAGAATGAAGAGGCAGGTTGTCGGCGATTTGAACCAATTGGATATGATGTTCCTTGGCAGCGTTAATCAGCGAGAAAGCATCCATTGGTTTCTCAGGCTGTGATCCGGGAACACCGATCGACCAAGCATATGAATAAGAACCAATCCCTAGTTTCATTCGGACCTCCTTTTAAATAAAACCTACTACCACTTTTATGATGAAACCAACATAAAAGTGGTAGTTAAGTATTTAAGTATTATAGAAATAAATGAGTCAAATGACTATTTTCTCACACTCGCCGTAATTTCAGCCACACTGTGTTTAATGGCTGGTAAATTCATAATCTTTTCTTTCCAATCGGGTTTGAAAATCAATTCTTTGGCTTGCTTTAATGCCAATTTGGCGCCGTCGGAAAACTCAAAACCGGCTAGACCGAAAATGACTGCGAATTGAACCCGGACATGACCCATGAGAAAACCATAAGCGGCTTCCCGGGGCACTCCCATTTTAATTGCTTCTTCCATAGCTTCTTTCATGGCATCAATCAATACCGCATTGAAAGATTCGACCAATGCAGGTTCCAAGATGGCCATCTGTTCAATGGTAATCCGGAAAATGTTTAATATGGGTCCAAACATGATCCGCACCAGAGCTTCGCCTATGGGATAGTCTTTTTCGGGGCCTTGGAAAAGCGCACAGACAACATCTTGTTTTGCAATACCGCCAAACCAGTCCACCATTGCCTTCGGATCGGTCTCATCGTGGAAAATCGGCGGATGGCAAGGATGAGCCACAAAGTAAGTTATATCTTCACGCTCAGGCAACACTCCGGCATAGGCAGCCGCGGGATCTAAACCGATTACGATGGTACCGCTTTTCAATTTGGGAACAATTTCACTACTTACTTTACTGATTAAAACATCAGGAATTGCTAAAATAACAATTTCAGCATCTGCTAATGCTTTATCTTGTGGAGTTACCGAAACGCCCAAGTCTTTCAACCGGGCGATACCGGCATCACTTACTTCAACATAGGCTACTTGATAATCAGAGTGGTTTTTTAATTTGGTTGTAATCCGGCAACCCATTTTTCCACCTGCGCCCATTAATGCAACTTTTTTCATCAGAAATTCCTCCTAAATATTTGAAGTTTGAGTAAAGCCGCTTGTGATGAAAAGAAAACGATATCCCCAAAATCCGCTATGGGGTTACTCGAAATCAATACATAGGATTCCATAAGCCGGGATCTCGAGCTGATTGAGATTTGAATTGATTGGGTCACCTTTTTTTGCCTGAAATGTTACCGGTTCGACGGATGCTTTTTCAAAGGTGTTGGCATCCAGAATTTTGATATGTGCTTTACCGGTAATGCCGTTAATGGAGATGTTTTTTGGCTCATAAGTATAATTTGTAAGTAATAAGCGATTGTTTTTGCCTTTGGTTAAACAAACTCCGTCAACACTCTGTGGCTGGCTGGAAGTCACGGAATAGGCAGTCCCCTTTGCAAATGGGCTTACAAATGCCAGTATATGGTAAATTGGAAAGACTGAGTTGGGTACGGATGGAAATTTTTCAGGCAGTTTGTTTCCGGAGGAAGTTTCCATAATCCCCAGCCATCCGAGCATCTCGTAATAGGTAACGTACTCGGCAAGCCCATAAATCATTGCCTTTAGACTGCCCAATGTCCAACCGGCTCCAAATAATGACAATTGCCGGGTATCAACTTGTCTGGGAAGCTCATCCGGAACGAATGGAGGAGTAGGAGATGATGTAGCATCCGGATTCCAGCGCATTTTAAAAGTGATCGGACTGACGAAAACCGGTTTGCCACCGGCGAATTTTTTGGCGCTCTCAAGATTGGCCAACTGTCCCCCGAGGTTTTCAACTAGAGAGGTATTATCAAAAGCATGAACTTGCGGATTGTTGGAATATACAATAAAATCCGCAGTATCCGTGGTAGGCCGTTCCCGATTAATTTCTGTAAAAAAGGCGTCGGTCCCGCCGCCGGCTTTGATATTCGGATAAGGCATTTGAATTTTTTTCCGGGCAAGAACTAATAATTTTTCCGGAGTTGTTTTTTCTCCGCTTTTAAAAACGATGATTCCCCAAACAGTAACATTGTTCTTTTCAATCAGGGAGCAAAGCAAATTTAATTCGTTTTCAGCGTTATCCGTAAGGTGAATTGCAATTAACAATGGAATATTAAGTAAAGCAGAATCGATGGAGGCTTGGGTCAATATGGCTTCTTCATTGTTACGCTCAAGATGAAGGTCTACCCTTAGATGAGACAGACTTAAAGCTTTAAATCGTTCTATCTGTTCAACGCTTAGGGGTTGTTCATGAACTGTATAGCCAAGCCCGATTTGTGGCAAAGGATACATTTGAGAATCATTGATTTCCAAGGTGATTGTGGATAAAGCATTCTTTTTGCTGCTACTTACCGGTATTTCTCCATCAACGGAAATATGGATGGATTGTTTGACTGAAGTGCCTGATTTCACTTCAACCGGGAACTTTAATTCCAAAGGAGTACAATAAGTTTTAAATGAAGCATCCGTCCAATTCCGTTGATCCTCCATTTCGAAGGTATCCCCTTCAAAGCGGATTGTAACGTCAACTCCTGAAGCAACTTGATGTGAAATCGCTCGAATATCTTTAAAAGGTTGATGGGGGGAAATAAATTTAGGAAAACAACCTTCGCTGAATGTGCCGTCGGTATGTTCGATTTTGCAGTCCACACCAGCAAACTTCATCGGATGCAAAATGCAAAAACCGATACGGTTTCGTAAGAAGGTACTTAGCGCTGTTCCATCCATCGTGAAGCGGATTGAACCGTCCTTGTTTCCGGTAATAGCGCCTTCCCATTTGAAGTGAACATTATTTTGCTGATGTTCTGAGGTGAAATGAATTAAAAATGAGTCCTCTTGAACTTCAATTTTTTCGGCGGATAAAACAGCCGGAACGGTTCCCCAGTTTTGATCGCGGATAGCAACATAAATCATATGGATGACCGGCTGATTTTTTAAGCATATATTCCTGACATATCCATTTTCATAAGTTAAAGTCAAAGCGCCGGCTTTGAGAAGAACAGGTTCATTCGGATGATTCGGTTGTCCGGAATAGAAGAGAGGGCTTTGGAATCGATTCATTACGGTCACCCTTTTAAAATAAAATTCAAACATCAAACATCTAATGTTTACTTTATCCTATCACCGAAAAAAAACCTTGTCAAGAAATCTTTGACACTATAAATAGATATTGACAATGAAAAAGTGGGTATGTTAACATGAATTTAAACATTAGACATCTAATGTTTGAAATCAAATAATTTAGAGGGGGAGTAACATGGTAATCCGAAAAAGAAATTGGTTT
>JAFABB010000054.1 GCA_023426245.1 Bacillota bacterium
CATTTTTAGCATGAAAAAGGTTTTGATATGGCTAATTGGCAGTTGCTTCCATTTTATGGTAATTGGTTGGTGTATTTCCCTTTGTCTCTTGACAAAACATATGACATCTTTCTGGCCGCTCAGAAAGTGACTCAGCCGGTGAAATCCGTGGACCACAATACGGGTCATTCATTTTTAGGCGTCATGAATAAAGCCCCTCCTCGCCACAATACTGGTCCTTCATTGATCGCCATCCTAAACAAAGCTCCTTTAAAAATTATCAAGGAGTATCAAAAATTTGCTTTAAAATTCCCTTGAAATGACACCTCTAATAATCAATGGAGGGTTCCCAGTGGAGAAGCAGAACCCGATCCGAGAATCCGTTGATTTTATTGAAAACGGAACCAGACAAAAAAAATAAACCCGCCGATGCCACATCGGACCCACCGGGCTTATTTTTCAAAATTTCATATTCATCGGATCTTCCGGCAGTTAGTCGGGGAAACGCCATAGAGTATATCAGAAAACGCAGATTGGCGGAACGGCCGGGGAACCCAAATTATCTTCTTCCCTCATGAATCCCTGGAAACTGCGGCTGCGACCATGGGACGGGTTTTATTTCCCCCGCTTCCATTACATCCATTTAGCGCCACCGCAAATACCAGCATCGTGGATCACAATACTGGTCATTCATTTTAGGCGGTCATAGTTGACGATAGAGGAGAAAACTTTCAAGTACGACAGCAACGGCGCTGCCTTTAACCCTTAAAGTCATACTCGATTCCCTTTTTCCATTGTGCGAAATTTATTATACCTTATCATTCCTGCATACTGGTGGACCCCATTACGGGTTATTCATTTTAAGTGTCATGAACCAAGTAACCCGCCGCCGCAATCCGTGTCCCTCAAAATCATCCCTCATTCTTGCACCTGAACCCGTAGCCGGATTAAATTATCGACTGTTATAACAAAACGCCCAGTCCAAACCCCAAAAGAAAAATATATATTTCCGTACAACAGCCCCTCTGCCCCACATCGCCCCCAAACCCAATCCCTACCGGACTTCAACCCGTTGGGCCACCCTTGGCCAAAGTGTTAAATAAAAAACCGATCGAAAATTTACCCAAAAAACGCCTTCCATTTTTATATGATTCATGGCCCTCCTTCCCCTCCTACCTCACAAACCCTTTACCTTCCGGTATTTGCTGTCGGTGAACAATGATACAAAAGGGGCCACTCCCTCCTTTTGGGTATAACCCATTGGCTGAAAATACCGTCATTGCAGCAACCGTGGCTTAGGAGGGGCAGGAGGGCATAAAAAAATGAACCGGGATAAAAACGGCTCATTTCGTATGCATACTGAACGACTCAGTAGTATACCGGACCGTTGCGTATGCATACCGAACGACTCAGTATGTATACCGAACCGTTGCGTATGTCTACCGGACGACTCAGTATGTATACCGAACCGTTGCGCACGCATACCGAACGACTCAGTATGTATACCGAACCGTTGCGTATGTCTACCGAACGATTGCCTTGGGCCAAGATTCCCCGGATTTTAGGATTATCAGGGGATTAAGGCCTGTTTCCAACATCTTTTTATGTTGGTGAAACGAAAAAAAGCATCGCCGGTATTCGTTCCGGATTTATACAAAAAACATTTCCAACCACGAAAAGCTTGAAATTACACGAAATTAAACGCCCCGGACGCCGGATTGCCTTTCATATTCAGCTGCGATATACGGTTTAACGGATGGGCAACCAACTTCCAGTGGATCAAATCTGTGGAGTGATGAATTTGAACCCCGGGGAACCATTCAAAAGTGGACGTCGCGATATAATAGTCATCACCGACCCGAAGAATGGAAGGAGCCGGATTAAAACCTCTCAATACAGGATTACGGATTTCACCTCGAAATAACGTTACAATGCAATCGCTGCTTCGGCATCGCCGGATAAATAAGATTCACCCAGATATCCCCTGGGCAGCGGCGGCATTTTTTCAAAAGTTGACTCCACAATATAATTTTGTCCGCTACCCCCGCTTTTCACGATACCCAGCAATACCTCCAGGGCATGATAGGCCATTTCTTTGTTGGCGCGGTTTTTTCTTCCTTTTCGTAAAGACCATGCCATTTCGGCAACGCCGAGGCCCCTGCTCTGGTCGCTGTAGGGGTGGCTTTGCTGCATAATAAAAGGTTCGGTGTTGCCCTTGAGGATGACGCGAACATCACCGCCGAATTGATTGGGATCAGCCATTTGGATGATACCCATGGTCCCAAACAATGTAAAAGTCGGTTTTTCCGGAGACATCCTGATGGAACTGGAATCAAACAAAAGGCTTCCGACAACACCGTTTTTGAATTGCAAAGTTCCTGCCAGCAGTGTTTCACACATCATTTCATAGGGCTCTCCCAATGATTCAATCCGGATGTGCCGGCGCGTCTTGTCCCTGGTTTTGGAGACACCGCTGACTTCACCGACCGGACCGAGGATACTCAAAAGTGCTGTCAGGTAATAGATGCCCACATCCAATCCGATGCCACCACCGGGTTTGGCGCAAAACGGATACTTCTCTACCAAAAAGTAACCGTCGCGGTTTAATACAGAGCAACAGGAAGTCACCTCGCCAATCATGCCGCTTTCCACAACATATCTTGCAGTCTGGATCGCCGAGCCCAGAAAAGTGTCGGGAGCCACCCCCAAATATAAATTTTTCCGGTTCGCAATCCCAACCAATTCGGCGGCTTCCGCTAGCTCCAGGGTTAACACCTTTTCAGTATAGACGTGTTTACCGGCTTGAAGCATTTGCTTGATTACGGTGTAATGAGCGGTTGGCTGCGTCAAATTGACAACCAGTTCAATGGATGGATCGGCCATGATTTCATCGCCGGTCATCACTTTCAGATCATATTTCCTGGCGGTTTCTTCAGCCCGATCCGGATGATGATCGCAACATGCCACGACATCCAGGATTTTAAAATTGGAAATCATGGTCGCCAGATAGGCATCGCTTATTTTTCCGCAGCCAATCGTGGCAACTTTCACCGGTTGGAAGTTATTCATCATCGTTTCCTTTCTTGGAAATATCGATAATTTGTCAACGAATCCTTTCCCTTTTGCAATACATTTTAGCACTGTTTTTGATAATACTGATCTAGTAAATCTATTTTTTATTCTCCCGCAGAGGCGCAGTGGCGCTGAGAAAACATTAAACATTTATATTTACTAATATTTATTTTTAAACTCTGCTCCTTTGCGCCTCTGCGGGAGATTTGCTTTTATGGACAAACTTTCGTATAGTGAATTCGTTCACTTGCTCATCTGAGGCGACTGCGGATTCATCTGCATGAATTCGATCCGGTTGCCATCGGGATCCCTGACCCAGCATTGCCAGTTCAAGTCGACTCCCTGTTTGGGTTCCACATCCAGTGAAAGCCCCTTGCTCTTAATCCTGTCGGCGATTTCCTGGATGTCGTCCACTTCGATGCAAACATGGGAATACCCTATGGTTTCATTGTCCCAATCATTCTTTTTTAAACCACCGTAAAAAAGCTCAATGAAGATACCTTCCGATACCTTTACATAGATAATCCAGTTATCGCCGCTTGGCCGTTTGAGTTCAAATTGTTTCTGTAAACCCAGAACATCACAGTAAAAATAGAGTGATTTTTCCATGTCCTTCACCGTATAAGCGGTATGTCCGATTCCTTTAATCATTGCAAACCTCCCGATATCATATTGTTCCAGCACCTTTAATTCACTTGCAACAACCTCAAAGCTTTATGAATTACTCCCGGTTCAGGTTTTGGATGATCTTGCAAGCACCAGCACCATCACCCCAAATCCTTCAAGACTTGAATTGCCTGAAATGTTCCTGCCTGTAAGCAAATTTTTCTTTGGAAATTCAAGGAAAACATCCACGGCATGCACATTGGGCCTTGTTAAATAAATTTCCTCCAACGAAATGCTGCATGGAAGGATACTTCCGCTGCACTCCCGGCCAATGGGTGCATCCGCCATTCATTTGGCATTTTTCCCATCCATTACCTTTCGACACCGGATTGCCAAATCCTTGATGATCCGCATCGCGGATGCGATCTTATTTTGTTATGGGGTCCGATACCGGGGATGAGCTATTAGCCTTTTGCAGCCCCTTCGGATAAGCCGCTCAAAAAATATTTATTTATGGCAATAATCATCGGCCAAATCGAAATGATGGTCCCGGCGATCATCAGATTCCAAGCACTGACGCCTTTGCCGCCTCCGTCTTTCAAGTTGACGATACCCCCAGCTAAAGTTCTCAGATCCGGTTTGGTAAGGGTAAGCATTCCAGGCTTCCCGGAGTGACAATAAAGCAATTGTGGCGTTAATCGGGTTCATGAACGGCATGATGACTTTCCAATCAATCTAAAAACTGTTGCAGTCGTCGAGCATGGCTGACTCATCTATGGATTTGGATATTCCGGAACAATAACCCTGGCCAAAGAATCCCAGCATTTTATGAGCCTGCTTGCCCTTGTACACCGGGTCTTTTCCCTCGTTGCAACGTTTTCTGCTCTTAAGAATTAAACCGGTATCCTGTTCCCCACAATGTTTCGATAAATTCCGGATTGGCGGGGTCTTTCTCAATCTTTTTGCGGATTTTCTGAATATGAACCGGCACGGTGGCGGAATCGCCATAATAATCATCGCCCCAAACGGCGTCAAATAAATGTTCCTTGGTAAAAACGATATTTGGATTGGAGGCCAAAAAAACCAACAGTTCGTACTCTTTGGTGGTCAGCTGCACTTCTCTGCCGTTGACCCAAACCTTATGGGATGCCGTATTGATTTCCAGCCCCTTGTGGTTGATGACTTCACTGGCCGGCTCATTCCCCTTGAGCCGCTCATAGCGTTTGATATGGGATTTGATCCTGGCCGCCAGCTCAGCCGGGCTGAATGGCTTGGTCAGATAGTCGTCAGCCCCGAATTCCAAACCGCGGATCTTGTCGATATCCTCGCTTTTGGCCGAGACCACAATTAACGGAATTTCATACTTTTTCCGCACTTCTTTGATGATTGCCAAACCATCTTTACCGGGAAGCATCAAATCGACTACCACCACATCATACTGGCCCGTTAGCGCCATTTTCAAACCTTTCTCCCCGTCCTGCACAATCTGGGCCCGGTAACCGTTTAATTGGAGATAATCCCGCTCCAGCTCGGCAATGTTGATATCGTCTTCAATGATCAAGATCTGTTTCATGCCCGCTCCCTCCCCTGAACATCCGCCACCGGCAACTCAATGGTAAAACAACTGCCTTCCTGTAAAGCACTGGAAACGGTGACCTTTCCCTGATGCGCCTCCACCAGTTCCCTGGTAATGGCCAGCCCCAATCCGGTACTGCCGGTATCCTTGGTCCTTTCGGTATCAATCCTGTAAAACCGGTCAAAAATGAAAGGAAGTTTCTCCAGAGGGATTCCGGGCCCGTTATCCCGGATCTCAATCAATATCCAATCATCCCGCCGGGAAAGAACGGTATCGATCATCAACCCCTTTTCCGGTCCATATTTCAGCGCATTGCCGATAATATTCCGGATAGCCTGATAAATGCGTTTGCGATCGATATTGACAATACATTCCAAGGCTAGATTGTCGCGATAAGAAAATTCAACCCGCTTCTCCGCAAGTTCCAATCCCAGTTCCTCCATTAAATCATTCATGAACTTCCGGACCGGGATCTCTTCCAACTGAAACTCTAGTTTGTCCAGATCCAGCTTGGAAAAAAGAAATAAGTCATCAATGAGTTTGTTCATATAAGCCGTATTATTGTAAATGATTTGCAGGTAATAGTGAATATCCTCGCTTGTCAAATCGGTCCGTTCCAAAATCGCCTCGATGTAACCCTGAATGGAAGTAATCGGCGTCTTCAGGTCGTGGGAGATGTTGGCCAGCAAATCTTTACGGTTTTCTTCATATTCGGCTTTTATTTTTTCAGCCTCCTGCAGCTTGCGGGCCATTTGATTAAAGGAAGCCACCAAAAGCGTAATGTCATTCAACACATCACACTCGATCCGTACCCCGTAATTACCCCGGGCAATCTCTTCGACCCCTTTTTTCAACTGGTCAATGGGCTCAAAAACCCTTTTCTCCAGCCGCCAAAGGAAAAAAATCTCGTAAACTCCTACGATGCTGATCAACACCGCGATGAAGACGCCGAAAATTCCGATTCCCATGTAACGGATGAGTAAATACCACAGGGTGAGATTGATCACGATAACGACCGGACGGATATATTTTAAGCGCCTGTTGTAATGATTAAACTCGCCAAATTTAAAAGGAACCTGGGGTTTCCGGCCGAAGTCGGTTTGAAAAAAAGTCTTCTGCTGTTGGTGATATTCCAGGTGTCTGGCGATTGACTCCCGGATAGAGATTCGTTTTTTTAGGCGCTGTTCATTGCGGCGGCATTGAAAACCCGCGAATAGCTCTTTGACAATCCGGGGCAGGCTCATGGTTCATCCTTCCTTTATGCGTTTTGCCATTGATTCCAATATACTATTCCGGTCTTAAGAATGCAAATAGGGTCGCTACTTTTCAGTTGACATGTTGCCATGAACCGCCCAGAAGCCGGATTTGTTCGAAAATCCGGTTCACGGCCAATAAATCTTTACCGCACCATTTGACGAACGGTTTCTTCATCACCAGCTCCAGCAATCGGCCCCGGTTTGCCAAATTCACCAACCGTTCCCAAATCTGAATTTGACTTGACTGCTCATAGGCGGTAATCAAATCCGGAAGCGAAAAACTAAAAATTCCACAGCCAATAATCGATGTCAAAAATAAAACAATGTCCCGGAAAAATATCCCCTCGAAATATTCCGCCTGAATGTCCTCTTCAAAATCAATGAGATAAATTTCGCCATTTTTCAGGGTAAAATTGCGGATTTGAGCCCCGCCGTGACATTGACCGTTTCGATGGAGTTTGCCCAATTCACGGATGGCCATTTCCAAATAAACCTGGGTTTGCCCGGGTTTGTCCTTGATGATTTCCGGCAGACTTCTGCCGCAATCCTCAAGGATTAGGTATCTTTGTGAATAGGAATAAACCGCAGGCACATTGAGTCCCAACCGTTTCAGTTCACAAAGCTTTTCCGCTTCATGGACGATTCCATTTTCCCCGCCGGCAATAAGCGTTGGGGCCAGCAATGGCATACGGGTCACGCCAAATATCATTTTTTGCAACCGGTGAAACCGGTTCCGTTTTGATCCGCCCGGTAATTTCACATAACAATCCTTGCCGCAGTAAGTTGCTTTAAAAATACGCTTTTGAAGATGGTTAAAGACCTCTTCGCTAAAATCGACGGTTCCCATCGATCATCCTCCTTCAAAATATTATCAATCCCGTCCGCTCACCAAATCGAGCTTGGCCCGGGCCGTCAAGTAAAGGGCTATTCCCTGGTAATAACCGCTTAAAGCTTGATCCAGCGCCAATTGGGAATCCATAATGTCCATGGTGGTGGATAGTCCTTGCTCGAACCGGCCTTCGGTCATTTCCAGGGATTCCTGAGCCATATGAATATTGGATTGATTGGCATGGATAACTTCCAGACTCTCCCGGATATTTTGGGCCGCTTCTTCCACCTCCAGCTTGATTTGATCCCGTAATCCCGATTCCTGGATCAAAGTCAGCTCCACATTTTTCTGGGCGCCGGTCACCTTTGAGGAAGTGGTAAAACCATCAAAGATGTTCCCGGTAATATTCAACGTAAGCGTCCACATTTTATTGCCATTCCAATGACCGAGATTATAATCCAGGCTCCCCCCCTGATACTGCCCGACCATGAAAATGCTCGGCTTATAGCCGGCTTCCGCCAACTGTTTCCGGTATCGGCCCAGATCCTTCAATTGCTCCATCTGGCGCATTTCAGGCCGGTTTTGGCAGGCCGACTCCAAAATTTGCTCCGTCCGGATGGTTTCTTCCGCCGAAAATCCTGCCGCTATGTCCGCCGGAATTATTTCCGCTGGAACTTGAAACGGTTCCGTATCAGAGGCCACCTCATACTTCCGGTTTTTGGGGAATCCCATCAGCAGGGCCAGACTGAGTTTGGCGAGACTCTCTTCATTTTGGGCCGCGATCACTTTCGGTTTTAGAGAATCCCGTTGCACTTTGGCGCGGAGCACTTCAAACCGGGAGACGGCTCCCAGCTTATATGAATTTTCAATTCTTGCCACATGGTGCTCCATGTTGTCATAAGAAGACTCCGCTACTTTCAGCATCCGCTCCGCCAGCCAAACCCGGTAAAAGGCCTGTTTTACCTGAAAGGACAATTGTTGTTCGGTTTGACGCTCTTTTTCCAGGGCTATCCTGAATTGAGTTTTCGCAAGCCCAAGGGCGCCGGTTAGCTTTCCTCCTGAATAAAGAGGTTCGGTCAAGGAAATCGCCGCCCCCGAATCATCGGGAGAAGCGCCGGGATATATTGCCGTGGAATAGGGGTAAATGGGGTCCTGGGCTTTATCGGCAAAGATTGTATACGTAAGTTTGGGCCAAAAAGCGCCCGCGACTTCCGCGACCTCCGCCCCGGCAATTTCCACGTTTTTCCTCGCCGCTTGAATCGGCCGGCTATTATCGACGGCCAGTTCCAAACAACGGTTCAGCGATAGATAGAGGGATGCTCCTTCCACTTGAGTCCTGGCCGGGGAATAATCGGCAAATATCATTTCCGGCAAAGCCGTTGCCAGAATAATCCCTAAAACAACCCATGGTTTTTTTCTCATTGGACAGACTCCTCTCTCTTGATATCCATTTCAGGATGGATGCTCCGGCCGGAAATATTTTTTTTGGTTTTGATTTGGAACAAAAGTACCGGAATAACCCCGGCTAAAATCAAAAAAGCGGTGACCCGGTAGCAATCATTAATGGCTTGAACATAGGCCTGTTTGGCGATGTAACTTCCCAGCATCGACTTGGCCTGCAGGGTGGCCTGGTAAAAATAAGCCGGGCTTCCGGCCACCGCCCTGGCAAACGCGGTATACCCATTCAAAACATGCTGGAAAACAGGGGAAGCCGTTTGAACGGACTGGCCGATCATGGCCGTGTGAAAAATCTGCCGCTGAATGAGTACCGTTCCCAGCATGGCCACACCGAAACTGCCCCCTACTTGACGGGTAATCGAGATCAGTCCCGACGCCTGAGCCATTTTTTCCTTGGCGATCCGCACCATGGATACCGACATTAACGGAGTGAGCAACATCCCCATCCCGATTCCCCGCAATATCAGCGGCATCATGATTTGAGCCTGCCCGGAAAAAAGCGATAAAAAACTGTTCAAATACATGCTCATCCCCATCAGGATTACCCCCAGGACCATGGGAATCTTGGGGTTCAACCTATCAGCCATCACTCCCGAAACTGGTGACATAATCGCTTGGATGATACCTACCGGCAAGAAGACCGCACCCGACTGCAAGGCGGTATATCCCAGGGCATTTTGCAAGTATAAAGGCTGAATAAAGGTGCTGCCGAACATTCCCAACCCGAATGTCAGTAAAAGAACGTTGGCCAGGCTAAAATTGAAATCTTTCAACAACCCCAAATCCACCAGGGGATTTTTTACCGAAAACTCGGTGGCCAAAAAGACGATCAGGCCAACTGCCGATAGCACAAAACAACCGAGGATGAACTGCGAGGTCCAGCCGCCGACATTCCAGGCGGCATTGCCATCGGCCAAAGCGACAAGTAAAAAACTGAGGAATACCGCCATCGCCAAAAATCCCACCAAATCAAAGGCACGAACCGTCTCGCTTTTATATTCACGCTGAATGATTAAGGTCGCCAGCATTCCCAGACAACCGACCGGTACGTTGACGCTGAAAATCGATTGCCAGCTGATGTGATCGATCAAGTACCCGCCGATCAGCGGCCCGAAAGAAACCGAGGCGGCTCCGGCAATGCTCCAGAAACCCAAAGCCAGGCCCCGCTGCTCCGGTGGAAACTCCCGGGTGATAACGGCCATGCCCACGGGCATCATGAGGCCGCCGCCGATCGCCTGAATGACCCTAAAGAATATCAGGGCATTTTCATTCCAGGCCGTGCCGCAAAGCAGCGAACCAACGGTAAATAACAGCAAAGCCGCAAAATAAGTCCGTTTATACCCGAACCGGTCGGCCAGCCAGCCGGAGGTCGGCAGCATCACCGCAAAAACCAACATATAGGCTGTAGCGATCCAGGTAATCTTGTCGACACTGGTGCCAAAAGTGGCCATGATTTTGGGCATGCTCACATCGACGATGGTGGAGTCCAAAACCGCCATAAATGTGCCGATCATGACATTAGCCAGTACCCACCAGCGGTATGTGCCATGTCCCGGTTGGAGGGAAGGGAAACAATTCAATAATTTGCGCCTGAATAATTGGTAAATCGACATTTTTATTTCACCTTCACTTTGACTTCCACCGACATCCCCGGTAGTAACGCCTTGGCGGGCATGGCATTTTCAATGCCAATCTTCACCGGTATCCGCTGGGTGACTTTGGTGAAATTACCCGAAGCGTTATTAGCCGGGATCAGCGAAAATTGGGAGGCTGTATTGACGCCGATTTCCCTCACTCTGCCCCTGAAGCGGGAACCCGGATAGGCATCCACCGCGACCTCGACCGGCTGGCCCACCCGGATGGCCGCCAGTTTTGTCTCTTCAAAATTGGCCGCCACCCAAACATGCCCTAAATCATAAATGGTAAAAATGGATTGTCCGGGTTGAACCACGTCTCCGGCCAAAACCCAGCGTTTGGATACCGTGCCGGCAATGGGGGTATGGATCTGAATATTCCTTAAGTTGGTTTGATCCACTTCCAACTTGGCCTGGGAAGTTTTGACCGCGGCCAGGGCAATGGCATAGTTGGCCCTGGCGGTATCCAAAGCGTGCCGGGCATTGTCATATTCCTGCCTGGATATAAAGCTTTGATTGTATTGGGCGGATGCCCGGTTGAAATCGGTTTGGGCTTTATTCTGATTGACCCGGGCCAAATTCACGTTTTCCCCGGAACTGGCGAACGCTGCTTGATCTTGTGCCTGCTGGGCCCGGATATCCGCATCATCCAGCAACGCCAGCAATTGTCCGGCTTGTACCCCTTGGCTTTCCTGCGCCAATAACCGGCTGACCCTTCCCAGCACTTTTGAACTGATAGTGGACTGAAAACCGTCAACCATTGCATCATCGGTCGATACATAACCATAGAGCTGAGTATACCAGTACCATGCACCAGCGCTCCCCAAGATGATCACCAGCAAGCCCGGGATCCACATTTTCTTCATCCGATCCGTTTTCATGAATAACACCCTTTCGATTCCAGAATGACCTTGACGGGATGATTATAAAAATTATCCATAAAAGGGTTTTAAAGCATTTTTAAAAAATTTATAAAGAAGTATAAAAAAATTTTAAACCCGGAGCTCCCAAGAAATATGAGGATTTGTATATCCAGGGGATCTGGAGTTTTCGAGGATTTGGACAAAAAAAGTTTCGCTTGGACGGGGGTAACCCGGATCAAGCGAAACTTGGGAATGTTGATCGATCAGTCGAAACTAAAAAACCTTCTCATTTTTGGGGTATCTAACCCCAAGGCCTCACCCGCCTGGTTTTCCATGAGCCCTGGAAAAGTTGTTTAAAGTTGCCAGTCCGCCACATCTTCCAGCCACTTGGCGAGGGGTCCGGTTACCGAACGGATACACCCTGGCTCAAAAGGATTTTGCAAACCGGCCAGCTTCACTAATTCCAAGAATGCCTTGCTGCCGCCGGCTTTACAAAGCCGTAAATAATCTTCCCACGCCGCGGCTGAATGATCCCGGGACGCGCGCTCACCCCGGATCCAAAATTGAAAGGCGCAAACCTGGGCCAAAGTATAATCAATATAATAAAAGGGATTGTTGAAAATGTGGCCTTGGCGGAACCAAAAGCCGCCGCGATTTAAAAAATCGTTGTCCGCATAATCCCGGTGCGGCAGGTATTTCTCCTCAATAGACCGCCAAACCCTTTTCCGCTGTTCCGGGCTAGCCTCCGGGTTTTCATAAACCCAATGTTGAAACTGATCCACCGTTACCCCGTATGGAATAAACAGTAAAGCTCCGCTTAAATGGGCGAATTTATATTTGGTTTCATCCGCGCCGAAGAAAAGCCTCATCCACGGCCAAGCCAGAAACTCCATACTCATGGAATGGATTTCGCAGGCTTCCAGCGTCGGCCAGATATATTCGGGGAGCTGGTAATCCCTGCTTAAATACACCTGAAAGGCGTGGCCCGCCTCATGGGTGAGCACATCCACATCATCCGACGTCCCGTTGAAGTTGGAAAAGATGAAAGGCGACCGGTAGTCCGGGATATAAGTACAATAACCGCCCCCGGCCTTGCTCTGCCGGGTAATGAGATCCAGCAACTCACGTTCCACCATAAACGAGAAAAACTCCCCGCTTTCCGGAGAAAGCTCGCTGTACATCCGCTTGGCATTGGCTACCAGCTGGTCCGGATCTCCTTTGGGAAGAGCGTTTCCGGTCAAAAACTCCAAAGGTTCATCGTAATATTTCAGCGCGTCCAAATGTAACCGTTTGGCCTGCCTCTGCCGGAGCTTGGTGGCTAATGGCACAAGATCTTCCAGAACCTGCCTGCGGTAACCGGCCACCACCCCGGCGTCGTAGTCAGACCGGCTCAGGCGGGCATAACCGAGTTCGATAAAATTTTTAAACCCCAACTTACGGGCGATTTTGTCCCGCAGCTTTACCAAACCGTCGTAAATCTGATCAAATTCGGCTTCATGTTCCAGGAAAAAGCCGCAGTAGGCCTCTTGGGCCCGCTTCCGCTTCTCCCGGTCCGGAGATTGGAGAAACGGGGACATTTGCGAAAGATTTCTAACTTCCCCTTCGAACAGGATCTTGGCCGACGCCCTTAACTTAGTATATTGGCTGGATAATTTGTTCTCTTGTTGAAGGTCCTCCACAATCTCCGGAGAGAACGTTTTCAGCTTCAACTCGGCAATCCGGAAAAGCTGAGGGCCCCATTTTTCTTCCAAGGCCGGGCGATGCCGGGAGGCCACCAACAACCGGTAGTACTGATCAATAAATCCCTCGTAAATGGGGCCCGTCTCGTCAAAATAGTCGTTTTCCCGCTCATAGTACTCAGCGGTGGTATCCATGGAGTGCCGGATATGGACCAGGGTCGCCATGGTTTCAAACTCGTTCCGCAGCCGGTTAATGGCGGAAATAGCCTGGTTTTGATCATCCAGGGATCCGGCTCCTTCAAATCGGGTCAATAGACCCTGAAATTTCTCTTTGAATTGTTCCAGATCCGGACGTTGGTAGGTATATTCTTTAAAAGAAAGACATTCTTTTAAGGTCACGATATCATCTCCTCTGTGTTATCATATCCGATTTGGGCATGCATTTCCATCCTCAAACCAAATTTTACTCATTGTATTTGTGAACATGTTTAACAAGGCTGGAATGGAATTTCGGCCCATTCTGTGATATGCTGATATTTAATGATTTTTCTGGATAGGCGCGAATTTCATTGATAATTTTACCCAAAAAGGAAGTCCGTGGAATGGATATTAAAATTAGAAACGTATCGATAGCAGACCTAGATACGGTAACCGAAGTGGAAGCAAAATGTTTTCCCAAGGCCGAGGCTGCCACGAAAACATCATTCAAACAACGTATTCAGACATTTCCGGAAAGTTTTTTTGTCGCAGAATTGGATGGAAAAATCATTGGCTTTATCAATGGTTGTTTAATTAATGAAACGACTATCGATGATCAATTATTTAGCGAAGCTACTCTACACATTCCAAACGGAGATTACCAGACTATTTTCGGACTTACCGTGATTTCTGATTATCGTAATCAAGGTATTGCGGCGCAATTAATGAATCATTTGATAACCGTATCAAAATCAGCTGGCCGCAAAGGTGTCGTTTTAACCTGTAAAGAGAACCTTATTCATTACTATTCAAAGTTCGGCTTTGAAAATCATGGTGTTTCAAAATCCAAACACGGCGGCTCTAAATGGTATGATATGATTTTAAAGTTTTCATAACATTTGAAACCAATTTTTCAAACTTGGAGAACCGTCAGATTTTTTATTATTACACACACAAAGGATGATTCTTTTTATGAACTCCGGCAGTTCCGAACCTGTAGTAAACGCCCCTAAAGATTCACGTATTAAGGTTTTCGGTTTGGCTTGTATTTTAGGAACCCTCTCCGCTTTTGGACCCTTTTCCATCGACATGTATCTGCCGGCCCTTCCCAAAGTGGCACAATCCCTTCACAGCGGCGCCTCCCTGGCTCAATTAAGTTTAACCGCTTGCTTAATGGGAATTGCCCTGGGTCAAATATTTGTGGGACCCATCAGCGATGTTTGGGGCCGCAGAAAGCCACTGCTGGCCGGATTACTCATCTATGCCCTGGCTTCCCTTTGCTGTGTCTTTGCGCCAACCATCAGCCTGTTTATCCTGATGAGACTGATACAGGGACTGGCCGGAGCCGCCGGAATTGTAATTTCCCGGGCAGCAGTCCGCGACCTGTATTCAGGTCCGCAGATGACCCGTTTTTTTTCCTTGTTAATGCTCATTAACGGCGTTGCTCCGATTCTAGCTCCTGTCGTTGGAGGACAAATATTACAATTTACATCATGGCGGGGAGTATTTATCGTTCTCACCGGTATCGGTTTGCTGATGATGCTCGCCGTATTTTGGGGCCTTAAGGAAACTTTGCCCGCAGAACGCCGCGCCGGCGGCAACCTGTCTCATACCTGGAACACGTTCCGGGATTTAATGGGTAACCCTAAATTCATGGGCTGCGCGCTCTGTCAAGGCTTCGTTACCGCCGGAATGTTCGCATATATTTCCGGTTCTCCCTTTGTGGTCCAAAATATCTTCGGGGTTTCTCCCCAGACATTCAGCTTAATCTTCGCTGTCAACGGCCTGGGAATCATTATCGCCGGCCAATTTACCGGCAGGATGGCCGGGCGGATCAGCGAACGCAAACTTCTCCTATTCGGACTGGCCATGGCTTTCGGAGGGGGAATAGCCTTGCTGGCAATGATTTTGGCCGGGGGCGGACTTTTTGCCATCTTGGTTCCCTTGTTTTTTGCGGTTTCCAGCGTTGGCATGGTCGGGACCAGCAGTTTCGCCTTGGCCATGGAGGATCAGGCCAAAAATGCCGGGAGCGCTTCGGCTTTGCTCGGCTTATTGTCCTTTGTTTTAGGCGGCTTCATGGCGCCGCTCGTCGGTATTGCCGGCAGTCATAATGCGCTCCCGATGGGAATTACGATTGCAGCGGCGGAAACCGCCGCCCTCTTATGCTACGGCTTTCTGGTTAAAGGGCTCAAAGAACGGCCTCGGTCCGCGTTTGAGGTCAATGATTAAAAGAAGCATTAAAATTGCTGATGATCATCTTCCAGCGGAATAACTTCTTCCGGGGAAATGACTTTGGTTTTATTTTGGTTTGTTATCGCGGAAACTCTTGGATTTAGAGCCGGGTTTACGGTCTCCCGGCTCACCTCCGCAGGTTTCGCCAGATCTTTTACTTCCGATGGGTGTTCTGTCCCAAAATAACTGTTGGGTTGATTTTTAACAAGACTTTCAGCCCCATAGACCAGCTTAGAAAGTTCCCGGACGATTTCCTTCATACTTTCGGCCTGAGCACTGAGTTCCTCGGATGCGGAGGAGCTTTCTTCGGCATTGGCCGCATTCTGCTGTGTTACACTCTCCATTTGGGCGATGGCCTTGGTGACCTGTTCGACTCCTTGCGCTTGTTCTTGACTGGCTTTCGAAATATCATTCATTAATTCATTGACCTTATTGGCCTGAGCGGCTATATCCGATAAAGTTTCATGAACTTTCCGGGCATCCTCGGCTCCGGTTTTCGCCAAGGCAATATTGGATTCGATCATCATGGTGGTATCTTTGGCGGCTTTGGCGCTTCTTCCGGCCAAGTTTCTTACTTCTTCGGCCACCACTGCAAATCCCATCCCGGCATCTCCGGCCCGGGCCGCCTCAATAGCGGCATTGAGAGCCAGAATATTGGTTTGAAATGCAATTTCATCGATTACTTTGATAATTTTAACAATATCCCCGCTGGATTGATTGATTTTCTCCATCGAGACCATCATTTTTTCCATAGCAACATTGCCCTGATTGGCCGAATCTTTAGCCTTACGGGCGAGTTCATAAGCTTCTACGGTATTGGATGAGGTTTGTTCCAACATGGATGCCGTTTCCTGTAAAGTCGAAGAGGTTTCTTCAATGGCCGACGCCTGCTCGGCACTTCCCTGGGCCAACTGCCCGGCTGATGCCGATAACTGGCTGGAGGCCGCCCCAACCTCGACCGCGCCTTCATCTAAACGGTTTACAATATTGACAACCGGTTTGACGATCAGGTTCTTCATTAAAAAAGTGATTCCGATTCCAAGGGCTATGGCTATCCCGCCCAAGAGGATCATCAAAAAAATCAGCCATTCATTGGTTCGTTTGGCATCCGCTACATCTTTTGCATTGCTTTCCTGCTGCAAATCGACAGCTTGCTCAATGGCATCAATCCATTTCTGGCATGCCGGACCCGCTTGCGAACCAATCAAATCAGCAGCAGCAGCCTTTTGGTTTGCCATTGCCGATTCAATAATTTTGTCATTAAATGGTCTGGCAACATTTTCCGCTTCTTCAATTTGACTGCGAAACGTTTCCCCCTGGCTTGTGGCAGCGGTTTTTTGAATATCCTGAAACAATTGATCGTATTCCCTACGATAATTTTGGATTTTGGAGATCTCCTGCTGTTTTAGAACGGGGTCTTCCAATATGGCCAGGGTTTTAATGGAGTTGGTTATTTCGAGGATTAATTTTTCCATATCATTGTAGAGTTCTAACTTATAAACGTTATGTTCTACGATATCTTTCATTTTACTGTCGATCCGGTTCAAACTAACTAAAGTCAATCCAAATAACAAAACAATGATTGCCAGCATACTGCAAGAGCCTATCAACAGGCGGGTTTGAAGCTTGAGTTTACCCATCATATCCAGTCATCTCCATTTATGAATTATGGTCTTTACCTGTCATGTTGTCCACAAAGCCCTCCTTAATCTTCAGATGTAAATAGCTACCGTGAGAAAGGCAACTAACAAACAACTTCCTAAGTTATTTCCATAGTCCCAAACTTCAATGTTGGATTTCTGTTAATAATCGATTAAACAAATTCATTTTCCGAATTTCAATTCACTTCTCTTACTTCTTATATTAATACTGTTATGGATATTGGAAATAAACATTGAGTAATTTTCCTGTGAACTTTCGATAACGAATTCCCATCCATTTATAAGAATCCCTCTGATTTTCTTGACAGTCCCCCACCCCGGCATGCCGGGGCACATGAAAGGATGAAAATAAGAGATTTAATCTTTTAGACTTCGCGGAATGATATCATTACAAGCTTTACTTTAAAATTTTAAATCATCTCTTGTAACCGTTGTCTTTTATGTTTAAAATAGAACAGAAACTTTAAGTAAAGTTTGATTCTAACCATAAGGAGAAACCGATGTTTCCTGCAGAAATGGGTTTCAAAATGCCGCCGGAGTGGGAAAAACACTCGCGGACTTTCATGGAATGGCCTGTGAAAGAAGCCATCTGGCCCGAACCGTTTGAAGAAATCTTATTGGCATTTGCCGATATTGTTCAAAAAATATCCAAATTTGAACCGGTAACCTTGATTGCCCGGCCGGAATTGGCCGACGAAGCGGCCGGGTTTTGTGGCGCGGGCATTGATATCCTGCCCTTAGAACACAACGATTCCTGGATGCGGGATAATGGACCTACCTTTGTAACCAATTCCCAGGGCGAGATTGCCGGGATCAATTGGATTTTTTCCGGATGGGGCGGCAAATTTGAAGCCGAAGATGACAATCAGGTTGCATCCAGACTCCTTCATCATTTTGGAGTCCCTTGTTTTGATATTCCCATTGTAATGGAAGGCGGTTCCTTTCACGTGGATGGGAAAGGCTCATTGCTCACCACCGAGGAATGCCTGTTAAATACCAATCGCAATCCCAATCTAAGCAAGACTGAACTTGAAAATTTCCTGAAAAAGTCTTTAAACGTCTCTCATATTATCTGGCTTTCCAAGGGTTGGACCGGAGACGACACGGACGGCCATGTCGACAATGTGGCTTGCTTTGCCCGTCCGGGAGTGATCATCACACAGGTCTGCAATGATCCTGCCGATCCCAATTATGAGATTTCCAGGGAAAACCTGAACATATTAAAAAAAGCCAGCGATGCCCAGGGGCGTCCGTTCGAAATCATTCAAATCGAGCAGCCGACCGCCGACTATTATGATGAGAATCGCTTGACCTTAAGCTACCTGAATTTTTATTTTGTCAACGGCGGCATTATTCTGCCGGAATTTGGCGGGAAGGCCCTAGCGACCGACAGAAAAGCCAAGGATATTTTGGAACGGTTATTTCCCGAGCGACGGATCGCCACCATCAACGGCTCTATCATCGCCCGGGGCGGCGGCAATGTCCACTGCCTGACCCAACAGATGCCAGTAAGTATTCAAGGAGGAATACCATGTCCCGTCCGGTGAAAGTTGCAGCGGTTCAAATCCGTTGTTCTGACAAACCTGCTGAAAACACCCAAAAGGCTGACCAAAAGGTGCGGGAAGCCGCCCGAGAAGGCGCCCAAATCGTTTTGTTGCCGGAACTTTTTGAAACGCTTTATTTTTGCCAGGAGAAGGCTAACGATCATTTTCAGCATGCCGCTTTACTGGAGCAAAACCAGGCGGTTTCCCATTTCCAAAAAGTAGCCGCCGAACTTCAGCTGGTTTTGCCGATCAGTTTTTTTGAAGAGCGGGACGGCGCCTATTACAATTCCATCGCCATCATCGACGCCGATGGTCAAATTTTAGGAACTTACCGGAAAACTCATATACCCGATGGGCCGGGGTACGAAGAAAAGTTCTATTTTTCTCCGGGAGACACCGGATTTCGGGTATGGGAAACCCGCTATGGAAAAGTGGGGGTTGGCATCTGCTGGGACCAATGGTTCCCCGAAGCCGCCCGTTGCATGGCGCTCCAAGGGGCCGAGCTTTTGCTCTATCCCACCGCCATCGGTTCTGAACCGGGCCGGGAGGGGATCGACTCCAAGGATCACTGGCAAATCTGCATGCAAGGCCACTCAGGAGCCAACGTGATGCCGGTTATCGCCGCCAACCGGACGGGGACCGAAAAAGCCACCGGTTCGGAGCTGACCTTTTATGGTTCATCTTTTATTACCGATGAAAAGGGGCAAAAAATAGCCGAGGCCGACCGCAGCAGTGAGCAAATCATTTATGCCTCCTTCGACCTGGAGGCAATCGCCACCTACCGCGATTTCTGGGGAGTTTTCAAAGACCGCCGGCCGGAGATGTACCGCCGGATTGTAGAAAGTAATTAAAATAGTAAAAACAAAGAGCAGCGGATATTCCCGACTGCTCTTTCCTATATTACCGATTCAATCCAATCATATTTCTTTTATCGCACTTTCACGACAGGGAAGCGTTCCGGTAGAACGATTCCGGCCTTTTTCACCAATGCCGCCGCCCGGAGTTGGGCCTTTTCCAGTATCTCCTCTTCATCAACGGTCAGAATTTTATGATCGCGCATCAACCAACGGCCATCGCACATCGAGGACTCCACATTGCTGGAATGCATCGCGTAAACCATATTGGCAACCGGATCATGCACCGGCAAGCTGCCGGCGCTCCGGGGATTCACCAAGATCAGGTCGGCTTTCTTTCCTTCTTCCAGGGAGCCGATTTCGTTTTCCCAGAGCAAGCAACGGGCTCCGTCGATGGTGGCCATTTCCAAAACTTTCTCCGCCGGCAGGATCTTGGGATTTAAATTTCTCCCTTTGTGTAAAAGAGTAGCCAGATACATTTCATCCATGATATCCATCCGGTTGTTGGAAGGCGCGCCGTCGGTACCGATGGAAACCGTAATCCCCTTGGCGAGCATTTCCGGAACCCGGGCAAAACCCAAAACTCTCATGGCCGCAGCGGGGTTGTGAGATACTTTTACATCGTGGAGCAAAAAAAGATCAATCTCTTTTTCCGTAAGCCACACCGTATGAACAGCCAGAAAATTGCCGTCCAAAACTCCCAAATGGGCCAGGTGTTCGACAGTGGTATGGCCGCGTTCCGCCTTGGCAAAACGTACCTCATCATCAATCTCGGCCACGTGCATATGGACGCCTACTCCGTACTTATCTGCCAAGTCCTTGGTGCGCTTGATCAGAACGTCGGAATTATTGAAAATGGTCCGTAAACCGAACCATACCTTAATCCGGCCATCCCCTGATCCATGCCAGCGCTTGATATGTTCTTCCTGCTTTTTCAAAGCAAAATCAGTGCTCTCACGCCATTTGAGCGGTAATCCTTCCCCGCAATCCATTGTTGAACGGGCTAGAATCCCCCGGAGTCCGATTTCCTCCACTGCCCGGCCCATCCCGTCAACCTCTTGCCCGCCGGGTTCGGCGAAAGCTGTCACACCGGAGTGAATTAATTCCAGGCAACAAGACAGGGAGGAGATATAGGAATCCTCTAAATCCATACTGCTCTCATAAGGCCAAATACGTTCATGAAGCCATGTCAGAAGATTCACATCATCCCCCAAACCCCGACCCAATTGTTGCGAGAGATGCACATGGGTATTTACCAGCCCGGGCAAAATGATCTTGCCGGTAGCATCGACGATTTCCGCATCGGGTTTCACCAGGTTTCCCGGTACCTGCCCCACGGCGCTAATTTTATCCCCTTCGATCAGGATATCTCCCCCGTCAAAGACCTGCCGTAACGGATTCATGGAGATGATATAAGCGTTTTTAATCAGAATTTGTTGCAATTTCGAGGTTCCTCCAATTCTACTTCACGCCTGTTTACTCATACCAATAAACATCAATCTGTAACGTCAGTCTAAGCCAGCACCGGATCGACCAACTCCATCTTGGAGACATCCACTAAACCTTTGTCGGAAATTCCATAGGCCGGAATGAAAATTAAGGTGATAAAGGATAAGGTCATAAAAGGCGAAGCCATCAGACATCCCAATTGACGCAATTCCTTCTGTAACTGGTCAATTTTGAAGGCCACAGTTTCTCCGGGTTCGTCGGATAACAAGCCGCAAATAGGCAAGGGGATTTCCCCTTTGATTTCGCCATCCACCACCACGACCACTCCGCCGTTTAATTCGGCGATGCGGTTGACAGCCATGGCCATATCGGAGGAATTGGTCCCTAAAACCGTTATATTATGGTGATCATGGCCCACCGAAGTGGCCATGGCCCCTTTTTTAAGTCCAAAGCCGCTGATAAAAGCCTTACCGATATTTCCACTCTTGCCATAGCGTTCAACCACGGCAATCGGCAAAATATCCCGTCCGGTATCGGCAGTGACAAACCCATCCACCACATCCAGTTCGGCTTCCAGAGCCTTCGTCAGCAATGAAGTTTTGGATGCGCCAATCACTCGCACCCTGGCCTTTTCAGCTTGATCTGTTATTGCAATCATTAAATCCTTAGGGGAAATTTTCGAACGAAGTTTGACTGTATTCAGTAATTTTTCCGAGCAAGAAACACCCGCCCCGTCCAGGGTGACGTTGATTCCGTCGAAAACGACCTCGCCTTTGGCGATAACCTTTTGAATGTCCATCTGTTTCAAATCTTTGGTCAAGACAATATCGGCAAATTTCCCCGGAGTTATGCTTCCGTAGCAATGATCCACTTTCAAACTTTCAGCCGGGTTGAGGGTTGACATTTGAATGGCCACAAGGGGATCAACTCCGGCCTGAATGGCCATCCTGATTTTATGATCCATATGTCCCAAAGTTGCCATATGTAAAGCATCGATATCATCGCTGATCATCGCGCAATGGCGGGAATCAACCCCGTTTTCGGTGATAATCTTGAGGCATTCCAGCAAATCGGTGGACGCCGACCCTTCGCGCATCAATACCCGTAAACCGTTGCGCAATTTAGCCAGGGCTTCTTCTGGATTGGTGCTTTCATGGTCCGAACGAATCCCTGCCGTACAATAAGCATCCAGTTCCTTACCGGTAAGGGCTGGAGCGTGCCCTTCGGCGGTTTTCTTTTCTTTTTCCGCCAATGTCAGCATGGTGGCGCTCAAAGGACTTTTGGCCAATATCGGGGGAGCCAGAACTTCGGCCAGTCCCACGGCCTGATCTAGATTGATCAATTCTTTCACCAATTCCGGTCCTAAATTGCTGCCAATAGTCTGTAAATCCGAATCCTCCATAAAGGAAGGCACCGGATAAAGCAAAGTCAACGGAGTTTTCCGGGCCAGGTCCAAAATTTCGATAGCCCCTTCCACCCCGGAAACGATGGTGATTTCCATTAAATCCGATGCCACCACGGTCGTTCCATGCCGCAGTGCCATTTTGGCAAACTCCGGAAAACTAAGCATACTACTTTCAAAGTGAATATGGGCATCAATAAAACCGGGTACTAAATAATGCCCTGCAGCATCAATCAGTTGAGTTCCCGGACCTTGGCAATGCTCAACATTTCCGACAGCAGCGATCTTATCGCCGCCAATCGCCACGTCGGCCCGATAAATTTCACGGGTATGAACGTTAACCAGTAAACCGTTTTTTATGATCCGTTCGGCCGGTTTCTTTCCCAGAGCAATATCAATTAACTCAGTATTCATCATGATCCCACCTCTTTTTCTCTAATGAAGTCCAGTACCTGCGTGAACTCAGCCACTTCAATCCGGATTCTAACCCCGTTCATAGCATTCAATCCGCTATTAAGACCGTTACCGAATGTGCGTTAAACTTTACAAATGTTATTTATACTGTACATGCTTGAAAGAATTTCGTCAAGATTTTTCTTTTTGTGGAGAACGATTTCGCTGCAAAATTATGAAGAAAATAAAAAAACGCCCATCGACAAGAAAAGACTTGTTTCATAAGCGTTTTTATAAAAAAACAACCAGCGCTGTATCGCTGTTTTGGTTTAAATTAAAAAAGGGATGGTGTTGCAACGATCAAGAACCGGGCTTCAATTTTATCCGAAGGGTTCATCCAGTGATGCGGTATGGAACAGGGATAATAAAAACTATCTCCTTCTTCCAGGTCATAGTCTTTGACCCCTTCCAGCGAGTATTGCAAATGTCCCTGCAACACATAAATAAACTCTTCACCCGGATGGGACATGGGTTTTCCCGAATCAGCCAGCGGCGGTACACTGATGATCGCCGGTTCCATCTGAAAATTCCTTCCTCCCGCCAAAAACTCCTCATTGAGATTCCCGGTAGGTGTGGCATTACGAACCAAGCGCCGGCGTTCCCCCTGTTTAACCAGGCTAATCTTATTCTCCAAATCATCCAGTAGAAAAGAAATCACCGATATGTCCAATGCCTCGGCTATCGCCTTCATGGTTAAGATATTGGGGACTGATTTTCCCGTCTCTATCTGGCTGATAGCGCTGGGAGACAACCCGGTTAACCGAGCTAATTCCCGCACCGATATCCCCTTCATTTGACGTTGATTTCGAATCGTTGTACCTATTTCCAAAGGGTTTGCGCTCCATTTTCAATAGTTTGACTGACAACGTTTAGTATATTGCACACCTGTTATCCTGTAAAGATTTATTTTAAGCAGCTTGGATTGAGTATCAAAAGCCTCAGCTTCAAATCCCTATAGTAATTCAGGCTCTTGTTGTGACAAATATTCATAAGCCGGCTCTTTCACCCAAGTCAAGGCGCAACCGGAAGAATGTAATATATATGTCATTGAATTTCAAAGAAAAAATTTTTTTTGCCTGAAATTACGGATTCCAGAGAATCAGTTACCTCTTTTCTGTAATGTTAATGTCAATTTTTTTCACAAAGATTGTTGACAAAAAAATAAACCCGAGGATATAATCAAAATCAGATCAATTGATCAAATCCAAAGCAAACAGGGAAAGTATACTTACTATCCCGTATCATTTTCAAAATCATCCGTAAAACTATTTTTTGTCATTGATGATCTTTTAAAAAGCCAGGAATGGTTCATTCGTAGTTTTTTTCGGAGTGGCCAGCGACATTTGATTTTCAAAATACCAAAATGGAGGTTGTTCAATGTCCAGATTCCTACGGTATGGTTTGATTTTATTGAGTGTATTGTTCGTTGTAATCGGAATGAGCATGGGATTTCATAGTCCGAAAGCAGTTGCTGCCGATAAGTTTAAAGTGGGTTTTGTCTATAACGGCCCTCCCGGTGATGCCGGTTGGACTTTTGCTCATGACCAAGGCCGCAAATACTTGGAAAAGCAACTTCCCAATGTTGAAACCCTTTTTGTGGAAGGTGTATCCGAGGGAGCCGATGCTGAAAGAGTAATGAGCGATTTGGCTGAAAAAGGCTGCAAAGTAATTTTCGCTACCAGTTTTGGTTTTATGGACCCTATGGTTAAAGTAGCCGCCAGGTATCCGAATGTCGTTTTTATGCATTGCAGCGGTTATAAGACGGCAAAGAACATGGGGACCTATATGGATAGGGACTATGAGGGGCGTTATCTCAGTGGAGTTGCTGCCGCCAAATATGTCAAGGGTGATACTGTCGGTTATGTGGCAGCATTTCCAATACCCGAAGTTATTCGTTGCATCAACGCCTTCACTTTGGGCGCCCAATCCGTCAATCCGAAAATCAAGGTCAAAGTAATCTGGAGCAATACCTGGTACGATCCTTCCGCCGAAAAGGCGGCGGCAATGAGTCTCATTAACGCCGGTGTAGGTTTAATCACTGTAAATCAGGATACTCCCGCGGCAATGCAAGCCGCCGAAGAAAAGGGATTATTTTCCATCGGCAATTGCAGTGATATGCGGGCTATGGCGCCTAAATCGGTATTAACAGGACAAATTGCCGTATGGGGGCCGTATTATGTTAGAGTTGTCAAATCCGTAATCAACAAAACCTGGAAATCCGAACAATACTGGGGCGGACTAAAGGACGAAATGGTTGATATCAGCCCTTACGGTTCCATGGTTACCGATGATGTAAAAAAACTGGTGGAGCAAAAAAGAAAAATAATCGTCAAAGACGATTATGCTGTTTTTGCCGGACCGATTAAAGATCAATCCGGAAATATCAGGGTTAAAACCGGTCAAAAGATGACCGATACCGAAATGCTCTCCTTCAACTGGTTCGTCCAGGGAGTGGAAGGGACCCTTCCGAAATAACCCGGGTCTTCACGAGGCGAGCTAAAACATAATCGAAAAATCAATCAAGAAATACAATATATTATTTCAATAAATCCATTGATTTCAATATATTGTATTTCTTGATCCCATGTCCAGACCTTCTCTCAGATCTCTATCACTTCAATTCCTAGCACCGAGGCCAATTTCTTCATTTCCGCGGCAACATCATCCCACACCAGGCTATAATGATGAGGGACTCCTTCCTCGGCAATCCGATGGAGAACTTGATAAACCGGTTTCTCCAAAACAACTTTAACCATTACGCCCTTGGTTACATATTGGGACGGAATGGCTTCTCCCTTAACCAAAAATAATTTAAACTCATTATCGATTTTGGACATCCGGGCTACTGTTACTTTTCCCGGCTTTAAAGTACCATATATGGCCACGCCCTGGCCGGCCAGGGGATGATTGCTCACTATCAGATCACAAGTGGGATTTTTTAGCTTGGTTGCAGCCTGACCGCAATGCCAGAACATAGCCGAATTTTCGGTTTCGTCGATAGTAATCAAATCCGACATAAACGGCGTTTCTCCCGATAAATATTTCTGGATCAGCATGGTTACGGTTGCATCCACATCGCTCTCACACCCAATCAGAAAATCTTCATCGGCAAGGCGAGAAATCATCCCGCACGGAGTATAGTGTAAATTGCCCAATTCAGGCCAGCACTTGATGCACAAAGCGTTAAAGTCTTGTTCCGCTACAAGTTCTTTGATTGCCAATGTCAAACGGCTATGATTTTCGAGATATTCGTCGGGAATACCTTGAACTTGACCCAAGGCTCTGACTTTCGCAATATCCTCTTCAACTTTCGCAGCATCCATTTTTTCGGCTTTATCCAAAATTACCTTTAAATCCAATTCTTCCATCTTGATTCCGAATTTTTGCCGAATCAAGGTTTCATCAAAGGTTGAGCTGTAAAAAGCGGTCGGCCGATAGCCCAGTAAACCGAGATAAGTTCTTTTTAATTTCTTCAAAGCGCCATACACTTTAATAAGCATGGAGACTTCCGCTTGAATCCGGTTTTCCGTATAATCCCCGTAGACAAAATGGTATTTTAACCCCAGCCGATACATGGCGGCCGTATTCATGGTGGCCGCGACCAAAGCATTAGCCATCAAGCGGCCGCCGTCGAAAGGAGGTTCGTGGGGCGCCCAAATCACAATCGGCACCTTCAATTCTTCGCCCAGGTATGTTGCAACGTCATCGCCTGTAAAAGCTCCGATAACTTGTACCACCAAATCCACAGTTTCTTTTTTGAAATATTCAGTGATAGTCGCTACATCTTTTTTGTTGACCGCAATCTTAGGGGCTTTGACCACATGAATATCCGGATAGCTCCTCGTTAGCCAGGCTGAATATTCATCATGTCTAGCCATAGGCAATTCCTGCGGCCATCGCCCGGATACGGTTGTAATGATTCCTACGTTTAATCTTTCCAATTCCATGGTATTAACTCCTTATATTGCGCGCGCACGCGTCCAAGTGTTAGTATTGATTGGCAGAACCAGATAATTCAATGATTTCCCGGATAGTACCTTCCAGTTTCCCTTCGGCAAACTGAGAAATCTTCCAGGAATGTCCCTGATGATCCATGGTATCAATGGCTTGTTTTAAAAACTCCACATATTTGTGGCGTACCAAAGTACCAAAATTAATTTTGGCTACCCCAAGGCGGATTGCTTCTTTGACAGTTGCATCCGGCATGCCGGTACACCCATGAAGGACCAAAGGTATCTGGGTTATCGCCCGCACTTTTTCCAAAATATCCAAACGGATTTGAGGCTCGCCTTTATAAAAACCGTGAGCGTTTCCAATGCCGATAGCCAACATATCCGGCTGACAGCCCTCTAAGAATTTTTGCACATCCTCCACTTTGGCGATGTTTTTATTCTCCGCAGCAGCGCCGGCCGCATCGAGCCTCACCAGCTCACCGACCTCGGCTTCGACCGGAATTTCAATGGCGCGGCAAACTTTAATGATTTCATTGGTATGGCGGATATTATCCTCCAGTGGTTCGGTGGAACAATCCAGCATAATCGATGTGAAACCAAGTTTAACCGCTTTGATACAGGTTTCGAAACTATCGCCGTGATCCAGATGAATCGCCACCGGAACCGGAACTTGTTTTGCCAGATAGCGGCAGACTTCAACGAACCATTCATCTCCGGAATATTTGCCGGTGGATGTGTAATGGGCTAACATCACCGGGGAACGCATTTCGGCCGCTGCAAAACAAATCGCCCGGATAATATCATAATTTCCACCTTGGGTATTGATAGCAGGTACAGCATAACCATGGGCCTGGGCCTCCAAAATCATCTCTTTGCTTGTCACTAAAGCCATTGAAATTTCAGCTCCTCATAAGTCTATGTAGTCAAATATCCATTCAAAAGTTGCTTATTTCGGTCGTAAAAGATCCTCCATCCGGCATACCGTTTAATGGGCCGAAAATTTATAGATTGATGTGGAGTGGAACCACTCGCCCGGGTTCAGAACAGTTGTCGGGAAATCGGGATGATGCGGTGAATCCGGGAAATGCTGGGGTTCCAAACAAACACATCCGTAAATGTTATAGGGTTTATCACCTTTACCGATAAAACCGCCTTTACCATCTAGATTATTACCGGAATAGAATTGAATTCCCGGTTCGGTAGTATAGATCTCCATCACCCTGCCCGATTGAGAGTCCGCTAAACGGGCAGCCAGACTTAGTTCATTCCCTTTTTTATTCAGTACAAAATTGGTGTCGTATCCGGAAAGAGTAGGGTTGATTTTCAACTGAGGATTATCTTCCTTGATTTTTTCGCCGATTTTCATACCTTGCCGGAAATCAAAGGGAGTTCCTTGAACCGGGAGGATTTCACCTGTCGGAATAAACAAGTTGTCTCTGGGGGTAAAATGTTCAGCATTAATTGTCAGTTTTTGGTTCAATACATCACCCCGACCTTCACCGGCTAAGTTAAAAAATGTATGATTGGTCAAATTGACGATGGTCGGCTGGTCGGTAGTGGCATCATAATCAATCCGCATTTCATTGTTATTGGTCAGCGAATATTTGACCTTGACATTGAAATTACCCGGATATCCTTCCTCACCGTCTTTTGAGAAATAAGTCAACTCAAGAGAACTCTCATCGATTTGCCGGGCATTCCAAATCACGGTGCGGAAGGACTTGACTCCACCATGTAAATGATTGACATTGGCATCATTGACGGTCACTTTATAAGTTTTCCCGTTTAAATCGAAAGTTGCCCCTCCAATGCGGTTGGCATACCGGCCCACAGTGGCTCCATAGTTGGGATTTCCGGTAAGATATCGATCAATATTATCGTAGCCCAGTGCAATATCACCCATCCGGCCCTTACGGTCCGGGACAATAATGGAAACGACCTTAGCGCCGAAATTGGTAACCTGGACGATCATTCCTTTTTTATTTTTCAATGTATATAAATCAATTGATTTCCCGTCGACAACTTTTTGGAAAGCTTCCCGTTTTACCATCAGGAGATCATCCCTTTGGACCTTCCCATAAACTCCTACTAGACAGAATGAGATAAAGACCAAGCATAAAACCGCAATGCTTAATGATTTTTTCACGATATCTCTCCCTCTCTTGATTCGTAATAGAAGTCAAATCCTAATTTTTAACCTTATAACCTTACAAAAAAAATGTTTTCCCAAACGATTCGCTTAAGAAAAATATTCAGCAGAATGCCGATTCAACCTTTAACTCCGCCTGCCGTCAGGCCTTGAATCATGTAACGTTGGAAGAATACGAACAATAACAATAAGGGAACCGTGGCAATAACCGAAATCGTCATTACCGTTGCCCAGTCGTAGGATAATTCACCTAAATATTTCAGAGAAATTCCAGTTGATAACGTCCGTAAACTGTCTTTCGTGATTAAGGTCAAACAAATGACAAAATCATCCCAGGCCTGCAAGAAAGTATAAATACCGATTGCCAAGATCCCCGGCTTACATAAAGGCAACACGATACGAAACAATGTGCCGACCCGGCCGCAGCCGTCGATTGAAGCCGCCTCTTCCAAAGATAATGGAATATCATCTAAAAATCCCTTGATCAGCCAAATGCAAAATGGCAAAGACATGGCCGTCAGCGCCACGATCAAACCCAGCCGGGTATTTAACAGATGAAACGACTTAAACAAGGCATAAAGAGCGATTAAAATCCCAACCACCGGAAACATCTGGGTTGACAAAAGAGAAAGCATTAAAAGCTTGTTGCCCTTAAAACGGAACCGGGATAGGGTATAACCCGCAAAAAGCGCCAGGATAATGGTTAATACGGTGGTTAAAATGGAAACGACAAAATTATTCATATAATATCCGATAAAATCCCCGCCCTTAAACAGATTGATATAACTGTCTAAAGTTGGCGCATGGGGAAACCACTCGGGAGGATAACGATAGATCACCAGGTTGGTTTTGAGTGAAGTAACAAACATCCAATACACCGGAAACAACAGCAATACCATGAGTACAAATAAAATTAGATATGCGCCAATGCCAACTCGCTTATTCATTAGTTTCCGACCCCTCATTCAATCTCATTCACTTTGAAAACCTTATCGAAAATAAAATAGGTTAACAGTAATATCAAAAGCCAGATGGCTGCGACAGCCGCTCCTTTGCCGAAGTTTAAATTGACAAACGCGTTACGGTAACTGTAAATTGCTAAAGTGCTGGTTGCATTAACCGGTCCGCCGCCCGTCATAATCCAAAACAACGGAAATTGTTTGAAATTCATGATAATAGACATTAATACTGTTGTTCGAATCACATTCCGCAAAAACGGTATTGTAATATGGCGAAATACCTGAAATTTTTTGGCACCGTCAATCACAGCCGCTTCGTACATTTCAATTGGAATGGACTGCAATCCGGCGAGTAACATAATAATCATCAACGGCAACTGTTTCCAAATAGAAGTTACTATGATACTGGGAAGGGCTAAATCAACACTTCCGAGCCAAGAGATCGGTTTTTCAAGAATATGAAATGAAACCAAAATATAATTCAAGACTCCATATTGTGAATGAAAAAGCCAGCTCCATAATAATGCCGTAATAACTGTGGGATATATCCAGGGAATCAAAATCAAACTGCGCATAATTTTTCTTCCAAAAATATCCCGATTTAAAATTAAGGCCAACAGCATTCCAAGGACCAGTTGGAGGATTACCACGACAAAAACATATTCAAGAGTCACTGCAATGGCAGGCCATAATTCACCTTCGGTAAAAATCTCACGGTAATTTTGAAAGTTATTCCAGAAATATTGGCCTACACTGGATAATATATATTTAAAAAAACTCATATAAACCGATTGAACAACCGGAATAAAACAGCTCAACATCACCACGACCACGGTAGGCAATAACGTTAAAATGATAAAAGTTTTATCTTTAAAGCTACGTCTGGAAAATATCCCCGTCTGCATTTTTTCTACCTTCCTTTTTCAATCATCGAGGGGAATACGCTCCCCTCGATGCCGAAAACGAAATTTCCTTATTTCAAAATGGTTTGTAGTTTAGCTTCTAAATTCTTGACCACCGTCTCTGGAGCTTCATGAGCAAGAGTCACGCGTTGCGCCGCATTGACCAGTTCCAAATAGGCATTTTCATAATTGGGATTTTGTTTAGCAAGCGGAACAATCTGTTTTACACCATCTTTGGCACCCTTTAACATCGGGTCATGAAACTCGGGAAGGTTGTCAACGGACATCCGGGGAGCAAAAAACGGAGTCTGTTTATAAAGATTTACCAGTGTATCCTTGGACGTAATAAATTCGATGAACTTAGCCGCCTCTTTTTTATGTTTGGAATCTTTCATGATACATAAAACATGGGCGCTTAAATTACTGAGACCGTTAGTAACGCCAGTTGCCGGAATGGGGGCCATTCCGATCTGGGGTTTTATCGCCGGGTTGATCCCAAAAACACCGCCAATACCCCATGCTTGGTCATAATACATCCCGAGCCGACCAATCGCCATTAAATTTCGGAGATCTTTTAATTTAGCTGTTTCCGGATTGTATTTCTTTTCATAAAGAGTTTTTAAATATTTAAACGCTTCAACATTTTCTTTCGTATTGACGACAACTTTCCCCTTCTTACTCCAGATTCCACCGCCAAAAGACAGCATAACCCGATATATGGAGGCGCCGCTAATCGGAACATTGCCGGTGGTTTCTCCCAATCCATAAACTGAATTGCCGTCTTTGTCCTTTAATTCTGAAAGTTTGGCGGCGGCATCCATTAACTGGGTCATATTTTTGGGAGGGCTATTAGGATTTAAACCGGCCTTGGCAAACAAGTCCTTATTATAAATTAAAATCCAGGGGCTGGCGATCCAAGGAATACCGTAAAGCTTCCCACCGCTTTTCAAATCCCCCAAAATATTGGGATAAAAGTCATTTAGATAATTTTTGCCGAAGTAATGTTCTACTTCGCTTACGTAGCCCGATCCAATATAGGAATCGACCATTGCCCGTTCTGCCTGAACCACATCAAGCACATCCCCTGCAGCCGACATAACCAATACTTGTTGCTTGATATCACCGTAGGGAAAAGATACCGAATCAATTTGAATATTTGGATTTTTGGCCTCAAAATCCGATATCATTTTTTTAAATATGTCACTGGTGGCTTTCTCAGTAGAACCCCAATTAGCAAATCGCAATGTAATCTTCTTTTCTGCAGCTAGTCCAACTGAGGCAAAAATGATGCTGAAAATCAGGCAAATTGTAAAAATACTTTTTTTCATCTCGCATACTCCCTTGCAATTTTTTGGATTCTCCTGATTTAAAAACTCCAACTTTAAACACTTTTGAACTTAGCATCCCCCCTTTAAAGTCAATTGCCTTTCCAAAGCAATATTTTCCAAAACAAATAATTATTTATACTAATTAAATAATATTGGCTATTGATACGTCATAAAATCTCAGTCCTTATCCAACAGCATCTTTACAAATTAAAAAATTTTGCAACGCCAACGCTCCCGCTCCTAAGATAACCAATTCATCATCAACATAGCTTTGTTTGATGGTAACCCGTTCGTTGTTTCCATAGTTGTTTGCTTGAATCAGTTTCATAATCGGTTCCGTATAAACCGCAGAATGAAAGATAGAGCCATGTAAAATGATTGAATCGGGCGCAAACAAGCTGATCAAATTGATAATGCCATATCCCATATAAGTACTGGCCTGCGTCAAAATGTCCACGGCATTTTTTTCGTTTTTGGCGGCATCTTTTAATAATTCTTCCAATATTCGACTGTATCCTAAATTATCCAGAGACTTTTTTCGCAGATACGCAGAAGTAATGGCGCGTCCGGAAGCCAATGTTTCCAAGCAACCGTGCTTTCCGCAGCTACACAAAGGGCCATCGGGAAAAATTACTGTGTGACCAAGTTCTCCCGCGCTGAATGAATTGCCATAATATAATTGTCCGTTCAAAATAATCCCACACCCGATGCCATAACCAACATGAACCAGGATGAGCCGGGATACCTCGCTCCAGTTATTCAAAAAAGTATTTTCCCCTAAAGCCATTAAGCGAACATTATTATCAACCACAACCGGAATTGAGAATTCATTTTTCAGCAACTCCTGCAACGGGATATTTCTCCATTCCAAATTGGGAGAATTTCGAATCACACCGGCTTGACTATCAATAAGCCCAGTGGCGCCGACACCAATTCCAATGACTTTGCTGGTTTGACATTCGCCCAGAATAGCTTTAATCAGCTCAATAGTTTGGTTAATTACCGTATTCGGGTCTTTTAAACCAATCATCGCTGCCCTTTTGATTAGGATTTCGCCATTTAAATTGACTAGGCCCACTAATACCTGCTTAACGCCTATTTCAACTCCAATCACCAATCGGCCATTATTCACCAAACGCATTTGGATTCGTTTTCTTCCTACAGCTTGTTTACCGGTATCAATACGGAATTCTTCAACTAATTTTTCACCAAGCAGCTCATTGGCCAGCGCCGAAACCGTCGGAGGAGTCAATCCCGAGATTTCGCTGATTTCAGATCGGGAAATGGGTCCGTATTTAAACATGATTTCTAAAAAACGGGTCCGGTTGTTTTTCCGGACATCTCCCATATTTTCGCCTCGTAAATAATGCATTCAATCAACCTCATTGAATAATCCAAGTTCAATTATTTTTTCTTTTAATTAATTAATTTAATGTTAATCTATCGTAACATGATTGTCAAGATCGCCACAAAAAAACAAATCGTCTTCAATATTGTATTTTATTTGACACCCCGGTTGGAACAGTTCAAAACAATTTCTGGATATTTCACCCAACGTTTCAGCTCTTCTTGTTCAAACAGGCGATGCCCAATGAATTCATCCCCGTATCAACTTCGGCACATTCTCTCCAGCCTCAACCATCCGGCGTTTCAAGATCTCAGCCAGACTGTCGCGAACCTCCATAAAATCGGGATTCCCCACCAAATTATTCAGCTCATGGGGATCCTTTTCAAGGTCATATAAGTACTGATCGACATAAACGTCACTGCAGCTTTCGTCCCTGGCATTTTTCTCCGGGGCATAAACACAATATTTCCATTGTTTCGTTCGTATAGCCCGAGCCACCCAAGATTCACTGATCTGCAGAAAGACCTCTTCCGGCCAATCCGTCACTTTCTCCGATACCAGTTCCTGAAGAGGTCGTCCGTGCATGGATTCGGGTTTAGAAATCCCTGCACACCCAAGAAACGTGGGCGGTAGATCAATCAAGCTTACCAAATCATCTATTACTTTCCCCTTTTCAAAACCGGGCCCCTGGATTATCAATGGTATTCGGATACAGCCATCATGACAGGAACGTTTGTAATCATCATAATGCGCTCCTTGTAAACCCCGATTCCTAGTCCGAAAATGCGAACCGTGATCGCTGGCAAAAACAATAACAGTGTGGTCAGCAATTCCCAGCTGGTTAATTTTAGTTCGAATTCGCCCCAGATTGTCATCAAGGCTATGAATACACCCTAGATAGTCAGGATAATGCTCTTGCCAGTCTCCTGCTTGGGCGGCAAGATCGCCGGGCGGGACGAATTTTTTAAATTTCTCCTTCGATCCATGGGGTCCCTCATAACACTGGTGATCATTTTGATGGTGCGGTTCAATATAGGATAAAAACAAAAAAAAGGGTCGTTCTTTTTTTCCCCATCGCTCCAAGACATCAAGAGCCCAATCAGTCTGAGCATCCGCTCGATATCGGCCGGAAGGAAATTCTTTGATCTGATTGTCTTTATCAAACATATGCCCATCGTAGGCATGGGATGTAAATTCCAGCACATCGGAAGCAATCCATTCGTCTTTCCATCCACCGCGATGTGCGACTGGAACAGGCTTGGTTTTAAAATTATAAACTTTTCCGGCGGGCGGCTGCGCATCACCGGATAAATTTGAATAGTTGGAAGCAAGATGCCATTTGCCAATATATCCAACCCGATAATCCTGCTCAGCGCAATAATGGGCAATCGTTTTTTCACTCAACGGCAGTCCAATGTCATTCCGAAAACATTTCGTTTCTGTGGCATACTTCCCGGTCTGCAGGCATGATCTTGCCGGTCCGCATACTGGTTGGCAGGTAAAAGCATTTTTAAAGATAACGCCTTCCTGTGCCATTTGATCAATATTGGGGGTTACCGGCAACGGTTGACCATAACACCCGCAAGTATCCCAACGTTGTTGATCTGTAAAGAAAAAAATAATATTCGGTTTGTTCATCGTTACCCCTCAACATTTAGCATATGAAAAATTATGAATCGGTATTAGTTAACAATTCAGAGGAATAAGTTTAAATTTAGTGGCAATTCTGCAACAATATAGGATTAAACAATAAAAGCTGACCAATATCTAATTGCGAGCCTGGTACATAATCACAATGACATCCGGTTGAAACATCCTCCAGATACCCAATATATTTTCGCAGATTTAAGTAACTCGATATCGTGCTTCAAAATATAATTAATTAGTTTCTTTAATTAATTAATATCTTATAAAAAAAAGTTTTATTTGTCAAGGAAATAATTGACTCTCCTCGAAATAAAACCCTTACGATACAAAAATCATTTCATAATAATTCCTGGAGTTTATGCGCGGAATACAGTTTTGGAATACCTCCAAAATCAATATTTTGTAGTTCGAAGAACGATAAATGATTACGCGCGCTTCCTAACGTGCTTTTCTTCTTGATTTTCCTGCTATTTTCCGATAACTGTTAATGGACTGACCATTTTTGGTTCGGTATTCGGACGGAGAATTACAAATAATACTTGTATCTCCGGAATATAACTCACTTAGGTCGAACAACGAGCCACGTTGTGAATTGGCACGGGGTTCTTCTTTGGCAATATACATTTAGTTCCCTTCCTTTATATGCTCAAAGAGTTTTGGAAACTCACTTTCCAATTGATCTCTGTAATCCCTCATTTTTGAGCAGAAAACTTCATTGAGACCATCATCAAACAATATAGGTTCTCTTGATTCAAAAACTAAAACAGCCTTAAAATTCCGCCCCTTAAATACGGGGCAACAAGCGATAAATTTGACGTCAGCCAGTCTCTCCTGTTGATAAGGATCCAGTTGTAAATAAGCATGTCTTGGATTGAAGTGCTTATCCAAAACTGAACGTTTTGTATTGTAACAGCTGGCGATTAACCCTTGAGACCTTGGAGAGGCTTCAAAAGACAATTCGGTATAGTGTGTCTGTCCGAACTCTTTTATATTCTTTTCGATAAACGTAGTTTTAGCTTTTATGAATCCCAGTGATAATCCTTCTATGAAGGCTCTAAACCTGTTCCTTTTGCAAAGATAAACTTTCACTTCTGTATTTACTATATTTTGCTCCGGTATATTTATTGTCTGTCCAATTATTTTCAATGCCAACTGTTTATGGATTTTTAAATAATTTTGCAAGTTGCTAGTCAGCCGTTCCCGTTCTTTATCAAGGGCAGCAAGCTGAACGTATACACCAATTTGGATTAACACTGCTGCGGCAAGCCCAACCTTAAAGCGCCATTCGGTAATGGAATTGGAAGGCAACTGGATCTTAAAATAATCAAATACAGCCAAAAAACTATAATCATCCTTGGAAAAATAAGTAACGATCGCTGGCAAAGAAACAAATATCAAATTCCAAATCAATCTTTTCTTGTTATGAAAACGGGTAGTGCTCATTGTAGAAGAAAAGCAAGGCAAAAAAAAGTATAACTATCCAATTTTTGTCTTGTCCTAATTATATCACGAATATTACCGGTTTTCAATTTAGCACCTCAAATTATATTGTTTCTAAATATATTCTTCAATTCCTAAAATATTCCTTCTATGCATAAAAATTACTAGGCATTTTATTGGTGAAATTTTGAAAACTCTTGAAAAACAAACCCAAACCAATCCCTTCATTTTTAGTCTTCCGGGGGGATATTACCCCTTTCCGGCATCAAAGCGACTCCATTTGCTTAAATTATCCATTGCTGCTGTTTCCTGTTTTTTTGACAATTTTACCATTTGCCTGATAAAAAGCTATCTCAACCAATGTTTTAGCCATTAAATCGATTTCTTCTTTGCTGAAGCTACGTATTTTGTTATTGGGGGTGTTTTCTCCGTTCTCCCCTTGATCAGGGGCCTTTATTATCACATGTATCCCTCCATTTGTAATGTACCTAAGCATTATCTTTAATAAGTATTGACCAGTATTGCAACGATGATACCTTTCCATAAAATAAAAAAGGGATTGTATCCTTCATCGTTCTATTAAGAAAAAAATGCAACAATATAGATACAACTTTTTGATAGAATAAAATAGCGGTTTCTTTCACACTTTCAACAGGTAATTCACAGATAAAATCTTGTTTACTACGGTAAAAACATTTAAAAAAACAGAAAAAAACGCCCCTTTTAAGGAAATCCGGTAAATACGCGTTGATTATCCCCGATGATGCATCTCCCGGAAAATATTCCGCGCTACTCCGTTCGATTTATCCCAAATATTTTTTCGGTTATCTTTCTCCCTCTCCGACCGATATCCCTATTCCATTAAATAATAAGACTCCCGCTATTTACGGTGAGTCTTGCTAGAAATCTTCCACTGTAATGCCGATGGGATTTATATCGTTTAGCCCATCGATTCACCCAGTTTAAAATTCATGGCTTCCTTTTGCCATATAAACGAAGGGAAACGCTAGAGGATAAACGTTAATTTTAAAAGTCCTTTCCGGATTCCATTTGTATTTTCAATTTACTTACTTCCCTGGCCTTCGCCAACTTAGTATCCAATATCATAATTTCAGCACCACACGTCGAAAGATCCCCACCCACATCTTTAGTCACGCCAATGATTATGGTTTTATTTTGAAATATCCATTGATAGCAATAACTCAGATATCCGGGACTTAAATCGAAAGTACTCGGATGATCAAACTCCTTAGTCGGTTTCCCATAAACTTTCATAAACATAGGTTTTATCTCATCTTCAATCATATACTCTACGTCGGCACTGACATCACTTTTAGGAAAATAAAGTTCTATGGAATATAATTTCTTATCGAAAAAACCCGGATATATTTCCACATCATAATTTAAAACCTTAGTGTACAGACCTTTATCTTTAAGCTCTATCTCCCCGTTTTTAGCTAATGTGACAAATTTTTGGGTTGTTACGTCTTCGCTTTCTCCTAAAATTAAGGTCTTATAGTCACCAGCAAAGGTCAGAGAGGGAATAATCAATATAACGAGAAAAATGAGTATACTTTTCATTTTGTGCATCTCCTTTCGAATAGTTTTTACAAATTGCAACGAAATCATACCCTCTCATCAAAAATAAATGTAATTTTTGTCAGCCCTCCCAATAGGTCTTACAAAATTGTATTGAATACTAGCACTCATTTCATTCCGAGTTCATAATATATTACCGATACAAAACTCCTATCAACGGGAATGTTAGAGAATGTACGATTATAACAATTATGAAGAAACTGCAGATAATGCTTATAAGGAACAAGCATCTTGTTTCTCGACACCGGGGGACCGTATCATGCAGAAATCCCCGAAGAGGAGTCAAGCGATTTTATCCGCGGTTTGGCCGTCCCAGATGTTATGGTTATAGACCTGGATACTGATGGCCGCATTGACCAAATAACAAGAGACTGTCCCTAAGGGCAGTCTCTTCCTACTTTGATTTTTATATATCCGACTCACTGCTGATTTTTCATAACCCAAGACATCGGTATATCATTTTACCTTCATAACCCAAGGATTTTCTTAGCCATCGTGATAACCTTCTCTTCACTAAAGGGCTTAACAATAAAACCTTTGGCGCCTGACATAACGGCTTCCCGAACCATTTCTTCTTTGCCCGCCGCAGAAACGACCAAAATCTTACAATCGGGTTCAAATTCTTTAATGGCTTTAACCGCATCAATTCCATTCATTTCAGGCATGGTGATATCCATCGTTACCAAATCCGGTTTTAGTTCTTTGTATTTCAATACGGCTTCCACCCCGTTTCCAGCTTCACCGGCTATCTCAAACCCATTTTGTTGGAAAATCATGATTAACGATTTCCTGATAAAAGCAGCATCATCTACCACCATGATTTTTTTCATTTGAATAAACTCCTTTTATAAAAAAATCCCACCCGCCAACTTCCAAAGACTCAAAATAACGGATTCCCTCCAAATTTCCCTCCGCAATCGATACCTATTATCACTATATTATCTCAGAGTGTTGTTGTCTATTGGCAAACTGGATAATAATCACGGGTATTTCAATCGATTCATTTATCATTTCGGATAATAGCATTGTAATGAATTAATTCTATTCTATCGATATTCAATTAACATTATTGGTTCAAAACACAACAAATAAAGGATTCAAGAGATGGACTCTATGTTTAAACCCATCGTTCTTATTGTAAAAGCCTATGCAAAAGCCTTTGAGGATCATTCCTCTTTCCAATCATTGATTAAAATTTATTAAATCTTTCTGATAAATCATTGACAAATCAACTGTTTTCCCTTATTGTTTTATCAAGAGAATTTATTGAACAGATAACAACTTTATTAGCTAATGGCAAATCCAGTGAAAACTGGAGACGCAAAGTTACGGGTCTAAAGTGAACGAATGATTATCACTCGTTCACCATGATCGCCGGACCGCCTACATTAGGTTGTTTTTTTATATCCATGTGTGGGCTCATTACGAGTCGTTACAAATAACCGAAAAGAGGAATGGAGCTGGAAGTGTGACAACAAGAAAATTGAATCCAAATTGGGATAGCTTATTAACCCCCTATCAAAGGGAAATGCTTACCAAGCCGGGCTTTGGAATAGTGAAAGATTTACCTTATCTACAAGAAGAAGACGTCAAAAAGATTATGACCTTAAGTGAAGAATATATTAAGCATGTTAATTTAATTATCAACAATAATTAAGTAGCTTAATAACTCCCACCACCGAAAAAGCCTGTCAAATTTATTCTGACAATGATAAAACACTTGGTGCAATATTGGGCGGAAAATGATATTCGAACTGTAACAATCACGAAACAATTATTGGTATAATTATGATAAAGGTTTCCGCTGCAGCAGAAACTATCGAACCCGCCAAATGGTTGGACTTTTGTGTTCGCTATTCGAACCGAGTTCAGGTGTATTTAGGCGGGTTTTGTTATTCGGACAAATATTTCTCCAAACGATATATCCTATTCCACGTTCGATAGCCCAAGAACGAAAGAAATGAATATATTATAATTTCTTTTTTTCTTAAAATTATGTATCAATGATTGTATTACTACGAATTACAGAGTAAAATGATTCCGAAGAAACGTTCATCAATTGTAGCAAATTTAGTGAAAACTGGAGACCCAAAATCTTGGATTTAAAGCGAATTGATTTACTGCTCGGCTATTGAATGCCCGGTATCTAAATTAAGTTATTCTTGGTTTTCGTTTTTCAAAATAAGGAGGCTTTTATATTGGAGAATGTTTTAAAATCCACTGAGATTATTATTGAATGTCCCAATTGCCATTATATCTTGAGTAATAATGAATTCTCATGTCCAACATGTAATTTTGATTTGATAGTCAGAGACAATATCAGTATTGAAGATATATTTAAGTTAGAAGATACTCAAGCGACGAGGTCTGTTGAGGGAAAATAGAACATCATTACCCGAATCGAAATGAGACAAACCATAACAGGTGGCAACGCCTGTTTTTTTGACTGTTAGACACCCATTTGAATCTCGAAAACACTGTTACCAATAACGAGAATGTGTGTTCGCGAAATATGGACCTGCGGAATCGTTTAATATTCCCTTGAAAGGTGTTCCAAAAAATAAAATAAAAAAACTTCCCCATAGGAAGTTTAATTTGAATATTGGAGCGGAAAACGAGATTCGAACTCGCGACCCTCGCCTTGGCAAGGCGATGCTCTACCACTGAGCTACTTCCGCGACAACATGAATTATTTTACTATGACATATAAACCTTAGTCAAGTAGATTCATACAAAATTTTTTAGTAAGCTCGTCAAGTGCTAAACTTAGCCGTCTTTTTGGATAGTATCCTTTGTGGCATTATAATGAACTTTAACTCCCCAAAACCAAGTTAAGGTTATAATAAACCTGATCAATGTACTCCAGTGATAATATTTTAAAAGTCCAGCTTCATGAAAAATATCGTCTATGCCTGCACTGGCTAAAGAAAATGTGATTAAATACAAAGGATAAACATACCATAAATTGTTTGTGGGCAAATGAAATAAATAAATCATAATAGCCGGAATCCATGCGAAATTTAGCCAGGCATTGGCATAAAACGGTCTGAAAGGTTTAATTAGTTTATACTCATACCAATGGAGTCCCACTCCAAATATCCAGGCAAATATATGACCTGCTAAGTATCCCCAAATTAATCCATACCAAAAGAGCGGCTTAAACTTCTCTTTGGGAATTAAGACCAAAGCTAATCCCCACATTAAAAAGGCAATGATTAGATAATATAAATCTACAGGTATTCGGTTCATGAATCCACCTCCACGAATTATGGTTTACAAAAATTGTAAAATTATTTCTCAATTCTCCATAATTCCTCATATTCACGAAAACAATAAAGTCCTACCCCATAATGAGCAAAGGACTTATCCAAATCCAACTGCATCCTTACCTTCAGGCACTGAGAAAAATCACGTAACAGAACCCATGGTAAACCTGTTTTCCTAAATATCAAGTCCACAATATTGGCCAATCGCTTCGCTTCACCATGTTTTTTATGACATTTATAACCCCCCTTTTGTAGCGTGGGTTTTTTTTACCGTAAAACTGTTGGAATTCTTCTATTTTCGTCGTTGAATTGTAAGGAGCATTATCGTAAAATTAAATGATTGGATGGTGGTCCGATGTATCATTATATTTTGCGGTGATCACGGATGATTGATGATAAGATGGGGGCAGTGAAGGGTGAATCAGTTCATCTACAGTAAAGAATTAACGTTAATCAGGCCGGAGGAAACCTTTAAGGCTGGTCTGTGCCTTTGTGATTGTTCAAAATTCGCCCGTTATGAAGAGATCGTTGCTTTTTTACATCCGCAGGAAAAGAAATACTATGAGACCCTTCGATTTGAAAAACGAATCAAGAGCTACCTCATTGGACGGTTGACCGCTAAAAAAGCTATTGCTTGCTTAATCCGGAATGATAATTTGGCCACAATTTCTATTCAGGCGGGAATATTCAATCAACCCGTTGTTTCCTGTCCGGACAGGCAAAATATTCAAGTAAGTATTAGCCATTGTGATAATTTCGGCGCCGCAATCGCCTTCCTGGAAATTCATCCGATGGCGATCGATGTTGAAAGGATCATCAACGGGGAACATAGCCGAGCTATAGAAAGAGAATCAACCGAATCAGAAATAAAGCTTATCAAAAGACTGCCTTTTTCTTATGTAGCGATGCTAACGATTTTATGGACAGCTAAAGAAGCATTATCCAAAGTTCTAAAAACCGGAATGATGACCTCGTTTAAAATCTTCGAAATCGATCGTATCGAAATCAACTCCGATTATGCACTCTGCTTTTATAAAAATTTTGCCCAGTATAAGACGATTGCCTTTTTTATCAATGATTATATCTGTTCGATCATTTATCCAATGAAAACAGAACTGAACCTAGATTTTCATTCTCTCAAAAAAAACCTTTCAGAATGCCCGTAAGCAAGTCGACATCCATACCTTTTAAGCGGTATAGGCGGGATTTTCAACCCGGCTTATATCGTTAACTTGACAGCTTCCATCCAAGATGTGAATCAGCATGGAGAACCAGTCAATATCCGTTCGTTCTTGATTGAAAAATATGCTATAATGGATAGGGAATCAATCTTGAAGGCAAATCCATGTTGCGAAACAGAAGAACCACCCCATATTATGCGAGTGGCATCATCCTTTTCTATTTAATCTTCCATTTTCTAAGTTTAACCGGATTTCCCTTAATGCACTCCGATGAAGCTTGGCTCAGCGGTTTGTCCCGGCAAATCGCAACAACCGGTAATATCTCATCTACCGAGCCCTTTTTCGATTTAAAGCCCCGCAACCCCCATGCGCTAAAAACCGTCTTTCACGGTATCCAGATCCTGTTTATTCGAGGGTTTCATTATAGTTTATTCAGTATCCGGCTTGTTTCGTTGCTCTTTGGCTTCCTAACCTTGTTTTTTCTGTATAAACTGGCACTCCTTATTTTGCCATCCCAAAACTGGGCGCTATTTACCTGTTTATTGGTGGGTATCGACGTCCAATTCTTTTATGCTTCCCACTTTGGCCGCCAAGAAATCGTTTTATTAGGGATCATGGTCTGGGGATGCTATTATCTAATAAAACACCTCCCCGGCCATTGTATTAACCATGATTTCATCCTAGGCATTATGACCGGAACAAGCATCGGAATTCATCCCAACGGAGCGATCATTGCCCTTTTGTTTACCATGATTTATGGGTATTATCTGATTTGGAACAAAAATTTAAAAATACTCCATTTATGCTGTTTCTGTCTAGCCACGGCTTTTTTTGCGCTACTTTTCATTAAACTCAGTTACTCGTTTGACCCGCAATTTATCCCCCATTACCTGTCTTATGGGGAGCAACAGTTTAAAGTTCTGCATCCCCTGAGCGAGAAAGCCCATTCTTTGATCCGGTTTTACCAAAATATTTATCTTCAAAAAACCGGCACCTATTATTGCCCCAATCTCAGGCCGGAGTTTTTCCTTTTTGCCCTGGTTTCCCTATGCTCCCTTTTTGAACTGGGTAAAAACAAAAATTCACCGGAACCGTCAAAACTATCCTGGATTATATTGGCGATTATCGCCATCAATCTCGGTTTCATTATCATCGGAAGATTCAATACTACCAGCATCGTTTTTCTGTTCCCGTTTTTCTACTTACTGACCGCCATCATTTTAACGACTCTTCCCGACAAATGGCGGAAGATGCTTTCCGCAATCGTAGTTTTCTTCCTCTTGTTAAACACCTTGGCAAACGTTATCCCGCCTCTAAAATTCAGCTACTCCGCCTACCTGAAAAAAATTGCGGCCGCTGTCAGTCCAGGGACCCGAGTCCTGGCGAGTCTCAACACCGAATACTACTTCCAAAACGGTAAACTTCATGATTATCGCAATTTAGCTTATTTGAGAAAGAACAAACTGTCGCTTGGTGACTACATCCGCCAAAAGCACATTCAATATATTATTTATCCGGAAGGACTGGACTTCATCTATCAAAAGCGGCCCAAATGGAATGGAGTTTACGGCCAACCTTACTATTACCCTGAAATGCAACGATTTTTAAAAAAGCACTGCCGACCGGTATCGCGTTTCTCCGATCCGGCTTATGGAATCGAAATCCCCGCCTATGCGGGGAAAAAGAATTGGCAGGTAACGGTTTATCAAGTTCTGCCCGATGAGTAATCCCTTTCGTCGAGGTAATCACCGTCAACTGCATCGAACTTGCTGTAAACTCTTTGCCACATATCCGCAAACCTTGGATCACCGGGATCCCGCGGTCTTTCAAGAGAGTTGGTGATCATCGCTTTCAGATCATGACTGATTTGGCTTAAGATCAAAATCCGATCCGCTAAAATAATTGCCTCTTGAATATCATGGGTGACAAAAATCGCTGTAACACCTGTATCCTTCCACAGCTTTAGCAAAGTCCGCTGTAACATCCCCCGGGTTTGAGCATCCAGGCTGCCAAAGGGCTCATCCATTAATAAAACTTCCGGCTGCAAGGCCAATGCTCTGGCTAAAGCAACTTTCTGCTTCATTCCTCCGGATAGTTGATAAGGATAATACTCTTCATATCCTTCCAGCATCATCATTGCCAAATACCGCCGGGCGATAGCCTTCCGGTTCCGGTCGGAGCCGCCGATTTTTTTGATCTTCAAGGGGAAAGTAATGTTCTGAAGCACTGTCTTCCACGGAAAGAGCTGGTTAAAATCTTGAAAAATCATCATCCGCCTGGCGTCCGGTTTGCTTAAGGGCGCCCCATCCAAAAAAACAGTCCCGGATTCCGGCTCTTCAAACCCGGCAATCATCCGCAGCAATGTCGACTTTCCCGAACCGGACGGTCCTACCAGGCAGATAAACTCTCCTTGATGAATCAAAATATTGATCCGCTGCAAAACTTGAATCCGGGAATTGCCGCTTGGGAAAGACTTGGCTAAATCTCTCAGCTCCAATTTACAATTCATGACATGCTCCTCAATTGAACCATGCTCCTTATTTTACTTTGTCAAAATCCGGGCAAAAAAATTCCCAGGTTCAATAGTTAATTACTCAATGATCGAAAATTAAAGGCCGATTCCCCATTTTTTCACCGTCAGTGCTTCAATTTTATGAAAGAGAATATCTTCGACCAAAATACCGATGATTACAATTACGATAATTCCGGCGTAAATCCCGGCCGAATCCATGAATACCCGTTTTTTAAAAATATACCATCCCAGCCCGCCTTCACCTCCGGCGGCTCCAAAAATCATTTCCGCGCTGATCAAAGCGCGCCAAGCCCTAGCCCAGCCAATCTTTAAACCGGCCAGCAAATACGGCAATGCGGCGGGAATCATAATCCTGGTTGCGCTTTGGACCGGACTTAACTCCAGGTTTCGCCCAAATTCCCGGTAAACTTTGGGAATCGACCGGAACCCCGCCAATAAATTAAGAATCACCGGCCAAATCACCGAATGAATGATGATAAAAACAATGGCGTTGGCGCCGGTGCCCATCCAAAGAATGATGATTGGCAATAAAGCGATCCCCGGAAGCGGATGAGCGACAACGGTAAGCGTATCCATCAATGACTGAAAAATTTTGCAGGACATGCTCAAAACTGAAAACAATAAAGCGCCCCCAAAGCCAATCACTAAACCTTCGAAAATCAGCAGCATAGACAAACTTGTAGCCCGAATCATTTCTCCACTTTGAAGCGAATTCACCAAGGAAACCATGATTTCCGGCAACGGGGGAAGCAATGCCGGATTAACCCATCCTGAACTGGCGATTGCTTGCCAAATGAATCCAAACACCAAAATCCAGATGATCCTTTGAAACAGTTTGCTCTCCCAAAGCTTACCTTTCATAGCGCGCGTTTTCCCATAAAATTTCCGACATTTTCCGGGGCGTCTGATGGATATAGCCCGAACGCTTTAAAAAAGCGGCAAATTTTTCAACTCCTTTGATGGTTGCCGTATATCGCATTCCTTTCTGATTGAAATAGGATAATAATTCCGCTTGGGAAATTTTATATTCGCTACTGAGGAGAGTTGCAGTTTTGCTGGGATTCTCCTGAACAAAGCGAATTGCTTCTTGTAGGGCTCTAAGAAAGGCCCGATAGGCCCTGGGGTTTTGATCATGAAATTTCTCGGTGGTAACGCCGACAATAAAAGTAAACGCTCCCCCAAAGGCGGTGGTGCCGTCGAGTATCTGATGCATTTCCGGATTTTCCAATTCTTTATTCAAATAAGGCGGCGCAGTGAAATGGGCGGTAATTTCCTTCTTGACGAGCAAAGCGTTCATCCCGTCCGGATGGGCCAGGGTGACCAACAGGTTATCAAGCTTTTTGGCATCCCCAAACTCCCGTTCACTGGCCATGGCTAACAGAATATGTTGGATGCTTCCCGGTTGCGGCAGGGCGATGCGGTCATTTCTGGTAATATCGCCAAGGGAGCGGATTCCCTTTTTCCAAGTTACCAGTCCTACCGGACTTTCCGATAAACCGCTGGCGATCTTCCACTTCATTCCCTTGTCCCATCCGATCAAAAACGGCGGAATCGCCATGAAGCCGATATCGACTCGATTGGCCAACATTGCTTCACGAATGGTGGCGGTATTACTCAACTGACTCCATTCAATCTTGACGCCGGGCAACCTCTTCTCCAATAATTTCCGATCTTTCATGATTTGCAACGGGGCATAAGCCAAACCGTATTGCTCGGAGAGGCAAATCTTATTCACCGGTTCCGGCCGATTGCCAAGGGTGCATTCGGAAACCGTCATCGCTATCAGCATTACCAGAATAGTTCCTGTTAAACGAAATCTCTTCACCTTAAAACCTCCTGAAATGATCCCCGGAAGAAATACCGGGATATTCGAGATTATCCTTCACGACCATCCATAGCCTTATTTTAAGGCCCTCATCTGACTAGTACACCTTCGGGAATCGCAACAATCAATACCCATTGCTAGAAAACCGGATAACCTGATTTTTGCCGAATTCATCATAAATGCTAAGTTCTCTATATGCACCCTCGATCTTTTCTTTTAAGTCCGCTTGATTACTACCTTCTATAATTAGATAACCTGCTCTTTGAGTGGCATTGGCTATGGGGTGGATCTGATCCCCTACCCGATAATGGTACCTGGCCCGGACCACTCCAGGTAACTGATTAATCTTGTCGATATCAGCCAAGGCCCCCACTTTACATGGGTTAGCGAAAAAAAGCTCTACCGATAGGCGTTTCGGATTATGGAGCAAGTCATGATTTTTCAAATCGAAAACCGCTAATTCTCTTCCCAAACTGGCGTCGATCAACATTCCTAAAATATCAATACCGGTAGCCCGGTGTAAATAAATATCCTCATAGGCCCCACCGATCCGGCAAGCTATCTCATTTACTTTAATTCCTGCGGCGCCGATCAGCATTTGAAAATAAATCGGGCCGTTGGCTATCTTAAAACTATCCACAATTTGTTTGGATAGCTTTAAAATCTCCTGATAATGCCAATCCAAAAACTTGGACGGCAAATGATGCGCGATGCAAATACCGATATGCCGTTGATTCTCAAGTGAAACCCGGTCGACCACTGAAATTAAAAATGTTTCCCCATTCACCACCCAGCCGCTGACCGTAATCTCTTCACTTGGATAATACTCTTCGACTAAAATCCGGGATTCCCTGGAATAGCTCAAAACGTCCTTAAAGACTTCCCGAATTTCGGCAATGGATTGCAATTTATATACTCCCCGTTGCCCCTGGCTGTCAAGGGGTTTAACCACCACCGGAAAACTGATCCCGGCCAGCTCCCGGTCAGAAAAGTTTTTCGGCAACAAACGATATTTAGCAGTAGGAATGCCGGCCTCCTGAAATTTTTCTTTCATTATTTCTTTATGGGTGACCGCCTTGGCTGTGGCCACATCGAGAAATGCCGGAAGTTTTAACTTTTGCGCCACCTCGGCCGCAGTATATACCGGTTGGTCGGTCCCCAGGGTCATGATTCCGTCAACCCCATATTTTTGCGCAATCCCGACGTTCCCCTCCACATCAAAGGTGCTGACCTGCTCATGGAAATCGGCAATGGCTTTACCGGGGGGATCCGGGTAATAGTCGGAGACGATCACCGTATGGCCTTGTTCCTTGGCTCTTGCAATGGCATTGAACTGAGCGTTGCCCGCTCCTAAAATCAATAGTTTCATGATGAAATTCCTTTAGATTATAGATTAGAAATGAATCTCCCTGATCTCAAACTGAGGTCGCTCATCCTTTGGCAGATACTCCGCAATCCTTGAATAATTCATTAACAATTTAACCCAAAGGCGGAACAACTTGCGGAAACCATAGTTTGAACCACCGTATCTCCTTGGCTCATGACAGACGACAACATTGGCGGTGTGGGTGGTAGCCTTAAAAATTAGCGGAGCGAGATAGATGAAAGACCTCTTTACTTGTGTGAGTTCCATCACCACGGTCCGTTTTAAAGCCCTAAAGCTGCTTACTTTGAAGTTTCGGGTTTTTCGGGAAATGAGGGTCAACAAACAATCGGTCATGACAGTGCCCAGATTCCTGTAAAATGAATGTTTCTTAGCAGCAGGAATTCCGAAAACAACATCGTAACCCGCTTCGATCTTTTCAATCAGAAGAGGGATCTCCTCCGGAGGATGCTGCAAATCATCGTCCAGGGTAATCACAACTTCGCCGGCAACGTAATGGAAGCCGCTGAGTAAAGCATTTTGTTGCCCAAAATTACGTCCAAGCCGGATCAGCTTTACTTTCGGATCACCAGAGTGAAGTGCCTGCATCTTCAAAAAGCTCCCATCCCGGCTGGCATCATCTACCATGATGATTTCATAATTTTCGCCCGCTATCTTTTTTAAAACCACACTAAGTCTCCGATACAATTCTCCCAGGGACTTTTCGCTGTTAAAAACGGGGATGACTACCGATAAGTAAGTTGTCATTCTGACCTCTACAGGCTTTCCAAAATATTGACCAATTTTTCCATTACATATTCGACTTCAGCCGCGGTCATTCCTGTAAACATCGGTAACCTTAACAACCTCCGGCTATACTCCTCTGTTAGCGGAAGGTCATCCGGGGCATACCCCAAACGCCTTCCCATCGGAGAACTATGGAGGGGAACATAATGAAAAGCGGTCTTTATTCCATGACTGCTTAAATTCTCTTTTACCCTGTCACGAATCACTTCAGTGCCAAAAACAATATAAAACAAATGATAATTCGAGCAACAATCTGCGGGAATCGTGGTCATCGATATTTTCCCACTCCGGACAAAGGGTAAAAGATAATTTGAATATGTCTCATGGATCAATTTCCGTTTGGCGGTAATCCGGTCGATCTCCTGTAACTGGCCGTAAAGAAAAGCCATCAGGATTTCCGACGGCCCATAACTCGATCCCCAGTCTACCCAGGTATATTTATCGACCTCTCCCTTGAGAAAGCGACTCCGGTTCGTGCCTTTTTGAATCAGAATCTCAGCCCGTTCCATCAATGCCGGATTCCGTTCATTGATCAGAATGGCTCCCCCCTCGCCGCAGGTGAAATTTTTCGTTCCGTGAAAACTGTAGCAACCGATTTGCCCCCAAGTCCCGAGATACTTTCCTTGGTAGGAGGCATTTACAGCCTGAGCCGCATCTTCAATCACCCGGATCTTCCGGAAATCAGCCAAAGCCATGATCCGCTCCATCTCACAACCGATACCGCCGTAATGAACCGGAATAATCGCTTTGGTGTTATCGGTAATTTTTCTTTCAATGTCATCGGGATCAATATTGTATGTTTCGGGCTTAATCTCGGTGAAGACGGGTCTGGCGCCGCGTAATAATATCGCATTGGCAGTGGACGGGAAAGTAAAAGAAGGCATAATCACTTCGTCGCCAGACTTTAAGCCAACCAATAACGCGGCCATTTCCAGCGCATCCGTGGCCGATGCGGTCATTAATACTTTCGGCGCTTCAAATTTCCGGGCGATCAATTCCTTTACTTTTTGGGAATAGGGACCTTCGTCGGCGATTTGCCCGTTTTGGATTGCCTCCGCGATATAGGACAATTCGGAGCCGACAACATATGGCTCGTAAAAAGGGATCTTCAAATCGTACACCGCTTTCCATCTTTCTGGATTTTTGGGGGATTGAATTTGAAAGAAAAGGGCTGTCGCTGGAAGAATTTTATCGGAGAGATATACAATATATAAGTATTTGCTGTATTCATCGGAGCAATATTGTATATCTCACTGATTTTAAATACTTTTTCAGGACAGCTCTTTCTGTAATCCGAAGTTCGGATCAAAAGAGGATATTTCCTTATTGCGTGAAAACATCCGGATCCCATTGCGCTCTATTTTACCAATGGATAACCCTTATTAACCCAACCCTGCGGAGCGTTGGACGGCATCCCGGCTCCGCCGTTCATCGATACAGCGTCATATCCCAGCATTCTCAGGCCTGCCACGGTTTGACCGGCAGTTTGTCCGGTATAGCAATAAACAATGATTTTCTTGTCAGTCGGCAGGGTGGCAAATTTTTGTTCCATTCCTTTGCCGAAAGGAATGTTGATGGCCCCTTCGATATGGCCGCTCGCATAATCTTCCGCCTTCCTGACCGATAAAAACACCACGCCGGGATCTTTTTTGTCCACTAATGCTTTGGCGTCAGCTTCGCTAATTTTATAGTTCGCGTAGGTAGTCCCTTTGACAGCATTTAAACCCTGATAGTATTCTTCAATCGCCTTCTTAATCTGCGGGTTTACGGCCGTTTTACCTTTGGGCATTTGATTGGCCTTGGCTTCAATAACTTCCGTTACTCCTTCAACCTTGGAAATTCCTAAATCCCAGCCTAAGTTGACCGATTTGGCGTTAAACCCTGCCATGTTCAACAAAGCCACGGTTTGACCGGCAGTCTGGCCGGTATAGCAATAAACCATAATGGTTTCTTTTTGGGGCAATTTCTCCAAATTTTCACTAATCGCAGTGCCAAAAGGGACATTGACCGCCCCTTTGATATGGCCCTTGGCATATACATCCGGTTGCCGGATATCCAAAATAAACATTTTTTCCTTGGCTTTCACCTTGGCCACAAAATCTTTTTCTCCGATTTTGTAGCTATCAGCGGGCATGTTGGCAAAATAGGCAAAAACCGCATCATTAACTGGTTTGGAAGCCCCAAAGGCAACTGCAAATCCAGCAGCCATGGATACCGTCATGAATACTGAAAGCCATTTCCAATTGATTCTTCTCATTATAAAAACCTCCTTCTTATCACTTCAATTGATTAGTTTCAAAATACATTGCTCCATAGTTTCCGGACATACATTTTCAATAACAGTTTCCAAAGGTCTCCCGTCTTTCATCAAAACCAAAGCCGGGAGTTTTTCGGGAACTTTTTGACAAACTTTTTCGATTAAAGAACCCGATTTATAAACATCAACCTTGGATATGCCGACTTTCTGATCGTATTTAGATTTCATCTTCTCAACAATGGGCAATAAGCACCGGCATTCTTCGTTGGTCGGTTCCCAAACATACAACAAAGACGGCCGTTCTTTCCCCAAGAGCTGCTGAAAATAATCGGATTCTGCGATATAGCGTTCCGCTGAGACTGCGGCAATTGCGCCGTCTCCAACTGCTGTGGAGACTTGCCGCAAACATTTCGCCCGGACATCGCCGACCGCATAAATTCCTTCCCTGTTGGTTTCCATCAATTCATTGGTAAGGATATAACCCCGTTCATTCATGGCGACTAACCCTTTAAAAATTTCGGTATTGGGAAGGTATCCGATAAACAGGAAACAACCGTCCACCGCTACCGGAATGATTTCTCCGGTTTTGGTGTTTTTCAGATTGACCTGATTTAAACGTTCCCCGCCGACAAATTCATCCACCATGGTATTCCAGATAAATTCCATCTTTGGGTTGGCGAAGGCTTGTTCTTGAGCAATTTTATTGGCATCCAGGGTGCCTTGGTCATGGATGACCGAAACAATCACCTTTTTTGCAAATTTCGTCAGGAACATTCCTTCCTCAATTGCCGCATCGCCGCTGCCGACCATCAGAACCACTTTGTCGGTGTAAAAAGCCGCATCACAGGTGGCACAGAACGAAATCCCCTTGTCATAAAGAAAACTTTCCTCGTTTTTTGCCCCGGTCAATCTGGGTTTGCCGCCGGTGGCGATGACTACCGCCTTTGCCCGGTAATCCGCCCGGAATGTCTTGACGATTTTAGTGCCATCCTCAAGAACCTCAATCCCTTTAATATCGGTGAGTTTAAACTCCGCTCCCAAACGCTTCGCTTGTTTCTCAAACAGTTTCATCAGGGCAGTCCCGCCGATGGGTTCGGGAAAACCCGGATAGTTTTCGACTTCGCTGGTATAAGTCGCTAAACCGCCTACTAAGGATTTTTCAAACAATATGGTCTTTAAGCGGGCTCTGCCGGCGTATATTCCGGCCGTCAGGCCGGAGGCTCCGCCTCCGATAATCGCCACATCATAATCAAAGATCTGTTTTTCCATGAAAAGCCTCCGCTACATAAAGAACTTTACCAGTAATTTACTGCCGATCCAGGCGCCGATGAACATAAAGCCCATAAAGATCCAGCCATGTAGTGATGATGAAGCTATGCCGCTGAATAAAGCGCCGATATTGCAACCAAAAGCTATCCGGGCGCCATAACCCATCAAGATCCCACCGCAGACCGCAGCAATGACTTGTGACACCGATTTGATCTTCTTGAACTTAAATTGGGAAGCTGCCAAAGAGGCAAGTAATGCTCCCACAATGATTCCCAAATCCATCAACGATCCTTGATGAGTCAAAAAGGTCAGCTTCAATGCATCTTTATGGGGTCCGGCGAAATAAAACCATTTTTCAACCGGTACGCCCAGGGTTTTGACAATCCAGCCTCCCCAATAGGAAAAGGGAGTGGTAACCCCCCATGGGGCTTTGGATAAAGCGAAAAGCGCGATATTCAGTCCTGCAAGTAAAATAGCGCCGGTAGTATAGGACCAGGGGTCTTTAACCACCTTCTGAAATATCTTATTTTCTTGCCAGCTCATGATCAGCCCTCACTTCGTTTTTTCAATGTATACTTCCCACTCGCCGTCCCCGACTTCTTCGATATCCACATTGTGACCTTCTTTACGGGCCCATTCCGGAACATTCTTCATGGCGCAACTGTGATCGATCTCCACAATCAAGGTCTCGCCAACTTTTAATTCCCCCATTTTTTTCTGAGTTTTTAACAAAGGAACCGGACAAGCTTCCCCTAAACAATCCAAACGATGTTCAGCCATATTCAACTCTCCTATCGGATTTAATAACAACCATGAAAACATTTCCCAAGCTTACTTCACTTGCTTGTTTTCCTCTTTCCCCACCAATCGGCCAAGAAATACAAACCGGCCAATACGGCCAATTGGAGAATGAACGCCAACGACCATCCCAATACCGATGGCAAGTGAACCTTGGGGGATGAGGCTATGGTTTGTTGCTGCCACCAGCCGAAATCCCGGGCTCCCCATAAACTGCCGACCACAAAAAAGATCAATGACAACCATTGCATCATAAATCCTTCGCCGACCCGCATTAATGTTCCGGAAGCGCAACCCCCCGAGATTACTGCTCCGATCCCGAACATCACCGCCCCGATCGCTACATGAATGCCTGCCGGATTAATAGATCCCGGTACTCCTTTACCGCCATGAATGGTTATGTATTGAATAATTCCAAATCCAACCAGCGCAATCCCAATAGCGGTTAAAACCGCTTTCGTCAGCGATGTACCTCCGGTTAGCACCGGATCGCGAAAAGCGGCCGTAAAACAAAACCTCGATTTTTGCAGCACTACCCCGAAAGCGATTCCAAAAATCCATCCCATTGCCAGCTTAGGCGATAGTATCCCTGCAAAAACCGCAAAAACAATGACCAGGACCAATACTACCATCGCTACCGGGAGTTGATTCTTCTTTTTTCGAGTTGCTTTTCTGACTGGTGCTGCATTGATTACTGTAACATCCGCACTCAATCTCTTCCCTCCTTTGTTCCTTTTTTCACAAACTTTAACTTTATTATACTGCATCCAAGTTCGTTCAAAATATAAGATTTTGTTATACACTATAAGTGTTTCTTTGATGGTTTCATCTTCGTAAACTGCTTGAGCAGGAATACCAGCCCCGAATCAGAATTATATACCATAGAAAGCAGGGAGTTGCCTATGAACATTTCAAATTTACAAGCGTTTATCGAAACAGTCCAGACTTCCAGTATTTCAAAAGCCGCAGTGAATCTCCATCTTACCCAACCTGCGGTCAGTCTGCAGATCCAAAATCTGGAGGCTTCTTTAGGGTATCAGATCCTGATCCGGAGTAACCGGGGGGTACAACTGACTGAGCAAGGAAAGGTTTTCTTTACCTATGCCCAAAGTTTTCTGACCTTATGGGACAACCTTCAGCGTGATTTGAAAGCCATGGAAACCGGCGAGTACGTTGCCCTGCAAATCGGTACCTGCCCCGCAATAGGGCAGTACGCCTTACCGTGCACTTTATATATGTTCAAGCAAAAATTCCCCCAAATCCAAGTCTCCGTCCAAAATTTAACCACCGAAGCGGTCATTAGCGAACTCCGGGAACATACTCTTCAAGTCGGTTTCGTGGAGGGAATGATTCAATCGCCTGACCTTTCCAGCCATGCCGTTTTAACTTCCGAATTAATCCTGGCTGCCGCGCCGACAATTCCCATTCAAGAAGTTGCTTTGACTGAAATATCCAATCTGCCGTTGGTCTTAACCTCGAAAAACTGCGATGTCCGGCGTTCCTTGAAAAAGATCCTGTCCTCTCGGGGGATCGACGAATTGGTCCTCAAACCTTTTTTGGAACTCGATAGTTTGGAAAGTGTCAAATCGGCGGTTCTTTCCGGCCACGGGCTTTCCTTTCTACCCTATATGGCGATCAAAAAGGAATTGTTCTCCGGGGAGTTAAAACAAGTAACAACCAAAGACGGGCGTCTGGATATTACTTTTTCGATGATTTGGCGCAAAGACAACGAGCAATCCGTTTATTGCCAAAAGTTCATCGACTTTATCAACATGGAGGGCGGGAAAAGCTTCTGTTAGCCGCTAGCGTTTTTTAAGGCAAATCTCCCAGATCCCATTGGCTAATTCGTTAACCTGAAAATCGCAAACATAGTCTTTCATCGCTTCCTTAATATTATCAACCGCACAGCTATGATCGACCATAATTTGTAAAGTCTCTCCCGGTTTTAATTTTTGGATCTCATTCGTCGCCTTTAGGGTGGGAATCGGGCAAAAATCACCCATGCAGTCCAGCGTTTTCATTCAAACCTCCCCAAGCCAATCATTAAAAATTTTTTCTAAGCAGCACGCATGACAGCCCTTCGAACAGGCTGTCATAAGAATCAATGAAAATAAAACAAGCCGAAGGATATACCCTAAACCGGCGAAGTTTTATTTTCATATTCGATCGCCTATGAAAGAACCCTCCGGGATGAAAAAGGATTGATTCAAAACTTTCGCTTTTTTATCGGATGTACCTGCTTTTTTATGAGGCCTCCCGGTTTTCGGTTATGTACTTTATCTGATAAAGATCCTGGTAATGCAGGATTTTCAACCGCTGTGGAACGGTCGAAGCATCCCCTTTGGGGATAAAAATAACTTATAGCCCAAGTCTTCCGGCATTATCCTGAAATACTTCAATCAACGACGGGGCTTTCGCCGAGGGAAAATTGATTAATTCAACATATTTGCAGTGGGCGATTTCAACGATGGGCTTCCCTTGCGGATTATGAAAATTATCGATAACCAGTTCCGGTCCAAGTTTAGCATACTCCATTACTTTGGCCGGACTCATCTCCTCCGCGCCGAACACCCCTACGATGTCATAGCCCAGCCATTGAACGAAAGGCTGTTGATGTTGCTGAACCAGGACCTTGATTTGGGCAACTTTTTTCTCTTGGGTCCGTTTTTGAATATCAGCGATGACCCGGTCAAAACGATTTTCCCATTTCTCCTCTTTAGCCCGGGTGCCTAACTTTTTCGCCAAAATTCCCGCTTGCTGTTTGAGAATCCCAGGTTCATTAGTGGTCACCACGGTAAATATTTTGGTTTTGGGAAACTCGCTGGCGGCCAGCAATTTCTTGGCGAAAGGCTCATATCCGGCATAAACAAAAGCGTTGGCTTCTTTCAGCTTGGCGATATCCGACGGCCGGTAATCATACTCCGGCGGATGTTTCAGTTCCAGCGGAGCCAAAATCCGCACTTCATCGGCACCGGCGGCTTCAGCAATAGCCCCTGTCCAACTGGTGGAAGCTACAACCACCACTTTCGTCCCGGCGCAACCTCCGGGAGTCCCCAGCCAACCGATAAGACACAACGCCGTCAGGAAAAGGATTCCCTTTGAAAAACTTGACATTTTTTTGAGTTTCATCATGTTTAACCCACTCTCCTTGTTTTGAGAATTAAATTTTTCAAAATACCTGCCAGACCAACCAGCCCAACCGCAGTTAAAGTGATACTGGCTCCGCTGGGAAGATCCAAAATCATGGAAGCCGCCAGTCCTCCCACCTGGGATAGGATCCCGAAAACAGCCGAAAGTACCAGAACTTCTTTGAGCCCCCGCGCTAAGGTCAATGCGGCCATAGCCGGCAGCAATACTGCCGCGTCAATCAACAAGGCCCCGACCATCCGGAAATTGACTCCGATCGCCAAACCTGTAAGTAACAAAAGCCCGTTCCGGATCAACTTGACCGGGACGCCAAGTCCCTCCGCCAAGTCCGGATTATAAAGCACCAGCTGGATTTCGTGGTAAAAGACAACCAATAAAAACACAATTACTCCGGCTAAAATCCCAATGACCCATAAATCAGCCGTTTGGAGCGCGAGGATATTGCCGGTGAAAAGGGCAAACGCATTCATGGCCGGGACACCGGCCTTATAAAACAGCATAAAAGCCAATCCCAGCGAACCCGTCATGAACAATACGCCAATCGCCCCGGTATCGGCCCGAATATAATCTCCGGCAGGCCCTAATAGTAAAGTGGCGATTCCGATGGCGATCATGGCGCCAAGTAAGGGCGAAAAACCGGCTACCATACTGACGGCCGCTCCCAACAGTGCCACATGCATCAAGGCGAAGCGCACAGTGGTTAAGTTAAGCGTCAACACCACAACTCCCAAAAGCGAAAGGCCAGTTCCCGACAAAAAAGCTCCTAAAAAGGCTTTTTGAAATAAGGGGACTTGGAAATAATCAAATAAACTCATCTTGAAAGACTCTCATTTCTTGGGGTAAACTCTGGTTTTCCTCCGGCGATATCCGCCGCAGACTCCCCTCAGCCAACTGCCAGGAGCGGTCGGTAAGGTCCGTTATTTGCCAGGGGTGATGGCTAATGATGACCAAAGTTAAACCTTGTTCCAGTTTTAATCGTTTCATCAACGCCAGTAACTCATTTCTTGAGTTCGGGTCCAAAAAGGCAGTCGGTTCATCCAGCAAAAGGATTGCCGCGTCCCGGACCAGCGCCCTGGCAATCGCGACCTTTTGTTGCTCACCACCCGATAAATAACGGCAATCACTCCACTCCTTATGGGCCAAACCGACCCAGGCAATCATATCGCTGGTGGTTTTCCGGTCTTGCGGGCCTGGCCTTTTGAGGCCGCAAAAATTCTTCCCCCACCGTCCCATTAACACTGCATCATGAACCGTAATCGGAAGCTTTCCCGGAATATTTTGCTGAGGCACATACCCAATTTGACCCCGGGTAAGACGGCGTTCTCTATCACTTGCCAGTCGATGGCCCAGAATATTGATATCCCCCTGCCATGGCTTAAGCAACCCCAGGATCACTTTAAATAAAGTGGTTTTTCCTGAGCCGTTGGGACCGATAATACCGACACTCTCGCCCTGGGCAACCTGAAAATTCAAACCGTTCAGGACTCTTTTTTTTCCGTAGCCGGCGACTAAATGTTCAATCCGGATAGCCAAGTTTTCACAATCCATCATGGGTTTTTAATCGCTAGCAAGAAATATTCCTGTTCGGTATCGATCATCTCAACCACCGTAAAACCGGCTTCTTTTACCATTACCGCCAAAGCCTCCCCATCCTCTAAAAAATCTTCCCGGATCAACGGGTCTGCCGATGCGCTATGGAATGAATTGATCTTTTCCCTTCCGGCAAAATGGTGAACCGCCATCCGGCCGCCGGTTTTTAAGACCCGGTAAACTTCCGAAAGCGCTTTCGGTTTGTCATGAAAATGAGGAAATACGCTATTGCAAATGGCCACATCCTTCGTCTCATCCTCAAAGGTCAAACAATGAACATCCTGACAGGATATTTTGAGTTTCTCCCCATAAGAGCTTTGATATTTGGCCGCCAATCTTTGAAGCATCTTTTCCGATAAATCCACGGCGACGATTTCCCCCGGCCCGCACTCCATGATATAAGGTATCAAAAGTCCCGTGCCGGTCCCTACGTCTACAACCCTCTCACCGGCGCCAATCCTTATCTTTGCCAGGAATTTTTCAATAGCCTCCTCTGACGGAACCGGACCCGTCTGGTCCCATCGTTCCGCCAAATTATCAAAAAAGCCGGCCCGCTCCTTATCAAATTGATTCATCAATCCATCCATCTCCTTCGTAACTTTTATTTACTACTTTGCTCATCATGGTCAGACTTTTTTGCTTTCCGCCGCCGCCAAAATCAGGCCCATGAATCGATCGGCTCCCAACCTATTCGTCCATTCCCCGTTTCTTTTTTTGGTAAGGCGTGTCAAAATTCAAATATTACTTTTTTTAAAATCGTGTTACCTTATTCGCTAAAAAATCATTTTTCTCCTTTAATCATTTATATGTTATTTCCGTATCTCAATAAACCCTTAGCTAAAAGCGATAAAAAATTTGCTACATATTTCAGAAAAATCCTATTCTGATATTGATTGTATAAAAGAATATTGCATTCGACGGCACTCTATCACGAAAATCATTCTTTCTGTCATCCGATGCATTCGTTCCGTCACAGAAATCATTCTTTCTTCCCAAACGATGGTCTATTCCACGCCGAAAAAGGAACGATTAACGAAAAGGTATCCTAACCTCTTATGAAATTTAACCTGATAGGCTGAAATTCCATTTCACTATTGCAATCTTTCACATAAAATAGTTAAAACAAAGAAAGGAGCGGTTAAAATTGGCAGTTGGTGATGAAAAAATCATTATCACCATGAAAAGCGACGGAAAAGAGACTATTTCAGAATCTCCGGTATCCGAAAAAAAGAAAATTGTGATCATCATCAATAATCAATTTACAGTTGCCCCCAATACGACCCAAATCGCCAGTGGAGCTGGTAGAAACAGCGCCGCAGGTAACAATGCCGCCCTTGATTCATCCAATACGGAACAACAACAAAGTGTCGGAGCTCAAGGGAAAGCCCGTAATTTCGGCATGAAAGGCAATCAATCCGAACCTCACAATATCGATGGAGAATGGAATACTGAAGAAGAACTTACTATTGTCATCAATAACCAGGTCAATGAGACTTCGGGGGAATCATCCGCAACTCAAGTAGCTAGCGGCAGTAACATCGACAGTGCCAGTGGAACCAACGCCGCCATTCAAAGTTCCAATACCAAACAACAACATGCTGTTGCTGGAGATAATTCGGCCCTCGCTTCCAATCTGGGAATGAACAACCCGCAAGAGGAAATTTCTGAAGAAGACCGGGAAGAAAACGAACAGGATGAACTGGAGGAAGATGAAGAACAAGAAGACCTTGATGGACAGGAACTTTTTTCCGGTGATGTGAATTAAAACTTTCAAAAATTCTTTTCTATAAATACGGGGTTGCCCCCAAAAAAAATTCGTGGCGGGCGCACCCATGATTAAGAAATACAATATATTTAAATTCGTTTATTCAACGATACTGTATATTTATATTGTATTTCTTATTGATTTCAAAATTCTTTCAACAGCCTCACTTAGTTTTTTTGAATTGAATCGATTGCATCGAATTGATAGTGATGACCCCCTCTCGGGAGATCAGATGTGCGTTCAATGTCCTTGTGATTTTGCACTTAACAAAAGATCTTGCAGGATAACTTGAGATGAAATAGGCGAAAATAATAAGGAAAAATCTTATAACCCGAGGAGGGGTCAAGATGGAATGGACCCATGTTGAGGATGGAAAACCGGTACAATTTAAATCTGTCTATTTCTCAATTGATGAAGCTGTTTATAAGGGAATGTATGTCAATCATTCTTTTTATGATCATGATACCGGTAATTATTTGGAAGCCGATTATTGGATGCCTGTAACCGACGAGCGGGCACCATTTCCGGATCCGCCTAACAGCAGCGGCTAATCCGACAAAAAAGCCGTCGGTTCTCGCCTGTTTCCGATCGTAATCATTGATAACCAGCTTTCCGGACATTCCCGGTTTCTCATTGAATACCTTGCATAACTGGCAATAAAGACTCAAGTGCCATGTCTCTTCCTGGCGGCCAGCCGGCTTACAATCAATATATCCTGTTTTTCCAGTATCCATATAAACCTCCCGGAAGGGAATTCATAGCGGCGCTATTTTCCGGCGGTTCAAAAAAATCGTCGGTTCTAAAAGGCGAAGCCGGCAAGCCTTCTTTCCTAGTTGATTTGAAATTATATCTTCTTGTAGCGGTATACTCACTAACATATGGATCCGATCCGTATATGCATTGTTAAACTTTCACTATTCAATTGGATATCCTCCTTTGCTTTTTATGCGGTTGGCGAACCACATTTATTTTAGCAAGGGGGAGATTCCTTTTTTCTACTCATAGGCATAGCCTTTTTTGAAGAGGAAAACTACGAATATCTTCACACCAAAGAACTTGGCAATTATGTCAAATACAATAACTTTCAAACTAAACATACCCAGAAATTCAAAAAAGACCAGTTTCGCGTAAAAACTTACCCTATGATGAACAAACGGATACCTTTACATGCCCGGCCGGGAAAAAGATTAACTTACATATAAGGACAAAGAAATGGGTTACAGAAAACGGCTATATCACAGAACGCCGGATAATATCAATCTGAAGATTGGCCTGGATTGTCCGTTTAAAAGTCAATGCACAAAATCCGTCCACAATCGCCAGATTCAGGTAAGTTTTAAGCTCAATGCATTTAAGGACAATCTTCATACGGAGCAAGGCCGGAAACTACTTTCTCGACGAGGGATTGAAGTGGAGTCGGTATTTGGACGGTTGAAAAATAACTGGTCGTTTCGCAGATTTATGCTTCGGGGGATTGAAAAAGTTAAAATTGAATGGGGTTTATTAAGTATTGCTCATAATTTAATCAAGTTTGCAACGATTTTAGCCCATAACTCCTCTTTATTCTTTGTTGATGCAAAAGGGGCTGTCTCAATTTACTTTGGAGACAGTCCCTTTTCAAATACAATCATCAAAAAAGGCTCTACTGCTTAAACAGTAAAGCCCTTTTCATTTTTAATCCATGATTATACTTAATTCACTTGGATAGTACCCAGTGCGAGCCAACCGTCAAGATTCTGCTCCTGGTTGGCAAAATACAATTTCTTCGGTTCCTTATAGGGTTGCCATGAAAAGTCGTTATGGTCCGCCAGATCTTCCTTCGTCAATCGCTCCAGCGGATTCATGACTCTCATAACCAGCGTATAAGTGCCTTTCGCTATATTGCTTGCATTTATAGTCGTATCAAAATAGTAAGGCTCAGCTAAATCAATATATTGGGGATTCCCGGCAATATTCCAGTCCGGAAGGGCCCTAATCCTGGAAGGCTTAATTTTTTTAAGATTCCAATCTGTCTTCCAGCTTGTCAGGACCTTGCCGCTGCCATCTTTCAAGCCGATCAGGACAGGCCATGTATCCGGACCGTAATAAAATGGAGCCACCCCGGTATTTTCAATTCTTACCCCAACTTTCATCAAACCGGATGCAACATCATTAAAGTAAGCGTTTCTAACCACCAAGTTATAGCCAAACCGGCGTAAAACATCCATCGCCGGGGTGTTGGAAACCGTCCATCCGGCTTGATTACACATCATCCAGGTTGCATGAGACACCTCGATGTCCATTTGCGGATCATCCTTGGTTTGATTGGCCGGATCGACAAACTGTCCCTGAATCTCCGGCCGTACTTCACCGCCGATGCTTCCGGTTAGCCATTTATTCTCAGCGCCATGATCCAGCATCGCCTGAACAAATGAATCCGATTTGCCACCCATTGACATTGGCAGGGTCATGCTGAGGATTTGATTGTTGAGATTTGGATCCGCTTCCCGGTAACAAAAGGAGTCATCATGATAACCGGTTCTTCCCACGGTGGTTAAATGGGTTCCACCGCCTATTTTGGCATATCTTATTTCCAACTGGGTAATCTTAAAAGCGGCATTATAAGCATCGATTATCGTATTACAATTCGCATCGGAAGGCATCAAGTTGAGATTGCCGTTCGCTCCCCCCTCATAGGGCCAGGTATGCCATTCCCCCCATTTACCGACCAGACCCATGGTAATGAAACCGATACGTGGATCACCGTCATACTTGGCTCCAAAAGCCTTAATAAAATTGGTAAAGGCGGTGATCACCCGCGGGTTGTCATACGGCAAGTTACCGTCCGTTAATGGCAAGTCTTGTAAGAATGCCGGAATATCTTTACCCCCAAATGAAATATTGGTTGAAATTCGCAAACAAGCTTGCCGGCCATGAGCGGCTACTTGATCCAGAAATTCTTCCATGGGCTCCCAATCGTAAGAATCGGGCCCAATCATCAAATCGCCCAGACCAAAGTAATGCCATTCCATGCTAAACGGGGTCGGTTTCAGATCCGGGTTATCGTTTTTATACCACCAGTACAAAATGCCTTTTAACGGGTTGTCTACAGGGGCTGCGCCTTCAGTTAAATTATGCACTGCCAGACTTGAATCCGGGCTTGGACTGAAACGGAAAGGCGGAACACCGGCAGAAACTGTCATATTATCATTATCCGGGTCGATAACCGCATCTTTGGTTTTAACGGTTACCTTTGAGCTTAAGACAGAAGCGTTAGCGGAAGAATCCACCGCTTTTACGGCATAAATATAAGTTGTAGACGGTCGCAGCCCTGAGTCGGTATAAGTTACTCCGGTGGCAGTATTAACCTTCACCGAATCTCTGTAAATCTCATAATAGGCGACCCCAACGTTATCCGTCGCAGCGGTCCACGAAAGATTTACAGTGGTGTCCGTAAAATTGGTTACTGCCAGGTTGGTTGGAACCGTCGGTGTTTGAGTATCGGGGGCAGCAGTTTTTACTGATAAAGTGTTACTTGCGGCAGATAAATTCCCGGCAGCGTCTTTGGCTTTCACCGTATAGGAATAGATGGTGTTAGCAGCCAGTCCGGTGTCAGTATAACTAGTCGCTGTAGTAAAACCGATCATGGTTGTTCCCCGGTAAATCTCGTAGCTTACAACACCGACATTATCGGTTGAAGCATCCCAAATTAATCTGATACTGTTTGGGGTAACATTGGAAGATGCCAGACCCCCCGGGGCAGTCGGTTGCTCCGTATCCGGTGTATCCATTGTAATCCTGTCAACATCCGGAGCCCAATCGGAGGGATTCAAGAATCGAATCGTATTGTTACCCGAATTCAAACTGACTGTGACCGTCATATTTCCAACTGTATCCCAGCCTCCGGTAGCCGAACCATCAATCTTGATCGCTGTTCCATTATTAACACTGTAATAAAGAGACCGATTCACCGCAGTAAGATAATAGATGGTCATCCTATAGCTACCGGCGCTGCCGGCATTGATGTTATTAAACTGTAAGGTAGCTCCGTTACCGATATAGCCAACCTTCTGTCCGCCAGAGCAATTCGAGCTGCTGCTGACAAGAGCCCCACCTGATAATGTATTACCGGGGGCTTCCGCTTCATACGTCACTACTGAGGCATTATTAGGGGTCGTAACCAATATGCCCGCACTGGCCGGAGAGGTATTCCCGGCGGCATCCTTCGCTTTTACCGTATAAGTATATGAAGTGCCTAGGCTAAGCCCGGTATCAGTATAAGTCGTGGTCATGGTTGATCCGATTAAAACAGTTCCCCGGAAAATATCGTAGCCGGTTATTCCAACATTATCAGTAGCAGCGGTCCAGCTCAGGGTAGCGCTTGAAGTGGAAATACTGGCTGCCGTTAAATTGGCGGGGGTTGTCGGCGCCACGGAGTCTACGGTATCAGAACCTTTGGTAAACCGGATTTCATCAATATAAACCGTTCCCGATTTACGAAACCAAAATTCCAGGTTTAATTGTCCCGGTGAAGTCCGGTTGATACCGTTAGTAACCATATCGATCCGAATATCCTGATAACTGGTGGTTATTGCAGTTGAAGTCAATTCGGAAAAGAATTTATATACATTCCCGATTCTGATTTTAAAGGCAGTCTGTTCGCCGCCGGCGGCGCCTTTGATTCTGAATACCAGGTACTTGTATTGGGAAAGGTCTCGGTTGATATCACTTCCAAACCAGCCGGAATTATTATATTCCAGAACCAGCGCCCCATTTTGCAATACTCCGGTATTATTTTGAAACCCGTTGGCACCAGCCCATAATCCCAAATCATTTCCGCCCGGCCACGCCGGAGTGCCGTCGAAGTTATCAAGCACCAGGCCGGGATCTGGATCAAGAGTGGCAACCGCTAAAACACTGGATGCATTCGAGATATTCCCGGCGGCATCTTTTGCTTTTACAGTATAAGCATAGGCGGTTTTGGGGGTTAATCCGGAATCGCTATACCCGGTTGCGGTGACAGCAGTGATTTTAACGCCATCCCTGAATACATCATAACCGGTAACTCCAATATCATCCGTTGAAGCAGTCCAGGTAAGAGTGATACTTGTGGTAGTGACATTCGACGCTATTAACCCACCCGGAACCGATGGCGCTATGGTATCCCAAGCCGGTGTTGCACTGGCCTGAAACGAGTTCCCGCTGGTACCTAAATCATTCACCGCACGCACTACATAGTAATAAGTCGTTCCGTTAACCAAGCCGGTATTGGTATACGAAGTTCCTATGATCCCGGTAGCCACTTGCGTATAGCCGGAACCGTTGGTGATTGAACGCAATACCGTATAGCTATAAGCCCATGCTGAAGCATCCCAACTCAGGGAAACCTGTGAATTACCCGGTGTGGCGTTTACGTTAGCCGGTGCAGCCGGGATCGTCTTGGTACCCCCGGCGATACTCACGGCATTGACCAACACATTATAGCCCTTGACCCCATCCCAAATATTCTGATTGGCGAAACGGATAGAGTATTCCGGCCGGGGCTGTAGAGTGGAGTTTTGATCAGGCAGCCATAAGGCAAGTCGGTAGGTCCCGGCCGGCATATCAACCGGAAGAGTAATGACTTGTTGTGGGAGGGTAATTGCTCCACTAACCCAACCACGGACATCGATATTGGCTAAAGGGATATTCCGGCGAACTGTCCCATTGTCAAAGACAAGGTAAAGCGGGCGGGGTTTTACCGGCCCGGCATATCCGTCATTGTTTAAATGGGCGGAAATGGTAAAGTTTTGTCCGGCAGTTCCTGAAGTTGGGAAAGTAGCATCGATCAGCCGGAGGCGGTAGCCCATCTTGCGCTTAATCCGCATAAAGGCAGTCTCGGCCGGATCATTACCCGAAGCTGCGAGATTGGCGGCTTTCCAAATGTCGGTATTCACCTTGGCATAATCCTCATTTAGCTCGGTAGTATGTAATAATGCCATCTGACTCTGAACATTATTGCCGGCAGCATCATTGTTACCCGATGAATCCATCGATTCCCCGCCCATCATGGTGTTAAAGCCCCGGGATGTTTGCATATCATACATCCATTGCCGTTTTTCATCCGTGGTATAATAATGATTATTATCCATCCAAGTCGGATTATCATAGGTTCCACAGTCAGCACTGTCGGCAAGAAAAGCGTCGTTATGAAATCCCAGCCGATCCCGCTCTGCTGTTGTCAAAGCAGTTGTATCGGACGGAACCATATTGTTATCCGTCATATACCACAATTCTTTGAGGAAGATCGGATAACGGATACAAATTGGGATATACGGGGGTGTTAAGTTCATGATTTTTTTTACCAGCCGGTAACGGGTATCGGCTTCACTGCGATTAGAAAAAGCGCAATATAGAGCATCATGCCATTCGCCCCAGGGGCCAAGCCAACCGGCCTCCAAGTGCATTACCACATCGGCATTGGCCGTAATCACAGGATACAATTGCTCCATATGACGAATAATCCGGCTTTCCGGAACGGCAGGAGAACCGGACCACTCATAAGCCGGCCGTAGAATAATTTTCAGTCCGGCCTCCCGTACAGCTGCCAGACCTGAACTGAGGTTGTCAAGTAATGCTTGGGGAAGATCACAGTTTTGGAACATATCCAGATGAAGATAACTGTGAACAATCGTGTTACCATTAGCCTTGGCCCGGGCAAAGGTTCGATCAAGCATGTCTGGGGTGAATCCCGCTATGCTATTATTTGTGGCATAAGCATTGATCGTGGGATCATTAATAATCTCATACCGGTTGTGAAAACCTCGTTCCGGGTTAGGAAATGCCGTCACGAAATCTCCAGTATATGTAGTGGTACCTGTGGCACCAGAGACCAAAAAAACCGCCACCGTTGTTAAAAATAAAAAGATCAGAGTAAAAATGAGCAAAGGGCGTATCTGTTTTTTCATTGCTTCCCTCCGTATTTTTATTTTTACCCCTCAGTTTACAATAATAGCATCAATCAGCAATACCGCATAAGTTGAATCATTATGAACCACCTTAATGGATTTGGCATTTGCCAGATTAGCGCCAAATGCACTGAGCGGTATGGAAATATTGGTATAACTTCCGGTTACATTTCCGTAATGAATAAGTGGCCCAACAGTATGGTCGGTACCGTCATTCAAAACAATCTTCCAATGTTGCCCGGTATCTGAATTCCACCAGTCTCTTACACGTAATACCAGATAGGTCTTCCCAGCCAGGCTTTGGTTGATATTTTCTTGAAAATATTGGCCGGACGGACTGGAACACATGACTACATTGCCGCAACTGTCGGAACCATAGTAACAACTGTCCATCACCCAACTGATACTCTGACTCAAGTCATTTCGGTTATTACTAAACTGCGTCTGGCTCGGGAACGAGTCAACGGTTATAGACCCGGCAACCGGAGTTGGGGTTGGAGTTATAGTTGGAGTGGGCGTTGGGGTTGCAGTCGGTGTTGGAGTCGGACTGGTAGTCAGACTGTAAGATAAAGTATTATCATTTTTTAACCCATCAAGGCTGCCCAAATTTTGACCGCTGGGATTTTCGCCAACTCCCACTTTACCTACGGGAGTTCGACCTCCTAAATAATAATTCGTATTGGCAAATCGCAGGCTGGGTTGATTTCCAGCCGGGTCAAGCACCGCCAGCGCCAAGGTATAAGTCCCGCTGCCCAAACTGGCAGGGATGGTAAAATTGCCGGAAACCGTATCAGATTTCCCCGGAAGCCATTGGGTAATATCGGTATCCAATGTATTAGACCAGACTACGGTGTGATCGGCTTTGAGCAGGCTGACTTGAACCGGCCAGTTATAGTAGAAAGGAGCATTACCAACATTAGAAACTTTCAATGATAGGGTTAATGTTCCGCCCTGATCAGCCCTAGAGGAGAAACTGGCCTGATTGATGACAAACCGGTAACCAAGCGCTTTCTGCATTCTGGTAGCATTATACTCAACCTCATCCGAACCGTTGGTGGTATATTCAGCGATCCAACCCAGGCTCGAGGTATGGGTATTCCGGATCCAGCCTATCACGTAATTGGTGTTGGAATCACTGCTCAAAGTTCCATTCGGACTGCCGCCGAGCTGAGACTGATTGCCCCAATCATAAGCAACTTCGCCGCTGATCATCTGGGTTGGCCAGCAATTTCTGGCAATCACGCCATTTCCGCAAGCAGCGTCATCCGGTAATGCGAAGGAATCCCAGATGTAACCGAAATTATAGGAAGTAAAGGTTTCCGGGTAACGGACCATTACTTTTTTGTTATGAAAAGCATTGGTAAAAGCATCACCCAGCGCTTGTTGAAAATCTGCCGGAATCCGGTCGTTAAAACCACTGCCGGGAATGGTCGTCGGGTAAATATTGTGTTCGCCCCATTTACCCCATAGGCCGAGTTCCACAGCAGCGACTCTCGGATCATTATCCCAGGCCTGAGCCAATTTAGCCGCCATGGCCACCAAACGGCTTTTCAAAGTGCTGGAAGTCCAGGAGTCCGCTGAATCTGCGCCGCTATGTGGTATATCCCCCCAATACTCACCCGTGCCGGGATAATAAAGCACCACCCGGGGGATTACTTTTAGGTTTTTCTTTTCAATACCTGCCCAGGCACTATTGCAATAGTCGACAATCTTTTGAATTGAATCGGTGGCATAATATTCAAGATTGGTATAGGCAATATAATGTTTATAGGTGGAGGTATACTCATAATCCTTGAATGATGGGTCATTAATATACCTCGATGGCCTAAAACCTTTCATCGGGTTCTTAAAGGCCTCGGGCGTTTCGGTGAGATTTACGGTGATGATTGATGAATCGCCAAATACGGTATTCATTTTAAAATTGAATTGACCAAGCATGATCCCACAGAATAAAACGAATACCAAAAGAAGCATCCAATTCAATTTGAACAATGTTTTTCCCCCTTCCTTTTATATTTCATTAACAAGCAGTTGAAATGAACAACGTTGAGACGGGATCACCTCCTTTTTAAGCAGACAAAGACCTCATTTAAAAATAATCCGGTCCGCATTTTCATGATATAACTTCTTTAAAACCTGATCAGGCAGATAAACACCATAGATTTTCCAGCGGCCCTGTCCCGGAATTTCTCCGCTTCCATAATCAAAATACTCATCCCGGGTTTCAAAAAACCGGTAATAAATGGGATAGGGGTTGTTGCCGGGTGTAAAATCGGTACCGAACAACACCCGATCCTGATATTTCATTAAAAAATCCCTGGCTGTATAGGGTTGGCGTCCCAACTCCGCGATCCGCGCGGCTGTATCAACAAACATATTCGGATAGGCATCCAGACACCGGGCAACAAACTTTAAGTCTTCCGCCGCCGAGCCCATATGGGCGATAATGAAAGTGGTATCCGGATTATCCGCTAACAGCCTTTCTTGCATATCCATCAGTTCCGCGTATTGATAAAATTCCGGGGCATAAAACGACCAATCCGGATGCTGGTTCAGTTCTTCAAACCGTTCATTGAATGCATCAATTTTTTTAAAAAACGCTATTGGATCAGCGATATGGATTAGCACTGGAATATCAAGTTCAGCCGCAGTATCCCATATCGGTTTTAAACGCAAATCATCCATTCGGATATATTGTCCCCTCCGGTCTTTCTGACCCAGCGATATCATTTTCCATAACTTAATACCGCGAATCCCCTTTTTATATCCTTCCTTTAGACTGCGTACTACATTTTTCCCAAAGTCGGCATTATCGATATTCCCTGTATTCACCCAACCAAATGTGATGATCCGGTTCTCATACCCTTGGGTCTTATTCAACATCCTGTCCAACCGGGTGCCCTGTTCCCCATCCAGATTCACTACCATTTTGACCCCATTACCATCCAGGCTCTTTACATATTCCGCCGTATCATACAAGCTTTCATAATTTTCTCCCAAAACTAAAGAGCCCATATGGGTATGGATATCAAAAACATCAAATTTAGGTTCCATAATGACATGCTCGTCAACCCGCAATTCGCTGCGGGGTTTGAATTGAGATAGCATAATGTCGTTCATCTTTTTACTCCCCACAATTTTGTACATTGAGATCGGCAAGGGTCAAAATATCAAATTCCGCCATGGAGGTCTCCTTCATTGCATCTTTTGTCCACTGCCCATTTAAACCGACCCCTTTTATTTGTATTGAGGCAGCCAATTCCCATGGGCCTCAATCAAATCGTCACACAACCCGATAATCCGGTCAATCGGGAGTTCCGCTGCAGTATGCGGGTCCAACATGGCCGCATGGTAAATATATTCCTTTTTTAAACTCAAAGCTGCTTCAATGGTTAATAGCTGGGTATTAATCATGTTCCGGTTTAAAGCCGCGCATTGAGGCGGCAGGTCACCTACAAAACATGGGGTTACCCCGCTGGCATCAACCAAACAAGGTACTTCAACGCAAGCTTCTTTGGGCAGGTTGGTAATCAATCCGGTATTCAGAACATTTCCGCCGATTTTATAGGGAATATCGGTTTCCATCGCTTCGATAATATACGATGCGTATTCCGCTGTCCGTTCATGGATCAAGTTGATATTATGGACCAAATCATTCTTCATGGTTTCCCAGTCTTTGATTTGCTTTTCACAACGGCGCGGGTATTCATCGAGGGGAATATTAAACTCCTGGATAAGCTGGGGGTACTGGTTTTTAATGAAATAAGGTGTGTACTCGGCACTGTGTTCACTGGATTCGGTAACATAAAAACCAAACCGTTTCATGATTTCATATCGGACCTTATCGCCGTGAACCTCACTACGCTCAGCCGCTCTTTTCTTAATTTCCGGGTATAAATCAACCCCATTGCGGGTAATTTCCAAAAGCCAACTTTGATGATTAACCCCGGCTATCTTCCATTGAATATTGCGGGAATCCATTCCCAAGCCTTCAAGGAGTCCGGAGGCGCAAACCTGGACGCTATGACAAAGCCCGACGGTTTTAATACCGGTCGCTTTTAACATCGCGCCGGTTACCATCGACATCGGGTTGGTGTAATTGATAAACCAGGCGTCGGGACAAAGCTCTTCCATCTCTTTGGCGTAGTCCAGCAGCACCGGTATTGTTCTCAACGCACGGAAAATACCGCCAATACCCAAAGTATCACCAATCGTTTGCCGTAAACCATACTTTTTCGGGATTTCAAAATCGGTTACCGTCCCTGGTTTATAACCGCCGACCTGAATCGCGTTGATGACATAATCGGCCTTATCCAAAGCTTGGCGTCGATCAGAATAGGCTGTAATATTAGCCTTATTGCCACTATTGGCATTTATATTTTGCAACATCATTTCGGATTCTTGCAAACGCCCGGGATCAATATCATAAAGTGCAATGTTTAAATCCGCCAACTCAGGTGACATCATGCAATCGCCCAGTACATTCTTGGCAAAAACAGTACTTCCCGCTCCAATAAAAGTAATTTTCGGCATCATGAACGCTCCTTTTTTATGTTCAAAACCTTTTGGGTTAAGCCTTATCTTTTTCCCATTCTTTTGGATTTGGGAACGATTACTCTTTAAACAAACAGCAACTCTTTAAAAAGCTATTCTTTAAACAACAATTGCCGCATGCTGTCTTCTGCGGTCAGGTCCTTGACGTCGCATAAACAGGACAAAATTACGGCCGGGTTTTCAGCTTGGAACTCACTTTTGCTGATACGCGAAAACTTAGTACCTTTACTGAGCTTGATATCACCAGCGGATTTATACTTGCTCTCGGCATAGTTGGCAAAGGAATTGCCATCCAGGGAATTGATTTCCGTCCCGGCTTTATATCCAAGCAGCATCGGCCCATAACAGAATTTATGATATCCCTCGATACTGTTCTTAAAAACCGCGTTTTCGGTCCGCAATGACAAACCCAGATCAAAATCAATCCTATCGCCTTTTTTAAAATAACTTTCAATCGTGATAAATCCCTTGCTAAACTCAGTTTTATATAACTTGCCATTCAGATAAACTTGAACATTTCCCTGATCCGTCCACGTAGGGGCGAACAGTTTGATCCTTTTGGGCTTTTCCACCGTGGATTCCAATACCTTAAAACTAATTTTACCGTAATAAGGATAGTCCGACCTTTCTTCTAACCTTATCATTCCTTCACAGAAGCGCAAAGTAGCGGTACAATCGTTATAAAAAGGCACGTATACTTCGTTCCCGTCGATAAAGAAATTATATTCAATGGCCCGTGACAAGCCTTCTCCGCCCCGCATGGTACAACACCAATAGGTTTCATAATTTACCGGCGTAATAAATAAATTATCCTCGGCTTCCTCGGCCCCACAACACCGGTCCGTACCAAATGAACCGTTGACCCTATTCCCATGGCATATGGCGTTAAAGTATATCCGGTGCGCATCTTCCAGATGCTCCGGGTTCGCGGTATATTTCCATAAATTGACGGCGACAATAAATGAATCAATAATAGCGCAGGGCTCCGTCCATCTTGGCGCGCCAAACCAGTTATAATTGCCGTACGCCTCCGTCCAGGCCTCGGTTTTATATAAATTAAACATTTTTAAAGCTTTTTCCAGGTATGATCGGTCTTTTTCCAGTTCATACATTCTCAAGATACCCCGAATACCGCTTAAGGTAGCATGGGTTTGAATATGTAGGGTTAAAAAGTTCATCTCCATATATCGCCCGATGATTTCATCGGTAAATTCTTTTAAGCTCGGCCAACGGAATAATTCATAAGCCTGACTAACCCCATCGATCAGCATGAAGGCACAACCGGCATCGGAAGTTTCCGCATGATGCTTGGTTTTGGTCTGCAGTTTTGAAAGTATCCAAATTGGGTCTTGGAACCGGGTTGCCGGGTCAATGGGATATTGGGCATAATATCCTTTTGCTGCAAGAATATAATTGTTCAGCATCGTTTCTAGGATTTGTTTCACACCCTCATCTTTTTTCCATTGATAGTATTCAATGAGCCCTCTTAAAATCCAACTATGGCCGGATAAATGCTGTTCATCAAATTTTCCTTCCGGTATGATCTGCCCGAAATAGCCTTTACGATTTAAATGTTCCGGAATCAAAGCAATAATCCGCTCAAGATAAGCAGGGGCCCGATGGGTACTTTGGGTGAGCATCGTCAAGGCAAGGATAATCCGTCCCTCCCAATCAGCAGGCCAACCGTGTTTGTCGGCCTGAAATACCTCCTCCGGCCGGTACCATTGTCCCTCAAGCCTGGCATAATTTAAGCCGGTCCTGACCGCCAATTCCCCTTTGATGTCTATATCATGAAAACCAATACTTTCCATGTTGATTCCTCCAGAAAATGTAAGTTAATTCTCTCATGGTTAAAAAAGGTAATAAGGAACCAACCCCAATAAAAATAGGTTTTGGCGATTTTTCGGATGAGTCTTTTTTTAAGCCAAAACTTCCATCCGGCAAATAAAATGAGTCTAATTTATTGAGGTTTTTATTGAATCCGTCAATTGATTTCAAACCAGTTTCATTATAGCGACCCATCCGTATCCAGAACGTGATATTCACGATAGGACAGGATCGTTGATATCAACTCCCGCTCCAATTTTTATGGAATACCTTTGTAAAGTAGCTTATTCATCGTTTCATTCCTTATCTCACACCGAGACCTTTTTACTTGTTAACTCCCGAAAGTTGAATACTCCTTAAGAATAATTTATTGGCCAGGAATAATAGAATGATCATCGGAGCGGTCGAAATCATAACTGCAGCCATCATTGCATTCCAGTTAACCACCCGCACTAAACGAAAATCGGATAAACCGAGGGCTAGTGTTTTAAATTGCGGGCTTTGCGTAACAACCAACGGCCAAAGCAGCGAATTCCATTGAATTTGAAGAGTCATCAAAGCAAAAGTAGCGACTGCAGGAGCGGTTAAAGGAGCCATGATCCGCAACCAAATTTGAAAGTAATTTGCTCCGTCGATTGTAGCGGATTCAAACAATTCCCGAGGTTGGGTCATATAAAATTGCCGCAACAAAAACGTGCCGAAGGCGTTACCTAGGAAAGACGGTATAATTAACGCATAATAAGTATTAACCCAGCCTAATTGAATCATAATAAAATAAGTAGGGATCAGCGTTACTGAAAAAGGAATCATTAAGGTTGTAATGTAAAAGAAGAATAAAAAATCGCGGCCGGGAAATTTCAATTGAGCAAAAGCAAATCCGGCTAGCGAACATGAGATGGCCGATCCGAAAACCACTGTAAAGGATATCAAAACTGTATTAAAAAAGTACCTTCCCATATTCGACTCGGTTAAAGCCTTGACATAACCTTCGAATGTAAATTGATGCGGAATAAGATTATATCCGCCAAATGTTTCCGCATTGGTTTTCAATGAAGTGCTAAGTTCCCAAATAATCGGGAAAATAAAAACAAACAAGATAGCAATGATACTGACATAAGCCAGCAGCATAAGGACATTTTTCTTCCATTTTTCTTGCCTCATCCGGCGTCACCCTTTTTCCTAAAAGTTATACTTGATCATAATTTACCCGTGAACCCATGTATTTAAATGTAATAAGTGTTAAGCCAATAATGATGGCAAATAAAATTACGCCCATTGCAGAGGCTTCACCCATTTGGAAGTAGGAGAACCCTTTCCGATACAACAAAAGATTAAAATATAGATTGACATTTCCAGGTCCCCCATTGGTTAAAGCGAATGGTAGATCGAAAATTTGCAAGGTGCCAATCATATTAATGACGATATCATAGAAAAAAACCGGACCAATCATTGGAAAGACGATATTCCAAAATCTCGCCCACGGGCCGGCACCATCCACCCGGGCAGCTTCATATAATTGAGTGGGGACATTCTGTAAAGCAGCTAGTAATAATACGATATGCATACCTAAAAAACTCCAGATATTTACGAACATCACCGCGAAAAACGCTACTGCCGGATCGTTTAGCCAACGAACCCCGGACATGCCCATACTTGTTAGGATATGATTCCAATATCCAAATGAAAAATTATATAACCATTGCCAGGTTAAGGCGTGGGCGATCGGCATGCACACCCACGGCAACAGGAATAGCGTACGGAAAATATTTAATCCTTTTAATTTTTGGTTTAAGATTAACGCAATCCCCAATGCCAAAAAACTTTGAATCGGAACATTGATTACTGTAAATAAAAGCGTTTGTCGCAAGGAAGCCCATGATGCCGGTGAAGAAAACAAGTTGATATAATTTGTTAGTCCAATCCATTTCATTGGATTAATTAAATCCCAATCGGTAAATGAAATAAATACGGTAGCGATAATGGGGACCAGAAAAAAGATCAAAAAACCTAAAAAGTTCGGAGTTATAAACAAATAACCGGCAATTGCTTCACGAATACGTTGATTGTTTTTTAGCGTTTTTTGATGTTGAATAAGATGTTCTTTGAATTCAGTCTCAGTCGTCATGGCTAACCTCCATGCCATATTTGATGAAAAAGGCGGGAAACCATAGGGTTTGCGAAGGACTCCCGCCTTAATAATTCCCGGATTTTTATTTGCTTGTAAGTAACGGATTTACTTCGGCTTTTATATTGGCAACGGCTTCTTTTACAGTCGTAGTTCCGGATTGGGCAGCATTCAACTCACGTGTAATAACATCCCACATTTGGGCCCATTTAACATGCATCGGATATTCTCCGGTTTTCCCGGCGGCTTCATCAAAGTAATATTGAATATGGGCCGGCCCTTTATCTCTGCTGGCAGCCATGTAAACCGGAACAATCGATTGAATCGACGGAAAGCAACTTCCATAGCCGGCGATGATTTTTTGTCCTTCCGGACCATCCATCCATTTGACAAGCTTCCAAGCGGCATTTGCGTTTTTAGTCTTCGCTGCGATATTATGGGCTAAACCGTTAAATGCGCTGATACGGCCGGATGGACCCGCCGGTAATGGAGCAACATCCCATCCAAACTTGACACTGCTGCGCGCCGCACCTAACATCCAGGAGCCGGCGGGATAAATTGCAACCTTTTTGGCAATAAAGAGATCCCATGGTCCTCCGGCAAAAGCGGAGTTATCGGTTTGGGGAGCTACACTATATTTATTGGTTAAATCAAAGTAGAACTGTAATGCTTCAATCGCTTTCGGATTATCCATCGTAAACTTGGTTCCGTATTGTTTATCCAATACTCCTGCTCCGGGAGCGCCGTTCATCCAAATGAAATTGATCCAACCGGTTTGGATTTCTCCGGCATTATTACCAGCGATCGCATAACGAACGATCTTGGACTTATCGAAACCTTCTTCGGTTGCGTTCTTTCCATTGGCATCAACAGTCAATTTTTTTAGATCTTGAAGAAAACTTCCACCATCTTTAGCGTTCCAAGCCCATTTTTCAGGAGCAGTGATCCCTGCTTGGGTTAACATATCTTTGTTGTACATATAGCAGATGGTATCCCAGTCTTTCGCCAAACCAAATTGTTTCCCTTGGTAACTCCAGTTGTTCACTAAACCCGGGTAATAAACACTGAGGTTAACTTTGTCTTTTTTTATAAAGGGGGTGAGATCCATCAATGCACCTTTACTGGCTAAACCGGAGAAAAAAGCCAGATGACCCCAGAACACATCAGGCATGGTTCTGGCAGCTACACCTGTGGTAATCTTGGTCCAATAATCATTCCATTCGGTTAATTCCACTTTGACTTCGATATCCGGATTTGCTTTCATAAAAGCAGCAATCGCCGCTTCCATTGCCGGTTTTTGGTTGCCATCCCATAATGCATACCGTAAAGTTACCTTTGAAGCGGCAAACACGCTAACCCAAGAAAAAACCAGGAGCAAAACTAAAGCGATCAGTATAAACCTTTTCATTTTAACCCTCCTCATTTTATTTGTATATCAACTCCTATCCGATTGCGGAAAATCCCCTTCGTTTTCTTCCATAGCAGATAGGAAGCTTGATATAATAACTGAATCGTTTAAGTTACTAAACTAATCCCTTTTTTGCTTACATATAGCCAAAAATCGGTATCAAAATAAACAAAATCCGAATTAACCTGGTCATTAATTTTTTATGATAAAACCGGAACTTAAGAAAAACTACTTTTCAGGTATTGCGGTGGAATCCCTGATAATTAAATCGGTTTCAAAGATCTCTTTTCTAAAGAACTTTTTCCCTTTGTTGATAGCAATGATTTGATTCGCTGCAAATTTCCCCATCTCATAGATAGGGACGGCTAAGGTGGTAAGAGCCGGAGTCGTGAACGCAGAAAATTGACTATTATCGAATCCTATAACCGATAGTTCCTTAGGAACATCGATTTTTTTATCTTGAGCCGCTTGCAAAACTCCAATGGCAATCCGGTCATTTGCGCAAAAAACGGCAGTCGGCGGCGAATCAAGAGCGAATAATCGGATCAAGGAGTTATAACCGGATTCTTCAGTCCATTTCCCGCTGCAAATATAATTGGAATCATAGGCCAGATTAAGCTCATTCATCGTATCGCAGTAGCCCTTTTTACGGTAAAATCCCGAGGAAAATTCTTCCGTCCCGCCAATATAGGCAATCTTTCGATGCCCAAGCGATGACAAATATTGAACTGCCTTTTTGGCTCCCCCCCAGTTATCCACACAAATGCAATTGGTCTTTGTATCTTCGGTATACCGGTCAATAAATAGGTGAGGTACTCTATCCGAAGTAAGCTTCTCTAAAATTTTATCGGCAATGGCGGCCCCTAGAATAATTGTGCCATCGGTTTTTTTCTGCTTGAAAATCCTGGCATAGTTCTCTTCATTCCATTCTACGATAAAATCAATTAAGATACTGTAACCAAGTTCCCTTGAAACATCCAAAATACCAGCCAAAAGTTGCATCGTCCAAGGATCCAATATCAGTTGTTTTATTTCCGTATGCATCAAAATGACTCCGATATTTTGGGTAATATTGGATTTGAGGCTTCTGGCATTGACATTTGGCTGATAATTTAAGGTCTTAATAGCCTCCAATACTTTTTGCTGAGTTAAATACCCAACTTCATCGGAGTTATTATTAATAACGTAAGAAACAGTTGCCGGAGAAACCCCCGCATATTTGGCAACATCTTTAATAGTCGTCATAAGGACACATCCCGGAAGTAAGAAATGTAAAATAAATCTCGTTAACTGAAACGTTTAAGTTCCTTGCTTCAAATTTACCATGGATTTACATTGATGTCAAGAAAATTTAACACAATCTGGCCTGATTTTTACTTTCAAGGCGATACGTATACCTTAAATCCAGTTAAACATGGTCAAACTTCGCCCTCTATAATGTAAAAAGGTACCTCTAAAGATAGGACCTTCTATCTTCAAAAAGGAAAAAGCTCCTTCTAAGCTTTAAATTCCTCCTTTTTATACCCTTGGAGTAAATCCCAGCTACGTTTCTAACATTGCATATTTTGAATGAAGGCAATCCGGCCCATCCGCAATAATATTTTTGATATCCTTTTCCTTTTTTCTTTTATAAAAAATCGCCACATATGCCTACATATCCTACCATAACCAACATAGCGGTTACGCTGGGGATAAGTAGGTAAAATAATCTCTTGGAGTTAAATATGTCGGCAACATGGTCCATATTTTCAAAGCGATATTGAAGTGACAAGGAAGGAATTCTCCCGGATAAAATTGTATATAAGATTCACGGGCATAAAAATCGTCTGTTGCTCACAAGAAAATACGTACTGAAGGGAGTATCATGGAAAAAAAATTAACAGTATTTATCACGGGCGCTACTTCCGGATTTGGCGAAGCGTGCGCTAAACGTTTCGCTCAAGATGGAGCTCATCTCATTATCATTGGCCGTCGTGAACAGCGACTTTTTGACTTGGCAAAACAATTGGCTAGCCCTGTTCATGCAATCCCTCTTGATGTGCGTGACCGCTCTGCGGTTGAAAAAGTTGTTAAAGAGCTTCCCTTGGCATTTCGAGACGTCGATATACTCATTAACAACGCAGGCCTCGCGCTTGGCATCGAACCGGCGCATCAAACATCGCTCGACGACTGGGAACAAATGATTGAAACAAACTGCCGGGGGCTTGCGACTATCACCCACGCACTACTCCCTGGAATGGTGGAACGAAATAAGGGGCATATTTTCAATATTGGTTCGGTCGCAGGTTCTTACCCATATCCTGGAGGCAATGTCTACGGAGCAACCAAAGCTTTCGTTCATCAATTTTCTCTCAATCTGAAGGCCGACTTGCTAGGAACAGCAATCAGGGTTACTTGCATCGAGCCGGGAATGGCTGAGACCGAATTCTCCCTTGTTCGCCTCAAAAATACCGAGAAGGCAAAAAAGGTATATGAGGGAATGCAACCACTTACCGCACTCGATATTGCCAATGCAATTCATTGGTGTGCCACCCTCCCCGCCCATGTCAATGTGAATCTGATGGAACTCATGCCTGTAGCTCAATCTTTTTCGCCTTTTTCTATTGACCGCTCCTAAAATGGTTGCTATAAATGATCCCGGATGAAGTTCACCGGACTTCAGGGAAAATCGTTATTGGCAATTCAAGAGCGCGATTACAAGCACAAACCGTCTCCTGCCCGGAATGGATTACAGAAATTCTCTTTTGGCCAACGTCTTGGCAGGGGATTATTTTGCTTTCAAAAAACTCTTGAACCCTTTGGAATAAACGAGCTTCTCGTTGTCCATCACCCACATGACTGCGACGCCGTTAAGACCTTCGACGAACCTCTTACCCATTTCAAGAGGCATAACGAATACAGCCGTGGATAAAGCGTCGGCAAGGCCGGAGTCGCGGCAGATGATTGTAACGTCCGTGAAGTGTGACGCTGGGCTCAGGGTACTTGGGTCGATGATATGATTGTACCTTTTTCCGTTCACGGTGTAATACCGCTCATATGATCCGCTGGACACTACGGAATATCCCGATATCAATACGCTGCAAAGCTCGGTATCTTTGCTCTCCTTATCCGGGTTTTTGATCCCAATATTCCAGGGATCCATCCCGTTTTTTCCCGGCTTGCCGCCTATGGCCCGGACATTACCGCCTACATCGAGCAGAAGAGAAGAGACGCCACCGTCTTCGAGATACCGGGCTGTCCGCTCAGTGGCGTAACCTTTGGCCAACGCCCCTACGTCAAGGCTCATCCCGGGATCGGAAAGGTATACCGTCGAGGCTTTGGTGTCGATAATAATGCCTTCGATGTCGGTATGCCTGGCGGCCTGTTCAAGCCGCTTCCTCGTAGGTAATTCGGCGCTAAGGGGATCGGATATGCCTTTTTCCCTGTATTCATGCCATATCCTAAGCACCGATCCCAAAGCAATATTTGTCTTGCCCTCAGTCACGTAATACTGCTTTTTGGCAAAAAGCAGCAGGGAGATAAGCTCCTTGTCGACCTTTACCGGAGCTATACCGGCGTTATCGTTGATGGTTTTGATGTTTTTGACGTCCTTGTAGCTGTGATAGATATCGTACAGCCGGTGATACTCCGTGAGCTTGTCCTTTATCCGTCCGACGAGGGCGGTAAATTCCTCTTTGCTTTCCGAATAGCCCACAATAGTGGTGACGGTATCAAACACCCCTAAAAACTCCGCTTGATATCTTGTTGTCTTTTTCCCGCATCCGGACGTCAGCAGTAAAACAATAAGCAAAAAGATAATAAGTCGCTTCATATTCCATGTTCCTTTTGTGCACCGAATGATAATAAAGTAAGGCATAAAAAAAGCTGCCTCGAATCTTGCTTTTGAGACTCGAGGCAGCACAAATACTATCGGTTTGCCGCTGCTTTAGCGAGGGCAGCTTTGAAGTCCATGATGCCGACGGTCACCGACGCCAGAAGGTCGCTCCCGGTGGCATGGCCTTCCTTGTTCACGGCAATATTGGCCACCTCGGACGGTGTCTTGCCGGTTACATATTTGGCGAATGCTAACGCCTGCTCGTTCCATTCTTTTCCAATTTTGGATACTTTTTTCATTCCGTATGCTTCGCCCAGCTCATTCTTGGTTTTTGCACGAACTTTAAGGTCAGTGGTAATCTTGCCGGATGTGTTGAAATTGACTTGGCCCTGACTGGCATCAATAAGGCAGCTGGTTATCTTGTTTTTGGAATCTTTGGTAATCGCTATATAGTAGGAATACCCTTCCGCAAGGCCCGGCTTTTCACCAGCGTTAACAGAGTGCGACATGTTGGTGACTACGCCGAGGCCCAGTACGTCGGAAGACGACGCTCCAAGCGCCTGCGCATGCGCGACGGCTTTTTCGATCGCTTCAATATATTCGCCAATCGAAATGGTCACCGAGGCTTTCAGGTCGGATCCCGTAGCATGCTGGCCTTGGTCCACGGCGATGCCCTTAATCTCTTTGATTGTCTTTCCTTCCACATATTTGGCAAGCGCTGCCGCCTGTTCTTTCCATTCCTTCCCGATTTTAGAGGCTTTTTTCATTCCGTATTTTTCGCCCAGCTCGTTCTTGGTTGGGAACATGGTATCCTTCGGAGTGGTAAGCTTACCGGAAGCATCGAAGTTTATCTTGCTCTGGACCATATCGATAGCGCACTTGACTATCTTGCCGTTGCCGTCGACCGTCACCGCAACGACCGTTGAATCAATTTCAGCCAGTCCTGGCTTGGCACCGGCATCGGTGGACTTATTCAGCTCCGTTATCACCGCCAGGCCTGTCTTCACCTTTCCAGAATTAGCCGCGCCGCAGAGCGCGGAAACCAGTAAAACCACCAGCATTACTGCAATTAACTTTTTCATCGAAATTTTGCCTCCTTTAAATTTAAATTCCTCTTATTCGGATCAATCCTCATTGGCGCGGGATAGTTTTGCCAATGAGGAAGAAGCCCTTTCGTACGCGCTCGCGCGCCAGATCCCGTTTCCGTCTGTCCCCACATCACCGGCTCTCATTGGATAATCAAGTCCGGAGCTTCGCGATCTTTCTCCTCCGAAACGATCTTTAGCATTACCTTGTTGGGAAGGCATGCGGCAAACTGGCCGGCATTTTTTAACCTGCCCGAACGGATACAAATCTTGTCGGGACAGTCGGACTTAATAAAAGCGATGCTTCCGTCGGCGTATTGATGAAAAACCACCTTGGGAACTCCAGGTATGGAAAACGAAGCTTCTTTGGCAGTTGAAAGCTTTATCCTATAAACCAGCACAGAATTATGGTAGATCTCGGCATATACTCCTTTTTCCGCCGAAAAATGCCTGTTCAGAAGTAAAAACAACGGAGTCGAAAGGAGAAGGACCACGATTAACACGATATCCGCTTTTCTCAGATATCTCATCGGGGACCCCAGCCTGGCAGAAAGCTTCCTAAGTAAATCAACAGGATGTGCGGTATCAGCACGATCAGAAAGTTTTGGATCGAGACGATGAACGTCTCTTCTTTTATCTGTTTTTCAAAAAAGCGATTAATATTTTTCTGTACCGGGATCAGCGTGATTGGCAGCAGCAAACTGAGGGGCGAAAGGAAGCCGGCCGCCACCATCGCGATCACCGACAGATATGCCGTGTAATACAGCGCGGCGAAAAGCCACAAGGCTTTTTTCCCTATATAAAATGGAAGCGTATACCGGTTTACCGCCACATCGTTCTTAAGATCACATATATTGTTGGCCAGCATGATATTGGCGATAAGGCAAGCCGGGACAACCGACAACATCAGCAGCCCGGCGATGGACTTGATATTCAGAATCAAGGACAGCTTCCAGTGATCAAGAACATACGAAAAGAGCCCACCTTCGGGAACATTGATATATATCAGGATAGCCGGGATCAACAATCCCTGAAAGCAACCGGAAACTATTTCGCCGTATGGCCCGTGGGAGATGGGGACGGGGCCGTAGGAATAAATTATACCAACAAAGAAGCACAAGACGCCAAGCAGCAACACCACCGGATCGGACAGGTAAACGAGAAACAACCCCAAAAAGACGCTTACCGCAAACAATGTAAGCAGGATCGCCATGGCCGTAGGCCGGGAAAACTGGAGCGTCTGATGATTTTTTTTCGTATCGTAATAATTGTTTATCGTAGTGGTGGTAAGGTCGAAGCAAAACATACCGAGGAAAAACACCACTGTTTTGAGGGGGTTTATCCCATAACCGGACGAATGAAGATAGGCAAGCGCCATCAGAAACGGAAATATGCTTGCTATTTTGGTTTTGATCTCGACATAGCTCAGAGTCTTCTTGATGATATCCATTGGAGAGACTGCGCTTGATATTTTGGTTTCGATACCCATCAGCACCGTTTCCTTTCACAGGCGTTATCTTTTAAAGAGCGGCGGCCTTGTCAAGCAGCAACTCCAGCCTGGCCCTTTTGCTTTGGGAATCCAATGAGGATATGAATTTTTTCGCCTTCGACCGGCGTTCCCTGATCTTGGACTGGGTATATTCAAGTCCCCCCGCTGCTATAACGGCAGCCTTCAGTCCCTGCTCCGGTATACCGTTTGCTATTTTTACGCGCAGCGTTTTATCGGCCCTCAGCGCGTAAATAAGCGGCAGTGTGACGACACCGCGGCGGGAATCGGTAAGTACGGGCTTCTTGGCCTTTTTTTTCGAAGATACAAAGTCCAGACAGTCGTCGACAAGCTGGAAAAGTATCCCAATTTGTTTGCCCGCCTCGATATATAAATCCTTAGCTTCCCGCGGCTCATCGGATAGAAAGAAGCCCGCGTGGAAGGACGCCTGAAACAGCGCCGCCGTTTTCCCGGATATTATCTTGAAATACTCACGTTCAGTAAGTTCTAGATTCCCAGTGTTGCCTAATTCCCTGATCTCTCCGAGGCAGATCTCGGTAAGATATGGAGGCAGAACGCTGTCAACTTTTTCCCGGTCCGATTCCCGGGGTGATATCAATGAAGCAAGGTCAAAGGCAAGGCAGAACAGATAATCCCCACAGAGGATAGCTGTCTTTGCGCCGAATTTCACATGGAGGGCGTCTATGCCCCGGCGCGTGTCGGCGTCGTCGATGATGTCGTCATGAATAAGCGTGGCCAGATGCAACAACTCAATGGCAGCGGCGACATTGACCGCCTCGCGCCTGACAAGGCCGTCACTGCATATGGCGCAGGCAAGTAGAGCCCGCGCGCGTATGCCTTTCCCAGCGGCCCTGGCTAGATGTGCAGTTTGCACTCTTATCAGCGGTGGAGCATTCTTCAGAAGTTTTCTGATCTCCAGTTCCACCAGGTGCAGGGCTTCGTCGTATTCAAGCCCGTCCGTAGAAGGAACGGGCTCACTTAGATATGCCAAGTTCGATTTGTTAGTCATGATAGAGATATAACCGCCTCACCCAACTCAGCCGCTTCCAACCTTTTTTCAGAAGCGGGGTAGTGTAATAATCCAGACCGAATACGCTGCCCGCGCCCCAGAGCATAACGATTCCCGCCATTAGCATCCAGAAGCTTGACAGGTATTGGCCCGTAGAGGTAATGAACATGCACAGCAGTGCTACCGATAGTGCGCCAACCAATGGGGTAAACAAGCCCCCCATCAGCGCAAGCCCGATGAGTATCTCAGCGGCAACAATAGATATCTGCATGGCCATTTGGAGCCAGTCAAAAGGCAAGATGTACGTGTTGATAAACCAGTTCATAACGGGAATGTCCACCTTGAAAGCGTAATCAGCGAGGGTCGACTTTGCTAGCGACTTGCCGCTGACGAATATTATCTTGAAAATGCCGAAGATATCCCAGTTCAAAATGACTGTCCCAGCGGCGGTCGCCGAGGATGCTGCTGCTCCGGTCGCGGCGGTCACCGCATCGGATGCCGAGGCGGCGGCATTCGTCGCTGAAGAAACAGCATCGGAGGTGCTGCCCAGCAGAGAATTATACCAGGAACTGGCCCCACCGAAAAAGTCTTTGAGCTTAGGGGTCACGAACCAGCCATCTACTATTTTCATAACGCCTTCGAACACCCATACGGCGCCCAGCCAAAGACGGAGCGGAACCAAAAGGAAGCTGGGCGTCCGGTTGCTGAGATGTCCTCCGACAAAGCTTCGTTTATTGCTTATGGTGAAAAATTCGTGCCCCAGATAGCTGGATACTTTGTTCCAGCCGAGCACCTGGATAAAATATATGATATTGATAAAGTGCTTGGTAAACATCGCCAAAAAAGACGGAAGGTTGATCATGAACCTAGGGAAGCCTACCCTGGCAACCCCATATCTCCCGCCGAGGCATACCATGACCCCGTGGAATTTAGGTCTATACTCTTCGAGTTTGCCTTTGCCCGTTATAGATACATAGATATTATGAGCCACAGTATCAGCGCTTTGTTCGCAGTTTTCCACCATTTGCGGCACAGGCTCGGACTGGCCCTCGGGAATGCAACTGAGGTTGTCTCCGGCAACATAAAAGCTTTCGTTGCCAGTACACCTGAGGTATTTGTCCGTATTTAACCTGCCCCGGCGATCGCAAGAAGCATTCTCCCCGGCTTTGACGGTCACGCAAGCGCATTCGATTCCGCCCACCCAGATCACGGTACCGGTAGCATGCCGGCTTACATTTTCTTTGCTGCTCAGGTCGATATAAACCGCGCCAATCTCGGCGACCCGGGTGCCCAGAACCATACTCACGCCCATTTTCTCAAGGCGTCGCTGTATTTTTGCAGAAAGCTTTTCAGGAAGGCTGGGTACGGGACGGGAAAGTAAGTCTACATTGAATAGAGATACCTCTTTCCTTTCTATCTCGAACCTGTCGCATAATATCGGCACGTATTCGGCAAGCTCGCCAGCCATTTCAACTCCGGTCAACCCTGCGCCGACGACATGGAAGGTAAGCAGCCTGCGTTTTTCGAGCTCGTCGGTTTCCGAGGCTGCCTGCCTGAAACGTTCAAGTATGTGCTCCCTGAGCCTGATGGCGTCTTCGTAAGACCATAAGGATAGGGAATGCTCCTCCGCTCCCGGGATGCCGAAATAAGTTGGGCGCGAACCTGCCGCCATCACCAGGTAGTCGTATTCATAAGACCCGTTGCTTCCGAGGACGGTTTTTTTGGTGAAATCGACGGACTCGACAAAGTCCTGGACGAATTGTACCTTTCGGCCTGCAAAGACCTTTTTGAAGCTTATCCTGATGCTGTCCTCTTCGACTCTTCCCGCGGCGACCTCATGCAACTCCGTAAGCATCGTATGAAACGGGTTTTTATCGATAATGGTGACCGATGTAGCGGCGTCCTTTTTAAATTTCTTTGCAAGCTTCTTTGCTGTAAGTACGCCTGCGTAGCCTCCACCGATGATAACGATTCGATTCATTTTTCTGATCATTCCTTTCGAAACTTTAGTATCGAAAAACCGCTGTTTGCCGCAAAGAGCAGCACATTATTCGTGAAAAACATCACAATATTATTATAATATGGACAAATATATAAGTCAATGTAATGCGGACTGATATATAAAAGGTCCGTGAGTCTTGGAGGATATTCCCAAGGTGTTTTTTTATTGATATAATCTATCTAAAATGTAAAAAAGTAGAACTCATGAATGAAATTTTAAATGTTCCATCCATAATACCAACCCGCCAAACAGGATCAAACTAATTATCGCTATCATATCGGATTGGGATACTTTAAACCGAAAAGCATCCAAATCAGCAAAATCCGTTTCATCAATCAATTTTTGAATCCGGTCAATCTCTTGAAATGATTGCAGAATTTGCGAGACAATAACATCTGCCATCCCTTCAATTTTACTTTTCAAGCTCCGGCGTTTTACCGTTCCGGACGGATCGCGCCACCGGGCAATCGTGTCACGGCCGCGCTTGATGGCATTGGGGAGTTCTGTCCGAATGCAGATCAAAATCTTTAAGTAGTCTCTCACCGGCACCCCGCATCTTTTTACCGGTGTAAGCAGCCTGTTCAACATCCCGACGATTTGTCCAAAAGGCGTGGTATACATATATATACTAGCGATATGGCCCAATAATATCAAACGACCAAATTTTAAGGCAATCGCCGGAAAATTAATACTCCTCAATGAAAAGCTACCCGGCACAAACAAAGCGCCGCAGATCGAAAAGATTAATCCGAACAGATAGGGAACAATCAAGGCAATAGATAAATAAAGCAGATTCCGCAGGAGAATCCGGAAAGAAAGTCCGGAAAGCACAGTTACCAGGAGGACATATAACAAAATAACCGCAAAACCAAACGGCATTTTACTCCAAAAAAGAATAACGGCTAATATTATGACCAAGCCTGCTTTGACGCCTGGGTCCATGGCAGTTACGATCCGGTTTTTTAAGGGCTTCATGTCTCCGATAACAGGCACACCTCTCTTTTATTTCCACTCAAAGGTCAGAACGCTTCTAGAAACCCTCAAACCCTTTCTTTTTGAGCTCTCTGATGACCAGTTCGCTGATACTGCCGGTGAAAAAGCCGGTAATCACCGCTGCAATCCCCAGAACAGGAAGATAGTAAAGGATTAGGGGTTCCCGGAGCAGCCAGGAGGCAACCGCCATCTGTGCGGTGTTATGAATAATGGCGCCGGCAATGCTGATTCCCTTGATACTAAAAACATCCGGCAGCTTTTTATAGAGAAACCACATTGAAACGGCGCTTAACAACCCGCCGGCCAGGCCGAATACCAACGCAAACAAACCTTTGCTCAAGAATGTGACGGCAATGGATCGCAATATCACAATAATTATGGCGCTTTTCAGATCCAGAAAAACGATGGCGAGCATGGTCAATATATTGGCCAGGCCCAGTTTCACTCCTGGTACTGGAATCGGTAGCGGCAGTAATGCTTCCAAAAAGGAAATCACAATCGCATTGCAAACTAAAATGATCAGAACAGCCTGTCGTTTGGTATTGTTCAACGGTTTCACCCTATATTAAATTTGTTTATCCTGGAACGTACCCGGTTTTTTATAATTCTGCCTTTTCTGTAGTATTCCTCTACAGCTTTATAAAATAAAGGTTTTTACCCATTTGATTAATTTAACAGGCAATCGGTAACATATTAACAATTGTTTTTAAAAAAACATTTTCGGATAAAAAGGGACAGCTCAAACGGCCGCACTCATTTAAGTTGTCCCTGATACTCCCGGACAAAAAGGAACGCTAACTTTTACATCTGACAAACTTTATGGGGATTTAGAATATTTTTCGGATCGAAAGCTCTTTTGATTCCCAGCATGATTTGAACGGTAGCCGGATCCATCGATTCCATGAGGTAGGATTTTTTGGCATGGCCGACGCCATGTTCTCCGGATACCTGCCCCCTTAATTCCCTGGCTTTTCCGTAAATCTTATCCATGGCGGCTTTCATCTTGATTTCCCATTCCTCTTCACCTAAATTATCTTTCAAAATATAGGCATGGAGGTTGCCGTCCCCGGCATGGCCGAAGCTTTTGATCCGGATGTCCACTTCTTTATATAATCCGTGGATGTATTCCACCATTTCATTTACGGAGCCCCTGGGAACCACCACGTCCACTTCGTCCATGTAAGTGGTGGAACCTTTGATCGCCTCTAGAAAGGCGCCTCTTGCCTTCCAAATGGATTCTTCCCGTTCGCTGGTATCGGAAATCAAAATATCGACGGCTCCCTGCTCCAGACAAATCCGGGCCACATTTTCATAATCTTTTTCTATTTCTTCCGTGGAATTACCATCAAACTTCAGCAGCAGGTAAGCATCGGCACTGTTGTCCGGAAATTTTTTCCCGAGATATTTTTCCGCATCCAGGATGACCTCCCTCTGCATAAATTCAATCGCTGTTGGTATGGATTTGGATTTAATGATAAAAGGTACGGTCCGAATTGCCTGTTCCAGGGTGGGAAAGGGAATCAGAAGGCTGATTGCCTTTTTAGGTAAAGGCAGGAGCTTTAAAATAGCTTTGGTGATAATTCCCAAAGTCCCTTCCGAGCCCACCATTAAATCCTTCATGGCGTATCCCGTACTGTTTTTTACCACTTTCCCTCCGAATTCCACAACCTTGCCATCTGGGAGGACTACCTCCAGAGCTCTCACATAATCTCTGGTGACACCATATTTTACCGCCCGCATGCCGCCGGCATTGGTACTGATGTTGCCGCCGATGGTTGCGGATTTTTCTCCCGGGTCCGGCGGATAGAACAAATCTCTTTCCTCCACATAAGCCGCCAGTTCCATCAGCAGCACTCCCGGCTCCACAGTTACGGTAAGATTGGTTTCATCCAGTTCCAGAATACTGTTCATCAAGGTGGTATCCAGCATAATTCCGTGTTCGATTGCCACGGAAGCGCCCACCAAACCCGTGCCGGAACCTCTTGGGGTAACCGGAATGGTATTCTCATAGGCATATTTCATGAGTGCGGAAACTTCTTCTGTAGATTTTACCTGTACCACTACGTCGGGATAACTGACCGTATCACTTAATTCATCATGGCTGTATTCTTCATTGATTTCCTCACCGCAGAGAATCCTTTCATCATCCTTGATGATCTTCCGGATCGCGTTGAAATCATTCTGATCCAATCTTTTATAGCTCATATTTTCCTCCATTCCTGCTGTTTTGCAGCTTCAAGCCTTAAAATGCGCACTGTATTTAAGCGCTTGCCGTTTTACTTTCCTTGATCCGGCCGATCAAGTCCGGTATAATTTCGTACAAGTCTCCGACCAGGCAATAATGTGCCGTTTTAAAGATAGGCGCATTTTCATCCTTATTGATCGCGATGATCTGTTCGGAATTATTCATGCCGGCTGCAAACTGAACGGACCCGGATACTCCGCAAGTGATGATCAGCTTTGGCCTTACCGTCCGTCCGCTTAGTCCTACCTGACGTTTCGCATCCAGCCACCCGGCTTCCATAATGGGTCTGGTGCAGGCGATCTGTCCGCCCAATAAGTCAGCAAGCTCTTCCAGCATAGCCAGATCCTCTTCTTTTTTAATTCCCCGTCCGGCAACTACCAGAACTTCCGATGCTTCAATAAACTGCTCTTTTTCTTTTGGAATGATATCCAATACTGTAACCCCGCTGGCCAATTCTTTTGAATCAATATGACAGCGGATGATTTCTCCCCGGACGATATCCTTTCGCTCCGGAGCATTCATAACCTTGTAGCGTACCGTTGCCATCTGAGGCCTGTGATTGGGCGTTAATATCTGGGCCATGATATTTCCACCGAAGGCCGGTCTGATCTGCACCAAATCCGTATTTTCATTGATATCCAGTATAGTGCAATCCGCCGTCAGCCCGGTTTTTAGTCTGGCCGCCACCCTGGGAGCCAACTGCCTGCCTACGGGAGTGGCTCCTATTAAAATAGCCGTTGGTTTTATATTTTTAATATAATCCTCAAAGGCTTTTGTGTATGGCTCCATCTTAAAGCGATCAAACTCCTCCTGATCATACACAAATACTTTGTCTGCCCCGTAATGAAGCAATTCTTCGCATTGCGCCCCGATATTCCGGCCTATCATAACGGCATAAACCGGGTGATTTATTTTATCTGCCAGTTCTCTCGCTTTGCCCATCAACTCATAAGTAACCGGATGGATTACTCCGTCAATATGGTCTGCATATACCGCAATTCCCTTCCATTGATCCTTATCTACCGCTTGCACCGTTTCTTCGATATATTCAACGGCGCCCTGGGGCCCATTTTTGACGCATAGTTTACACATTTTACAGGCCGCATTGATCTGCAGACGATTGTCTTTTTCTTCCAAAGCTCCGAATGGGCATATGCTGATCAGTTCCTGTATATTACCGACTTTCTCTTGATTGATAATTAATTTTGCCATTTTTCTTTCCTCCTTAGGCAAATTTCAATTCTTTCAGTTTGTTAAGCAGTCGAGCTGTCAGTTCACTGCCGTCTCCGTTCCATACTTCCCGATGGTTATTAGCCTGGGGAGGAAAGATCCGCTGCACCTGGGTAGGAGAACCATTCAAGCCATAATGCTTTTCGTCCCTATCTTCCAGATCGGCCAGAGTTATCACGCGAATCTCCCTGGTCTTTGTTTCCTGCTTTTTCACGTAGGAAGGAAGCCTCGGCATAAAAATATCTTTATCCACGGCTATCAGGCAAGGATAGTGAATCTCGGCGACTTCCACATCATGGGTCATATCCATCTCCACTACCATGGAATCGGCTTTCAGTTCCACGATTCTGGAAATATTGGACAGACTTGGAATACCGAGCAATTCCGCCGTTTCCGGACCTACCTGGGCTGTATCCCCATCCGTCGTCTGCTTGCCGCAAAGGATTAAATCAAAGGTCCCTGATTTTTTGATTCCCTGGGATATGGTATAGCTGGTGGCCAAAACATCCGCCCCGCCAAATTTTCGGTCAGAGATCAAAACACCGTGATCCACTCCGATTGCAAAGGCTTCCCGGAGCACTCCCACGGCCTGATTTGGCCCCATGCTTAAGGCAGTGATGCTTCCACCCGATTTTTCCTTTATCCGGAGCGCGGTCTCAATCGCATATAAATCATAGGGATTCATTTTGGACTCCACACCGTTCCTTTTAAGGACTCCGGTAACCGGATCCACCTCCACCTTATTGCTGGCAGGTACCTGTTTAATACATACTAAAATATTCATATCGTAACACCTCTCCTCCCATTACGAGTTTTAAACAGCATGCGCGGATTTGGAGGCTTTTCGGGTCAAAATATCCAAATCCGGTTCAATTGTTCCTATCCTTAAATTCCAATGCCGGACTGTTCCATCAGGAACCGCGACCCGATCAAGGTAAGAATTCCCACTCCAATGACAAACAGAATGAAATATTTGATGGTTCCTCTTAGAAGCTCATTTTCTTTTCCCTCTAGTTTCACAGCCGCCACTGCAACGGCGATGCTTTGAGGTGAAATCATTTTACCCATAACCGCACCGGCTGTATTTGAAGCAGAAATCCAGGCTTGGTTTAATCCCAGCGCCGCTGATGTTTTTGCCTGCAACCCTCCGAATAATACACTGGCGGAAGTACCGCTTCCTGTTACAAAGGTTCCAATTGAGCCTAAGAAAGGCGCAAATAAAGGATAAAGTAAACCAGTATAAACGAATACCGCAGAAATGGAAGCAATCATACCACTGTAACCCATCAACTTCGCGGTAGCCATAATGGCAATAATGGTGATCACGGTTTTCATCATCTGCAGGAGCGTCTTTTTCAGTACCAACAACATTTCTTTCAAACTCATCCCCTGTACTTTTCCGCCGATAAAGGCGGAAAGGAAAATCCAAAGAACCGGCGTTGCCAGCCAGGAAAACGTATAAGGAGCGCCTCCCTCACCGGTATAAATGGCAGCAGAGGTTTTTACCGTTGAAAGAAGCTCATTAAACAGTCCCGCCAATTTGGAGGTTCCAAGAAGTAATAAGAATATCAAGATAAATGGGCTCCAGGCGATTAGCGCTTCCTTTCTATGTATATTTTGGTGGTCATTTTTTCCTTCAAAGAGATACTTTTCCGAAACCTTTCCCTTATTCAAGTACTTTGCCGCTAAAACCGTGGCTGCCATGGAGCAGACCGAACCAATCACCACAGGAAGCTCCGCTCCAAGATACTTCGCCACCAGGTATTCCGGAATCAAAAAGGCAAGTCCGGATATCAGCGTGATCAGAAAGATCCCTTGAAAGGATTTTTTCGATTTCCCTGTTAAAGCCACCAAAACAAAGGGTGTCAATACAATAAATACCGCTAAGAGGATTACGGTATTGGTGGATAAATCGATTCCACTCAGTCCGGTAATTTTAGCCAGCGTCGTGGTGGGTATTCCAATGGAGCCAAAGGCTGTCGGCGTCGCATTTGCGATCAGGCAGACAATCGCCGCAAATATCGGATTAAATCCCAACCCCCATAACATGCTGGCGGGTATGGCCACGGCTGTGCCGAATCCTGCCATCCCTTCCATAAAACCGCCGAATCCCCAGGCAATGATCAGTACTAAAATCCGCTTGTCTCTGGTTACGTTGGCCAGCATTTTTTTGATGATTTCCATCTTGCCGGTGGCAACGCAAACATTATAAGTAAAAATGGCGGCGATAATAACAGCGATGATCGGCCAGAGCGCAAGAGCAACCCCTTCCGTAACTGCCCGCAGACTATCGGCAAGCGGCATTTTCCATCCAAATACGGCAAGTACATAGGCAATTGCCAATGCGACGACACAAGCTTTAAATCCTGGCATTTTTAAAGCTGTCAAAGCAACGATCAACCAGATAATAGGTAATAACGCCAAAATAAACTCCATAATCATCTTTCACACCATCTCCCTTTTGTTGGTATTTTGAGATAAAGAATGGATTGGTACTACCAATTTTTCGCCGTTAAAAAATGGTGCTGTAAAACAATTTGTTTTACTACACCGATTCAATTCTAAAACAATCCATATTGGTAGGACCACTTTACAATTTTATTATATTTTCGTTAATCACCCATGTCAACAAATGTCTTTTTTTTAACAATAATCTTTATGTGAAATCACTTTCAAAAGCTGTATTATTCCATCCTTCACTCATTTCCTTGAGTTTTTCGTCAACAACTCCAAAATGATTGTTAATTGATTCATAAGCCAAGTTTTTATCCTTTACGATCAAACTTTCTACCATCCCGTTATGGGCGTCCATCAAAAGCTTTCTGGTGTCTTCCCGGCTTAATATCTCTCTTCTTAAATCCACAATAAACTTATCCAGGAGTTCCGAAAGCGCCTCCAGGATGTTGATAATCAGAGTGTTTTTCGATGCCTTGGCAATGTTATAATGCAACATTTTATCCAGAACGACATTGTTCGCTTCGGTTTCATTCTCCAGTTGGGAAATAATTTGCTTGAGAGCTTGGATTTCGTCTTCCGTGATGTTGTCGATGGCAAGCAATAACGCTTCCATCTCGAGAGCCCTGCGTAGCTGGCTGATTTGTTTATAGTCAATTTGATTGAGTAAAAACATCATGGACAGGGATTCTACCAGATTGTTTTCAAAATTCCCGGTTAAAAAATTACCGGCCCCCTGCTGGCTTGAAATGACGCCCATGATATCTAAGGTACGAATCGCCTCTCTCACGGAATTGCGGCTTATTCCCAATATTTCTGAAAGTTCCCTTTCTGCGGGCAGTTTGCCTCCGATCACCAGTTTCTCACTCTGGATCTGCCTTTTTATATAATCGATTACTTTCATGTAAGATTTTTCCCGGGATCCACGTTCTTCCATCAATACAAATACCTCCGCCGGCATAAAGTTAATTGTTATTATTTATAATTCACATGATTGAATAATTGATTTGCAATCTGAAATTTATACATTATGGATTTTTCTCTTAAGTTTCTGTTCTACAAAGATATTAAGTGTGTCACGTTTTCGCTAAAACATTTCTACAAGTAAACCTTTTTCCCTCCAAATGCTTCTATTCCCGACATCGAAGACGGACGAGAAGAGCGGTAAATCAGAATTTCGATAGCGACAATTAATTTTGATAGGTCATAGTAAGTATTGTGAAATTGTCGTATTTGGGCAATAAAAAAACCCTACATTTCTGTAAAGTCCTAATTTCTCATTTGGTGGACCGAGGGAATCGTCGCGTCCAAGGACGCGCCCCCTGACCTCTTGAATGCCATTCAAGCGCTTTCCGATTTTTCCCGTTTTTAGGCATTCTTCCGAGTTCTAAAACCCCTGTAAAATCGCCACTCGTTATAATTGGTAAATCTCTTCTGTTCTTCAAAATTCGTAAAAATTCCTTGACAGCCAGTTCAACGGCTCTAAAAAAACATTCATTAAATTTTTGATACCTTAATTCCATTAATGCATCTAATGCATCATAATATAATTAACTTATAGCAACATACATCATTAGCCTACTCCATCCAAATCGAATAAATTCTTAACTCAGGTCGGAAGTATTGATATAAAATATGTTTATCTGACCGCGTTTCAATTGCCAAATGTGCGAACCCCCCTTCAATTAAAATTCTTTCGCCATTCCAGAGGGAGAGCGTTTTTCTAAGAAAATACTTTTGCCTAAATTCCTTTACCCTTTAAACTTTTATTTTCTCTACTCCCTGCGCTACCAGCGCCACCCAATAGCCAAACATGAGCCCTTCCATTAACGCCTCATTATAAATCAACTCTTCCCTGCGGCAAATCGGGGCAAAGTAGGTACTATCGTATTCATTCATCAGTTGTTCCTTATCTTCCGGGGTCAATTTATTAGAAGTTTGAAGGGTGAAGGCGCGCACGCGCGTTCGAAGTTTGAAAAATTTAAACCCTCTTCGTCTTTAGTTTTTTGATAATCGTTGTTAAAATCGCGATTAATTGATCACATTCACTCATTAATCCTGATACTTTTTCTTCTGTTACAATCTCTGAAACAGTTATAAGTTTTAACCAATAATGTGTTTCCCGCGCCTCTTTACATGCAATACTATACTTGGCAATAAAATCTGCTTCGCTTTGACTTGATTGCCCTTCTTCGACATTCGCCCCTATCGAAGTACCGGAACGTAACAACTGCTTTGCCAAAGTCCTCGATACTCCAGGTTTTTCATCCAATAACCGACATAATTTGATAATCTCAAGCGCAAACTTAAACGACCTTTCAGGCAAGTCGCTTTTCATTAATACCATCAACTCTTTCAAGCTCAATCCTTTTTGGATTATTCCACTCTTAGCCTTTCGTTCCTCCCAAAAAATGAAAACCGATAGAAGTTTGAAACAAAATCCAAAACTTTAAATCCGGCTAACAGAGATAAACGAAACCACTGCCGGTTTTCATTTTCAAACTTCACCCTTCTAACTTCAAACTTTTTATTCTTCCCCGCCCAGCACCTCCAGCATCACCTGCGCGCCGAGCCTAAAACCATATTCAATGCACCACCCCCGATTTGAAAGACAGCAAGAAAGGCTGGTATAATAAAACAAATCGGGAGGTAAAAAAATGAACGAAAGAAGAAAGTTTGATCGTGCATTTAAGATAGAAACCGTAAAGCTCATTACAGAGCA
>JAFABB010000059.1 GCA_023426245.1 Bacillota bacterium
ATCAACACGGCGAGCTTAAAACCATATCCAAAGGATGCGTAAGCTTCCATCACGCTTATATTGCAATCCACATCCAAAAGCTCTTCCACCGTTTGAAAATCTTCAGCCGGCAGTCTGGTTTCCAATATTTTTATGAGGCCGGATTTCTTCTCGTTTACGGAGTGGAATTCCGGATCTTGGGGGACGATTTGTTCTAAAGGGTATAGGTGACCGAGATATAATTCTTCCAGAAAAGATTTCATGGGACATGCCCTTCTTTCTATCGATAATATTTTTCATTTGATATGTAATGATAGTCGAATTTAACTTCCCGGCTTCATGGAGTCTTTTTATGTATAAAATGAATGCCGATTTTGCTTGTCCACGGATTTCACCGGCTGAGTCACTTTTTGAGCGGCCAAAAACTTCTTTCGGATTAATATAGGGCCGATGGGAGACTGTTCCTGCCTCCCCCAACGCGTGCAGGGCACGCGACCCCTCCAAGACAAAAGGTGCGGGGCGGCGCACCTTTTGAATCCGCCGCTCGGAACCTACGGCTTCCGAACCTCCCTTTATTCATCCCGGTTTCTAGTTGGTCTTCGCCTTCCATGGCCTTTCGACTGGCAATTATATTAGGCTTCCGATGGCAACCGCTATTTTACATCCATGTGCAAAAGCGGTGCCCGTCTTCCTCCTTGAAGACGGAAGAACTTTTGAATGTGGATTCTTTAAGTCATTGCCTTGGGTTTTTTCAGATTGTTTTTTTCGCCTAAATATACAAGCCCAGAAACATTTTTCTCTTCTCTCTTTCCACTTTTCCCTTTATAACAGTCCTTTTTCCTTTAAGCTGCAGCGTGTTCAAGATCACACGATTTAATCCGTGGATTGAGGGCGAAGTGATAACCCAACGGAGATCAAGATAAAGTGAACTGACGGTTTTGAGTGTTTGCGATGAGGAAAAAGATTAAAAGAAATATTCAACGGCAATTTTTTTTTAGAGGAGGGTTTAACCGTTTCAATCACGAATTTTTAGCCCAAAATATTGAAAATGGTGAAAGGATGATTTGGAATGGCGAGAATCAACGAAAACTACTTACAATTGCCCGGCAGCTATCTTTTCTCGGAAATAGCCCGCCGGATCAACAAATACAAGGATGAGCATCCTGAGGCGGATATTATCAGGCTTGGTATCGGCGATGTAACCCGGCCGCTTGTCCCAGCCGTAATCGAAGGATTTCAAAAAGCCGTAGCCGAGATGGGACAAGCAAGCACTTTCCGGGGCTATGGTCCGGAACAGGGCTACGCATTCTTAAGTCAAAAAATTATTGAAAATGATTACCGTCCTCGCGGCATTGCCTTAAGTGAAGACGAAATCTTCATCAGTGACGGCGCTAAATGCGATACCGGAAATATCCAGGAATTATTCGGCCTTGATAATATCATTGCGGTAACCGATCCGGTTTACCCGGTCTATGTAGACAGCAATGTTATGGCTGGCCGGGCTGGCAAGTTAAATAAGGACGGGCGCTATGAGAAAATTGTTTATCTTCCTTGCACCTCCGCCAATGGTTTAAAGCCGGATTTGCCCAAGGAAAAGGTTGATTTGATTTATCTTTGTTTTCCCAACAATCCCACGGGAATGACCCTGACCAAGGAAGAACTCAAACCCTGGGTTGAGTATGCCCGCAAAAACAAAGCCATTATCCTCTATGACGCCGCATATGAAGCTTATATTCAGGAACCGGATATCCCTCACAGCATTTACGAAATTGAAGGGGCTAAAGATGTGGCCGTTGAATTCCGCAGTTTTTCCAAAACCGCCGGTTTTACCGGCACCCGTTGCGCCTTCACGGTTGTGCCCAAATCCGTCATGGCTTACGATTCCGAAGGCAAGCCCCACGACTTAAACCGTTTCTGGTTACGGAGACAAACCACCAAGTTCAATGGCGTCTCTTATCCGGTTCAGGCGGCTGCCGGGGCTGTATATACTCCGGAGGGGCAGAAACAAATTCAAGAAACGATTCAATATTATATGACCAATGCCCGGATTATCCGGGAAGGGTTGCAAAAAATCGGTTTTACAGTCTATGGAGGCATCAATGCCCCCTATATCTGGTTAAAAACTCCGGACACCTTAAATTCATGGGAATTTTTCGACTTATTATTAAATCAAATCCAGGTCGTGGGGACTCCGGGGGCGGGATTTGGGCCTAGCGGAGAGGGATATTTCCGCCTGACCTCCTTTGGAAGCCGGGAAAACACCGAAAAAGCAATGGAAAGAATCAACCGATTAAAATTTTAAACCGGGTACAGAGGCTGACGCAAAAGAAAACTTACCGATAGAGATTTACTACGATATGGATGTCTCTTCTTTAATTGACGTTAAATCTAGTATATCTCACTTTTACAACAGCCTCTTTTGGCAATTGAAAAGTTATTGACGCTTCGTGAGAAATCGATATATAATAAAAAGTAAAAAACGTAAATAGATGGAAAATAATCCATTCGAACCTTAAATATTGAGCAATAATATTTGGATATGGAAAAGCAAAGTTAAAGCAGATGGCTCATGAATAAGTCGAAACGAAGATTTGCACTTAATAACAGTCAAGCAACTTATTTACCCTTTGGTTATCGGATAGCGTCCGGGTCCATGAAGCATTGTAAAACCCCGGAATAAGCATCCCGACAAAAAGTTTATCCTTATCATCAACCAGGGCGCTTAGTTTTTCCTTGATTTGAATGGGATTGTCAAGCGTGCTGACAAGCCAGCAGTTTTCGGTTATTTTGCAACAGCTGGGATATTTTTTCTGGATGGATTGATCCAATTGTAGATAGTTTTCACCCCGGCAATGATGAAAATCGTAACAAATGATTTTGGCCATTCCGCACCCTCCTTAGATTCTGGAGATCCATTCCCTTATTTTAATAAGGATTTAAAATTTTAATGCTATTGCTATTGTACTATGGGAACCGAAAATCTTCTGGCCAATTCCATTGTTTAAACAGACAGTTTTTGCGTTTTATCGATACTGAAACTTTCAATAAAAATCCGGTTTTTTAAAAATGATCGAGTTTAAAATGAATAACACTCGTTTTTCTAAAAATACCATGAACATTTTTCTCGAAACCAGAAATTATCCAGCTGATTTTCCGGTATGCGCCTTTTTCACCCAGGACAATGATTTTATTGCCCATTCCCATATCGATGTGGAAATCGCATTGGTGTGCGAAGGCTCTATCCGGATCGGCGTCAATCAGCAATCCAAATTATTAAACCAAGGGGAAATGGCGGTTATCGGCAGCACCGACATTCATTATTACGACAGCCACGGGTTGCATTCCACCATGATTGTGGTTATTTTTCGTCCGGAAATTATCGGGGTAGCCAGCGGGTGGCCGGAGAATCTGTATTTTGATCCGCCTTTTTTATCTCTTTCAGACCTGGATGGAGCCACCGAAAAAACCATTTGGGAAATTTTCAAAAACATATCGAAAGAGCTGAACGAGGCTAAACCTCTTTCCTATCCCAAAAAAAGCGGCTTAATCATAACCTGTCCACAACCTTTGGATCATAGACTTCCTTATTACGATCTAATTGTAAAAGGAGAAATTTTCAAACTTTGCTCACTCCTGCTTCGGCATTTTCCAACATGTACCATCAATCCAAAAAAGAAAGATAGAAGAGGGCCGGACATCCAAAAAATTCAATTTGCCATCGGTTTCTTGGAAAACAATTATATGCATGATGTTGGTCTGCAAGAGATAGCCGCCAAATCGAATTTGAGCCCTTATTATTTTTCCCGCCTGTTTGCCAGATTCACCGGAATGAACTACAAAGATTATCTTACGAAGATCCGGATAACCAAAGCCGAGCAATTGATTAGAGAAGGCCAAAAATCAATCGTGGATATCTCTTTTGAATGCGGCTTTAACAGTGTCCGCACTTTTAACCGGACTTTCAAAAAAGCAAAAGGATATCCCCCTTCCCGGAGTTAATAGATTATCCGTCTTAATGATTTGGAAATTACCCCCAAGATATCGGATGTTCCTCAAAGAAATAGCTCAAGTCTGCCTCCAACCTTCTCCACCATCAACCTTATGTTTTAAGATTTGATATCTCTTTAGATTGATAGCCCATGAATATTTTGCATAGAAGGGAAATAATTCCTGGTAACGAATTAATATACAAGAAATTCATAAAATTCACAGAAGGGTTGGATTCTAAATGGCTACAAATGAAACCTTTCGGACTGCTTATTGGATAAGAGTCCTATTCATGATTTGTTTTTTTACCATCTTCTTATCCATAGTAACATTTACCGGATACGCCGACAATACTGTGCGTATTACCAAGATGCAACCCAGTGGTGAAGTTGCCCCCAAATCCAACTTTTTTTTTACTTTTTCCGCAGATATCGTTCCTAAAAGACGAATCGGTAAAGTAATGAGCAATAACCGTATCCGGTTTCGCCCGGCAGTACCCGGTAAAATCCGTTGGGACTCTCCCCGGAAACTCCGTTTCTTACCGGAAGTCGCTTTGCAGCCTTCAACCGCCTATACAGTTGAGTTTAAATCCGATTTTTTAGAAGAACTCAAAAAAAAGTTAACCGGTGATTTGAAATTCAAATTTACTACCGAACGCTTTCGGGTCACCGATTCCAATTTAAGCTTTGCCTATAATCCCGACAGGAAAAGGGGCATTTTTTTTCAAGCCCGGATTAGTTTTAATTACCCGATCCAGGCTGACAATTTGCAGCGCAGCTTAGGTTTGATGTTCATAGATAAAAAGGCGCCTATTAAATTCAACGTTAATCTGGAAAATGGCGGCCGGGATGCTTTTATTACCAGTGAATTGCTAACCCGCAGCCAAAGCGCTCGCAAGATCGAACTTAGCCTTCCTCAGGGTTTCCTGTGTAGCGGGGCTACCATAGGTTTAAAAGAGCGTTTTGTCAAGAGTGCCAATTTTCAGGAAAAACGCGCTTTAACCATCAATGACATCAATGCCGAATCCGACGAAGGCGTCAATGTTATCAATATCCGCTGTTCAGAGCCGATTGAGCCCGATACCGTCGACAATTTTATAACTATTAAACCCAAGGCCAAGTTTAGGATTTACGTCAACGGCGAAACGATTTCCTTATCCGGGGAAAAGATACAACCTGGTGAGACATACAAGGTGACAATAGCCAAAGGATTGCCCTCTTTAAACGGAAACCCTCTGGTTAATCCCTATGAGGATGAAGTCACTTTCCCTGATCTGGAGCCCAGCATTAATTTTAATGCACCCGGCCGTTACCTTTCCAACCGGGGAAATATGAATCTGGGTCTGGAGTCTGTAAACATTCTCAAAATCGATGTGGAAATCGCCAAAATATTCCCGAATAATCTTGCCTCCTTCCTAAGCAGTCTCAATGATGAAGGATATTGTTACTCCGAAGATTTGGAACGATTCGGCCGGCTGGTTAAAACTCAATCCCTCACCATTGCCAATGAAACCAATGCGGTTACCACTACTCCGATCAATTTAGGCCAATATCTCAATGACAAAAGAAAAGGCGTTTTCCAAGTCACGGCTTATGATCCGGAAAACCGCTGGCGTAGTGCTGCAAAAGTAGCCATTGTTACCGATTTGGGCATTTTGGCCAAACTGGGCCAAGATGATTTAATCGTCTGGATTAATTCTTTGGATGACTTGGCGCCAAAAACCGGGGTTAAAGTCAGTTTAATCAGCTATAACAATCAAGAAATTGCCAGTGGGTTCACTGACAATCAAGGAATGTTGGTTTTAAGCAACCTAAGGCAACAATTGCAGGATTTCCGTTCTTATATGATCATTGCCGAACAAGGTGACGATCTGTCCTTCCTCCGCTTGGAAGACGGACTGGTCGATAAAACCGATTTTCCGGTGGATGGGCGTCCCCCGATAACCGATGGTTACGAAGCTTTTCTCTATACTGACCGTGGAGTCTTCCGGCCTGGGGAAACCGCCAATTTGGCCACGATCATTCGTGGGGCAGGCAGTCGCATACCTCCGGAGTTTCCGGTGCTTTTACAAATTATTGCTCCCGATGGCTCCATTTTCCGGGAATATAGCGCTAGTAGCCAAGATAACGGTATCTGCCAGTTCCAGGTGAACATTCCCGATTACGCCCGTACCGGCAAGTATACCGCCTTTCTAAAAGCAGGTGGAGAGTCTATAGGCAATACCGCTTTTAATGTGGAAGATTTTATGCCGGATCGCATCAAAGTAGAAACAACTCTGGATAAAGAGCGTTATCTCTCCGGCGATAAAGCCGCTATCAACATCCGAGGAATGAACTTGTTCGGACCGCCGGCCGCAGGGCGCCGGGTAGGTCTTAGTATCCACATGGAAGCCGTACCTTTTAGCCCAAATAATTACCGTTCTTACCAATTCGGTGATTCCGACCGTGAATTCAAAGTATTTGAGCAACCAGTCGGACAAGGAGAATTAAATTCCAACGGTCAAATCAACTTTAGTTACGATTTTCCCAATAACATAACCCCGCCGGGATTCATCCGGGCTATTTTCCAAGCCACAGTTACCGAAGAAGGCGGTCGCTCCGTCAGTAACTATAAGGCCGTTGAATATCACCCTTATGACACTTATATCGGATATAAAACCAATGGTAATTCATGGGTTAAAACCGGTGAAACTTATCCCATTCAACTGGCAATGGTAGCACCAAACGGCAATGCTGTTCAGAGTTCTACGGTTCAAGCAGAAGTTTACTCAGTAACCTGGAATTCAATTTACCGCCGGGATAGCCGCGGTAACTATACATACCATTCCGAACGTCAGGAGACTCGGATTGCCAGAGACACCATTAGACTCACAAGCGGAGAAGGCAGCTATAGTTATAAAGCCTCAAATTATGGCTGTTACAAAATTGTTTTCTCTGGAATCGGCAACTGTGCCCGCAGCGTCTGTGAATTTTATGTTTCCGGCTGGGGTTATTCGCCTTGGGCGATGGATCACCCGGATCGCATCCAGCTGGGCCTGGAAAAAAATATTTTTAGACCGGGTGAAACTGCTAACGTACAAATTAAAGCACCTTTTGCGGGCCGGGTCTTGGTGACCGTTGAACGGGAAAAAGTTTACGATACCAAGGTTATCGATCTAAAAGAAAATACCGGAATGATCGCCATCCCTATCAAAGCCGAATATAAACCCAATGTTTATGTTTCAGTACATTTAATCCGGACCACCAAAAAACTGGAGAAACGAGCCCCTACAAGGGCCTTTGGAACCATCCCCCTGATGATTGATACGGGTTCGAACCGAATCGACCTTGGGATTATCGCGCCCGCTGAAATTCGCCCTAACCGTGACCTGGAAGTGCAAGTATCCGCACCGGGCCAAAGCGGTAAGACTTTTTTAACATTAGCTGCGGTTGATGAAGGTATTTGCCAGTTAACCGATTTTGAAACTCCTGATCCAATGGGATTCTTCTATGGAAAGCGTTCCCTCGGCTTAGAAACATACGATCTTTACGGCATGCTCTTACCCGAGTTGGAAGGAGTAAGCTCACCCAACACGCCATCGGGAGATGAAAACCTTGAAGGGGTCCGCCGCCGGAACCTGAATCCGATTTCCCTCCGCAGGGTTACTCCGGTTTCACTCTGGTCAGGCTTGGTTAAACTGGACAGTTCGGGAAAAACCACAGTTAAACTTTCAATCCCTCAATTTAACGGCACTCTCCGTTTGATGGCGGTTGCCGCAGCGGGTCCCAATTATGGCTCCGCCACCAAGAAAGTATTGGTTCGTGATCCGATAGTCATTACATCAACATACCCGCGATTCTTGGCGCCCGGCGATCGGGCCGTAATCCCGGTTACTCTTTTCAATGGCACCGGGCGAAACGGCGTTTTTGAAATCAAGTTGGATGAAGATGGGCTTGTGCAAATTGACGGTTATGACCAAAAGTCTTGTACCATTCCTGATAAAGAAGAACGGACCGTTCATTTTGCCGTTGTTGCCAAAAATGCCACCGGGGCTTGCCATTTTTCATTACAGGCTAAAGGAAACGACGCCCAGGTAACCGAAAATACCGACCTAACGATCCGGCCGCCGCAGACAGTGACCTCTAAAATCTATGGCGGATCTTTTACTGCAGCTAACCCATTAAATCTGGATTTGAAAAATGAATGGCTTTCCGGAACAGGGGAGTATACTCTTTGTCTTAGCCCCTTACCGGCCATCCGTTTTGCCGGGAGCCTCAAATATTTGCTGGGATATCCGTACGGTTGTTTGGAGCAGACCACTTCCAAGTTATTCCCGCTTCTTTATTTTGAAGATCTGGCCCGTGCCGCTGAACCGAGTCTTTTTACGGGTAATCGAGTCAAGCAATTTTTGGTTGAGGGCATCGAAAAAATCGAATCCATGCAACTGCGTGATGGCAGTTTTAGTTTTTGGCCCGGCACGGACGGCAGTTATGAATGGGGATCTGTTTATGCGGCTCATTTCTTGGTTGAAGCCAGAAAATCGGGTCATATCGTTTCCGACCGAGCCTACAACCAAATGCTCAATTTCTTATGGCAACTGGCTAAAAGGCGTTCCGATAAATCATGGGATCTTCAAAAACGGGTTTATGCCCTTTATGTACTAAGCCTTGCCGGCAAACCCCAAATAAGCAGTATGGCTTATATTAAAAATCAAAGGGTTGGTGATCTTTCCGCCGACGCCCGGGTTATGCTGGGAGCAGCCTATTTTTACAGCGGTGATAAAAGGACGGCCTTTGGCTTAAGTCCAACTACGATTTCTTTCTCCAACTTCAAACGCGAGAAAAGCGGCAATTTGAATTCTTCAGTACGGAATGCAGCGATTATTTTAGCTTTAATGGCCGATATGGACCCCCACAATCCGGCAGTACCACGCTTAATCGACCATCTTATGAGTGGATTAGAGATTAACCGTTGGAGCACCACCCAAGAAAATGCAATGGCCTTTATGGCATTGGGGAAAATTTTAAAAAACAGTGAAAGTCCCAATTATACCGGGGAAGTTTACCTTAATAATCAAAAAACAAATTCATTTGACAGTCAATCCTTAAAAAGAATCTCCGGCTCCAGCCTCGCTAAGGGTAAAATCGGTGTAAAAATCACTGGAACCGGCGCCTGCTATTATTATGCCGAATCCAGTGGTGTTTCGCTTCAACCGGTAGCCGATGCCAGTAGTGGAATCACTGTAAAACGGGAGTTCTTTGATCATTATGGCGGGAAGGTCGATTTGAAACATTTGAAACAGGGAGACCTGATAATTGCCAAAATATCAGTAAAAACCGCTGAGAACGATACCAATAACGTGGCGATTGTCGATTTGCTTCCTGCAGGACTGGAAATCGAAAATCCCAGATTGGCATCAAGCGCTAAAATCGACTGGCTTGATAAGGATACCTTCACTCCAACTTATATGGATATCCGGGATGACCGTCTGATTCTATTTGCAGATTTCGATGAAGCCGGTACTCAAACCTTTTATTATGCCCTCCGGGTTGTAACATGCGGTACCTTTACATTACCCCAGATCAAGGCCGAATGCATGTATGCCCCGGAAGTCTTCAGCATCAACTCCGGTGGCAGCATAACGGTGGAGAAATAAAATAAATTTTACCTGAGGCTGTCTAAAAAGTAATTCGAAATCAATAAGAAACACAATATATAGCTTCATCGAACAAGTGAGTTTCAATATATTGTATTTCTTTATCGTTAAATTTCCTTTTGGGACAGCCCCCTTTCTGAGGAAAAGACAATGAATACCAAAACGATACTTCATAACCTCAAAATCTATAGATGGATAGCCCTTTATAAACTTCTGGGGAATCGGATGAAAGGCTTTATAAAAAATATTAGTGGCCATTATCATTCTTTATCTCCGGGATGGAAGGGTTGGAGCCGGGCCGTTTTCATTATAACAGCCCTTTACCTGCTACTAAAGATCACTGCATGGGTTATTCCTTTACCGGATGAGGCCCTGTTCCGGCCTTCTTCCACTTTGGTTTTTGATCGCTCCGGTCAACTGCTCAATGCTTATCTTTCTGAAGATGGCATGTGGCGGATTCGGACCTCATTATCACAGATATCGCCCTATTTGCAGCAATCATTGTTAGGTTTTGAAGATCGTTGGTTTTATTTTCATCCCGGAGTGAATCCATTAGCTTTGGTTCGGGCTCTACATCAAAATATCCAATCAAGACATATAATATCCGGCGGTTCAACCCTCACCATGCAAATTGCCAGAATGATGGAGCCGAAAAAAAGGAATTACGGCAATAAATTTTTTGAAATCTTCCGGGCTTTCCAGTTGGAATTGCGTTACAGTAAACGTCAATTATTGGAGATTTATTTTAGCATCGCTCCTTATGGGGGAAATATCGAAGGGGTAGCGGCGGCTGCCTGGCTCTATTTCGGAAAAGAACCGTCACAGCTCAGCTTAAGTGAGGCCGCTCTGCTGACGGTGATCCCGAATTCACCCAATATATACCGGCCGAATTTGGATTACAAGAAATCCCTGCGGGCCAGAAACCGGGTACTGGAACAGTTGTTGAAGCGGAGAATCATATCCAAATTATCCTTTCGGGAAGCTATCCTTGAGGAAATTCCCGAATGCTGGCAAAAATTACCTCATAAAGCACCTCATTTTTGTTGTGAGTTGCATTTGGACTTTCCAGACAAACCCCGCATATACTCAACCCTAGATTACAGGTATCAGGCAGTTGCCGAAGATTTGCTAAGTATCCATTTAAACAGTTTAAAAAACGAAGGAATCACCAACGGGGCCATTGTCATCCTGGATAACACCCGGCATGAAGTCTTGGCTATGGTCGGTTCCGGAGATTTCAACGATTATTTTCACCAAGGCCAAGTCAACGGGGCCCTTGCACCCCGTTCTCCGGGTTCTGCTTTAAAACCTTTTATCTATGCCATGGCCATTCAAAAAGGATTCATTACCCCGGCTCATTATTTAGAAGATGTACCAACCGATTTTTCCGGTTATGCCCCGGAAAATTATGACCGTACCTTTTCAGGAATCGTCTCCGCCCGGGAAGCCCTGGAGCGTTCTCTCAATCTACCTGCAGTAGATTTGGAGCACAAGTTAGGCGTTGAAGGCCTTTATTCCTTGTTAAAACAGGTTGGTGTGTTCTCACTGCGTTCCCGGAAAGATTACGGATTATCTATAGCCATCGGAGGCTGTGAAGTCAATTTACTGGACTTAAGCGCATTATATTCCAGCCTGGCAAATGGCGGCCAATATTACAAACCCCGCCAACTCTCCGATGACCCGCAGTCCACCGGAATCCGCCTTTTCGATCCGGGTACAGCCTATATTATAACAGACATTTTAACCGGGCTGCGTCGGCCCGATCTTCCCACCTGTTGGGAATTTACATCTCTGCCCCAAGTCGCCTGGAAAACCGGGACATCCTATGGACATCGCGATGCCTTAAGTATCGGTTATAACCCCCGATTTACAGTTGGTGTCTGGCTTGGCAATTTTTCCGGGGAAGGCGCCCGTAATTTGGTGGGTGCGGAAGTAGCTGCACCGATACTGTTTGAAATCATGAATTATTTATGCCGGGGCAAACAGATTCAATGGTTTGAAAGGCCAGAGAACGTTGGTACCAGAGAAATGTGTAGTTTAAGCGGAGAATTGCCCGGCCCGAACTGTCCTCAGACAGTAAACGAATTCTATTTAATAGACCGGACCTCGGATAAAGTTTGTTCAATGCATCGGTCAATCCAAGTCGATAACCGCACCGGTTATCGGCTCCCACCCGATTATGCCGGAACTCAGCCCAGTCATGCCCAATCCTTTGTTCAGTTGCCGCCCCGGGTGTTTTCCTGGATGGAAAGCAATGGTGCCAAAATTGACAGATTGCCCCCGTTGCTTCCGGAATGGCAGGGTTTACTCCCGGGGTCTCCTCCGATAATCCGTTCCCCTTCCCTGGATTGTCAATATCGGCTACGGGAAGGCATTCCAATCGGGTATCAAAAAATTTGCTGTGAAGCTTCAGTCAGCAACGACGTTCAAAAAGTATTCTGGTTTATTGATGGCGCTTTATTGGGAGTAGCCAAACCCGGTGAGAGGCTGTTTTATACACCCAAAGTTGGCCGTCATCGTGTGGTCTGTCAAGATAATCTGGGGCGGAGTACTTTATTTACACTAGTCATAGAAAAAGCGGATTGAGGCAAAATAAATCAGCCCGTTAATCAACCTGGTATGACAATTTCGATTCAAAAAATCCTTGCCCAGCTAAGAAATTTTACTTAACTGATTATAAAGATAACTCAGCAAAAACAGTTGGGTCACAGAGAACACAAAATACAAAGACTCAAGTTTGTAAACCAGGATCTATTCTTCAACTTCTATGCTCGGCCATGGTTAAAATTAGTTACGATAATCATGGTTGGTCTTTACCCTGTGACCTCTGTGTTCTCTGTGGTAAAAACGTTCTAAATAATTTGGAAAATACCGCATTAATATGCTCATTTTATAGTTGCAATAATTTGCTGTTTCATGTTTATAATCAAGTTTGCTTATAATTAGGTTTACTCATCAGCTTAAACTCTATAATCCAGCAACGTTTCACCGCATAGCTAAAAACATTATAGGAGCATTCCCTCATGAAAAAAAAACTAATATCCAAACAAAACTTGCCATGGGTATTATTGATATTGGTTACCGTTACTTTCTTTATCTTGTTTATCAACCGTTTCCTTTTATTCGAAAAAACCATTAATTTTTTCAATAAAGTGAATGTAATTTGGATGGGCAACACCACGCAAAAAATAGTCGCCCTCACCTTTGACGATGGTCCCGACCCCCTCTATACTTCCCAAGTTTTAGACCTGTTACAAAAATATCATATTCCGGCTACTTTCTTCCTGGTAGGGAAAAATGTCCAAAAGTATCCACAATTGGTGAAAAGGGAATTTCAAAACGGGCATACCCTTGGTAGCCATACGTTTTCCCATCCTCATCTCAACACCCTTTCGATTGAACAAATCCGTTCCCAACTGGACACAACCGACCGGGTGATCAAAAAAATTTCCGGTAAAAAACCATTGTATTTTCGGACTCCCTATGAAGAACTCAATGAAAATATTTTGCGGGTCTCTCACTTAGAACACAAACAAATTATATTATCTACCATAACCCTGGAGCATGCACTCTCCAAAACACCAAAAGCCAAAGCGGAACGAGTTATCCGGATGATTTTCCCCGGGGCGATTATCCTAGCCCATGATGGCCGCCTAAACCGCCATTCAACGGTAGAAGCCCTTCCCTATCTCATTCAAGGCTTGCAGGCAAAAGGTTATCGGTTTGTTTCCTTAAAGGAATTGTTGCATAAAAGATTTTAGATCTTATACGCGTTAGGACATTCTTTCCCTTCTATCCATTCTTTTTCTGGTTTTCGTTGTTACCCGCAGCCATGTTAAAAATGGAATCAATACCCGCTATTTCAGCATAAAGTGAATCCACCGCCACTAAATCTTCCTTCGTTATTTCCCGAAAACTGCCTTTTCCGATAATCCGGACTGTTTGTACCATTTCCTCCATACAACTCTTTAAATAATGATATAAATGCTTCGCCCCTAAATCCGGGTTCAATTTGGAAGCCGCTTTCCCTTGATAATAAATCAAGCCGGTCGGCGGTTCCCAGGGAATTGACTTGGTGATTTGAGTATGAGACATCGCCAGGCTGGCTATGGTTCCTATCGCCACGGCATCAGCACCCAATGCCAGACACTTTAAAAAATCCCCCGGCGTATATAATCCTCCCCCAATAATCAGTGAAATTTTGCCCTTTAAATCATGTTCATTCAAAAATTGAACCGCCCGGCACAGCGCAGGTAAGGTTGGCAACCCAACGTCATCCGATAAAATCGGAGGCGCAGAGTGGCTTCCGCCCTCAGCGCCATCGATAACTATAATATCAACACCGCCTACAACAAGCAAACTCAACTCTTCTTCCAAATGGTGCGTTGCTCCGATTTTGACTCCGATGGGCACTCCCCCGGTTGCCTCTTTTAAGTGGAGAATTAAAGTTCTCCAGTCTTCCGGGCTGTCAATTTGCGTCAACCTTGATTCTATAAGAATATCCAAACCCTCAATCGTGTTCAATTCCCGAGCATAACGGCCCTTAACCTTTTGTCCTTTAATCCGGACCGGCGCAGAACACCAAGCCCCATGCCCCAAAGAGATCTCGACCATATCGACTTGGCTTAAAACTTCCTCCGATTTGGCCCAGTGACCTCTTGAATATTGAAAAATAAGTTTTTCTGCGAACGCTCTTTCTTCTTTGAGTAAAGGACCGCTCCCGGTATTGGTGGCTGTTCCAAACAACGTAGCTGCTTTAGCCAGCGCGCTTTTAGCCCTTTCGCTTAATGCACCGCCATATGCCATCCCACCAATCAAAATAGGATAATTTATCCGTAAAGGCTTTTTAGCCCCGGGTCCAAGTATCACTGAAGTCTCAATGGGAATATCCATTTCCAAAGACGGATTGCTTCTATTGGCGCATGATAGAACCGAAGGTTGAAACAAGATTTGATTCCAGGAATAAAAATGAAGAGGAGTCCCAAAAGGACGCTCCAAAGCTTTTCCAGTCTCAGCTCTTAACTGGCTTTCAAAATAAACCCGCCAGGTTATTTTACTTAGCAAGTTCAATAGTTCAATCCAATGGGACGACGACAAAAACTTTTTAATTTCTTTACAGGTCCTTCTATAACTTTGGAAAACTATCACCAAAAATAAACCGCTAATAAGGACTGTTGACGAAAACATCAGCACCAAAAATTCTATCGCATCCATCTTCTTAAGGCCTCGGTTTGGAAAATGCCAGATCAGCACCGGTAATTTGAGCGGTTTCAGGAGTGATAGCACACAAATCCTCAATCGTCAGCTGAGTTAAGGAGGTTTTTCCCAAAGACCGCATAGCCAGGATAATTTCCTCGTTGCAGCTTTTTAAAAAATTAGCGAGGTTGTGGGCTCCTTGTTCGGTACAAAGTTTTTCTTTGGCTCCGCCTTTTTCATATAAAAGCTGAGACAAGGGTTCCCAGGGCAGTACTTTGACAATCTGATTATGGGCTAAAGCAACCAGAGCAATTGTTCCGATACATACTGCATTTGCCCCCAATGCCAATGCTTTCAAAAACTGACCGGGGGTAAATAATCCGCCGGAAACGATCAGCGAAATCCCGGATTTCATTTTTTTATTGTGAAGGAAGGCTGATGCCCTGCAAAGTGCCGGTAACGTTGGCAATCCTACATCATCTTCTAAAATCCCCGGGCCGTAATGAATACCGGCTTCCTTGCCGTCAATGGTCAAAAAATCAATATCCGCATTGGTAATTGCCTCCAATTCCTCCTCAAGATGATGGGTGGCTCCAATCTTAACTCCAATTGGAATTCCTCCGGTCAATTCCCGAAGATAATGAACAATTCGGGGCAACTCGAATTTCTGATCGAGATAAAAAACCGGGCCGTTCAAAGCTAAACCTTCATCGTTTCTCAAATTCAAACATACAGGGGCGTCATCTCGAAATTGGCGGTCAATTTTCCGGGAGTTTTCAACAAGTGGCAGTGAAGCCAAAGCTCCATAACCCAATTGAATTTCAATCGCATCAGCTTGCCTAAGCCATTCTTCTTCATTTCCCCACTCGCTGCAAGGATATTGTATAATCAGTTTCCGGGTGTGTTTCCGAACATCCGGAAAGCCCGAACTAACACCGCTATTCATAGCCGTTTTGGCTTTATCCGCCCCTTTTGCCAGAGCTAATATGGCTTTGGAAGACAAAGCCGTTCCCCATGACATCCCTGCGATCATCACCGGCATATCAATGATCAGTGGTCTTTTAGCTCGAGGGCCGATTGTCACTTGGGTCTTTATTTCAATGGATTCCACGATCGGTTTTCGGGAAAGATAAACCGGGTTTAATAACAATTGTTCCCATTTGGAATAATGGTTGGATGTCCCAAAAGGACGCTGTAAAGGTTGTCCGGTAGCACCACGGATATCAGCCTCCAGGACATTCTGGACTCCTACTTTGCAAAATACATTATACATCTCGGTGATATTTTCGGGATATGGATCTTCCAGTAAACGCTTTAAAAATGAATCAACCCAAACATTAATAACGGGTTTCCATAGCAACCATCCCAATAAGGCTGCCAAAATAAAACTTATTCCGACTGTTCCTAAAATGAATAGCCATAATTGCATTCGCAGACCCCTTACTTATTCTTTGCCAAAAAGTATCCGATGTAATCGTCAATTATTCATAGATTGGTTTCCCATTTTCGGCATGATAAAGAGGTGTGAGGATAACATTGAATCGAATTGAGGTGCTGGATATTCAATCAAAACTTTCCGGGGACCCTAAAATGGGATTTGGGGCTATAGAAGATTCTGGCCATTCCATCCAAAAGCTGAATGTGCCGGAAGGTGGATTGGTACAGGTGCGAGACCATGGAACGAATGCTTCATGCCTTAGGTGGTTGTACCGGAATGGATGTTGTTTCCATATTAAAGAACTGCAACTCAAACTGGATAACTTTATCATCCAGATTGCCGGGAAAACAGGCCGCGGAACATCCCAAGAAATATAAGAAAATCCATTTTACATTTGTAGCTATAGAGCCCAATATCGACCGCAATAAAGTCATTGGTGCAGTTGAATTCTCTCAATCCAAATATTGTTCTGTAGCGGCCTCCTTAAATGCTCAGATTCCTTATGAAGTATACACCGAGTAATCCTTAAGCGGCTGCACTGCAGAATATTTAAATCAATGAGATATACAATATACTCCCTGGATGGATATAAAAGAAACTCGTATATTGTATATCTCGATCGATATTTTTCCTGTTATTTACCGGTAACTATTACGGGGACGGAAGCAATCCCGGCATAAAACTTCCCGGTCCGGCTTGGGTTGGAAAGGCACTTGAGTTTGGGCTCCGCACCGGGAACATACCGCATTATAGAGAGTTTTCTCACCTTTAAATCCTCCGCCTCCGCTTCTGCCACGGCCACGTTCATTGTTTTTCCTAGCCTGACGGCAGCTGGGGCAACGTCCTGGTTCATTGGTAAAGCCCTTTTCCGCATAAAAATCCTGTTCACTTGCAGTAAATACAAACTCTTGGTTACAATCTTTACACACTAAAGTTTTGTCGCTGGACATTCATTTCTCCTCCTTAAGCCTATCGGCAAAATTGACGCTTGAGCGAGCGCCGTCTAATTAACTGGCTCAAGTTGGAGAGAAAGTAATTCAAATCTAGCCGAGTTAAATTCTGACAAAAAAATTATAACATAACTCCTTTCGTTCTACAACTATTTAAGCGGCCCAGAAATGGAATCTAATCTTGACTCTATCCCCTTTATTTTTAAAAAACTACTACCCAATCCACTTTAGACACAAAGTTTCCGTTTTAAAAGATATGCTTTGCGTTTTGAAATTCCTGGATTAAACCCAACGTCTCCCCAAAACGTTGAAAATGGACGATCTCACGCACCCTTAAAAAATTCAAGGTATCCTTTAAATCAGGATCATCCGTCAAATCAATTAACCATTGATATGTGGCTCTGGCCTTCTCTTCCGCCGCCATATCTTCATGTAAGTCAGCCACCGGATCCCCTTTGGCTTGAATATAAGCCGCTGTCCATGGATTGCCCGTAGCGTCCGTATAAAACAGGGCTCGATCATGGTCCGTATAATGAGCGCCTAAATCGACAGCTTTTAACTCATCAACACTTGCATTTTGGGTTAACTTGTAAACCAGGGTGGCGATTATTTCCAAGTGGGCCAGTTCTTCAGTACCGATGTCGTTCAATATCCCTTTCGATTGTCCGGTCGGCATCGTATACCGCTGATTTAAATAGCGAAGCGCTGCAGCCAATTCTCCATCCGGCCCCCCATATTGTGAAACCAAATATTTGGCCATTTTCAGATCGGCTTTTCCAACCTTCGCTGGGTACTGCAATTTTTTTTCATAATGCCACATTTCATTTCCTCCCAATCCATTAATAATCGATTTCCCATGGCCAAGGCTCTTCTATCCATCTCCAGCATGGCTGATTAACGTTATCCCCCGCCGTTAACGGCCCGTAATTGGTTGAATACATATTTTTAAGCCGCTGGGCTTCTCTTTCCGCTCTTGAAAACTCCGCCAGTGCCCGCGGATCATTGGGATGCGTATCCAAATATAAATGAAAATCGTATCCTGTAAATTCCCATGCTTGAAGATCCATTAACATCTTTAACTGAGCATTATGCATTCGATAACCTCCTATCTTTTACCGTGATAAGCACGATATAATTCCGGAAAAACCGTTCCCATCATTAGGGCTTTCATGGGATCCCAACGGTTTGTATAAAACTGAAACGGCACATAAGCTTGTGCAAGGCGCATATACATTTGGTTTCCAGCTTCCATATAAAAACCTCCCATCATGCTTTTGTCTTTAATCTATTCACAATATAGGACTTTGGATCTAGGCTATTGTCCCAAAAACAAAGGATTAAGGCATAAAATCCAAATAAGACAAGATGCTTTTGTCCTGGGATACGTTCCCGAGTTATTCTGAATGAAATCGGGGGAAACTAATGAATGTGCGGCAAAAAATAGAAAGGAGGGTTGAAAATGAATAATTTTTTTAGAAATTTATTAGGCCTTAATAAAATCGATCAAGAGAGCGGAACTTTGGAGAGCACAATTTCCTGGGAACCAGCAGAGCCGCGAAATTATGATACCTTAAATATCCATTACCGGGGATTACTCAAAGATTCGGGCACCAGCGAAGTTTATCTTCATTATGGTTTTGATAGTTGGAATCGTTCTATCAACACCGTAAAAATGGAAAAACAGGACGATGGAAGTTTCTATAAAGAGATAAAAGCCGAAGATGCCCACGAAATGAACCTATGTTTTAAAGACGGTGAAAATCATTGGGATAATAATCAAGGCCATAATTGGAATTTACAATTCCATGAACATCCATAAACCAGTTTTTTAGCTGATAATTTATATTGTTACAATTTTTAGAAAAGGTCTGGGCTGTTTACTCACTCAATTTAAACAGCCCTTATTTTTTAATTTTTTTCGTTTGAGTTGAATTCTTTCCGGTAAAACAATTTTCTCCACTTCAATTGCAGCATAATCTGCCTCCCCGAGACACCGGCAACAATTATCACAGACTTTGCTCGAATCCAGGTCGCACATTTCGCATTCTCCACAATCATCGCAAACTTTGGTATTGTCCAGTAAACATTGCTTATCCCTAGAACTCATATCGATCACTCATTTCCAGTACTTATTGATTATTTATTTCCACTCAATTTTATAAATTCCTTTCTTGGATAATTCGGATAATTCTGCAGGAAACCGTTTGAATTCCCCGAATTTAAGAAATGAGGTGATTTCCAATGTTGTACGCAGCTTCTGTCCGAGTCACTTTCAAAAAAACTCAGCGCCGTCTCGATATTATCGTGGAAGCAGAGAGCTTAGAAAGTGCGAAAGAAAAGGTATTAAAACAGGCGCGTAAAATCTACGCGCCCGGTAAAAAAGCTGTTTATACAATTATCGGTACTGTGAGTGAAACCGAAGCCCTTAATGATTTTCCCAAAACAAACGAGGTTACTGCCGCTGAGTCTTCATAGTTTTACCCTACCCTTGGACAGCGGTTAACTCCCGTACCTTCAAAACCCCTTTTTGATAGTATTGTCCCCTATAAACAAGTACTCACTTCCAAGCCTAACTCCACCATAGGCCTGTAAACAAAGGCCAAGCTGTTGAATCTTTCTTTTGGTAAATTTTCCCGAGACGCCGGAATTATACATACTCTATAAAAAGGAGTTCAAGGGGAATACTATAAACCACGATTGATTAAATGATTGGGGATATAAGATGCCTGACGACTCAAAAATATCCGTAATTATTAGCTTTGTTACCAAACACCCTGAAAGTACGGCCTCTCGCCGCATCTGCCGTGAAATTCTAGGTCAAGCAGTAGAACATTTTAATGAAGAATTTGCTGTAGAGCTTGAAACCGGGCTACGGAATCATGATGACCTAATTAATACATATTATAGCTTAGTGCGCTAAAAACCACTCCATTGTTAAACGCAACCCTTGTTCCAGGGTAGTCCGGGGTTCCCATCCCAGAACATTTCGAGCTTTAGCGATATCAAATATACTGTCACGGATATCTCCGGGGCGGGTTGGTGAATATTGGGGCTGGATACTACTTTGGGTTAAGCTTTTGATTTGTTGAAATACCTGGTTGACGCTTACCTTTCTTCCGGATCCGATATTCAATATTTGATGGTTACCGGTTGATATCGATTTTATGATTGCCCCGGCTACATCTTTAACGAACACAAAATCCCGAGTCTGTTCCCCATCGCCGAAAATGGATAATGGCTTATTTTTTAATAAATTATTGGTAAAGACGGCAATTACGCCACCTTCCCCTCCCGAGTCTTGCCTGGGGCCGTAAACATTCGCAAACCGTAATATGGTATAATCAAGGCCATAGCTATGAAAATAGGTTTGCAAGTAGTGTTCGGGGGTATGTTTACTTATTCCATAAAATGACATTGGCGCTATCGGATGTTCTTCGGTAATGGGAAGAAACTGCGGACTCCCATAAACAGCCGCTGAAGATGGATAAATAATTTTTTGAACCCCATTTTTCTTGGCGGCTTCCAGCACCTTGAGAGTTCCTAAAATATTGGATTCTAAATCAAATACGGGGCTTACAAAAGATTCCGGCACGTTAATTTGGGCTGCTAAATGGATAATAAATTCCGGTTTTTCCTGGGCGACAATTTTTTCGAATTTTTCATCAAGAATATTCATTGAATAAAAGTGAACATCCTGCAAAATAGGCGATCCTTTTCCGGTTGATAAATTGTCCACTACTATTAAACGATGATGGGGTAATAATTCTTCGAGTAGATTAATTCCAATAAAACCGGCTCCCCCTGTAACCAGAATCTTTGCCATTCCAGGTTCCTCTTTCAATTATCATATATCGCACAAAAAAGTTTGGTAAACTCGCTAACATGTTCTTTTTCTTGATTCATAATGAGGGTCAATGAATTTTGGATTACCGGATTCGTAGTTTCTTTTAATTGCCTCTGATAAGCATTGATCGCTTTAAGTTCATCCCGGATCGCATTTTGCAAACATTCCATCGTTCGGTCATCGGCCATATACATTCTTTTTTCGTTATAATCATGCCGGTGCCGTTCCGGTTTAAGACAAGTTTGACACTGAAACGGTAACCCCGTCCCAAAAGGATTACTACTAAAAGGATTGGAGCTTCCGTTGCCGTTCGAAAACTCGGAAAAGCCGGCCCTTTGAAATTCTTTGGCTTGGAACGAATCTATTTGAGCTAATACTCCCATAAGGCGGATAAAATGTTCTTTTTCATCATTGGCTGCTTCCCGAAATACCGAACTGATACGGTAATCCTTCACCAAATCTGCGCATTCCAAATAACCTACGATAGCGCCTAATTCATCAGCAATGTCTTCTCTTAAAAGATAAAGGACTGGATCGGATATAAATTGAGAATTACCGGGAGAATTTGTACCGGGCTGAAAAGTTTGATCCATTGAAGTTCCTCCGTTAATATAATCAAAGCAAAAACAATTTTCCTAACTGCTGACTGCTATGATTATATGTACGAAAGTCCTGAAAAGTTCATACCCTTATATAGCGTTTAATCAGCTCTTCCCTTGTTATCCAGACCTCAAAAGCCTCTTTTGGCGTCTGAAATGTAGCCTTTTTTTTGGTTTTATAGGAATAAAAGATTCTCCGCAAAACACTCTCCCAAAAACTCAACCACCAATGGTTCCAGCCTTTCGGTATCGGAACTAAAGTAAATCCCAAACGCTTTGCTCCAGCTGTTAATACATTCACTCCATAAAAGCCCTGAACTTGTCCGGAAATTATATTTTTAGAACATGCCTCAGCTAGGGCGGTAAATTCAGCCTTAAGCATTTCCAACATCCGCCACTCCATAGAACGGGATGAATCCTCCCTCCCCATTTCCGCTATGCGTTTATTGGACAAATGAAACTCTGCGATAGAATCCCCAGGATTAATGAAGGTGCCGTTAATATCAAGCTTCGTTTTGCCGTGATAACCATGAAAACAAATCAACAACAACTGATTTTTTGAACCAGGGATACCTGTTGCAGCAACTTTTTTTAAATAACGGCGATCAATAGCCATGCCTAACCTTTGTAAAATGGTCATATCGCTCATCGTAAAATTCTCCTGTTTTTACTTAAATTAATCTTTTTGATACATATAAAGTAGTCATCCACCCTTGTCTGCTGGGGCAGGTGAAAGGATGAAAATAAGTTATTTATTCCCGCAGAGCTTCTTTTTCAACAATGTTTTTCATCTTTTCTCTGCGTCTCCGCACCTTGACGGAAGAATTGATCTTTTAGGCTTCGAAGTATTTTCTAGATAGTCCCTCACCCCGGCATGCCGGGGGAATCGAAAGAATGAAAATGAGCCTAATACCGACCCTAGCCCTAAAAAACGCTTTGCGTTTTTTCAAAGAATTGTTTCACAATTCCACTTAAAAGGTATTAGTCCATCTTTCGGGTCTATTGTTAACCTTCGTTGGTCATGCTACAGCCTTTAGGCCTGCAATTCCAACAAATTCCCTTTAAGGGGAAGAGTAGAAGCATTTGGGCGAAAGTATTTTCTAAGTAGTGATAGTTACCCAACAATAAAGTTAACCTTGAGTCGTTGTTAAAGTAACAAAACGGTAGCCTTCTGCTTGCGCTTGCTCAATAAATTGAGGCAAAGCTTCCAAAGTATGCCGGGGCGCGCCCGGATCACCCCCTGCATCGTGGATTACAATGATACAACCGGGTTGTAGTTTTCTTTTCAGGCGCTCAACAATTTGCAGCGGAGTCGTCTTTATATCCCAATCTATCGCATTGGCGGTCCATAAAACAATTCGAAGATTAAAATGTTTTACGGTTGCTAACTCAAAAAAATTCAAAGCCCCCCATGGAGGCCTAAACCAAACAATTGATTTTCCAGTGATATTTTCTAAAATTCTAATACCCCGCCTGATGGTTCTGATACTTTTATAAGCAAACATGCTGTAAGCATGACAATGATCATAAGTATGAACGCCAATTTCATGGCCATGCTCTAGAATTTTCTTTACCAACTCCGGTGAGCGTTCAGCCCGATAACCCACCAAAAAAAAAGTTGCCGGGATATGGTACTCTGCCAAAACATTCAATATTTGCGGGGTAATTTCAGGATTCGGGCCGTCATCAAATGTCAGGCAAATAGTAGGTTTCCCTTCCAGCACACCACTGCCGGAGTGCCCTTTTTTGAGGACCTTTCTTGAAAACCAACGCTGCCAGTAATCGGTCACCGGATATATTAATGCCCAAAATATAACAGCCGTTAGCCCGATGATCCACCAAATCATCTTACTCAACCTCATCCTGATAATGTCGAAATGGATAGACCATATATACAATCGCCATCAAAACCAAACAAAAGCTACTGAAATAAAATGGTGCCACTAAACCAGTGCCGCCTAATAATCCTAAATCTTTACTGCTCAAAGTGCCAAGATATCCTCCAACCAATGGACCGAATGCAAATCCCGCTCCTTCCACGGACATAAATAATCCCATGAGTACCCCGCGTTGAGATGAGGGGATTGAACCCGCCAATAGTGAGTTCCAGGCTGGCTGAATCAAAGCATAGGAAAGGCCGACAAAACCAACCAACCACCAAACGTTATGGCTGTTACCTTGTGAAACCAAGATAAATATCGAACTTGATGCAAGCAAAAATCCGGCAACCAGGAATGCCCGTGGGCCTTGGCGATCGGCCAAACGCCCGACCGGGATCATAAAGGATACTACTACAATACCACCTATAAACAGCAACATACTATACTGGGCTTCCGTCAGGTTGAGCTTATCGGTAGCAAAGGGCAAAAGGTTTGGCAAGAGCATACCCAGGGATAATGTCTGAAAAAACATTCCCGGAATCAAGCCTTTCACTTTCCAAAGTCGTTTTACAATATCCTTAATCCGTTCCTTGGCGGGAACCTGAAGTCTAGCCTCAGCAATCTGTTTAATATGCGGTACCCGGTTCCAACTCCACCATCCTAAAATACAAATAACCACTGCCAATAAAGCGACCACAGCTAATACCGCAAACCCGGTCCGGTACGCATTGAAGATGGGCAGATGAACCTTTAATAGGAATTTGCTCATGCTACTGTCAATTAAAAAACCCATTAAAATAGGTCCTAATCCACCGCCAGCCAGCCAAATAACGGAAATAACACTAATAATGGTTGCTCTCTTTTCTTCACCAACTGTCTCTATAGAACCTGCGATCGCTGCGGGCCATGTCGGTGAAACTCCAATGCCAATTAAAATTGCTGCTAAAATCAATAACAACAGGCTTTGATGAAAAGTCATGATTAATAGAACTCCGGCAGCTGTTGCAATGCTTCCACAAAGTAACACCGGCCAAGGCCCCTTGTGATCGACAAGCCACCCAATTGCACTTTTAGAAAAATTATCTGCCAAAAGATTGGCTGTAAAGACAGCGCCAATTGTAGCCGTCGTATAATGCAAATTTTTCAAAAAGCTGGGCAAAAAAGTCAAAAATAAAGACATCCGGATAAATTCAATGGATGAAATAATAGCCAAAAAGGCGATTATCACCGGATGTTTAAATAAACCTTCCTTTTTATCAAACACGGACTTCTCCCCTTACCATTAACGGATAAAATTTTTCCTTCGAGTAATCGGAGTCAGCATTTTTAAGATAGCATTTGCTGCTACAGCTGCTGAATTGGGATGCCCTAATTTCAAACAATTTCTTTGAAATAACAGCCGAAATTGCTCATCACAAACCATGCGATGAATGGCTGTTCTCACCCGGTGTTCTGTTTTAGCAATGATTGCAGCCCGGTGACGCCATAAATAATTGGCGTTGACCTCTTCTTGTCCCGGTGTTGGCTTATAAATAACCATCGGCAAACCGCTTGCCAAAGCTTCTGAAATTGTAATCCCTCCGGCCTTAGTAATTAACAGATCCGCCATTTTCATTAAACCAGCCATATTTTGATAGAACTTTTCCACTCTAAAATTGGAATACTTCCCCACCAAGGGCTGGAGTTTATCATATAAATCATGATTATACCCAGTTAGGATTAAAGCTTGGACACCATCGGGCAACTGTTCCAACGTACGATGCAGTTTAAAACGGGTTGCCCTGAAAATTCCGTCACTTCCACCCATAATGATGATAACCTTGTCGTCCGGTTTATACCCAAAAGCCGCCCGCAGTTTTGCCTTATAAAAATCGTTATTAAACTCCGGAAGGATTGGAATTCCGCTATCCATTATTTTTCTCCGTGGCACTCCTCTTCCAACTAGTCCTTCCGCCACTTCCGAAGAACCTACAATATATAAGTCAGTATTTGGATGAATCCATTGACTATGGACGCACATATCGGTTATCACAGTCACCACTGGCACATTTAAATGACCGCTTGCCTTCATTTCCGAAAGAACGCCTGCAGGTATGGGAAAAGTTGAAATAATCAGTCGCGGCCGTAAATTATCAACCAACATCATGAGTTCAGAATAACCGATTTTATTCAAGTGGCGCTGCCAAAAAGAGTCAGGAGATATTTTTCCAGTGGCCTGATAATATAAAGCATAACCTACCGGGAAATGTCTAATACTTTGCATATAACTAAATTGGGTCAACCGGTTGAACAAAGGGATTAATAGGTCACAATAATCAACGGTAATAATCTTCATTCCGGGGGCTTGTAATTGTAGGGCCGATGTTAAAGCTCTTGCGACTTGGTTATGCCCCCCACCATAGCTGGCAGATAAAATTAGAACATCGCATTCTTCCTTAACCAAATTACACTCCTCTATCAAATCATTTATCGCCATATTTACTTAATTTGACAAGTTTATTTAAATTCCTGCAAAATTGTTATGTTGATCATTTTAGGAGTTCAAAGAACACAACTATTAGGTGATTAACGGAACTTATGCTAAAAAGTTTCTTTATGATTTTAGGGTTCGTCCAATTTTTTCATAAATGACAAATTTTTCATAAACCAACTTAAACTACCTGATATTGATTGACTGTTCATTTGGAAATCTAATATAAAAATAAAACTTCGCCGGTTTAGGGTGTATTCTCGGGCTTGTTTTATTTTCATTGATTCTAATGGCAGCCCGTTTGAAGGGCTGTCATGCGTACTATCTAGAAAATACTTTTAACTCAGATTCTAGATAGAACAGCCAGCCCAACGAGTTTTTATTACTTCGTTGTCCCAGCAAAGCTGGGGTGGATGACTACTTGGAAGATAGGAGAAAGGAGTGAGAATTATATGCTATCATGTGAAGTCTCATTATTCCCGCTAGAGGTTGTTAATTCTGATGCTATTATTAATCAGTCTCTTGAAGCCCTTAAAACGACCGGGATTAAACACGAAATCGGCAATCAGAGTACGTACCTCTATAGCGACAGTCCTGATCAAATCTGGAATGGTCTTCAAACCATTTATCGCGAAGCCGCAAGAGCGGGGACTGAATTTTCCATGGTTATCAATTTGAGTAACAATACTTAGTAGTTCGTGAATGATAGTTAAAAGGCTGACCGAAAAATTTTTTTGTCCTAAGAATCTCTCAACCGACAAAAGATTCCTTTTCCGGCAGCCTTATATCCAACGACTCATTGCTAAATGACATCTGCAGGAGGTTTTGCCTATATTAAACACTATCAAAGCCCAGTTGCCTGCCAACTGATTCAATATTGTTTTCTTTGCTCTCGGCCAAAACGGCCAAAAATCGCTGATCATAAAATTGCTTCGCTAATGTCTGGCGTTCTTTTACATAGTCACTTATGGAATCATAATGGTCAAATAATAACTCAACAATTTTAGGTTCAAGTTTATTTTGGTTCGCTTCTTCCTTCATGACTGAAAAAATTTGTTTCTTATTCATTCCAGTACGGTAGGGGCGATCCTCTGCCAATGCGGTAAAAATATCTGCAACGGTCAATATTCTGCTTCCAATGTCAATTTCAAAAGACCGGCAATGAAAAGGATAGCCGCTGCCATCTAGTTTTTCGTGGTGGTATGCAGCCCATTCCGCAATATTGCTTAAGCCGCCGATTGAATTAATCACGTAAAAGGTATAATAAGTGTGACACCTCATAACCGCAGCTTCAGTCGGAGTGAGCTTCCCCCGTTTTTCCAAGATACTATTGGGAATCACCAATTTCCCAATATCATGCAAATTGCCTGCTATTCTTAGCCAATGAATTTCCACATCTGTCAGGCCAAAAAGAGAACCCATAATTTCTGCGCAGGCAGATACTCCAGAAGTATGGGTCGCTGTAAAACTGGATTTAAAATCGATAATATCCCTGAAGAGGTCAGCAATCAACGATATGCCATTCATGTCAATTTCAACATTACGATAGGGGCCTTGACTGAGCAGAACATGATATAAACGCGGTGATACCAAATCAAGCCAAAATTCCTCACGAGCGGCAACTTCCAAAAAGCACCGGACAAGCTCTCCGGCTATCACCCTATCCTGCATTCGTTGAATCTGTTCCATGATGATTCCGCTTTGGTGTAAAATATATTGATCGTCTTGAATCATTCTTTCCACAGAGTCGGCTAATAAAATAATTTGAGAAGTTAGCACCAGAGGGTTATCAAGGCTATCCTCCCAGTCTATCCAAATTCGGTGGTGGTGGCGGACGGTTTTCGCTATTTTCTGAAACCAAGGGATTTTATTCAATAAGATTTCGCCTTTAATACAATGCACATCCAGATTGACGTCTTTCCCTTTATGAACGGCCAGCTTTTCTTCAACCGTAATGGCGCCTATATCGTGAAACAAAGCGGCTGTGAATATTTTCTCCAGAATATCGGGATTAACATCAAAAGCTTTAGCAATTTCAATAGCAATGAAAGCTGTTTTTTGCTGATGCTGAGAAACAAGCGGATTCATTAAATCTGTAATTTCAGATAGTGATAATAATAAATTACCAAGATTGACCGTTATTTGTCTCTTCATGATTTCTCCAGAGTCTTTTTGATGGATTTTAATTTTCCAAGTATGATCGTTTTCGGCATTTAACAGCCATTCTTTATATGAAAAAAATTCAGGTATCCTTAAACATAGCCTCATAAAAAAAGTAATTACTCTGATGATCCACCAAAGTAACTACTCGTTCGCACTTCCTAATTCGTTGAGTTCCAAAACCCTTAAGCCAATCGGTTTCAAAAAAACGAAGGACTGCCAAATTAAAACTTACACTGAATCATACTAAATTCTCCGGGTTTAAAGCTTCCAACTCAGGTAAAACAAAACGGCCATCTTTACGAATTAATTTTCCATCCAAATATATTTCTCCACCCCCGAACTCGGGCTGTTGAATGAAGACCAAATCCCAATGGATAGCTGAACGGTTGCCATTATCGCACTCTTGGTAAGCCTGGCCCGGAGTAAAATGAATACTGCCGCAAATTTTTTCATCAAAAAGGGTATCTTTCATTGGTTTCAAAATATAAGGATTGACCCCAAATGAAAACTCCCCTACAAACCGGGCTCCTTCATCGGTATCAAAAATATGATTCAGACGAGCCGGGTCACTACCGTGAACTTCTATGATTTTACCGTTTTGAAAGTGAAGCTGTATGTTCTCATAAGTAACCCCCTGGTATACGGCGGGCGTATTATAGGTAATCACACCGTTGACGGAATTCTTGACAGGCGCAGTAAAAATCTCCCCATCCGGAATATTCATGGCTCCCGCACAAGGAATAGCTGGTAAACCCTGGATGGAAAAAGCAAGGTCCGTATCCCGCCCGGTCAACCGCACTTGAGTGGTATGTTCCATCAATTTTTTCAACGGTTCCATCGCTTTGAGCATTTTACTGTAATCCAAAGTGCAAACATTAAAATAGAAATCCTCAAAGGCCTCAGTACTCATGCTGGCAGCTTGAGCCATCGATGGTGTCGGATAACGCATGATGCACCATTTGGTATGGTTAACCCGTTGGTCAGTCACCGGCCTGGAGTAATATTTCATATAAGCTTGTTGTTGTTCGCCGGGAACATCGGCAGTTTCATTGGCGTTATCCGCCGCTCGGATACCAATATAGGCCTGCATTTCTTTCATTTGAACCAGCTCGAACCCGGCCAATTGTTCAAGTTGGTCTTCACTGGCTCCTAACATAAATTGCCGGTCAATTTGCTTATTGCGGATTATTGTAAAGGGAACACCACCAACCCGATAAGCTTCTTTGACCACAGCCAAAGCCAGCGGAATACCTGAATCGATGACTTCGATCAAGATTTTTTCGCCTTTCTTCAATCTGACCGAATAATTGATGAGTCCTTCCGCCATCTTGGCCATACGAGGATCTTTCATCCCAATCACTCCTATCGATTCTTTTATTGTAACCAATTTTAAAAACAGTATATTGTTATAAATGGTCGTTTACTTCATATCCGGTAATTTCCACCAGGAGACTATCTTCCAGGAACTTGAATATCTCCGTTTGTGTCTCTTCCAAACGAGAAAAACGATTGCTTAAAAAAGCCAAACCTATTTCGGAGCGCTGCCATTGGTCCTGGAATCCAACTTCGGCCACGGCAACATTAAATTTATGTCGAACCTTTTCAATTAAACTTTGAAGAACTTGTCTTTTATCTTTTAGACTCAGCGCTCCAGGAATTATCAAGGTTAAGGATATGGTCCTCACAAACATACAGTATGTTCACTTCCCCACCAAAATGCTTTCAAAAATCTCAACTCGTAGGTTTGCTGCCTATGAAAAAAGGCCCCCTTATTGGAGGACCCTCAGATTTTAATAATGGCGGAGCCGATGGGACTCGAACCCACGGTCTCCAGCGTGACAGGCTGGCATGTTAAACCGACTACACCACGGCTCCGTTTTTTGGTTACTGGAATATTCATGATAACATGAACATTCTTTATAAAACTGTTCTGGTGGTCGCGACTGGGCTCGAACCAGTGACCTCTGCGATGTGAACGCAGCGCTCTAACCAACTGAGCTACGTGACCGCACTTGTACTTCACCATACGAAGTACTATTCAAACGCATTACGATTATATCACCCTACCGTTAGATCGTCAAGGCGTTAATTTTTACTAAATATTTCAATGCCAGCAAGACCTCATTTTTCATCATCGATCTTTTCGAAATCACGAGCATGAATGTTGAATCCTTGGTTGACTGCATTGAGATCAAATAATGACCACGGATATTTACAGGGTGGTATTGACAGAAAGGCAACAGCCTCATTTTTAGTAGGGTGCTTGCAACAAATTTGGGTCGACCATAAAGCGATTTGTTGTCCCGGTTTGCTGTACGCCGGTCCATACTTTTGATCCCCATAAAGAGGATGCCCGATTGCAGCAAATTGAACCCGAATTTGATGAGAGCGACCCGTTTGCAAATTAATCCGCACTAAAGCCAGCTTATCACGAATATATAAAATTTCATACTCTAAAACTGCTTCCTTAGAGCCCGCCTCGGGGAAATCAACCACTGCAACCTTATTCATCCGGCTATCTTTCAAAAGAAAGTGTCTTAAAGTCCCTCGACCAACCTGAGGAGTTCCATATAACACTGCGAGATATGTTTTTTTAAATTCTCCACTTCTGATTTGAGCGGACAACCGGGATGCCGCCTTTGATGTTTTTGCAAATACCATGACTCCACCCACCGGGCGATCCAAACGATGCACCAAACCGAGATAAACCTGACCCGGTTTTTGATAACGCTGTTTAATATCCTTTTTTAAAATGGACAAAAAGTCGGGATCACCCGACTCATCTGCCTGTGAGGGAGTATTAACCGGCTTCTCCGCGACCAATAAATGATTATCCTCAAAAAGAATAATCGGTTCCACCTGGTTCATAACTTTGCCTCCCAGCGACCGGCAGCTCCACAAGGAAGTACAATACCCGAAGCTGTCACAGGCAGACCCACTTCCTCTGCATTCGCACCTCCACCAAAACTACGGACTAAGGTTAACGCAAGAATATTCTTCAAAACAGTGGGCGCCAAACCTGTCGTATAAGAATTAATAACGAAAAAAAGCGGTTCAGGCGCCAATACATCGATACACTCTTTTACTAGGTTATAGATTTCATCTTCGATTTTCCAAATTTCACCGCCCGGTCCTCTCCCAAAAGATGGAGGATCCATAATTATTCCTTCGTACTGTCGGCCCCGTCTTTTTTCACGCTGAACGAATTTTAAAACATCTTCCACAATAAAACGAACCGGGCGGTCACCAAGTTCTGATAACGTCAAGTTTTCTTTCGCTAATGCAACCATACCTTTTGAAGCGTCTATATGGCATACCGAGGCCCCGGCTCCGGCTGCCGCCACTGTCGCACCGCCAGAATAGGCAAATAAATTTAAAACCCTGACTTCCTTTTGTCTGCCCTTAATGAGTCGAGTAAACCATTCCCAATTGGCGGCCTGTTCCGGAAAAAGCCCGGTATGTTTAAAACCCATCGGTTTGATATAAAAGGCCAAATTACGGTAGTGGATAACCCATCGCTCCGGCAGTTGCTTCCGGACCTCCCAACTACCTCCTCCGCTGGTGCTTCGGTGATAGTAAGCATGGCAATTTTCCCAAATCTCAGAGCTTTCAGTCATCGGCCAAATAACCTGGGGGTCAGGTCGCCTGAGAATATATTTGCCCCAGCGTTCCAAGCGTTCTCCATTTCCAGTATCAATCAGTTCATAATCAGTCCATCCGTCTGCGATAAACATCCATGCTCCTCCAATAATTATCCTGTAATCTAAATAGGTGACATTTTAGTATAGGCTAGTTTTAACTTTTCATTTCTAAGAAAATCAAGTAAAATCAACATACCGCCCTGATTCTACCATTATCATTTCCCAACGTCAACTTGTTGCCGGATTGTCTTCTTTGCTCCCAAAAGCAAACCGCCAAAAGTAAGTTTCAAACCGGATAGTCAAAAAAAACAAAACGATTAAGGCCTCTACAAAAAAGGGTTCCCCAAAAAAATGTCGAATAAAAAAAAGTCATTTTTAATTTCGTTATCTGGAGGAAGAGTATGGCTCAAAAAAAAGATATTAAATTGGATCTGCGTTCGGAACCTGACTTTATAACTAAATCTATCGGTAAGTTTGCGGGAGTTTGTTGGATATTAACTTTTCTTGCTATTATTCTTACTGCTCTTGCTTTACCGGTAATCCGCAATGTTATCAGTACCACTTTCAACCTTGATCTGAAACCGACATGGAGCAAATTGTTATATCATATCGATTTTTATATCTTAGTCTCAATTTTTGTTGTGAGTGGTGTTGGTCTATATTTTAATTCAATTCGCCACCGTAGACGCACCGACAAATATGATGCCTCTTTACTATATTTTTTAATTTTATCAGCCTTATGTGTGGTCGGATATCTTGTTTTCTTTCAAAAAATTCTATGATGAAAAGGCTGTCTAAAAAGACCTCTCTGACAAAGATATTCACTTCATGGCTCAAAGCCCTTTGTTCTTTTGAATATCTTATCCAATCGGAAAGCTTTTACGACAGCCTTTGTTCACTAAACCTCAGTGTTTAATAATTCTGAATCTTTTTTTCTTCGCTTCATGCCGTCTCTTCTGGTACCATCCCCTCAAGGGAAAGCCATGATTCCAGGCCCAAAAACGCAAACCATATCCGAGGGTTTTTCCCCGAAATAAATATACCACCAAAATACCGCTAATTGACGCAAAGCCCATCAGCCAGTGTATCCTCATATATTGAAAGAAAATGAAAGCCGCATTGATCCAAGCCAGCCATTGGGCTTTAATCGGAATGATTCCAAAAAAAAGCATTTCCCGTTCAGGATATACCTCCGACCAAGCCCAAGTTATTGCCACTAAAGGCAACCAAAGATCATAAATTCGAAAATCTCCTCCCAAGAAAAAGCAGGCCACAACGGACATTGCCATTCCAGTTAAAAGCGTGGCCAGAGCTGCAAGGATAAAGTATAATGTACTGCCCCAGGTGCGTTCCAATGTTCCACCAATAAACCATAACCACAATAAGCCGAATATCAAAGACAAGGGGTCTGGATTTATCAGAGGATACGTAATCAAAGTCCAAGGAGAATGAAAAACACTGGCCGGATTCAATACCAAAAAGTTGGCGAAAGATTCATAATTCAGCACCTGGAAAATATAATATGACAAAAAAAACAGCCCGCATAGTACCATAATCCCCTTAGTAACCGGAATGGAACCTTGATACAAAAAACGCTTAAATTTGCTAAATGCCTGCAAGTAGGACCCCCCTGTAAATAAGAATCTGCCTTCTTCTAACTCTTCATCCATATCATACATTAAATATTCCTCGAAAGAAATATCCAATTTGAACCTTTACCCGGTTCTCCTTTCAAACAGGCTTATAAATTATCCATTTATCAATTCGAATTCACTCTTCCAAGTACGTACTTGAAAAGCAGGAATTTTTCAATTTTAAAAGAAATAAAGAAACACGGATTTAAATCTAAACGTTTATTGTTATCTTCCGGGTAGAACCGCAACTCTGACGGTATTTTCCCCGAGTGTAAGTTTGAAGGTTTCTTTTGCATATTTACGCCCAAGAAGATGACTTATCAGAAATTTGGGAGGCCCGTATGATCAGAATTATCAGCGACACTACTTGTTCACTAACTTTTGATGATTATCAAAAGTTTGAGATAACCCCAGTCCCGCTCTATGTCAGGGAAGGGGAAACCGCAAAAAAAGAATGTTTGGAGCTTTCTTATGAAGACTTTTATAGAGTCCAAAGAAAAGGTGGGAAGTTTACCACTTCCCAGCCAGACCCAAACTCATTTTTAGAAGTTTTTCGTCCTGCTATTGAGGCTGGAGATGAGGTGATTTGTGTAACCTTATCGAATAAAATTTCCGGGACCTTTAATTGTGCGAATGTAGCAAAAGAAATCCTCGAAACAGAAAAAATATCTGTTTTCGATTCTTTTCAAAGCGGATTTGGTCAAGCGTCCTTGGCAATTCAGGCTGTAAAACTAGCAAAGCAGGGCCTGTCAAGAAGTGTAATCTTAGATAAGCTTGAAAAGCAACGTTCCCAAACGAAGGTGTACTTTGTAGTAGAATCCTTACGTTATTTGTACGAAGGGGGAAGACTCAATGGCGCCGAAGCCCTTATTGGTTCTCTCATTCAAATTAAGCCCATTATTGGGTTCGATGATACCGGCTTAATGACCGCTTTTGAAAAGGTAAGAACTTTAAAAGCCGCTAAACAAAGGGCATTGGAAATAATTCGTAAACAAGCCGAAAAGGGGATTGAAAAAATCGGATTGCATTATGGAGACAATCTCGAAGAGGCGAAGCAATACGCTGAACTTCTCGAAGAAGCTTTTCGGGCGAAAGTTCAGCTCATACAAATATCACCGGTTATTGCTTGCCATACCGGTCCGGACATTTTAGGGCCATGCATCATTACAAAAGAATAATCTGTGTATCTTCCTGCCTTGCAGATCAGAACATCAAATTTCTCTTTCATGCGCGCGATTATTCAAATAGTTCTTTCATTAAACCTTGCACTTTATTCTTACGGTTTTCAGTTTCATGCCGCAAAGTCCTGATTTCTATAATATCGCCCTCTTTAACGTCGGGTTCTAAAAGCTTGATATCCATATCAACTGTCGTTTTATTTGGCAGTTCCACCACAGCAAAATCCCCTTCAAATCGGTCAATGATAACTTTCACTCCGTAACCCGCCTCTGCCGCTTTTTTATAAGTAAAAACAACACCCGAAAACAAAAATAAAAGTAGGAGGCTCAGGTACAAAACTTTTTTCAAGTTTGACTCCTCCTTTTTTAGGATGCCAATACTTACAAATTTAGGGTATGATTATCAATTATAGCATATTAAAATTCGTTCTGTAAATATTTGTAACTATTAATTAGAACTACGATTATTTTTGACACAATGAACAAGCAACCGAGTACCCTCGGTTGTAATTTGAATCGTGCCATTTTGGTCCGTACGATAAATTTCAGCTCCAATTCTTGCTAAACGTTTTAATGTTGACAAACTGGGATGATGATAATCATTATGGATGCCGACTGATATTACAGCGATATCCGGAGCAACTTTTTGTAGGAAATCATAACCGCTAGAACTGTTACTACCGTGATGGCCCACTTTTAAAACGTTTGCCTTTAAATCGTGCTGATGATTCATCATTTCTTTCTCCGAAATTCTCTCTGCGTCTCCAGTCAGCAGAAAAGATACTTTCCGGTATGATAATTTGATTACAGCGCTATAATTATTAAGATCTTCATAGAATTCACTATTCGGGGCCAAGAAATCCATGAAGAGTTCAGGGGCCAAATTGATATGGAGACCAGCTTTTGCGGTGTTTATTTTTAACCCTTTGGCTTTGATTGCCATCAATAATCCTTCGAAGACTCTCGTATTTGCGGATGCTTTCGGCATAAACACTTTACCGATATCGTAATTCTTAATAATTTGTGCCATACTGCCGATGTGATCTTCGTGAGGGTGTGTAGCCACAATCATATCTAACCGGGATATTCTGTGACTATCCAAATATTCCCGGATAGCCGAAAAATCTTCACGATTCCCGGCGTCGATTAATATATTTTGATTTACAGGGGTATGAATAAGAATGCAATCGGCTTGACCAACATCAATAAAAGAAACAGCAAGCTCATTCCCATTTGAGGTTCCGTTACGAAAGCTCTGTGCGTTTACACCAACTTGCATTACACAGAAAGTTAATACCGTGATCAGGATGAAAATGCGCAAATTACTTTTGAAAATTCTGTTTATCATCGTTACGTTTCCTCTCTTGGGAGATGTTAGTTTTAACTTTTCAATGCAATAAATTAGGGGCTGTCCCAAAAGGAAATTTTACGATAAAGAAATACAATATATTGAAACCGACCTATTCGATGAAGCTATATATTGTATTTCTTATTGATTTCGAATTGCTTTTTAGACAGCCTCAGCAATAAAACGGACAGGCTTTTTTTGCTAAAGGTGCTAAACCTCTTTCAACCAGATAGACTGCTAGAATATTCTTCCTGGATAACCCAGTTCCTCTTTTAGTTTAGAATCTAACAAAAAACAATTCAAAACCATGTTCTCTTAAGTAAGCGTATCAGTTGTTTAACAGCCTGTTGTTCTTCATGGGATAACATGGCAAACTGGAATCCATAATAATATAAAGGGTTGTCAATTCTCGAAAAAACTAAGAAAGCCGAAGCCGAAATGGATTGTGCTTCGATTGGCCCGATGACAGCCATCACTTTCGTGCCCGGCAGCAATGTGTCGAGAGAAGAAACGCCTATTCCACCCTGACTAATATTTTTTATATAACCATATAAAATTCTAGGACTCTGATAATCCTGACGAACATGCATCCATTCACCAGGCTCATCCCGTAGACCGGAGAAAAATCCATGCAATCTCTCCTTCGTGTCCTTCACGATGATTTCAGCCGGGATATGGGTGTCCACCCTTGATTGCCTACGTTTCTCCGTATACATTCTCTCACCCTTCATAATTTCACTAAAAAAGCTTGTTCAAATTCGCTTGAAAATATTCGCTATGTAAAACAGCTGTCAATTAATGTTTAATAATATTAGTAAGTAAAGATTGGGTCCCCATGGCCGATATTTCGAGTAAAGTTCTTCTTCAATAAAAAATAAAAACAAGGGATCAGTTAATCCCCTGTTTGATAATTTATGTAAATCACTCACTGTATTGGTTCCTTGGTAAGAATTATCCGATGGACTGGATCAATACTTCCAAAATAATCAGCCAACATCTTTGCCTGAAATCAAAGTTAGATGACCCCGCTGTTTCTTGGGTTCCAAACCTCCATTGTAAGTTTCATCAATATTAAACTGCACGATTTGGTTGTTGAGTTTAATAATAGTAATTGTACCATCCGTCAAAGAGTGCAATGCATCCAATATCGCTTGCTCAAATTGAGCGTCTATTTCCTTATCCGTTGCCATTTTTGGATCCCACCCGTATAAATTCAAAGCCTATTTATTAAAAGACTCACCTAAGAGATTCTGCCGCTATTTTTTAAAATTCCTTTATGTACTATTCTATTATCAACCTAGGCCCATATTTTGTCAACCAGTCTCACATCACATGAAGATCAAACAATTGTTTTTCATGGATCTCCGGTTCCCTATCCAATTAACCCATAAGTGTAGGCCCAAAAGGCAACCCCATAAAGTCTAAAGCCACCGTATTATTCTTCTTAATCCATAACCCATAATAAAAAGGGGTTTTCATCCGAAAACGACATCTAATTTTTGTTGAATATTTTTCTAGAATTATTGACATTTTTGTGCTTTTGTAATAATAATTGATCGATTTGCAAATATCAATGTACCACTTGACATAATTTGGGTGGAGGATGGCAATGGGAGAAACTCTGATCAGTTTATCGAATGTTTCAAAAGATTATAATGGAAGTGAAGCAATAACCGATATTAATTTGAATATTACAAAAAATGAGTTTCTTACCATGCTGGGGCCAAGTGGATGCGGCAAAACAACAACCCTGCGAGTAATTGGTGGTTTTGAACACCCTTCGAAAGGTGAAATCCTTTTTGGCGGTATCAAAATTAACGATATCCCCCCTTATAAGCGCAAGGTGAACACTGTTTTTCAAAAATATGCTTTGTTTCCTCATATGAATGTTTATGAAAATATCGCTTTTGGTCTTAAAATCAAAAAAATGGCTAAAAGTGAAATTAATAAAAAAGTAAGTACCATGCTTGATTTGGTAGCTTTATCCGGGTTCGAAAAAAGATCCGTGAATTCCTTAAGTGGCGGGCAGCAACAACGGATAGCCATTGCTCGTGCTTTAGTTAATGAGCCCGAAGTTCTGCTTCTGGACGAGCCACTCGGTGCACTCGACCTTCAGCTCCGCAAAGAAATGCAGCTTGAGTTGAAAACCATGCAAAAACGTTTAGGAATTACATTTGTTTATGTCACTCACGATCAAGAAGAGGCTTTAACCATGTCCGATACCGTTGTGGTGATGAACCAAGGCCAAATTCAACAAATTGGAACTCCGGAAACCGTTTACAATGAACCCGTTAATTCTTTTGTCGCCGGTTTCATCGGAGAAAGCAATATTGTTAATGGCATGATGCTTGAAGATTTTCTGGTTAAATTGGCCGACAAAGATGTAAAGTGTTCGGATAAGGGTTTTGTCCATAATGAACTGGTTGATGTGGTCATCCGACCCGAAGATTTAAAAATTGTTGACGAGTCTGAAGGCATTTTTACCGGGGTTGTTAAATCTGCCATTTTCAAAGGTGTTCATTATGAAATGATTGTTGAAGCCCATGATATTCAGTGGATCATTCACAGTACCCGCTTAAGACCTTCCGGAATGAACGTAGGACTTTATGTTGATCCTTTCGATATTCACATCATGAAAAAGGGGGCAGCTTCATGAAAAAGAACTGGGTTGCCTACCCTTATGTTTTCTGGATGATCGTTTTTACGATAATCCCTTTATTTTTAGTTTTTTACTTCGGTTTAACCGTTAAAACTTCACATGGAATTGTTTTTTCATTCGCTAACTTTAATCGATTCGCCGAGCCCGTTTATATTAAAGTACTAATTCGCTCCCTTATTTTAGCGGCTGAAAGTACGCTTTTTTGTTTGATATTGGGTTATCCCGCAGCCATGATCCTGGCCGATCGTAAATTGAACTTTAAAAGTACCTTGATTTTATTAATGGTTTTACCGATGTGGATGAATATGCTTGTGCGTACATATGCTTGGCTAACGCTGCTTGAGAGAAAAGGGCTTATCAATATGTTGCTGGGCCATATTGGTTTACCTCCTTTAAACTTGCTTTATAACGATTTTGCAGTCATCATGGGTATGGTTTATAATTTTTTGCCTTTTATGGTATTACCCATTTATTCCGTTTTAAGCAAGATTGATTACAGGTTAGTTGAAGCCGCTGAAGACCTTGGAGCCAATCCTCTTTATACATTCCGTAAAGTAATTTTCCCCTTAAGCCTGCCCGGAGTGACTTCCGGGATTACGATGGTTTTTATGCCCGCCGTTACCACTTTCGTTATTTCGAGGTTACTCGGTGGCGGTCAATATACTTTAATAGGTAATCTTATCGAAGACCAGTTTTTAACGACCGGCGACTGGAATTTCGGTTCCACAATTTCCCTCATCATGATGCTGATTATCCTGGTAGGAATAGGATTTACTTCACGATATGAAACCCAACAGGAAGGGGGCGGTTTGTGGTGACTGGACTATTAAAGCGCGGCTATATTACCTTGATGTTCATTTTTTTGTATGCTCCCATTGTGGTTCTTGCCCTGTATTCCTTTAACAGTTCCCGTTCGCGCGGAAGTTGGGATGGATTCACCTTTAACTGGTATCTTGCTATGTTTCAAGACCGTCAAATCTTGACTTCTTTATATTATTCTCTCTTAATCGGCTTGATCGCCTCAATCACAGCGACAGTTATCGGTACTGCGGCAGCGTTTGGAATTAATAATATGAAACCCTTGCCTGAAGCGACGATAATGAATTTAACCTATATTCCGGTTCTTAATCCCGATATCGTTACCGGTATCTCCTTTATGCTTTTATTTATCTTTCTTCATTTTCGTTTGGGTTTTATTACATTGCTCTTATCACATATAACCTTTAATATTCCTTATGTAATTTTATCCGTGCTTCCGCGGGTCAAACAATTGGATAAGAGTTTATACGAGGCTGCACTTGATCTTGGAGCCACACCCGGTCAAGTGTTTCATAAAATTGTGTTGCCTGAAATCATGCCGGGTGTCATGACCGGCCTTTTATTATCCTTTACGCTTTCTCTTGATGATTTCGTGGTTAGCTTTTTTACCACTGGCTCAGGAGTTTCCAACCTTTCCATTATGATCTACTCAATGGCCAGGCGTGGGATTAACCCTAAGATTAACGCCCTCTCCACAATGATGTTTGTGGGTGTGCTTATTTTATTGATTATCGTGAATGTAATGATGTCCAAACAACAGTCAAAAACTGTAAAATAAAGGAGGCATAATCTTGTTTAAAAATTTAGTTCGCATGTTTTTTATTTTGACGTTAATCGCCTCTACGATGGCAGTCACCGGATGTGGCAAGCCCAAAAAGGAGCTTAATGTCTACAACTGGGGCGATTACATCGATGAGAGTGTAATCAAAAGTTTTGAGAGTAAATATAAAATCAAAGTCAACTACGATACCTTTACCACGAATGAAGATATGTATGTAAAATTAAAAAACGGCGGCGGCCATTATGATGTGGTCATCCCTTCCGATTATATGATTAAGCGTATGATTGATGAAAACATGCTGGACAAGTTGGATTTTAAAAATATTCCTAATTATAAATATATCGGCGCCAATTACAAAAATCTCGGTTATGATCCGCACAATGAATATTCAGTCCCCTATATGTGGGGAACGGTCGGTATTCTTTATAACAAAAAAATGGTAACCGGAAAACCGGATAGCTGGAAGTATTTATGGGATAAAAAATATACCAAACAAATTCTGATGCTCGACAGTCAACGTGACTCCATAGGAATCGCTTTAAAGATGCTCGGGTTTTCACTAAACAGTAAAAACCCCCAAGAACTTGAAGCAGCCAAAAAAGCCTTAATCGAGCAAAAACCCTTAGTACTCGCTTATGTGGTGGATGAAGTCAAGGATAAAATGATTTCCGGTGAAGCCGCCATGGCCTTGGTGTGGTCCGGAGATGCCTTTTATTGTATAAAACAAAATCCAGATTTGGATTACTCAATACCTAAAGAAGGTTCAAATTATTGGTTTGATGCCATGGTCATTCCTAAAGAATCCACTCATAAACAAGAAGCTGAACTTTTCATCAACTATATGTGTGAAACAGACACGGCATATAAAAATGCCGATTATATCGGTTACGCTTCCCCTCAAACTGAAGTCCTCAAAAAACTTCCGGCAGATCTTACCCAAAATCGGTCAGCTTATCCCCTGCCGGAGGATTTAATGAAGAGCGAAATCTTTGTTAATCTAGGAAGTACTATTGCCTTAATGGACAAGATTTGGACTGAAATCAAATCCGAATAAAATACTGTCAGCTAAACTTTACAAAATAAAAAAAGTCTTCAGCTTATTAAATGTTAATCGCCTGAAGGCTTTTTTTATAAGCCCGTATACCTGCATTGATCTATTCAAGGTGATGACTTTCATAAAATTGTTGATAATCTTTTAACATACCCCGTAAGATTTGAGGCGTATCCAGCTGGTATGGGCAATGTTTTTTACACTGTCCGCAATTGAGGCATTTGCTGATCAGAAACATTTGATTATGCCACTCTTCAGTCATAAATTGCTGATAGGGCATTCTGCGAAGCAATAATGACATCCGGGCCGCTGTAGGAATAGGAATCCCGGCCGGACACGGCATACAGTATCCGCAGGCCCTACAGAACGTCCCTGAAAGATCCTTCCGATCATTCTTAATCATTTCCATCATTGATTCATCCAGCAAGGGGGGATTTTTCTCCATAGCAATAAATTGATCCAATTGCGCTTCTTTTTCAATCCCCCATATGGGTACCACATTATCATATTGTCGTAAAAAAGCAAACGTCGACGCGGCATTGGTAATTAATCCCCCGGATAACGCTTTCATAGCAATCAAACCAAGGTCATATCGTTTACAAACGTCGATAATGTGCAGATCATCATCCGATGACAAAGAGCTAAGAGGAAATTGAATTGTATCGTATAAACCGGAACGCGCGGCAGCGAGTGCAGCTTCCAAACGGTGATTGGTTAAACCGATAAAGCGGATCATTCCTTTTTTCTTTGCTTCCAATAATGCGCTATAAGAACAGTTTGAGTCATTGAGATCCGGGAGTGTCTGGGGATTGTGAACTTGATAAATATCAAGATAATCTGTACGTAAATTTTTTAAGCTGGTCTCTAAATCTCGCATAACTGATCCACGGTCTCCGCTCGGCGTCTTGGTCGCAATAATAATCTCTTTCCGTACATCTCCCAAAGCATGGCCGATTTTTTCCTCACTGTCGCTATAACTTCTGGCCGTATCAAAAAAGTTGATTCCTTCAGCATATGCTTTTTGCAATAAACGATCCGATTCGGAGAAACTGATTCGCTGAATTGGAATAGCCCCGAAACCGCTCCGGCTCACTTGCAAATTTGTCCTGCCAAGCCTAATCTTGTCCATTTGGATTCCTCCCAATCAAATGATTGATTTTTGGTTAAAATAAAGATTTGGTTGGTTTTGAATCTACGCCAAGCATAATTGTTTCTATTATATCACAGCCAAGAACTTCCCGCTCAGATGACACTTTGATTACTAATTCAATTCTTTATTGCTATTCGTAAGAAATGCCCTTATAATTTTATATATCTGTAAATTATTTATATATCATGAAGAAACCAACCAAAGGATTAACAAATGAGCAACTTAATATTTAATGAACTTAACCTCTCCAAAGAAGTACAAAAAGCCATCTCAGAAATGGGTTTTGAAGAAGCAACCCCTATCCAGTCCAAATCGATCCCCCATATTCTTGACGGCAAGGACGTAATTGGACAGGCCCAAACCGGCACCGGAAAAACCTGTGCCTTTGGAATTCCCATTGTTGAAATGATTAATCCGGTTCTGTCCGGGATTCAAGCTTTAGTTCTCTGTCCCACCCGGGAACTGGCAATTCAATCCGCAGAAGAAATAAAAAAAGTCTCCAAATATAAAAAGGGCTTAAGAATACTCCCTATTTACGGAGGCCAACCCATCGAGCGCCAAATAAGCGCCTTAAAACAGCGCCCCCAAGTGATCATCGGAACTCCGGGGCGGATTATGGATCACATGCGGCGAAACACCCTGCAATTTACGAATTTGAAAATGTTAATCCTGGATGAAGCCGATGAGATGCTGAATATGGGATTTCGGGATGATATCGATATTATTTTGCAAAAAGTTCCCGCGCAAAAACAAACCATTCTTTTTTCCGCCACTATGCCGAAAGAAATCATGGATCTGACTGCCAAATATCAAAAAGATCCCATTTTGATCAAAGCAGTCCATCAAGAATTAACTGTGCCCAATATCGAACAATATTATTTGGAAGTCAGGGAATCAACCAAGCTGGACACTTTATCCCGGCTGATTGATGCCAACAATATCAAACTTTCACTAGTCTTTTGCAATACCAAAAGCAGGGTTGACGAATTAGCATCCCATTTGCAATCCAGGGGTTATTTGGCGGAATCATTACATGGTGATATGCGCCAAGCCCAGCGGGATAAGGTAATGGCGAAATTCAGGAAGGGCGCCATCGATATCTTAATCGCCACTGATGTGGCTGCCCGCGGTATTGATGTCGACGATATTGAAGCCGTTTTCAACTATGACCTGCCCAATGATGAAGAATACTATGTCCATCGAATCGGCAGAACCGGCAGAGCAGGGCGTACCGGCAAGGCTTTTACCTTTATATCCGGCCGGGAAGTTTACAAATTGAAGGATATTCAACGTTACACCAAATCCAAGATTTTGCCGAAAAAGGCGCCTTCCCTTGTAGATGTCGAAGATAGTAAAATCAACAAAATCATGGAGGATTTGAAAGACGCCATTAAAGAAGGCCATTTGACCAAATATGTGGCCACAGTTGAGAAGTTTTTGGAGACAACGGAGCTTCAAAATGAGCAAGATAATGATATCACGACACTGGATATTGCCGCAGCCTTCTTGAAAATAGCAACCCAGCCGAATGGGATCTCAATCGATGCCGAACCATATATCGATTCGGAGCACCATGGTAACGGAACCAATAAATCAATGAGCAGGCTTTTTGTAAATGCAGGACGGGATATAAAATTACAGCCTAAACAATTGATTCAAGCCATTACCAGCTGTACCAGCATTCCCGAAAAAATGATTGGTGATATCAATATCTATGAAAAATTCTCTTTTATTGAGGTCCCCGCTCAATTTACAGATGAGTTTCTAAATACCATGAAACACTATAAAATCAATGGCCGGAAAATCAATGTGGAAAGAGCTAATTCCAAATGAATCATTCGACCTGTTCCAATTGAAATTTCGCAACATCGTCAACCAACTTCCCGGCCATCTTGCGCAATTCCACAGCCAAATCTTTCAGCTGCTCGGCTGAAGCTGTTTGTTCTTCCGATGCGGCTGATACTTCTTCCGCCGATGCCGCCGTTTCTTCAGATATGGAACTGATATTGCTCATGGCTTGTCCGGTTATGTCTTTATAATCATTGATTCTATGAATCATCCCGTTGACCTTGCCGATTCTATCAACCACTTCGGACATGGAGCCGATAATTTGATCAAATGCTTCCCGGGTCAAATGAACCGCCGCCCTCTGATCGACTAATATCAAATTAGCGCTCCCTGCGGTTTGAGCTGAAATTACAGCTTTTTCGCCAATGGTCTTTAAGATATCATTAATGGTCTTCACTGCTTTTCGCGATTGGGAAGCTAATGTGTTGATTTCATCGGCAACCACCGCAAAACCCCGTCCGGCCTCTCCGGCTCTGGCTGCTTCAATATTGGCGTTTAATGCGAGGAGATTCGTTTGCTCCGCAATATTGGAAATCACTTCCGTAATATTTCCAATCGTCTCGGCGCTTGTTCTTAACTCATTAATATTATTAAGAATCTCACTGGTAATTTTATCGGTGTCATTGGTTCTCTGGATCAATTGCTCCACCGCTTCTTTGGAACGGAAACTCAGTTCCTTGGCGTTGGCGGTAATTCTTTCGACTTCAACAGCCTCAGTAACCACACTTTCTATTTGAGAGGAGAGATCCGTCATTTGCCGGGATGACAATTCTGTTTCGCGCGTTTGCTCCATGGTTCCGTGCGAAATTTGGTCCATGGCCACAGCGATGTTTTCAGCCGTTTGCGCCGATTGATTTGAACTATCTTCCAAAACGGTACTTTGGTCTAAAATTTGGGCAATCGCTTTCTTGGTTTCAATAATTAAAGCGGCGATTTTTTCAAGCATGCTGTTAAAGCTATTCCCCACTTCAGCTAATTCATCCTGCGTATTGATGTCGACTCGTACCACCAAATTCCCATTTTCGGCTTTTTTCATTCCATTTTTCATCTTGTCTAAAGGAATGGAAATACTCAGAGAAACCAACAACGAAACGGTTATCGCAATTATGCTGATAATAATCCCTAATAAAAATGTAAACCAACCTACCGAATTCGTTTCCTTATATAAATAAGAATTTAAAGAAATACCCATCAGATACCAACCGGTATCCTTCATTTTATGATAGGTTATTAAGACATTTTGGTTATGAATTTTATCATAAAAAAGCCCTTTTTGATCCAGATTTTGTCCTAAAATTTTCTTTTTACTTTGATTATGTAATAATTCGCTGACCTTTACTCCAACGTCGTCTACATTGGGTGAAGTTAAGATTTCCCCATTTGCCTTTACAATCACCGTATAAGGAAGATCCCGGACCGACGCATTAGCAGTATCATACCGGGCCGGACTCATTCGTTTGGTGAGTTGATAGCCAAAAAAGACAACACCATAAACCCCAATCGGATTACCCGTGGTAAAATTGTTAATAACTCTGAGCATGACAACATCTTTTTCGTAAATTCCCCAATATATTTGATTATCAGACCGGAGAATCTCTTTAAAAGCGGTTGTTTGCTTAAGTTTGCCAAAAAGATTATTATTATGGGGATCTTCAAAACCAGCCCCTATACAAGAATCGTCACTCAAGGAGCCAATAAAGATTGAACGTATATTTTCATCCATCGCTGCAGTGGTTCGCAACAACTCCTTTAATTGCTCGGCTTCTGAACCGTTATTGATAAAAGACACGATCGCATGGTTCTTTTCACTGTCTACGATTAGTTGTAACGATAAATCCTGATATTTTTTAAGAGCCAATTGAAGACTCATGGAGGCCTGAATCAAGCTTTCCTGAGAATAAGTGGCGATCTTGCTGATTATTGCATTTTTTGAAGATTGATAAGCTAAATACCCTATAAAGGCAATAGGGATAATGGATAGTGCCAAAAAAGAGAGAATAAGCCTGCGTCGTATGGATATTTTACATATTATCTTCATCATATTCGAATATCCGGGTATAGCTTCGATGTATCTCGTTAAACTGGGTTTTGTCTTAGATGTCCCTTGAGCCTGATAATTCTTACCTCTGCTCCCCATTAGGATCACCTCTTTTAAATATTATAATTTTATCCCTCACAAGAAATCCAGTGAAATAAAGGGGAACCAATTTTTAGAATTACCCCGGTTCCCCCATACATTAGTTCTCTATATAGTTGTTTGCGCTTTTTTTATTTCTTGGTTAAATATTTCCGGATATCGACAGCAACTGCAAATATAATGATTAAGCCTTTAATAATTTGCTGCCAGTAAGGATTAAGCCCGATAAAAGTGAGTCCGTAGTTGATAATGGTAAGAATAAATACGCCGGCTAATATTCCTTGAATGGTTCCAATACCGCCTGTCGTGGAAACTCCGCCGACAACACAAGCTGTAATAGCATCAAACTCATAACCATTGCCATAGTTATTGGTAGCGCCGCCTGTTCTGGCCGCTTCAAGCACACCGCCCAAAGCGAATAAACCACCGGCGATAGTGAACATTGCCAGTATATGCCGGGATACATTAATACCGGAAACTTTAGCGGCATTAATATTTCCGCCGATAGCATAGCAGTTTTTGCCGAAACGGGTCTTATTCATCAATACGAACATCAAAAAGGCGATAATGATTGCAATAATCAAAATATACGGAATGGAAAAAGCTTGAGGACCGATAGCGCCGGTGCCTAGTTCTGTAAAATCTGCCCGCAGGCCGCCGATAGGTTGCGAACTGTTAGGCGGCATATCAAAATAGATTGAATTAATACCGTAGATGATTACCATGGAGCCTAAAGTCGCAATAAATGGGGGCAAGCCCAATTTAGCGACTGCAAATCCATTAAACATGCCAAACAATATACCGACAAGGATAGCAATTAAAATTGGTAACAATAAGGGAAGTTGCGGCATATTCGGATAAAACAGCCGTAAGTAAGTGGGTGCTTGTAACATTGAAGCGGCGATAACCGCACCAAAACCCACCATACGTCCGGCGGAAAGATCACAGCCCGCAATCAATATTGCAAAAAAGGCACCCATGGCAATAATAATACGGGTTGAAGATTGAAGCAAAATATCACGAAGGCAAGTCAGAGATAGAAAGCTGGAATCAATGAATGCAATAACAACCACCAAAAGCACTAATACAAAATAAATTGCATGATCGCTGAGATATTTTAAGATCCTTTTGAAATCCATAAGTTGAAACCCTCCTTCAATTAAGCGATAAACTTAGCGGCCAAACGCATAATCTCTTCTTGTGTCGCACTTTTTCCATCAACGAAACCGGAGAGGCGTCCTTCACACATGACCATGATCCGGTCGGACATTCCAATTAATTCAGGCATCTCGGATGTAATCATAATAATACTTTTGCCCTGTTTTGCCAAATCCGCAATAAGTGTATAAATTTCGTATTTTGCCCCGACATCAATACCCCGGGTCGGTTCGTCAAGTAGTAAAATATCAGGTTCCGTAAGCAGCCATCTTCCAAATAATACTTTTTGCTGGTTGCCGCCGGATAAATCTTTAATCAGTGTCTTTACGGATGGAGTCTTTACCTTAAGTTGAGCGACAGTCTTATCGGTATCCGCTTTTCTCTTCTTACTGCTCAGCAAACCATACCGGATATAGCGGGCTAAATTGGCAATCAAAGTGTTCTCCATCACCGACAGCGCGCCAAAAATTCCCGATACGCGCCGATCTTCAGTTAACAATGCCAACTTATATTTTTTGGCTTCTTCCGGCGATTTTATCGTAACCTGTTTTCCATCCAGATAAATATTACCGGAGGCAATTGCTCTCAATCCAAATAAAGCCTCAATTAACTCGGTACGTTGGGCGCCGACCAAACCGCCGACCCCCAAAATCTCACCTCTACGGAGTTCAAAAGAAATATCTCTGAATGATTTTGATGAAGGCGAAGTGAGTGCCTCAACTTTCAAAATTACTTCTCCCGGTACATTGCTGCGTTCGGGGAAACGATGGGTTAAATCACGTCCCACCATTCTGGAAATTATTAAGTCAGTAGTCATTTCTGCTGCAGACCAGGTGCCAACGAGCTGTCCATCCCTCATAATCGTAACTTCATCGGAGATTTGCAAAATTTCCTCGATTTTGTGAGAGATGTAAATAATTGCAACACCACGGCTCTTGAGTTCCCGAATAATCTTAAACAAATGATCCACTTCATTTTCTGTTAGGGAAGAGGTCGGTTCATCCATAATGATAACTTTGGAATTATAGGAAACCGCTTTAGCAATTTCCATGGATTGCACTTTGGAAACAGACATATTGCCCACAACCGTAGCGGGGTTAATATTCATTTCTAGACTTTTAAAAAGCTCTTCGGTATCCTGATACATTTTTTTATGATCGATCAATTGAAAAGGCCCGAATTTTTTCAATGGGAAACGACCCAGCCAAATGTTTTCCATAACGTTTCGATATGGTACCGGGTGCAGTTCCTGATGAATCATGGAAATACCGTTATCTAAAGCGATCTTTGAATTTTCAATCTCAATTTTTTCACCGTTTAGCAATATATCCCCGGAATCTTGTTTATAGATCCCAAAAAGACATTTCATCAATGTGGATTTACCGGCGCCGTTTTCACCCATGAGTGCATGTACAGTACCGGGACGTACATGTAAAGTTACGTTATCAAGAGCTTTAACACCTGGAAATTCCTTTGAAATATTATTCATTTCAAGCAAAAAAACTTTTTCACTCATTGCAATGCCCCCTGCGGTCAAAATCGTGACAATGGAATCAGATAGAATCCCAAATTAAGATAGGAACAATTTCAATCATTATCTTTATGAGAAAGAAATAAGAACATCCATGATTTTGAAAAATCCCATTTTGATAATCTTCAGGATAGTCAGAAAACAGGGGAGCAAAATCAAGCATGACTGCTCCCCTGCTTTTTCAAAAATTGGTGATGAAAGATTTATTGAGCATCTTTCATATTGGCTTTGGTGATGGGTTTGTATGGTACCCAAACATATTTGCCATCGGTGATTTTGTAGCCAATGTTGGCTTCAGTCGGGGTTTTACCTTGAGATAATACCATAGCAAGTTTAGCAGTAACTTTACCTTGATTCTTGGCATCATTCAAAACGGTTCCGAGCAGGGTGCCGTCTTGAAGAGCTTGAAGAGCAGGAGCAGTTGCATCAACACCAACAACCGGCATATATTTGTCGCCTTTGAAATAACCAGCGGCTTTTAAAGCTTCAATAGCGCCAAGAGCCATATCGTCATTGTTAGCAAGAACAACGTCAATCCGTTTGCCTGTTGCTAAAAATGCAGCCATTTTCTCTTGACCTTTCACGCGATCCCACATACCGGTATCTTCAGCAACTTTTTCTACTTTGAAACCAGCATCGGTAATAGCTTTGATAGAGAATTTGGTCCGGAGTTCAGCATCCTGATGACCGGGTTCGCCCTTCAGCATTGCATAATAGATAACACCGTCTTGAGTCGGATGGGCTTTGAAGTAATCGATTACTAATTGGCCTTCCATAGTGCCGGATTGTTCGGCAATCGCGCCAACATAGTAAACTTTGTTCCATTTGGCCATATCTTCTTTGAACGGTTCACGGTTGAATAATACTAAAGGAATATTAGCTTTTTTGGCTTTGTCGATGATAACGCCGCAAGCTGCACGGTCAACCGGGTTAATTGCCATTGCGCTGACCTTCTTGGTGATGAAGAGGTCAACTTTGTCATTACAGGTGGCCTGGGAATTCTGTGCATCAACGATATCAATTTTTGCGCCTTTGACTTCTTTCACAGCGGCTTGAATGTTCATCCGAACACCGGTCATGAAAGTATCGTCAAATTTGTAAATCACGCAACCGATATTGATCGGTTTTGCTGCATTGACAGCCACGCCAACTAGCAGCACGACTAAAACCATTGCTAATACTAAAACTTTTTTCAACAAAATCCCTCCTATATATTTTTACATCTGAGCATCTGCTCAATCGAATCATATCATTCTTTTAAATAGCCCAGCAAGAGTAAAATCTTCGTCCCGAATATTACAGATCTTTTACAAAACAGTTGCAAAACATTAATAAAATATATGATCGGGTTGCTTGTCATTATGAGCTTATCGTAAGCATTTGAACGTTAAATTTTTTTATTGCTGGCAATATTGGTGTTGATTTGGTGACAATTAATCGACGGTAACCCAATCCGTCATTTCCTTGCAAAAACCGCTTGTTCTTCCAAGGGGATTATTAAGGAATTATTTATTCCCTGTAAACAAATGGCAAATGCCCGGTCTCCTGCGGAGAACCGTTTACTATCATGATGATTGTCACAAGTGATCATCGATAACAAATTATTTTTTGCAATGAAAAAGCTATCTACAAAAATTTCTGCTCACTTCAACTTAAATCCGGCAAGTAACTTCAAAAACTTAGTCACATTTAAACTTGCCGGATCGAGGTTCAAAACACCCGTCATTTCTTTAGCTCCATCCAGGAACCTTCGAAATTTACCGGTGCGAAAAGAAATTTCTGATAGACAGCTCATCGAAAAAGGTTTTGTAAATTGGGTGAACCGATTCAAACATTAAAACGAAATAACGTTACATCTCCGTCCTGCATGATATAATCTTTGCCTTCTTGTCGTACCAAACCCTTTTCCTTGGCTACATTATATGAACCACAGGCCATAAGGTCGTTAAAACTTACAATCTCCGCTCGAATAAAACCCCTCTCAATATCGGAATGGATCTTACCGGCCGCCTGAGGGGCTTTCGTTCCTTTGGTAATCGTCCAGGCTCTGACTTCAGGCTTTCCGGCAGTTAAAAAACTGATTAACCCAAGGAGTCCATAACTTTTTTTAATCAATTTGTCTAAACCGGACTCCTCGATGCCTAATTCCTTCAAGTATTCTTTTCTTTCGGCTTCATCCAGTTCGGCGATTTCTTCTTCAATACGGGCGGAAGTGACCACCATCTCTGCTCCTTCCACTTTAACCAGCGCCTCTAATTCTTTAACCAAAGGATTTCCGGTCCCGGCATTTTCCAAATCATCTTCCCCTACATTGGCAGCATAAATGATTGGTTTATCCGTGAGCAAAAAAGCCTCGCGAATAATATCTTTCTCTTCTTGGGTGAATTGAAGAGCTCTGACCGGCAATCCACTTTCCAATCCAGCCTTAACACGGCCATAAATCTCCATTTCCGTCTCATATTGAGCTCTCAATCTGGCATCCTGGACTTTCAGCATTTTGGAGGTCTTGTCCATTCGTTTTTCCAAAGTTTCCAAGTCCGCGAAAATCAATTCCAGGTTAATGGTCTCTACATCCCGTTTTGGGCCAACCGAACCGTCAACATGAACAATATTCGGGTCTTCAAAACAACGTACCACCTCAACGATGGCATCCACTTCACGGATATGAGCCAGGAACTTATTCCCGAGCCCCTCTCCTCTACTGGCCCCTTTAACCAGGCCTGCAATATCCACAAACTCGATTGCTGTCGGGGTTATCTTTTCCGGGTCGTACATTTCGGCCAGTTTCTGAAGACGTTCGTCAGGAACGGAAACGATTCCTACATTCGGTTCAATCGTACAAAACGGATAGTTGGCACTTTCAGCACCAGCCTTGGTAATCGCATTAAACAAAGTGCTTTTTCCTACATTCGGTAGTCCGACAATTCCTAGTTTCAATAGAAAACATCCTTTCTAAGTACATCAAAGTCCCCATGAACTTTTAGAGTCAAACCATTCCATTTGCCGGTAAAAAACCGTAAATTCCTTGCCAAATATATACTATAAATCATCTTAAAAGGTTATTCAATAGAAAAACCTATAAATTCTTTCCTTATCATACCGTTTGTTTGTTATTTTCCCGCTTCAAAAACCAACAGGATAGCCCTTCATCTTTTGAGTCTTTTCAACAGTGTTGCTAATGGTCCGAAAGCTTAACCGTGACTGCGGCTAATTCTGAGTGCTATTGAATAAGGGATGACGCGGTTTTCTTTTTCTACTCGTTTGCTGCTTAAATTCATGCGAAAGAATACTGATGTTTCCGTCCATTTCAAGTACAGCCAAATCAACTTCCTCGATGGTCGCCACTCCGTGTTCCCGAATGGCCTCCTTGATTTCATCCAAGGTAATTTTAGATTTTTGGATATTGGCTTTATTCAGTTTCCCTTTATATATCAATAACAAGGCTTCCCCTTGAATGAATCGTTCCAGTTTGGGAAAGCGGTAAAAAATAAATTTAAGCAAAAAATTTGCCAAAAATAAAGCGCTGGCAGCAACGAGACCTCCCGTTAATGAGGTATCTTTCCCAACCATGGCATTTTGGACTGCATTACTGATCAACAGGATTAATACCAAATCCACAATCGACAACTGGGATAATTCTTTTTTCCCGAACAAACGGATGGCAGCGATAATAAAAAGGTAAATTGCCACCGAGCTGAAAATAATGTGCAAATAGTTACCGAACATATGCTTACCCAACCCCCGGCTTAACGAGAACCATTTTTCTAAAAACAAAAACCCCAACCCTGGCAATGGCTTTATTGATAAAGCTAGGTTTTGCCGGCTGATAAAAATAACTCAACTTTTTATCTAGCCAGCCTTGTTGCTGCCAGTACTCCCGATCAGGAATGGTATGACCATAGCTGGATATGATCAACCTGCTAATATAAAACATCATGGTTTGTAATAATGAGGGTGCATATACTTTACCCGATTTGACATCTCTTCCGAATCGCAGAGCGACTCTTTTCAAATCCCGCGTTGTTTTATATTTTATTGAGGTAGGTACCTCATTCCAATCTATCGCCTGCATTGCTCCTCCTATTGCATAGATTTTACGGATCCCCCAGAAAGACAGGTTTTTCTTGATATACCGATTGCAGCTTCCGGTACCGGCGCCAGCTGTAGTAGAAACGATGAATGCTTTTTGGCGAAAGAACCGTGGCCGGTGGTTTAAAAAGCAAAAAGCCATATGATCAAAAAAAGCTTTTAGCCCCCCTGAAATCTGCAGTGCATAAACGGGAGTACTGATAATGAATCCGTCGGCACTGCTCATGGCCATCAAAATAGGTTGAATATACCGGTTGTCCGGACATTTCGCTTCTCCTTTTTGAAAGCAATTGAAGCATCCCTTGCAAAAATTCGGCATATCCTGCGGAAGATGAAACTCTGTAAATTGTACATCCCCTTGGATTTGTAATTCTTTTTTGACGATTTGAACCGCTTCGTAGGTTACACCGTTACGGGGACTACCGTAAATAACTGCAATTTTCATGATAACCTCTCTAAAATTAAATTCCCTTAATGACTCTTTTTATGAAAACGTAAATAGTTCTTTGTTCCCTGGTAAATATCAAAAAAAATCAAAAAAACAAAGGTTGGAAAAAATAAAAAGGATAAGGCATTTAACGTAAAAGCAGCCCTGAAATTCCCATGGACAATCTGCCAAAATGCCCTGGTCATCCCGCAGCCTAAGCAAGGCGCTCCAAAAACTCTTTGAAAAGGACATAAAACCGGGCCTCCGGATATTGCGTGCCAAGGCAGCCCATAAAATAAGAAAAAACAGACTAGATACAGAATCAAGCGAATCAAAAACCTTTTCATCGGGTTTTTTAAAAACAGCAACTTTTAACCTCTCCTCTTGGCAATGATTCTTCCTTAAATGATAGACCTAAAGCATTCCCATGGCATACAATAAAGTATCGGAGGTATGAAGCATGTTTTGGAAAAATATCTGGCATTTCCTATCCTGCTTATGGACCCGGTTTGGAAATCATCGTACAAGTGCTAAAAGCAGTACTACTTTAGACACCGTAACCATCAAAATATTCGGGCAAGAAATCAAAGTCTCCCGTGAAATACCCCTTAACGGCCCGCCTTATGAACTGACCGTCGTCGTTCCCAGGGCGGAATTACGTACCAATTCCAAAACCGGCACCCGGGAAATCATTTTAAGCAGTATAACCGTTGCCCACTCACCCAGGTTTGAGGGAAAACCAGGGTCCGCGAAAATTACAATTCCACATACCCGTATCGCTTAATTTGAGAGTATATTGTATTTAAGACCATCGTATTGAAAGTTGTATCCTAAAGTCCCTCGGAGAACAATTTCGGATATCGGTTTTATTATCGGCCTTCCAAAAAGTTTTCATGACAGTAATCTCTCGGGTATTTCCTATATTTTCAAACATCATTTTAGCAGGTATTATCGATCGTTATCAAGAATCTAGCCCGTTAAAATCCAAGACTATACTCATTAAGTGATTGGGTTTTAGAAAGCTTGAAATCAATACCGCTAAACTACGGAGAAAAACTGTCGTGAACAATACTTCCATCCAACTCGGCAAAAAATTAATGATGCTCTTATTATTGATGATATTTTGTTCAATCGCTATCCATACAATCTTTGCAGTCTCCACTCCCAAAACCTATAAAATTATAAGTTACCTGCCGCTTTGGAAAAAGTGGCAGGCGAAGGATATCGAGGTTCAAAAGCTCACCCACATCAATCTGGCTTTTGCCGGGATCGCCGACGGAGAAATCAAGGATAGTATCGAACCAGCCCAACTTCGCGCTGTTAAAAAAATGAAAAAAACCAATCAAGAGTTAAAAATTCTCATTTCCATCGGCGGATGGGAGGAAAAAGGATTATCAGCCATAGCGATGAACGATGAATCCCGTATCAAATTCGCAAAAAGCGTAGCCCGTTTCTTGCGGCGCCATCGGTTGGACGGAGTGGACATTGATTGGGAATTCCCGGTTATCGGCAGTGGCGGTCAAAAAGGATTACCGGAAGACAAAGAAAACTTTACCCTGCTCATGCAGACCCTCAGAGAGACGCTCAACCAAAGAGGAAAAAAAGACCATAAAGCTTACCTTTTAACATTTGCCGCCAACATCAGTCCCTTCTATATCAACGCGGTCGAGCTCGAAAAGCTCACTCCCCTGGTTGATTATATCAATTTAATGACATACGATTTCCATGGTAAATGGGAACGTTTCACAGGTCTTCACACCAACCTTTATCCGGTGTCCGAAGATCCATCCTCCCTAAGTGCAGATTTGGGTGTCAAACGCTACCTGGAAGCCGGTGTGCCACCGGAAAAACTTATCCTAGGCGCCGCATTTTACGGATATGGCTGGAGTGGGGTAGTCAATGCAAATAACGGGCGCAATCAAGCAGCCACCGGAGAATGTAAAAGTTACAGTTATCAAAACCTGGTCCGGAACTATATCAACCGCAACGGTTTTTTACGCCGTTGGGATGACCAGGCCAAAGCGCCCTATTTATGGAATGGAGATACCTTCATCACTTATGAGGACGAAGAATCCCTAGCATATAAAACAATGTATATTCGTGCCAATCAGCTGGGCGGCCTCATGATCTGGGAATACAGTCACGACATGAGTGGAATTTTACTGAATAAAATATACCGGGAATTGCATGACTGAAAGCTTCTTGCCAAATACCTGGCGTTTTTATAACTGATTCAGAAAATATTTCAAATCACATGTAAATATGATATTTCAGCAAACAATTCCGGAAAATCACCCTTTTTCCCCATTTTTCATCAGAATTTCCCCAATATCAGGCTGGAAATCTTTGGAGAATTATTCAATAATTATTATGTAAAATTATAGCTTTTATTGCTGACAAGGAGTGTTGGTAAAGAGACCCACAAGGAGGGAAAACCATGAAAATGTCTCATTCAATTTCTGATGAGAAACTTCCATTCACTAAAATTTCAACCATACCACCCAAAGATGCCTTTTCCCCCAATCCAGCTCATCTCAGCCAGCCGGAGCACAAGAATATCAAAAATCCTAATCTCCCCCTGGACAAGTTGAGTTTTTCACAAACGGCATTAAGTACTCTTGAGCGGGAACAGACCCAAAACAATTCCCCTCTCCCGGATCCTGTCGCAATTCAGGATCTTTCACTTGACGATGGCCTTAAATATCACTTTTTGCGGAATTTATTCCTGTCGATGAGTGGAGAAAATTCTTCAACAGCAGCTTACCTACTACCCCCACCATCCAAAGACTCTATGGAAAAATTGAAAATGTTGATTCAAAAAGTCCAAATTTCGCTGAAAAGGAATCACCCCTTTTCGAAACAAAGTTACAATATTCAGATGCACAGGACTCACGTCGTTTCAGCGAACGGGCAGGTCACTTATTCAGGCAGCGGCGTCATTCACTCAAAGGATGGTCAAAATATCAGTTTTGATATAAAATTAAACTTAAAATTAGAATCTGCCGAAATATATGGTATACCCATTCCCGTCAAAAAATCGGTTCGAAAGGTTTTTTGACGGTACACTGAAGCCAGATTGCGTATAGATTTTCCATGATTGTTGAAAGGGGGCGATTGAACTGAAAGTTGAAATGCAATCGCTGGATACCGCTTCACTTAAAAACATGACCCCAATCAATGCGGGGGAACTGTCAGTAAGTGAACATAATCAAAAACCATCGTCAAAACTTGATCAACTGTCTCCAATGGATCATTTTTCTTTAAAAAGAAATGTTTCGGAGGCAGTATCCAATAGCCACCAAAGTGCTCAAATATCGAGAATGATGCAACATGCGATTTCAAAAGTGCAAACTTCGGATGAGGCATTGAATAAAATACAAGCCGCTTTGGAATCCGGTAAAGAGTTAGCCGTTCAGGCCAGCCAGAAGAACTCCACCCTTGAACAGAGGCGGGCTATGCAAGAAAAAATATCCCGGATCAATCAAAATATCGATCAAACCAATCAGATCATTTCCCGTTCCGGAACCAGCCTCGTGAAAGGAATTAAGCCCGATGACGCCGACATTGTTCAATCGTTAAAAAGCGATTGGTTCGAAGCTTCGGAGAATTTGGTGGAAAAGCGTTATGGTTTAACCGGCGACGGCTCAGTTTTAAATGTCGTTCTTGAACAATCAAACCCGACGTATTTGGCGGCCATTGATTATCGAACCGACGATACCGGGAAGGCCGCCACTCAAACCCTTCACATCAATGCCAAAGCAGCCCTTCCCGCTACTTTGCCCAACGGAGGGCTAGCCCCCCAGTATGATGACCGGGTCATCGCTCATGAAATGGTGCATGTGGTCATGGGAAGAACCATGAATTATGCTTCTCTTCCCTCATGGTTCAAAGAAGGAGTAGCCGAATTTTTGCCTGGAGCCGATGAGAGAATAGCCACCAGCTTGAACAATAACGGAGGCGGAATGGCCGGCGCCATTGCCCTTCAAAAAGATTTTGGAGACGGGACCAATAAAACCTGGAAAGATGATAGCGATCACTACTCCGCTGCTACATTGGCAGTACGTTATCTCCATGATAACATCAAATCCAATGGCCATAGCGGCGGTATCAGAGATTTATTGGCTGATTTGTCCGCCAATCCCACTGAAACCTTGGATGATGCCCTTGGTCACGTGTCCAGCTACAAAAGTGTCGATGCCTTTGTAAATGATTATGTTAAACAAGGAGCGGGGGCCGACTATATTTTCAAATTATATCAAAACCGCGCCTTTTCCAATACGGATGTCGGAGCCATCGGAGGGCAGGATGTTGATGGTGGACCAACACTTACAGCCGAAACCGTGGTCCCCGATATTAACAATTATAGCGAAACACCCCTTAAAAATTTCAAAATTGAGTGGCCCAAACAATTCAAAACAGCTTCTTTGAATGCTGTAATCAAACATGACAGTCAATATGCCAGTATTTCCAGGCAATTTGATTGCCCGGCTTTAGGTACCCAAACCATCGATCTGGTCAATAACCCCAAAGGTTCCGTCGACCGGTTTGATAAAGCCTTATCCATAGTATCCGCCGAGCGCGCCCGCCTTACCAAAGTTAAAAGTCAATTGGATCATTCTTTACGCCAACAAATCCACGGAACGGGCAGCCCTAATAGCCAACACTTTCTGCGGGTACGAAAGGAACTGTCAAATCCGGATCTATTGGCCTCACAAGGCGATAAAAAACCTCAAAGAGTCGCTGCGCTTCTTTGAGAAAATGTCACAAATATAGCTTTCAATGAATGAAGAGGCTACAAAATGAGCCTCTTTTTAGTTCCGAGAATATTTTTATGAACATGCTAATCGGCAACGGCCCCTTGCGTACCTGGACGCGCGCCAACCAACCCAATCAAAACACCAAAAACGATTAAAACTGCCCCGCTGATAAAATAAACACTAAGCCGTTCTCCCAAAAAAACGCCTCCCAATAATACCGAAACTATCGGCTGCAGGGGATAAAAAAGCGAACATGTTCCCGCTTCGATCATGGAAAGACTGGTGTTCCACAAAAAATGCGGCAATGCTGTGCAAACCAACCCCATATACAAAAGGGATAGAATAATGGGGCCTTGCAGTAAGTTAACATCAGGCGTGCGGTAAAGTTCATAACCGGCTGCCGGAAGAGTAAAAAACATAGCAATCAACATTCCATAAGCAGTGACGGTCAAGGAGTCATACTTTTGAGTAATCTTGCGAACCAACACGCTCATTAAAGACCAGGTTATAACCGATATAAACGAGATCACGATACCAGCCCAATGAAGGCTTTTACTGCCTCCGCCCAAAATAATATAGGTGCCGCCAATAGCAGCCGTAACCGCAGCTACTTTCCGAAAAGTCAATTTTTCTTTCAAAATAAAAGCTGCAAAAATAATGATAAATACCGGATTCATGGAGTTGATAAGGGATGCCAGTGAAGCATTGGATAACTTGGTTCCCAGTAACTGCGAGCCTACCGACAGAAAATAACCCAAGAATCCCATCAACAATAAATATTTATAATCGGCCCGCTCGATCTTTACCGGTTTTTTAGCGTGGGCCCGGGTGAATTTCAATATCGGGAATAGCGCGAATCCCGCTAGAAAATAACGAAAAAACAGCACTGTGAACGGGGGAACTTTATCCAGAACAAACTTGCCCACTACATATAAACTACCCCAGGCGCTGGTTGTAATCACTAAGTACAAGTAAGCCATTTTTTTATTCTGCATTGAAATCTCTCTTTGCCTGCAAATTTAAATGCAATATCCTTGTATTTCAAATCATATCATAAAATCTTCCATCATTCGATACTTCACCGTATTTTTCTTTATGGCTCCCGGTTTCATTTCCAAAATTTCAGCACTTCCATTCTAGCTCTTGACCAATTACAAAAAAACCTATATTCTTATAGCCATAGAAACTCATTAGGGATAACTCATGAAATACTATATCCGCCGTTTAATCAAGGATTATATCAAGTCCTACCCCAAACTTAAACAGACTTCAACGACTTGGCAAGAACCGCTCATTTCTTTCGCCGATGCCAGGGATGAGCTATTCCTCAAACTAAAAGAAATCATCAGTCCAAGCCATGCTTTGCCGGCCGAACTTTTGCCGGATGCTCAATCGGTGATTGCCTACTTTATTCCCTTTATTCAGGGTACGGTGACCAGTAACATCGAAAACACCCATTCTTCCCGGGAGTGGGCTTTGGCCTATATCGAAACCAACCAGCTGATCTCGGATCTGAATACCTTCATTCATGAACAATTGTTGAAAAAAGGATACCATACCGCCATCATCCCGGCCACCCATAACTTCGACCCGAACAAACTGATCAGCGACTGGTCCCATCGCCATGTTGCTTTTATTGCCGGCCTCGGTACATTTGGCGTGAATCATATGCTCATTACCGAAAAAGGCTGTTGCGGACGCCTGGGTACCATTGTAACCGATTTGAAACTCTCCCCGACTCCTAAACGCGCCCAGGAGAACTGCTTATATAAATATAACGGCTCCTGCAAAAAATGCGTGGAACGATGCGTAACCGGTTCATTAACCGCTACAGCATTTGACCGCTTTCTCTGTTATGAGATGTGCCTTAAAAATGCCGATGTCCATTCAAAAATGGGCCTGACCGATGTTTGCGGGAAATGCCTGGTGGGTCTGCCGTGTTCTTTTATGAGTCCGACCCGTAACGTGAAATCTCCTTAACCAAAATATCCATTCACGTTCTCATTGTCCCTTTTTCCCGGTTATTTCGTCGATTTCCAGTTTTAAAACGGCAATCTTTTGATACACTTGATCATGTTTTAAATTTCTTTCTTTCATCGGGTCCGGATTCTCCTCTAAATGACCTAAAAGGACTTCCATGCCGTGCTTTTTCTCTTCAAGGTCCTCAAGGATTTTCATTTTTCCGAAGATCACAACGGATCGATATTCATGTCCGCATTCTCCTTTTTTATAGCCCCTATCCTCGATAATCGTGGCACAGACATTCGCATTTTGTCTCAGGAAATCCATTTTCAGTCCCTGCGGTCCGGTATGAAAATATAACGCCTTCCCAGCCTTGTCAAAACCATAGCTCAACGTCACAATATAAGGTTCGTCATTTCTACAGACCGATATTACCGCAAACTTCCCCTGAAATAAAATTTCCTGCAACTCATTTTCATCTGTAATTTGCCGTTCTTGCTTTCTCATATGATATTTGTCCATCACCAATACCTCCATCCGTAATCTAATTCAATCATAATACATTTTGAAACTCGATGAAACAACAATGCACTTTTGCCGTTCAAAGGGGGTCCTTTTGTTAACTTGTCCATGCCAATGCTTACCTCTATGTCTCAATGGCGAATCCAAGATTCCCCGAAAGTTACCTCGAATTTCCCTCCTGGTGGTTTACCATATGGTGTGTAAACTTCAAAAAAAGTATAATAAAAAGGCTGGAAAAAAGGAGAATACACATTACATATGGCCAAACTACATGAGAAATATTATAAACATCGGGATTTAATCCGCG